>CAINOB010000111.1 GCA_903851365.1 uncultured Bacteroidota bacterium
ACCGGTAGCAACTGTTGTTGAATACGTAATATTGGTGATTGCTGAATTATTACAAAGCGTCTGGGTATCAGTTCCTGAAGCAGAAGTTAATGAAATAGTCGCAGCCGCAATAGCTGTCGATATTGAATTTGAACTTAATGGGACAATATTATTATTAAGAAACCTGGCTTTCTCTGCATCGTAGTTTTGAATAATTTCAGTGCCGGTTAATGCACGGCTATAAATTAATGCTTGTCCAATATTACCATTTAAATATTCACTACCAGCTGTTTTACCAATTTGCAGCAAACTACTTGTAACATTATGGCTACTTCCTGGAGCATCTGAAGCTAATTGTACCCCATTTATCCAAATACTTCTCGTTGTGCCATCAAACTGAGCAACTGCATTAAACCATGATGTTGCGGATGAAAGCGAACCGTTATGAGGATTTAAATCATTCCCCCACCAAGAATGACTATAACCATTCGTATTATCTGTTCTGAAACCATTGTATTGATAATTACTTCCTGTATTGCCTATACTAATAAATCCATACTGAACCCAGGTTGTTGGTATTTTAATCCAAACACTTAAATTATAGGAATTATTACCTGAAGGAAGATTTGTAGATGTGGCTCTATTAAAATATCCGTTTGATCCCAAATCGAAGTAGCCAGCTGAATTCCAGGTAATAACACTTGAGTTTTGCATGGTTACATCATTGTGGTTCAGAGTTAAATCATTCCATATAGCTCCAGTACCTGAATAAGATAATGGATTTAATGCGTCTAAATGCAATACCAGGTTTGATGTTACAATATCACCTGTCGAACCACACGTACAAGAAGAAGAATAATCAACGCGTATTGCATCACTATTAATCAGTGATGAAGTGGAATAAGTTGATGAAGTAGCGCCAGATATTGCTGCTCCATTTTTATACCATTGATAAGTAGGATCACTACCTCCATTTTGTACTGTTGAAGTGAACGTAACAGCCGCCCCACTGCAGATGATATTATCAGGGTCACTTGAGGTAATGGAAATGCTGGTAGTTGTAACCGTTATGGAGCCTGTCTCTGTTATATTTCCGCAACCTCCTGTTAAGGTAACCGTATATGAATAACTTTCGGCAACTGTGGGCTTACCGGATATAGTTACAACATTACCTGACCATGCACCGCTTACTCCTGTGGGGAGTCCGCTGAAAGTTGCACCGGTAGCACCTGTTGTTGCATAGGTAATATTGGTGATTGCTGTATTCTTACAAAGCGTTTGGGCATTGGTTCCAACGGCAGAAGTTAATGCGATCGTATTATTAACACAGTAGGTAAATCCTGCAAGGGTAGCAGTTCCGTCCGGAGTGGTTACACTCACACTTCCCGACGTTCCGCTAGCTACCACAGCCGTGATACTGGTTGAACTTGCCACATTAAATGAAGTAGCTTCTATTCCACCAAAACTAACTGCTGTAGCTCCGGTAAAATTGGTTCCGGTAATGGTCACGGTTGCACCGGTTCCTGCCGTTGTGGGAGTGAAACTGGTGATGGTTGGAGATTCCCCGGCCCGAGTCCATGCTGCATTAAGCTCCAGGTTTGCAATGGCAGAATCGCTTGTTGCGGTATAGGCAGCAGTTGGTTCGACATAAGTACCAGCATTGCGTGTGGTTTGGGCATATCCACTTAAAATCAGGCCTTGGGCCAATAACAAAGACAGAAACAGAGTGCGTTTAGTATTCATGAATCGCGATTTATATTCCATTTTAAAAAAGAGAACAGCACTTGTTTCTTTGCCAAAACTTCAGTGCAACCCTATAGTGCTTCAAAAAAGGTGCCACCAATAAAAAATCGAAAAAACCAAGGAAGGGATCAATGGTTAACTAACTTATTTACATATGATTTCACGATATTACGCCGCCAATTTTTGTGCGAAAATTACAGTTCCGGCCGGGCGGGTTATCCAAATCAGGATCGATAACGATCGGGATGCACGATATTATAATGGTGCTCACCGGGGCATGTTAATGACAGCGAAAAGGTCCCCAACGTTGGATGCTTTTTAATTAGTGAGCCGCAGGCGAACTTATTATAAAGTTGCCAACTTTAAGCTGAAAACTTGGCCAAAGTCTCTGTTTAAAGTTGGCAACTTTATTACCACTTCGCCGTCCCGCCCACCGATGCCGGGATCACTACAAATGCTCCCGATACCGTGCTGGTTGCCGTTCCACAGGTTCCGGTGACGATGCAGTAATAATAGAGGGTGCCGGCCGTGCCAGGCTGGGGCGTATAACTGTTCGTTTGAGCGCCATTGGCTGCCGCCAGAGAAGTTCCCCCTGAGGCGCTTGCACTGCCGTTGCTGTACCACTGATAGGTTAACCCATCGCCCGTGGCAGTAACTGTAATGGCAGTAAAAGTTCCGTTTAAGCACTGGGTTTGGGTGGCGGTCGACTGGCTGCCAATGGCCGGTGCGGTGCAGGTAGTGACTGGATATTCAAAAGCACCCATCGCCGGCAAGGTTGCGCTCCGGGCATCTCCTCCGTCATAATCGGTGGTGATGTTGGTACCTGTAACACCCAACAAAGAGGAGGCCGTTGGCAGATAATCAGCTGCCGTGGTTCCTGGAGCTCGAACGGTAAACACCGGATCAGCATTTTTGCTGTGGGCATCCTGTGCTGTAGAGGTCTTCCATGCACTCAGGTTGCTGATATCATACGCTGGATTGTAAGTTCCACTTTTGTGATATCCCAGCATACCCCCTGACCCACTTGCCAAATAATCATTATAATCCATTGTCAAACTGGAGTTTCCGTCAAAAGCAAGGTAAGCCGCAAAGTGTTTCCCTGATGCCCCATTATTTGTGCGGGCATTAACAAAAATATTATTTCGGAAATTTCTGATGCTGCTGTATAAGTCACTATATAAACAGTAGCTGTTCAGGGAGCCGGACTCAGGAGATCCATTTAGATAAACGGTATTAAAATAAATGTTGCTGGTGGTGCCTGATGTTCCTGGCTCATAAATTCCATATATGTTCGTAGTGTTATTTCCCGCAAGCGTAATAATGTTGTTTGAATAGGTTGCAACTCCTCCCCCAATCTTGATCCCATAGGCATTGGCAGAGCCGCTGCCCGTGTTGGCAACTATTCCGTAAATGAGATTCTTGTCAACCGAGCTCACGGTCGATGATCCAAAAAAGTATACCCCTGCAACGGTTCCTGCAAAGGAAGAGTAAGTATTTGAGATGTTATAGACGGTGTTGCCTGAGATGGTGTGGCTGACATTACCAGTCCCCGAAAACAAAATCCCTCCCGCGGAAAGAGAAATGTTCTGGTCGCTGGGAATCGGGCCTGTTTGAGTATTGGCGTTAGCAATCGTCAGGTCATGTACGCTGTTCCCGGATATGGTATAGGTACCGCCAGCAAACGCCCATATTCCATATACCTTGCCCTTGGTGCCGACCGTCGTATTGGTAGTTCCGTTGGTAAGATTCGCAATGGTGTTATTGCTTACCGTCATAGTCCCTCCGTTCCCGTCGCCTGAGTAGCCAATGACCATCTGAGGATAATTGTTGCCGGTGGAGGCTGACAGTGCCCGGATACTATTTGCTGTTGTAGCGCTTCCAATAGTATTATTGCTTATAACATTGGTATTGGTTCTGGCTTGCTGGTGAATTCCCCAAAAACTGGTTGAATAAGCAGAGTTGGTATTGTCTACAGTGATGGCGCTAATTACATTATTCTGAATGTGGCAAATACCATCTCCCTGAAGATGGACTGCCAGAAAACGGGCATTATCACCTCCACAGATATAGGTAATAGACCCGCCGGTGCTTCCTGCACCAATGTAATTGGGTGCTGTGGTCCCCATATTAACAGCTCCATTATCAATATAAATCCCCCACCAGTCAGGGCCACCTGTGTTCGAATAATTAATGTTACTGATCGTGTTTCCCTGGATATTGCTCACGTTTGTTGTGCCGACATGAAGCTGGATGCCCCAAAAATAATTACTGCTTGAAGACTTTGTAAAGGTCCCTGTGCATCCCGGACCGCTTCCTCCGATATAATTGTATGATATGGTGAAATTATCACCATATGAAGTGCCATTGTCCCTGGTATTAATATAGATAATATTATAACTACCGCCCGAGGGTTGGAATGTTGTTGTTTCATAAAAGCTGTTACCCGTAATGGTCCAGTCACTATTGTAACCCTTAGTATCCACAGCCTCGGCAAGGAGAATTCCACATGAACTATTATTAGGATTCAGGAAATTATAAATGTTATTGTTGCTTATAGTATTCGAAATATTTGAAGCAGTGCTGCTGCCTTTTGAATAGATGACATTCAGAGGCCTGTTGTTGCCTGCACAGGTGATTTCGTTGTGGTCAATGATGTTGGAGTTGTTCCCGGAAGAACCGGTGGCGGTGGTACTGAAGATCAGGATTGCGCCATTGGAACCCGTATTCGAACCCTGTGCCTTACAATACTTCATCGTGTTATTTGTGGCATTATTAATAAATCGGATGGCCGAAGTGCTGTTTCCGGAGGTATTGGTATTAATGATGACCAGGTTGATGCTGCTGCCTGTGGCATTAACCCGTCCATCTATCGTCACATTATCCGCTCCGTCGAGGTCGATGAGTGGGCTACCCAGATTCCCGCTGATAGTTAATCCGGTAATTGTTGGATAAATGTTTATCGATGTGTAACTCGAACTGCCTGTGCCACTTGCATACAAAACGGCCGAAGAAGTTTCAGTGGTGCTCGCGTTCACTGCTATGGTAATTGTTCCCTGGTGAGTGCCTGCATTAATGGCATCAAAAGCGGCTTTCAGGGTACTGTAACCCCATGCATAGTTACCCGCGACAAATACTTCTACTGGTTGCGTTAATGAAATCCGTGCAGAACCATTGCCAGTTTGCACCCCGGCCTGTGTGGAGCCATTGGAAACTCCATCGGTATACGCGGAACCGCCACCGCCACCGCCACCGTTATGCGAGCCGGCACCACCACCATAATAACCGCCACCACCACCGCCACCCTGAATTTCGTCGCCCTCAGTTTGGTCAGCGCTTGCTCCCACACCAAATCCTGCGGCAATGGCAGGACTTACACTACTTCCCCCAAGGGATGCAGTTCCTCCTCCACCCGCGACTCTGCTTCCTGCGGAAACTCCTGCAGATCCTGACGTACCCCCACCGGCGCCACCATTGCCTGCATAAGAATCAAAGCTGACATTTCCTGTTGAGCCTGCGGCTCCGCCACCACCTCCGGCAACGATCAATAAATTGCCATTACCCACCTGCCCGGAAAGTGTACTCAACAAGCCCTGTATCTTGGAAATATGCGTTGCACCTCCACCCGTATATCCATTTGAAGCACCAACATGGTAATTACCAGAACCTCCACCGTTATACGCGATGGAACTGGCTGACTGGAAACCCTGCTGACCCACGTAAACATAGATTGTTTGTCCCTGGGTGAGGGAAATTGTTCCTGTGCTATAACCACCATACCCTCCTGTACCCCAGTAGCTTGCACCGGTTCCTCCACCCTGCCCGCCCCAAACCTGAAGTCTGTAATTACCATCTGCGGAGGCTGTGAAACTTTGTTCTCCGCCAGTAAAGGAAAAATTTATTTGAGCTTCAGATTTAATCGACAGGAATGAAAGAATCAGCATAAAAAAGCAAGTAAGCGTATTTACACCTGAGATTCCCATTCTGATAGTGGAGGTATTCATTCAGAAAAAGTTGTGTTTGGCCATAATTACTACTTAACCTGACGTAAATACAAAAGGGATGCCACTTAACCTTCTAGCAATAATCCCGATCGGGATTGAGCGGCATAACCCATTGAACTGCATGTGAATAGTTTCATATAAAATTCCTGGATAAGCGGTATCCGACGAGACTGACTGGCTTACTGCTCAAATAATGATCGATTTTGATCGGGATGCACGATATCATAATGATGCTCACAATGGCATGACTACGGCTGCGGGAAGGTGCTCTCTATTTGTTTGCTACGACAGCGAAAAGGTCCCCTCCTGCCGAATGCCGTGGTAAGGGACGGGGACCCCGCATAGCCGTCAACCTAAGGAGGGAAAATTAATATTTTGTACTAATATAAGGGGTTATCTGATCCCCAGCAATGGAAGATTCAAAAGTCCTTGGAGATTTTTGGTCCTGAGGAGTTGATGAAGTTAGCCAGAGAGACTGGTTTTTGTAAAAGGGATTCCAAGATGGGTCCCAGCTCGTTCTTTGATATTATGATGTATGATGCAAGTTCGGTTAATTCAAAAAGCCTGAACCAACTTGCCATAGAAGCGATGTCCGAGCATGACATTGGTATTACTAAACAAGGTCTGGATAAGCGTTTCAACGATAAGGCACTCGATTCCTTTAAGCATTTGATTGAGAAACAGCTATCTGTGAAATTAGATCAGTCCATTGAAGCTGGTTGGCTGGGTTCATTTAACCGGGTTTTAATTAAAGACGGAACGCGTTTTGACCTGCCGGAAGCTTTCCATGATCGCCTACCCGGTTCCGGGGGCAGTGCCTCAAAGGCTGGAGCCTGTCTGCAATTTGAATATGATCTGAAAAGCGGCAGCATAACGGACCTGAGCTTGACTCCGGCTAACAGACCCGATGCCAGAGATGCAAAAGAGATTTTAGGTACAGTCGCTAAAAATGATCTGATCCTGCGAGACCTTGGGTATTATGGTTTTTCTGCGTTTAAGAATATCATAAGCAAAGGGGTTTTCTTTATTTCCAGGCTTTGCTTTTCTACGGTTGTTTTTGAGAAAAGGAAAGGAAAGTTCCAACGCCTGGACTTTAAATCTATTTATGCCTATTTGCAAGAACATCAATTATCCAGTATTGAGAAGACCGTCTTCGTTGGAGTCAGAGTAAAAATCCCGGTCCGGTTGGTGATCGAACTTCTCCCGGAAGCCGTCTACGAAAAACGAACCAGAAATAACCGTAAGGTCGAGAAAAAGAAAGGGTATCAACCCAGTGAAGAATACCTGTTTATGTCCAGGTTCAATCTCTTCATTACTAATGTTGCAGCAGAGATATTGCCGGAAACAGTTATCTCACAACTCTATCGGATGCGCTGGCAGATTGAGTTGATCTTCAAGGTTTGGAAATCGGTTATTGGCATCCACCATACCAGAAAAATGAAATACATACGATGGATGTGTCTGTTGTATTTTAAGTTGCTCCTCATGGTAATCAATTGGAATACCATCATGGTTCAACGCGGTCTTCTGTACAATAAAAGGGGCCAAATGTTAAGTCTGAATAAATGCTTTAAACCTTGTTTGACAATACGTTTAGACTAAGAGAAGCATTCAGGACAGGATTACTTGGAATTGGAAACTTCATCCTATGGGTAGCAAAAATATTAAACTCGAATCATGCGTTGGAACGCAAAAAAAAATCACTAGGATTAGAGAAAATAATCTACATATTGTATTGTAAATCAAATATATATGCCTATATTTAACAAAGAAAACGGGATAGTCCTGAAAAACAAATCCCGTTTAAAAACTAAAAGTTCCTTGATATGAGCGAAATTACAACAAACAACCCCGTTCTCCAAAGGAACGGGGAAAAAATTAGTTTCGTCCTTACTATCAAGGGATTGCAAGCCCATATCCTAGCGTCAAATAACACTAAGCTACAACCCAGAGAATATCAATCAATTAACCTCTTAGGTTGACGGCTATGCGGGGTCCCCGCCTTCGCGGGGATGACAACTCTGTCGAAGTTGTATTAGTGAGGCGCACGGAACCTATTAGGAGCGAAGCCTCCCTACCACTTCGCCGCTCCGCCTGCCGATACCGGATTAACGGTTATTGTAACCGATGCACAACCCGCACTCCACGTCCCATTGTTATTGCGGGCATAATAAGTTGTAGTAACCGAAGGGCTGACAGTTAACGTTGGATCTGCTGCGGTGGAGGTGGCCGGTGAAGTTGCAGTGCCTCCGCAGCTTGACGTATACCAATAAACCGTTCCGACAGGCCCATTGGCTGTAAGTACCGTGCTGGTTCCGTTGCAGATTGGATTTACCGTGGCAGTAATTGAAGTGGGATTTGCAGGAGCTATGGGTCCCGAATGATCAGCAATATAATTCGATGTGGAGCCGGTCATGGTGAAACCGCTGAGAGAAGCAGTTTTTCCGTTACCTGAGGCATCGGTGAGGCTGGTTATTCCAGTGTTGGTCCCACCGGGAGTTCCCTCATCCATTTTGTAGTAAGCAGCCAATCCTGAAAACGAAGACAGCGTGACATTATAGTTAGCAGAAATTTCGACGGAGGTTCTGGCCACCGACCAGATGCGGACCTCATCGATACCCCCTATCCATATTTCGCCGGACGACCGGCTTATCTGCAGAGCTCCTGAATTACTGGTTGGGGCAAGCAGTTGCGAAGTCGTCTGGTAGGCACCGTTTTTGTAAAGTTCGTAGGTGCCGCTGCGCCTTACCAAGGCAATGTGGGTCCAGGTATTTAGTGGAATTGTAGCAGTTGCGCTAGAGCTCCCGTTATTAATCAGGTAAGTGAGCGTTCCGTTTCCTGATGATATACCTAATCCGATGGAGGCGCCATCCAGGCAAATAGCCCAGCTATACCCTCCATATGACCGGGGATAAACCCAGGCCTCCAGCGTAAAGTTATCGGTATTGGTCATCACGTTGCTGGCAGTGGCATTGTCGTTGGTGCCATCGAAATCGAGCGCCGACTGGCTTTTCCCGGTTAAGGAAAACAAGAGGCTGAGACTGACAATAAAAATTACTCTTTTCATAACATTCCTCTTGCGTTAATTGCTTGATTAATCACCATTTTGAAGTGTCTCCCACCGAAGCAGCTGTAAAAGTGCCAGAGACAGAAACATATCTGGTTGTCTGGCCAGTTGAAGCCAGGCTGATATTTCCGCCGCTGGCAACATATAAAGACTGTGACTCGGCATTGCTGATTAAGGTGAAAAGGCAGATCAATATTAAGAAGGTTCGACTGATGAAATTAGTGGTAAGGGACGGGGTCCCGTTTTTCAAGGGGATGACAAGGCTATCGAAATAAAGTAGAGTAATTAATTTCTTCATGTTATTTACCATTTGGTCGTGCCTCCTGTAGATGCCGGGTTAACCGTTGCTTCGAGCGTATTGGATACCGCCGCTCCGGTCCAGTCAGATTTGCAGTTCACCCTGGCCAGACGTCTGTAACGGGTTGTTTCTGTCAGACCTGCCGGGGGATTATAAGTGGCAGAATTGGTGCTGCTGATATCATTCCAGGTAGTGAATGGCGATACAGAATTTTGCCAAATATATTCGAGAGTGCCAGTCTCACCGCTTGCGGCTGCCGAGCTTGTAAATGCTGCCGGATCAAATGGGGTACATCCGGTTTGGGCAGTGGCTATTGTACCACCGCTGGTTGGGTTGGTACAGGCCGATAAGGTGCCATAAACGTAGAATTCTGTAATTGATCCGTAAGTATGGCTAAAAGTTGCGTAGATCCGAACATACCTGTAATAACCTGCACTACAATTATATCTATAATTTCCCGCGACGGAAGCAGAACCACTGTGAAGATTGCTCCAGGAAGAACCATTGGTACTTCCCTGAAAAGTAAAGTTATCAGGAAGCTCACTTGAATTTCCCGAATCGAATCCATAACCATCAATATAATAACTGTCGCCCAAATCAACCATCAACCATGCCGGACTGTTGGTCAATGCGCACCAAAGCCCACCGGATCCATTAACTGCATCTGATGGGGGATATCCACCCGCATAGTTCGATGCGCTTGCGGTTTTGCCGAATGCAACATTAGAATAACCACCGGTGTACTGCCCCATTGCGGTAATAGACGCTACAACCAAAAAGACAACCATAATGCCCAATTTTAGCGACCGGAGGGAGCCAATTAGTGAGCCGAAGGCGAACCAATTAGGAGCGAAGCGACCTCTTAGTGAGCCGCAGGCGAACCTATTAGTGAGGCGCCAGCCGAACCAATTAGTGAGCGAAGCGAACCAATTAGCGAACGCAGTGAGCATATTTACCATTTTACCGTCCCCCCAACTGTTACTGCACTTACTGTTACCGATTTAGTAACTGCCGTGCTGTTGCCGCATGCATTGCCTGCCGTTACTGTGATATTACCATTCTGACCACCCGATCCTGCAGTAACGGTTATTGTATTGGTGCCGCTGCCCGCAGTAACCGACCATCCGGTTGGAACTGTCCAGGTGTAGGTAGTGGCATTTGTCACGCTGGAAATACTATAGGTTTGCCCTGTTGAACCTGCGCATTGCTGGGAGGTTCCGCTGATAGTACCAGGTGTTGCCGGAGCCGAATTATATATGGTTATCTCAACTACATTCGATGAGGTAGCTGAAGCCCAGTCACTGATGCAGGTAACGCGGGAAAGTCTTCGGTACCAAGTGGTGACCTTGATTATATCCGGGTCGTAAGCATCGGCATTGCTGCTGGCGATATCACTGAACCCTGTTGAACTGCTGCTGGTGGAAAGTTGCCATTTATATTCAAGCGTTCCATTTTGTCCCGAGGGTAGGGTTGTACTTACAATCAGTGCGGGATTATATGGATTGCAGCCATTCTGATTTTCTGAAATTTCACCCCCATTTGTCGGATTCAACGGACTCGCACAGGGTTGAACAGTCAGTGTATGAGCTACTGATGAAGCTGAATTGTAATAGTTATCCCCGGACTGGCTGGCAGTAATTGTTGAATTACCCTGAGTTCCAATGGTCGCCGATTTTCCACTGATAGCCGCTACTCCCGTATTGCTGCTCGTAAAAGTTATATTGAGCGATGAGGTACTGCTTGCGTTAAGGTCAAAAACGGGGTCACCCACATTCTTGGTTGAAAGCGCATCAAAAGTGATCGTCTGATTAAGCTTGTTGACTGTGAATGATTGACTTGCAGATGCCGAGTTGAAATTGGTGTTTCCAGCCTGGCTTGCATTGACAGTTACCGTTCCTGTTGAACCACTGCTGGTAATCAGATTGGCCCCATCGATGGTTGCCGGACTTGCCCCGCCCAGAGTTAGTGTTACTGTCAATCCTGATGTTGAGGTGGCCGAAGCCTGAATCGGAGCGCCCTCAAATGCGAGTAATGAAATATCGGTTGGCAAACCGGTGATGGTCAGAGTCTGATTTGCCTGTGCTACAGTCAGGGTAATATCTGCACTCACTGAGTTATTATTGGCGTCCGCAGCCTGGGCAGCTGTTAATGTTGAGGTACCCGCGCCCGTTATCGTAACCGTATTCCCTGAAATTATTGCCACAGCGTTATTTCCGCTGGAATAGGTAAAAGCTCCTGTACTGGCGGATGAAGGTGTTAAGGAGAAAGACGCATCGCCCCAGGTTTTGCCGATAGCGGAAAAATTCGTGATCGATGGTGTGGCCCGGGCTATGGTTAAATTCCGGGTGACCGCAGCAGCCGGATTCCAGCTTGCATTGCCTTCCTGATTTGCCGTTATGGCCACCGTTCCGGTACCTGTTATGGTAACGGTAGTGCCGTTTGTTCCGGTGCAGGTGGCTATATTGTTATTTGAACTGGCGAAAGTGACCGGGTTTTCGGAAAGTCCGCCGGTAGCGGTTAATGGGAATGCTGCATCACCAAATGTTTTGCCGGTTAGCTCATCAAATGCAATCACCTGATTACCCATCTCAACATTAAAAGTCTGGGAAAGGATTGCAGCATTATAATTGGCATTTCCGGCCTGATCTGCCGTAACGATCACCGTTCCGCTTGTACTTACGCCGGAAAGGGTGTAACTGCCAACAGTTCCGCCAAGTGTAGAGGTTGCTGTGCCTCCTATAGTCACTGTGACTCCCAGGGAGGATGAAGAAGTTGCTGTTATCCCGATCGACGTATCGTAAAAAGTATTCAGCTTGGCGCTGGTCGGAATTCTCAGAGTCAGCACTTGGTCGGCCTTTGCCACGGTAAGCAATGCAGTAGTGGTGGCGCTGCCATAATTACCCGAGGCAGCCTGGGTTGCCGTAATTGTTGAGGTTCCGGCGCCGGTTATGGTAACCGTATTTCCCGATATCGTTGCTACGTTGTGATCGCTGCTGGTGTAGCTGTATGTACCCGGACTGCCTGATGCCGGATTCACCAGTACAAAGGTTGGATCTCCGTATATTTTATTGATGTCTGAGAAGGTGCCGAGCTGGAATGGCGTGAAGCTGAGCTGGGTCCCGTAGGAAGTTCCATAGCTGCTTGTCGCATAAGCTCTTGCATAATAGGTTGTGCCAACAGTCAGTCCGGTGATGGAAGATACAAAAGCTCCGGTGCCGGTGCCGTTGGTGGTTTTTGAATCCGCAATGGTTGGATTGGATGATGTGCCCCAGCACACCCCTTTGGCAGTTACGGAGAATCCCCCTTCGCTGGTGACGGTTCCGCCACAGGTTGCTGTTGCAGAGCCAACTGCAGATATAGCGGCTGTCGTTATTCCCGGATAGGAAGAGGCAACGGTTAACGTCTGGCTCACCTGAGCAGCAGCCGGATAGGTCCCGTTTCCAGCCTGATCGGCATAGATTGTGCAGGTTCCGGCGCCGGTTATGGTTAAAATATTTCCGCTCACCGCAGCCACAGTGGCATCTGATGTTGAATAAGTTATGGTTAATCCTGATGTGGCTTTTGCTGCCAGGGTAATGGGTGCATCTCCGAAGGTTGCCGTGTAACCATAGTAGATGGCTACTGCACCGCCGCCGCCATTGCATCCGGGAGTGCCTTTGCTGTCGTTGCTCTGACCGCCGCCACCACCACCATAAAGACCGCCGGTATTGGTTGCCCCTCCAGACGTAGCATTTGCCGATCCATTGCCTCCTCCTGATCCGCCGCGGCCCGCAAGTGTGGCGCTGCTGCCCGGACCGCTGAGGCCGGTTCCGCCACCGGATTGTGTGGCACCATTAATCCCGTTATTTCCTCCATTGGCACCCCCGGCACCCGAGCCGCCGCTGCCAACTGTCCAGCCGCCATTGCCGCCCGCGCCAGAATATCCCCCGGCACCCGCACCGCCGCCTCCCGTATCACCCGACGAGCTACCGCCGGTGCCACCGTTACCGCCGCCATCGAAAGTACTGTAAGCAGCGCCGCCCGTGCCACCGGCATAGGGTGTATTTGTATTTGAATTCGTTCCGGTACCAGCTGTTCCGCCGGCTGCACCGATAGTTGTTCCGCTGAAGGTTAGATAGCTGCTTTCACCGCTCGTACCCTGACCACCGGCGTTAGCTGTAATTCCTGCACCACCCCTTCCGGCATAAACTGTGCAGGATATCCTGGAGTAACACTTAGTTTAGTCTTATAGGCAAGTGCCCCGCCACCACCGCCGCCACCGGCCCAGTATGCCGCGCCACCCGAACCGCCACCACCGATGGCGATCACCTGAATGCTTGTTGTACCCGCAGGAACTATCCAGTCAACCGGACTGCCACTGGCAGTAATGATTTGCTGAGTTCCTAATCCAAGTATGTGGTTATTATTCCCGACAAAGGTAAAACCGGCTAGAGAGCCTGTGCCGTAAACATTTGAAACACTAACACTTCCAATAGTGCCGACACCAACGACTGCCGAAATCTGCGTTCCCGAATTGACAACATAGGAAGCCGCTGCCGTTCCTCCGAAGCTTACAGACGTTACTCCCGAAAACCCGGTTCCAGTTATGATAACACTGGTACCTGTTGATCCCGATGTCGGGGTAAAAGAAGATACAACAGGGGGAACCGCCATACTTGCTGAAGCGCATGCCGAAAATAATCCCGAAACATCACCTGCATTAGCTCCTGCACCTCCTGCCGACGTTTGCGTTCCACCTATAACTCCCCCAATTCCGCCGCCACCGCCGCCACCCTCATCACCAGTTGATCCTTTTCCGGCACCGCCGGTTGATCCGCCATCTCCACCGGAATAGGAACCGCCTGTGGCATTAGCATTGCTATTAAAGTATCCCCCTCCGCCGCCATTGCCAGTTATAGTGGTGCCGGCAATGGTAATGGTAGTATTTCCCCCGGATGAGCCATTATTTGCCCCAGATCCGTATGCGCCGCCTGCCCCCAATGAATAACTTATCGTATTTCCGCTGGATACATCTTTGCTAATATAGGCAACACCCCCGGCAGCGCCACCCCCGCCGGAATCTGAGTCACTGCTGGTTGCACCGGCACCACCACCACCAGCACCAATGGCCCAAACTTTTGCCTGGGTAATTCCAGTGCCTACTGAAACAGATGTGCCAGCCACCAATACCACAGAACTTACAAACGAAGCCCCGTTATAGTAGGCAATCACAACAACTCCCTGACCACCGGTACCGCCGTGCCAGGAACTTCCGTATCCTGAAGCTCCCCCTCCTCCTCCTCCATACTTTCCATTACCTCCGTTGCCGCCCCAGTATCCTCCTCCACCACCTGCACAACCTAATCCGGTGGCAGCGCTACCCTGATTATTTGCCCCTCCGGTACCCGAAATTGAACCGGCACCACCAGAAGTTACTGCCACCTGACCAGCAGCAAATCCACCAGGCAAAAGCATGATGATTGCAAGCAGAATTTTAACGATCAGGGATAGTAATTTCATCTTTCAGGATTAGGAAAATCTATTTATCAGCCCGGAATTCCCAGGAGGTAAGGGTGGAATGCAAAAAGGGTGCCACCAGCCGGAAAGTGGTGCCTCAGGGTAGATACACCTGGTCTCTGTATATTGAATTACAACACTTTAAAAGCAGTGTAAAGCCTGATTATAAATAATATCCTGTGGTAAATAATGTGCGTTCGTCAAAAAATTGCTCAATTTAGAGCATATTTAAAGCAGGCAACTTAATAAGGCAAAGGTACCCAGCGATGAGCGTGCTCTCAATAGCCCCGGTCTGGCAGCGTAAAGGTGATCTCAAATCACTCGGTGCGACAGCGTAAAGGTCCCCGCTTCCGGTTTCGCCGCCTCGCGGGGATGACAGAAAAGGTTCCTGCTTTCGCAGGAATGACAGAAAAGGACGGCTACGTTGGACAATTTCTGAAAGAACGCTTTTATTTAGCGCGAAGCGCATATTTAGTGAGCCGCAGGCGAACCAATTAGGAGCGCAGCGAACTACTTCAGCGAAAAGCTTGTTGTCCCGATCGCTACACCATCCATATAAAGATCAATGTAGTAAGTACCTGCAACAATGTCGGTTGGAGTGGTTTCGTAGAAGATGCATACCTCAAGGGTCGAACCTTCATATTCCACCTCACGCATGGCTGAGAAAGGTTTTGTGTTGCCCTGAAGAGTAAAGGTATCTGTACCTGATTTTATCATTATCCTTTGGGAAGGATTGGCGATGCACATATATATTTTTCTCGGGCCCTTTTTGGCAACTGCATTTTCGCCCAGGTTAAAGCAAACGCGGATCTTCTGGACTTTCTTCATTTTTTTCTGAACGGTGCCGCCATTATCGATCGGTTCGGCAACTACGCTAAGCGCTTTGACTACTGCTGCTGCCTCCACCTTGCCCTGCAGGTTTTTGTTGACCTCCTCGAGCTGCTTGTTGGTACTCTTTGCTTCGTCGAACCGCTGCTTAACATCTTTATTTTCAGCACGCAGCTTTAAGTTGGCCTGGTTTAGCGAGTCTACCTGAATAATATATGATTTAAGTACACCGCGAAGGCTGGTGACCTCTTTTTCATAAATCTGGATTTTCTTGGCATTGGATGCCTTGATGGCCAGCAAATCCTGAATCTTCTGGTTTTCCTGCTCCAAACGCTGGTTCATCTGCTCATTATCGCCCCTCAATTTCGTGAACGACGAATTCAGCTCATTTAACTCCTTGGTCAGGTTGTCTTTCTGCAACTCAAGTGTCACCTTCATTTCTGCAGCTTCCTTGCGTTCACCGGTCAACTGCATATAAAGATATATGATGGCAGCTGCCAGAATAACAAAAAGAACTCCGAAAAGGATGTTCAAACCGGTCCGGTTTTTGGGCTTATTTTGCTGATCGGTCATAGTTTTACCTGATTGAATTACTTTGCAAATTAACGTAATTAAGGTCAATTTTCATCCAAAGACAGATTAGTGTGCTAAATTTGTCGTCAAACGCTAAATTAATGCGCAATATTGCAGCCTTCCACACTCTTCTCCTGCGCCTTGTGCCTCGTGCCTTGTGCCTTCTGCCATTTGCCTTCTGCCTTATAAGATGCGCTTCACCGGGAAGCCTGTCTGGGGGTCCCAAAGATGAAACGCCGCCTAAGATATTAAGCTGTATCCCGGGTAATTTTTCTACTCATTTTAAAGCACAAAAAGTTGAGATAACTTTCGATGAATATTTCGATCTGAAAGATATTGCCAAACAACTTATTGTATCGCCACCGATGGCCAAAAAGCCTGAGTTCAAAAAAAACGGTAAAAAGCTGGACATCATTTTTAAAGATTCATTAATCGCCAATCGCACTTATGCCATCAATTTTGGTGATGCAATAGTAGATCTAAATGAAGGCAATGCCATCAAGAATTTTCAATATGTATTTTCTACAGGCAGTTCCATCGATTCTCTGCAGATAGGCGGCCAGGTGATTCAGGCCACAGATGGCAAGCCGGCTGAGGATATTCTGGTCATGCTTTATAATGGACGAGCCGATAGCCTGCCTTTGAAAACCATCCCCTTATACGTTTCGAGAACCAATAAACAGGGAAAATTTACCGTGAAAAACCTTGCAGGGGGATCGTATAAGATCTTCGCCCTCAAGGATGGAAACACCAATTTTAAGTATGATATGCCTTCGGAATCCATTGCATTTATGGATTCTCTGATCACCCCTACTATATCTCTTAACCCTGTTGATTCGATAAAGTTTGCAGCTTCACATCCACAGGCTGATACGACGAAGAAGATCGGGGAGACAAAAAAGACGGAAGACTTGAAGACTGGAAAGAAGAACGGGGGGATAAAGAAGAAGATCGGGGAGACGAAAAAGAAGATCGTCGAAACGAGGAAGAAGAACGAAATGGCGAAAGAGCTGAAATCAGGAAAAGACTCGACAGGGGTGAAAAAGGATTCCATCCCAGTGCCGGTTGTCTGGTCGAAATACCTCTATCACCCAGATTCACTTGATCTCAGGTTATTCACCGAAGTGCGGAGGAATCAATATATGGCTGGTGCCGACAGGCCCCGCCGCGATCAGATCAGGATAAAATTCAATGAGGGAACTGATTCTCTCGGTCTCGAATTTTTAAACCTGCCGCTCGATAGTGTGGCCGTGTCACTTGAATGGGCAGGCGAAGCCGATACTATGGATTTTTGGATCATGAAACCGTCCATTGCCGCCTTGGATTCCTTAAAAGCGATCATTATTTTCCCAGCCTTTGATTCTATTGAAAGAAGGATCACCAAAACCGATACTGCAAAACTCCGTTATCGTCCGGCAGTAAAACCCGGGGTCGCACCAAAAAAAGATTTCATTGTGTCATCTTCAGTCGAAAGCACTAAAACACTCGATTTTGGTCAATCGATTCTCTTTACGACCTCACTTCCATATATCCGCATGGATACCAGCCTTATTCATCTGACTTATGGGAAAGATTCCACAAAGCGCAAAGCTCCTTTCAGTATGATTCCTGATACACTTAAGGGTTTGGTGTTAAATGGAGCACCTGTCAATCAGGTGCATCCGAGATTCATCAGGATGCATGCAGGATTTATAGCCGACACCACTTATCACCTGACTTTGCTACCCGGCGCTTTCATTGGTATCGCCGGACAAAAAAGTGATTCGATCGATATCAAGTTCAAAATGAAGAGCAAGGATTTGTATGGATCATTAAAGCTTTCTATGCCATCGATGCAGGGAAAAGGAATTCTTGAACTGTGGGACTCGCGCAATAAAGTGGTGGCTACCAAACTTATAAATGGCCCGGGAACTACAGTTTTTGACCTTCTGGCACCCGGAAAATATACCGCACGGCTGATATTCGATACTAACGGCAATGGTCACTGGGATACGGGCCGGTACTCCAATCACTATCAACCTGAACGTGTCATCACCTTTACCAAAGATTTAGTCATGAAGGCTAATTGGGAAGTGAGTGAAACGTGGAAGTGGTAAGATGTCTGAAAATATGTATTTTCGAACCAAATATTAATCATCCTAGAAATGAAAAAACAAATTTTTACAATTGCCCTCGGTCTGTTTCTGATCGGTGGATGGGCTATGGCCCAAACCTTTACCATCGAAGGAAAAATTGATGGCGTTAAAACTGGAAAAGCTGAACTGCAAACCCGTGAAGCCGGAAAAATGGCGACCAAATTTTCCACCGGGATTGCCGAAGACGGCACTTTTACACTGAAAGGTAAAGTGACTGAGGCTGATATGTATCTGCTGAAAGTTGGCGAACTCAAAGGTGGCATCTCTTTGTTCCTCGATAATTCAAACATTAAAGTAGTTGGTAAATCAGACGACCTGATGAATGCTGAAATCACCGGATCAGCAACACATAATGACCTGGCTGGCTATAATAAAATAACCAAAGCACAGGCAGAAGCTTTGCGCCCATTGTACACTTCTTATAATGAGGCCAATAAAGCAAAAAATACGGTTGAAGTAAAGAAACTTGAAACCCAGATTGATGGCCTGGAAACTGAACAGATGGGCGCCAAGATGGCTTATATCAAGAGTATTTTAAAATCACCGGTATCAGCTTACATTCTCAATTCACTGGCTTACAGTATTGAAGAACCAGCTGACCTGGAAAAAATGGTCAACGGATTCGATCCTTCGCTGGCTGATTACAAGTATGTTAAAATGCTGAAGGAAACAGTCGCCAAAATGAAACTCACAGCTGTTGGTCAGATTGCTCCTGATTTTACCCAGAATGATCCTGATGGCAAACCGATCAAATTGTCGGATTTCCGCGGACAGTATCTGTTGGTTGATTTCTGGGCCTCATGGTGCGGACCTTGCCGTGCTGAAAACCCGAATGTTGTGGCAGCATACAACAAATTCAAAGGCAAAAAATTCACTATCCTGGGTGTTTCGCTCGACCGCGACAAAGCAGCCTGGCTCAAAGGTATTGCTGATGATAAACTAACCTGGACGCACGTTTCAGATGTAAAATACTGGGACAATGAAGTAGCAAAATTATATGGAGTTCGGTCGATACCGGCCAATTTCCTCCTGGATAAAACTGGTAAGATTGTTGGTAAGAACCTCCGTGGCGATAAGCTGGAAGAGGCGCTTGCCAAGCTGGTGAAGTAATTTTCAGGCGATGACAGAAAGAAATTTTGTGCAAACCGTTGCTTCGGGAATCCGCGACAACTGGCTGAAGGATGCCTATTCCGACTACCAGGGCGATACCTACTTATATAAGGATGTCGCCGAAAAGATTGTCAGATTTCATATGATCTTTGCTAATCACAAGATTGGCATAGGTTCGAAAATTGCCATTCTGGGTAAGAATTCTCGAAATTGGGCCGTCACCTATATGGCCACTATTTTGAATGGGTCCATCGCTGTGCCGATCTTGTCGGATTTCCATCGGGAGGATATTCAAAATATTCTTCAGCATTCGGAAACTGATGTTCTTTTTGTCACCGAAGAGTATTATCCCGGAATTGATGTAACGATGCTGCCCAGGCTAAAGGCGGTTTTTAAGCTGAACGATCTGAGTCTGCTGTTTTCCCGTGAAGAGGGGTTGGATAAAGAGGTAGCCGGAATACAAGAGGCATTCGACCTGAAATATCCGAATGGATTGGTCCCTGAAGCTTTTCAGGTACCTGAAGTTTCTAATAAAGAGATTGTTACAATTAATTACACTTCCGGTACAGCAGGATTTTCGAAAGGTGTTGTATTAAATTACAAGGCTTTCATGGCTAACCTGCAATATGCACAGGAAAATATGCCACTGGAACCCGGCAACAGGATCGTCGCTTTTCTGCCATTAGCACATACTTATGGTTGCGCCTTCGATTTTATTTTCCCCACAACCCTGGGATGTCATATTACTTTCCTGGGCAAGATCCCCTCACCGGCAGTTATTTTGAAAGCTTTTCAGGAAATCAAACCTCACCTGGTGATGTTTGTTCCTCTGGTACTGGAAAAGATTTACACAACAAGATTATTGCCAACACTGAGAAAGCCGGTGATGAAGATCATATTGGCAATCCCTGGCATTAACTCTATCATTCATAGAAAGATCAACAAGCAGCTTACCGAATCGTTTGGTGGCAGGTTCCGTGAAATTGTCATCGGTGGAGCCGCATTAAATCCGGAGGTGGAAGCTTTCCTGAAAAAAATTAAGTTCAAATTCTCTGTTGGTTATGGCATGACCGAGTGCGGACCTCTGGTAAGTTATGCCGGATGGAGATATCACAGGAATGGTGCATCGGGTAAAGCCGTTGATTCGCTGGTCATGAAAATCGACTCGTTCGATCCGTATAAAGAGGTCGGTGAAATTATGGTCAGGGGCGACAATGTACTTCTTGAATATTATAAAAATCCGGATGCCACACATGCTTCACTCACTGCTGACGGATGGCTGCGTACCGGTGATCTCGGTGTATTCGACAAAGATCATTTCATTTATATCAAGGGCCGGTCGAAAAATATGATCCTGGGTCCATCGGGCCAGAATATTTATCCCGAAGAGATCGAATCGAAGTTGAATACGATGCCTTGTGTTATTGAATCGGTTGTTGCGGAGCGTTCCGGACGATTGGTCGCCATGGTATTCCCCGATCTTGAGCCAGTAAAATTGGGTACTATGACCCGAGAAGATCTGGAAGAGCAGATGGAAAAAAACCGTATCAGCCTGAATAACCGCCTGCCAAAATATCAGCAAGTAACTTCGATAGAGCTTGTTGCTGAGGAATTTGCTAAAACACCAAAGAAGAGCATCAAACGATATCTCTATAAATAGGCTCCCGCTGGTCGCTAAATATGCGCTACGCGCTAATTGGTTCGCTTCGCTCACTAATTGTAAGAGAGCTTTTGTTTAATTAGCGAGCGAAGCGAGCACAATTAGCGAACCAAGGGAGCATATTTAGGGAGGCGAAGCCGACCCTATTAGCGGAGCGAAGCGGAGCCTATTAGTGAGCGTTAGCGAACCTATTAGGAGCGAAGCGACCTCTTAGCGCATAGCATAAATTAAGAACAAAGTGGAAAAGTATTGTATTATCGTTGCAGCGGGCTCAGGTATCAGAATGCGCTCCTCGGTGCCAAAGCAATTTCTTTTGCTGGCCGGTAAGCCCGTGCTGATGCATAGCATCCTCGCTTTTCGCCAGGCTTATCCAGAAATGCCTGTGGTTCTTGTTCTTCCCGAGGATCAAAAAAATATCTGGGCCGATCTCTGCCAGGAGCATCAGTTGGACGAACCACATACCATCGTTTCCGGAGGAAATACCCGTTTTGAGTCGGTGAGAAACGGTTTAGCCAGTATCAATGGCTACGGTCTGGTTGCAGTTCACGACGGTGTCCGGCCGCTGGTCAGGCCGGACATGATCTGCCATTTGTTTTCCGAGGCAGAAGCTCATTCAAACGCTATCCCTGTTATTTCACCAAAGGACTCTGTTCGCTGGGATTTTAACGAGGGAAACCGGGTTATCGACCGCAACTTTATCAAATTAATTCAGACCCCCCAGGTGTTTTTACTCAATAAACTAAAGGACGCATACGTTCAAGAGTTTGAAGAAGGGTTTACTGATGATGCCACAGTTTGGGAAAAGGCTGGCAACAAGGTATACCTGACTGATGGACAAGTGGATAACATTAAAATTACAGGACCGGAAGACCTCATTATTGCAGAGGCCATAATTCAGGGCAGAAGCTCCCGCTAAGTTTCGCAGTTAGGGACGGGGTCCCCGCCTGCGCGGGGATGACAACTCTTCAGGGATAGGCAGTTGAAAATTTTTAATAGGGTGACAAATGCTCACCCCCTCCTTGCTAAGGAGGGGGCAGGGGGAGGTACTATGATAAAAAAACTAATATTGTTTTTGTTATTGGCTGTTTGCGAAGCAGGGCTATTTGCGCAACAAACCCTCTGGACAACCGGCAATGCCCGAACTCTTGCAAAGGGACAACAGGAATTTGGAATTATCCAGCCTTTTCAGATAGGGGTAACTGATAAACTCGAGCTTTCAGTAAGCCCCCTCGCAGGTCTGTTTCTTGTTCCAAATATTTCGTTCAAATACCGTTATAACAGCGGGCCCTGGATGATCGCAACCCAGCATTCGTACATGATGCCCTCGATGCTGATTCACAGTATGCAGGATAGCCTGTTCAGCAAACTGATCAGGCGCGATACCCTGACTTTTCCGGATTCATTAAGAATACCCTATATATTTACTTTCCGAAACCAGGTGCTCGTCACTCGCAGAATCGGAAAGGAAACCCTCGTAACCGGTAAGCTGGGTTTCGAATTCGGCCTGAAAACCAAAGGCGATTCCCTGCCGGCTCTTACCTACCCCCAATTTTATCTGCCATCCACAACACTCAATAATAAAGTATTGCTGTTTACCGGTGTTAGGGTCGATGGAAATATCTACAACGATTATAATTATATGGTGGAGGTTGACTTTACCTCCTCAGGCTTCAAAGCGGAGCACTGGGCCATCGAACATAAAGGATATTTTATCTGGAATAAAAGCGTAAAATTCGCCGCACTCATCGGATATAAAATGAGCTACGGTAACTACCCCTATCCCGCAAGCAATCCTGTTACCAACCAGGGCCGGTTCTTCATTTTTCCGGTTGCCGACCTGATCTGGAAACTCAATATTAAAAGAGAACCCGAAAAAGACCTGTTCAGGGTCAGGTAAAAAATCAATAAACTATGAAAACTTTCTAAACTTTTTTAGTTTCCTATTGTTATATAGTTTACTTTTGCAAGGCAATTGTAAACTATTTTCATATGGACCAAAAGCTCGGAAATTTTCTATTAAGGGTATACGAACTGTATAACAGGTTCGGTATCAAAAGTGTAACTATGGACGATGTTTCCCGGGAACTGGGAATATCGAAAAAAACACTTTACGAATGCATCGCCGACAAAGCTGATCTGGTGAAGCTGGTAATGGAAATGGTTTTCCGCTATCACGGCGAAAAGCTCAATGAGATCACGACAAGGAACCTGAATGCTATCGAAGAAATCTTTGAGGTAAACAGGTACATGACCAAAATGGTTAAGGAACAGAACCCCACTTTGGTCTATGACATGCAGAAATACTATCCTGAACTTTACGGAACGTTAATGCAGGACCAGCGCCAGCGGATGCATGAGGCCATCAGGCAAAACCTGCTAAAGGGTATTGAAGAAGGATTATACCGAAAGGAGATGAATGTGGATATTATCTCCAAACTCCACATGACCAGGATGGAATACAGACACAGGCCGGATAATAATTATCAGTTGTCTGATGTTGATTCGCCTGATGTAATGCAGGAAATTTTCATCTACCATCTGCATGGAATTGCAAACGAAAAAGGAGTCAAATTTTTGAATGAAAAATTAAAAACTGAATGGAAATGATAAAACCACTTAAAATCAGTCTTGTATTCATCCTGGCGTTAACGCTTGCCGGAACCGCCAAAGCGCAAACGCAGGAATTTACACTTAAACAGGCCCAGGATTATGCAGTGCAACATAATTTTCAGGCCCGCAATGCAGTCATCGATATTGAACTGGCCGTTAAAAAAATCAGGGAAACTTTGGCTTCCGGATTACCCCAGGCTCAAGCCAGCCTTGGATACACCAACTTCATCAATCTTGCTACCCAGCTGATTCCGGCCGAATTTTTCGGGGGAAAGAAGGGCGAATTCATGGAAGTGCAGTTTGGTACTAAAAACAACGCTTCCCTTCAAGGGCAACTAAGTCAGCTGGTATACAGCGGATCGTACTTTGTCGGCCTGAAAATGTCGAAAATCGCCCAGCAAATGACGCAGCTTCAATTCGAAAAAGTTCAGCAGGATGTCAGGCAGGCAATTGCATCGGCCTATATTCTCTGCCTGGTAGCCGAGAAAAATCAGGAGTTGATGAAGGAAACCATTACCACGATGGAATCGCTGGTAAAAGATTCGAAAGCACTGATGGAAAAGGGATTCATGCAGGAAACTGATGTTGATAAACTTTCGCTCCTGCTTGGCGACCTGAAAACCAATCAGCTAAATGCCGCAAACCAGGTACGGAACGTATATTCCCTGTTGAAATTCAACATGGGACTGACGATAAACGATGAAATCAAGCTGACGGAAAATCTTGATGTGCTGATGTTGGCTACTGATCCTGAAGGTCTGATGTCGCAAGCTTATAATCAGACTGATAACGTCACTCACAAATTGATGGAAGCCCAGACCGGCCTATCGAGATTACAGGTCAAGCTGGCCCAGACAGAATATCAGCCTACCGTTTCGGCCTTTTTATCGCAAACAGAAAATGCACAGAGAAATACGTTTTCATTTTTCAGCGCGAATGAAAAATGGTATGCAACAACCATTTTTGGCGTAAATGTGGCCATCCCGATATTCTCATCAGGAAAACGATATTATAAAGTTCAGGGTGCCAACCTCGAATATGAAAAATCACTGAATACCAAGAGGCAGGTCGATGAAAGCCTCGCCCTGGCTGCCTTAACAGCAAAAAACAATTTCCAGGTTTCGGTCGAAACATTCCGCAATAAGCGCGACAACTTTGAACTTGCAAAGAAGATATATTCCAAGGACCAGATCCGTTACAAATCGGGCGTAGCATCGACTACTGACCTTAACCAGACTTATAACTCCCTGCTCCAGGCACAGGGAACTTACCTCGGATCGATCATGGACCTGTTTACAAAGAAACTTGAGTTACAGAAAGCATACAATCAATTGTGACAAAAAAATAAACAAAAAAGATAATATGAAAAAAGTAATCATTCCACTTGTAGCACTGATCGTTATGGCGGTTTCGTGCAACCAGGAGCGTACCGTTGATAAGATCAATGCTGATCTTGCAAAAACAAAGAAGGAGATCACCTCATTGACAGCAAAACAGACAGCCTTAGAAGCTGAACTTGCTGTTAAACAACCGGTTAAAGAAGAAAAAGTTACCAAGGTGGTTGTTGAAACTGTCAAGAAGATAAATTTTACAGATTATATAGAATCGAACGGCATGGTTGAGGCAGTGAAAGCTGCATCCATCAGTCCTGAAATGGGAGGAAAAATTGCATCGATCCCGGTAAAGGTGGGCCAGCAAGTCAGGAAAGGCCAGCTTTTAATGGTACTGGATTCAAAAGTTATGGAAAGCGGCCTGGTTGAACTTCAGAAAGGTCTGGAGATGGTCGTAACCACCTACAACAAACAGAAGGAATTATGGGATCAGGGCGTGGGATCGGAAATGCAGTATCTGCAAATTAAAAACAGCAAGGAATCTCTGGAGAGTAAGATGGCCACAATCAAATCGCAGCTCGAACTCACCAAAATCTATGCCCCATTTGATGGAAGGGTTGAAAAGATTGCCATGAAAGTTGGCGAACTGGCCTCTCCCGGTCGCGGTATCGTTGATGTCGTTAACCTGTCGAGTCTGTACGTAAATACCGAAGTTTCCGAAGCATTTATGCAAACGGTTAACAAAGGCGACACCGTGAGTATTGAATTTCCAAACCTTCCCGGCGTAGTAAAAACAATTCCGATTTCTTACAAAGGCGACGTGATAAATCCTCAGAGCCGGACCTTCAGCGTGCGAGTTGAAATTCCTAATACTGCCCAGGAAATTAAACCTAATATGCTTGCTAATATGAAGATACGTGTAATCAACCTCCCAAATGCGGTAGTTGTTCCAACTGCTCTTATCCGTCAGGATGTGGAAGGATCTTATGTATTTTCTGTACAGGGTTCCACGGAAAGAAAAGCACACAAGGTTTATCTTAAAACTGGTAGTTCCGATGGTAGTATGACCGTGGTAGAAGGCGGCCTTATCGGAGGGGAAATGATTATCAGCCAGGGTTACAACCATGTGAAAGAAGGCAGCCTGGTTACCTGGAATTAATATCAACAGAACTGAAAAATCAGATGGAAAATAATGATAAACTGCTGATCAGGGATTTTAAACTAACGACCCTGGCGCTGAAAAATAAAAGCACCATATATCTGCTGGCAATCATGCTCATGATATTCGGTGTTATCTCTTACGTTAGAATGCCTAAAGAGTTGTTCCCGGAAATCAATTACCCAACCGTCTTTGTACAGACAGTATATCCGGGGAACTCACCTGAAGATATTGAGAACCTCATTACCCGGCCGCTGGAAAATGAGCTGCAAACGGTAAAGGGAATCAAGAATCTTAAATCCAATTCATTGCAGGATTTTTCGATGATCTTTGTCGAGTTTCAGACCAACGTAAATATCAAATCCGCTTTGCTCGATGTTAAGGATGCCATTGATAAAACCAAGAGCAAACTTCCAACCGATCTGAGGACCGAGCCAAGCGCTATTAACTTTGATTTCAATTCATTGCCGATTCTGAATGTCAATCTCTCCGGGGATTATTCATTGACTCAGCTCAAGAATTATGCGGAATATCTGAAAGATGAGATCGAGCGTATCAATGAAGTCTCAAAAGTTGATATTACAGGTGTCGACGACCGTAAGATTCTGGTTGAAGTGGATCTTCCGAAAATGGAAGCTTTGGGAGTAAGTTTTACCACCGTGGAAAACGTGATGCGCATGGAAAACATGTCCATGTCGGGCGGAGAGGTCAAGATCGGAAAAACACGCCGTACCGTTCGAACAGTGGGCGAATTCAAGACTATTGATGATATCAGGAACATTGTGATTCGTCAGGATCCGACAAATACGGTTTACCTGAAAGATATTGCCAACGTTACAGATGGTTTCGGAGACAAAAAATCATATGCACGTTTGGATGGACGGCCCGTTGTAACGCTTAATGTGGTCAAGAAATCGGGTGAAAACCTGATCTCTGCCACACAATCAACCTTTGCCGCGATCGATGCTGCAAAGAAAGACGGATCGGTACCTTCGGATCTGCGCGTTGATTATACCATGGACCAGTCGAAATCAATCAAGAGGCAACTGGGTGAGCTGGAGAACAGTATTGTCATGGGTATCGTACTGGTAATCACGATTTTGTTCCTGTTTCTCGGACTCCGCAATGCGCTGATTGTTGGTTTGGCTATTCCAATGTCGCTCTTGATGACTTTTGTGTTCCTGACTATTCAGGGTGCGCAGATAAATATGATTGTGCTGTTTTCACTGATCCTTGCATTGGGGATGCTTGTCGATGATGCGATTGTGGTGATGGAGGTCATCACGCGATTCCGGGAAAAGGGATATTCCAAATTCGATGCCTCGAGGCTGGCTGTCGGGGAGATTGCCATCCCTGTTATCACCTCCACGCTAACCACGGTAGTTGCTTTCCTTCCCCTGATGTTCTGGGGCGGCATGATGGGTGAATTCATGAAATATATGCCTATAACCCTGATGGTTGTGCTGGGAGCTTCATTGGTTGTTGCATTGGTATTTGTTCCTGTGTTCACTGGTTCATTTGAATCACACGATCACGACAAACCACACAGCAGCAGACGGATCTTTATGTCTGCAGGAATTATTGCAGCGGTTTCGGCACTGTTTTATGTGACCCACATTACCTGGCTGGCCAATTTGCTCGCATTGTTTGTCATCCTGATGATCATGCACCAGTTGTTCATGAAGCAGGTAGGATATTGGTTCAGTGAAATTATGATGGTGAAATTTGAGAAGTTCTATCTTCGGCTGATCCGTTATACACTCAATGGAAAACGTCCTGCCATCTTCCTTACCGGAACGGTTGTGCTTCTAGTTGTGACTATGATGTTTTTCAGCGCCCGCCATGGACAAACCCGTCTGTTCCCGGAAGGGGAGCCGCCCATGATCAACATTTTTGCCGAGTTGCCATTAGGAAGTGATATTACCCTTACCGATTCCGTAGCACAGGTGATGGAAGCAAAAACCCGCGAAGTGCTTGGTGATAACATGAAACTGGTAAAATCGATGCTTACCCTGGTTGGGACAGGTGTTCGACGAAACGACGAGTATGCAGGAGGCGAAACTCCGCACAAGGCCCGGGTTCAGCTTAACTTTGTCGATTACGAATATCGGAATGGAGTGAACACCAATAAAATTATGGAGGACCTAAGCAATGCCTTCATTGGTAAATACCCGGGCATAGAATTCTATCTCGAGAAACAGAAATCGGGACCTCCAACGGGTAATGCCATTAACATTGAGATTTCAGGAAAGCAGTTCGATCAGTTGCTTGCCTATGCCGATACGGTTCAGAATAAAATTGAAGCATCCGGAATTCAAGGCATCGAAGGTCTGAAGGCTGATATTGAGCTGGGTAAACCTGAATTATTGGTAAAAATAAACCGAGATAAAGCACAGCGCTATGGCCTTTCGACCATGGTGATCGCTTCCACAATCCGTACCGCACTGTACGGCAAAGAGATATCGAACTTTAAGGTTGGAGAAGATGAGTATCCTATCGAAATTCGCCTGGCTGAAGCTTACCGTTATGATCTTAGCAGTTTGATGAATCAGAAGGTAAGTTCGATGAATATGGCAACCGGACAGATGATTCAGGTTCCGATTTCAGCGGTTGCTGATTTCACTTACAGCACTACATTCGGGTCAGTAAACCGTAAGAATGTTGAGCGAACGGTAACTTTGTACTCCAACGCAAAAGCGGGTTACAACTCTACCACTGTCAATAAACAGCTCATATCACTGCTTAAAGATATGCCGCTTCCTGACGGATATGCCATTCATTTCACTGGTGAACAGGAGCAGACTGAAAGCAGCTCGATGTTCATGATGGAGGCTATGCTGCTGGTTCTGGCACTGATCTTTGTGATACTGGTCACCCAATTCAACTCATTCGGCAAGACCATGATCATCCTTACCGGGATCTTCTTCAGTATTATCGGAGTATTCTTCGGTCTGGCCCTTTTCAAGCTCGATTTCATCATCATCATGACAGGCATCGGAATAATAGCATTGGCGGGTATTGTTGTCAAAAACGGTATCGTGCTGGTGGATTACATTTCGCTCCTGAAAGAGAGGAAACGCCTCGAATTAGGGTTACCCAGCGGGGCCCCGCTTGCTAAGGAAATATCAAAAGAATGCATCATTGAAGGTGGGCAAACAAGGTTACGTCCGGTAATCATGACCGCATTAACTACCATTCTTGGGATGTTACCGTTGGCTGTAGGTATCAACATAGATTTGATAGGACTTTTCACCGAATTTAAGCCCAATATCTATTTCGGGGGCGACAACGTACTGTTCTGGGGACCTATGTCACAGGCCATTATCTTCGGATTGGTGTTCTCGACTTTCCTGACACTGGTTATTGTTCCGGTGATGTATCAGGTTGCCCAGCAGACGAATATAAGGCTGTCGCCGAGAAAAAGGAAGGCGCTTAGAGAGAGAAGTTAGGAAGGGTTAGATTCACACAAAACCCCCAGGCTGAAACCTGGGGTTAGTCATATCGCTCTGTATCAAGCTGTATGAATAACCCCAGACTTCAGTCTGGGGGTTTCTGCCAAAGGAATCTCCTACTTATTAATTGCCCCTGGTGACGTATTTTGTCAGCTGGGTAACTTCAGCAGTGGTCAGACTGGTTCGGCTGGTCATGCCGGGTAAAATGCTCTTCCATTGCGATGCGGAATAATCATCCGGAATTGGCAGCGTATGGCAACGCCCGCAATTGTTGATGAATAAGGTTCGGCCTGCCTGCAGGTCGGCAAGGGTTGCAGTGGCAGTGGCATCGGCGGCGGTTGGAACATAAGCCGATGGTGTCGAGACTTTTGAACATCCGAAGACAGCTGTGGCCAATATTACGGCAAACAGCAATTTGGAACCTGACTTTAGCACTTTCATTCTTTAAAAACTTTGATTAATGCAAATATGTAATTATTTAGATAATATAACTTATTTGCACTCCCAATAATTGTGTGCGAGTCAATTGAATTGGTATTCGGGTAATTTACCTGACAAGAATCATCTTCCCGGTTTCCTTCTGGGTACCGATAGTAAGACGATACAAATAGGTACCGGGATTCACATCGCGGTTCGACATATCGCGGGCATTCCAATAGTAAGTAAATGAACCGGGCAGCAGAGTTTTATCGATCAGCTCCATGATTTTACGACCTGAAAAATCATAAATCTCAAGTTTCACCGGCGATTCCTCGTTAAGTTTGAATGATATGCCAGTGGAACGACGGAACGGATTTGGATAATTTGTGCTTTTAATGGTCGTAGTATCGTGCGATATGGTGGAGATAGGAACTGTTTCGTACTGAACCTGATTATACGCATCGGTAACCTTGACATTGATATTCCAAAGCTTGTTCTTGTCATTCACAATTCCGCTGAGGGTACCGTCTTCGGTGAGTGCCAGGTTATCAGGAAATGCCAGCGGACTAAAGTTAATCGCATAATTTTCCGACATGAGCTGGTTCTCGCTGATCGAAGCAAATTTATACAAACTCTGATCTCCGTTTGATATTCCTACCTGCCAGGGATAGTCGGTCGACGGAACGCTTCTGCTCCCATACCTAAACTCAATTCGCCCATCGGAATGCAGTCTGGCACTGACTTTAAGAGGATAAACTTTTAATCCAGTATACACCGAGGCATTCCACTCGAAGGTGACCATGGAATCGGTTGCCGCGTAAATCAGTGCATCACCTGGCACATTAACCTGGATATCAGCTCCAAAAGGCATAATACACTTTTTCACCTTAAAGATGACATCCTGGTTAATTACATACGGATACTGAATATATTCATTATCGTAGAAATAGAGAGTCCCTCGGATATCCACACCCAGGCTGGTATATTTTTGTCCATAAAAAGGGAATTGGAACGGCAGGGTAACCTTTTGAAAAACTTTTTCGTTTTTAATATTTGAAAGGGTATCCCCTGATATGTCTTCAAATTGCTGGCTATATGCCTTTTCCTGATAATCTTTCACCAACTCCCAGCGATAAGGCGGCTGACCACCGCTGGCCGCAAGCTGCGCAAAGAATGGCTGACCAAGAACGATATTCGTGAGGGCAGGCTTTTCCACTTTCAGCTTATTGAAATCAAGAGTTTCGGTGAGGCTGACATAAGTAGCTCCGTTATTGACAATGGGCACTTTCTTTGATTTGGAGATCACCTCATCGGCACTGGTTTTGTAGTTTATCACCGAGAATTCATCAATCTGACCGGTTGCCGTCCCATTTGGGTCCTTTTCGTCAACAATCAGGAAAAACTTCACCGGAGCGCCGGTCTCAATAGCATTCAGGAGAGGCGTAATATCCAGTCCTAATTCGAACCGTTTTTGATCGGTCGGGTTTTCGGTATCCAGCAAGGGTGTATTATCTCCCTGGTAGTTAAATATTGGAAAACTGAGCGTTTGCTGTGGTTTTGTAGCAGTTGTATCCGAGGAAAATCCAGCCTGAATGCTGATTTTCTTTCTTTGGGTATGCCTCAATACCACCCGCATTGTAAGCTCGGGATGGTATGTTTTCATAGCCTTGATGAGGTGAACCGAGCGGTTCCATATCCCGCCGTGGTTCCCGTCGCGAGCCACCACACTATATAATATGTAAGATTTCCCACCCTTATTCCACCATTCACTCCAGCTGTTGACAGCCATAAAAGCGCCAATTTCCCAGTCGTTCATATCGACGATTCCGTCGCCGTTGATGTCGATATCGTTAGTGAACTTACCGTCGTTATTCAGATCCACGCGTACATCATCATTATATCCGACAATCGTGAGGGCATGGCCAACATTGTCTCCAAAAGTCCAGATCACCGGCCAATCCTCGTTTGTTTGAGGGTCTCTCCAGTTTTTTGTATCCATGCGATCTGAGGAAATCTGAATGCTGGCGACTCCTCCATCGGGTGAACCTTCATAGTGATCAACCAGATATTGCTTAAACAGGGCAAGCTGTTCCGGGGTTCCAACCTGCAGTGAATAATTCATGGAGATCCGGTTTTGCATGGCATTGTAATACTTTTCGTAGCCCGACATCCAAACCCCTGTTGCAGTTTGATAAAATGGATAATCGACGAAATTCGGACATCCGGCAGCTTTAACAATTTCCCAGCTATCGAAATAGCTCACTCCCACACCGGCATTTGCGCTATTAAGAAAATTCCAGACAAATCCGGGAGTATACAGGCTTTCGGGTATATCGGCAGTGGCTTTTCTCAGCCTGTTCATCTCATAGGTGAATACGTAACCAATGCTGCTTGCCTGGTTGCAGCTCCATCCGTATTGATTAATAATTGGTGGAAAATAAACTTTCAGGGAATTATCGACGTGGGACGGAAGCCCGGCTCCACCTTTCAAGCGGTAACTTTCCGGTACCGGATAAGGAGGGTAATCACCGATATTCTGTGAATACCCAGTCATAGCCGAGGCAACAATAAATATAAGGATGATCAGTTTTCTCATAATCAAAGTCATAAACCGCGTAAATATAGTACGGAATTTTAATCTTTGCCTAATGATCATTTTTTCTCATCTTTGGACACTTTTAATCAGGGAAGTTGTGCAAAAGCGGTTTTTCTTTTTTCTTACGGGGTTGGCGTTGTTGCTTCTGCAACCGCTATATGCACAAAAAGAGGGAGCAGTGTGGTATTTTGGCGATCACGCCGGACTGGATTTTAATCAGCAATATCCAAAACCGCTGACCGACGGACAAATCGATACGCATGAAGGCGTTGCTTCGATCAGTGATAAAAATGGCAAGCTTCTTTTCTATACTGATGGGCAAACTGTTTACAACCGCGCCCATAAAGTAATGTTAAATGGAACCGGGCTTTTAGGTAACATCACTTCCACCCAATCCTCCATTGTAATTCCCTGGCCGAACTCCACAACGAAATACTGCATTTTTACCCTTGACAAGGCCGGAACCCCATTGAACCCGGGTAATGGCCTGAAATACAGTATAGTTGAAATGACTGAGGATAATGGGCTTGGTGGTATAACACAAAAAAATCTATCACCCCCGGGAGTCGAAAGGGTACTTTTTACTGAAAAGATCGCTGCCATAAAAAGTAAGGACGGAAAGTATTATTGGATTATAACCCATGAATTTGACAACTGGGCATTCGATGAATTCAAACTTACCGAAAACGGACTCAATTATGAGGCACAGGTTCTGGAGGGAAGCGTTTACCGGTACGATCCCACCGATCTCAATAACAGGGGAGCAACTGGCTACATCAAGTCATCGCCAAAAGGAGATTTCATTGCCACCGCAGTGGAGGGTGGCCATTTTTTCGAATTATTCAGTTTCGATAATGAGAACGGGAGAATAAGACAACTGGCCAAACTTGGCGCCGGTAATAATGAGGATCCGAACGGTGAAATCAACAACGCCTATGGTGTCGAATTCTCGCCTACCGGTAATTTTCTGTACGGCTCAACCAGGAAAGGCGGTTTTATTTATCAGTGGGATATAACCCTTCCTGATCAGCTCTCCATACAAAGAAGTGCCCAGATATTAAGGGAGAATGCAAGCATACTGGTCGGAGCGCTACAACTCGGACCCAACGGAAAAATTTATGTCACTCTCAGTGGCCAGCCCTACCTGGGGGTGATCAGCTCACCGATTCAAAAGAGCTGCAATTATATTGAGCATGGAACAACCCTGCTCGATAATGCCACCGGCCTAGGAGGTAAATCCTATTTTGGCCTCCCCACCTTTTTGTCAGATTTCTTTCAGGCCGCCAAATTCTATTATGAAAGCACCTGCCAGAACGATACCACAAAGTTTTATGTTTCTGCCAATAAGCAAACCCTGGATGGGTTGCCGCAATGGCTGTTTTACGATGAAGCCGGTATCAATCTCGTTGGAAAGGCAACCGTTGATCCTAATACCCTCGAAGGCACCTACCAGTTTACTAAGGCGGGTAAGTACATGGTTAAATTCTCGGTTCGACAATTCGGATCGGATATAACACAAGATCAGGTTATTACTATTTTTCCTCTCCCGGAGCTAAATTTCCCTGATACAACGAGCCTTTGCAAGGGCAGTCCCGCAAGGCTGGATGCCGGCGACGGAGCCTTTTACCTTTGGAGGGATAATAATAACCTGAGTGTTTACAGGGTCCGGGAAGTATATAATCCGGGAACCTATTTTGTAACTGTCACCCATTACAACGGATGTATGGCCAGCGACAGCACCTATGTAAAAGAGAAGCCTGTTCCGGTAATCAAAGATCCGCACGTTTCCCCGGCAGCCTGCGGCGGAACCAACGGATCGATAACCATCGAGATGGACAAGCCGACGGGGCAGTTTACTTTCGTCTGGAAAGATTTTCCTGATAATAAAACCAACCGGGTCACCAGTCTTCAAGGGGGACTTTATGAGGTTACAATAACCGATACTACCACGTTGTGTTCGATTACCCCTAAAATAGCGGTATCGGAAGAAAATGCACCTGATGTCAAAATTGCTTCCTCCATTACCGGCGCTGTGTGCGCAGGGACAAAAGTCAGGCTTACCGCCGAGGGAGCTGCCAATTATCTTTGGGACACCCCTGCTAAGGACACCGTTAACCAGCTGGTTGTTGCTCCATGGACCACCACCACCTACCGCGTAAAGGGCTATTCGAGAGATCCCATTACCCAGAAAGAGTGTTCCGGTTTCGGCGAGGTCACCATCATTGTGCTTCCCTATACTTTACCCCAACTTGGCCCTGACCGGCTGAACAACTGCATGGGCGACACAATCTGGCTCGATGGCAGCAGTGAATTCATGTCATGGAAGTGGAGTAACGGTGACACCACGCGGTATGTGGAAATAGTGAAGTCGGAACCACAGCTCATTTTATTTGCCACCGATAAGAACCAGTGCACTTTTACTGATACCATAAAGGTGGTTGTAAAGCCCCTTCCCATTGTAAAACTTCCCAAGGATATCATCGCTTGTCATGGTCCGGCGATCGACCTTTCAGGTGGAAAGGGGGATTCCTATCTCTGGAGCCGCGGCGATACTACGGAGCATATCCAGGTTTATGAAACCGGAGATTACGTGCTAACGATAAAAACAAACGGATGCACCAATTCCGATACGGTGAATGTTACGATCAAGCCGTTGCCGTTGGTCAACCTGGGTAAAGACACCACTGTTTGTGCCATGGATCCCATAAAACTTTCGGGGGGTAAAGGCGATCACTATATCTGGAGCACCGGTGATAGCACCAGACAAATTCTGGCCGGTACATCAGGAGTTTATACGCTGACGATCACACTCGACGGATGCACACAAAGTGACACATTGAATCTGACTATCAAGCCGTTGCCTAAGGTCGATCTTGGTAAAGATGCCATATATTGCAAATCAAACGCGATACCGCTTTCGGGGGGGTTGGGTGACAGCTATAAATGGAATACCGGAGCGGTTACGCAAACCATTAATATTGATACCACCGGGCAATATATTCTTTCGATTACCAAGAATGGCTGCGCAAATTCCGATACCGTGAGGATTCAGGTCAATGATCCGGCAAAACTTGTTATTGATTCTGTGACTACCTCGCCGGTAACCTGTCCGGGTAGCCGCGATGGAAGCCTGAAAATTTATGCCCGCGGATCGGGGAAAAAGTATGAGTATAGTCTGGATAACGGGAACACCTATTACGACAGCCCGTTGTTTGAGGGATTATATGGCAACAATAGTTTCCAGCTCGTGGTGCGTGAGGATAGTGCATGCACGGTCAGGTATCCGAAAGATATTTCCTTCTCGGAGCCCGACAGCATCAAGATAAAATACCGGCTTGTTTCGCCCAGCTGCGAAACCTGCCCAGATGGGGAGATACATTTATCGGTAAGCGGAGGCACTCCCCCCTATTCAATATTATGGTCGACCAATGATACGGTTACTTATTTAAGCGGCATGGAGCTGGGGAAATACCTTGTTTGGGTAACCGATGCATCCCGTTGCCGCGATCATGCGTTGATTGACCTAACGCTTGATTTTCCTCCTTTCCAGGTGCCCAATGCCTTTACTCCGAATGGAGATGGATATAATGAAACCTGGCAAATCCCGGCATTAAAGGATTTCACAACCTGTGAAATGAAAATATTTTCCAGCACCGGTAAATTAATCTGGTGGGCCGACACCGGGTACACAACTGCCTGGGACGGGAAAGATAAATCGGGAAATGTTTTACCCATGGGAACGTATTACTACCTTCTCTGGCTGCAACCCGGACTTAAACCCCTTAAAGGATCTGTCTCGATATTACGATGAGAAAAAATCTCACATATCGATTTGCGCTGATCGTTAGCCTGCTTATAACGGCCATGCCCGGCTTTACACAGATAAACTCTTTTTCCGACCAGTATCTGGGTAATTTATTCCTTTTAAATCCGGCAATTGCAGGTACAGGGAGATATGGCAACCTGTCTGTCATTTCGCGGCAGCAATGGGTAGGATGGGATGGCGCACCGGCGAGCCAGAGTGTGACCTATCAAACTAAATGGTCGAAATCCCGCGATCGGTTTAACCCGTTCGGGTTTATAAATAAGGGGCAGAACACCTTCTCCAACGTGGGGGTGGGCGCTGGTTTCTTTCATCAATCGTACGGAGTATTCCAATTAACAGGTATGCATTTGGATTATTCCTATCATGTGTACTCCAAAAAAGGCCATCTATCGTTTGGGTTGTCGCCTTCGATATTTCAGATCGGCTCATCAACCATACTCCTTGCTGATCCCAATGACCCCTATCTGCAAAATCCGATAAAAAGTTATATCGTTGATTTTAATGCAGGTGTGCATTATTTCAACAAACTGGGCTACGTGGGATTCTCGGTAGTGCAATTAATGAATTCGTCCATAAAATTCGGCAATTATGGGTATCCGCAGATTGGCGATCCGTCGCGGAATCCCGATCTTGCCCGATCGGCTTATGCTTACGGTGGATATTTTTTTGAACTTAACCGCAGTTTGGGCCTAAAGATCGAGCCGATGGCCGTGGTTAAATACAATGCGATAAACGGATTCCGGTTTGATTTGAGCACCACTGTTCATCTAAAGGATAAATTCGATGCCGGCTTATCCTATACGGTAAATGGAGGCCTTAGAGTGTTTACTGGTGTGCGGCTCGACAACCTTTCACTCCGCTATTTATTCGAAATTCCTGTTTCAGCTGACATACCGAACCGGTATACTACCCATATGATCCAGCTCGGGATCAATATTGGTCAGCCAATTGAATAAAAACCCCTGAATTCGGTAGGTTAGAACAAATTGTATTCTAATTTTGTTGTAATCATAAAGAGTTGCGGATAATTTTATTCGACGATCAAGCCCACCCTTCTATCATGAAAAGGATTACAAAAAAAATCATCGTTCTGGTGTCTGTTATTGCAGTAACACTATTCTTAGTGAAACCTGCATTTAATCAACAGATTAAACTAAATCTTCAGGAAATAAACCAACAGTCCGGACTTGTTTTACAGGTCCAGGCTGAGTCTTCCGCATCTGCTTGGGTATATAGCAGCGGAGGCAAGAATATTGTTACCACCACCAGATTAAGGATAGTAGATTGCATCAGGGGCGATCTAGCTAAAAACAGCCTGCTTTCCTTAGATATGCTTGGTGGCTCTGTGGGTGATACCACGCAGTATGTTTCAAATTCAGTGGGATTTACTCCCGGCGAAGAGTGCGTACTTTTTATGCCGGAAAACAGGGCATGCATTACCGGTGGCCTTCAGGGGAAATTCACGCTTACCGACGGTAAGGTGTGGATTGATAATCATAAGGTGAATAGTTCCCTGTTCATCGAGACGATAAAAAAGGCAAAAACTGATCCGGAAGCTATACCTACTTTTCTTAAAGCCATAGCTACTCCAAAATTAAGGCCCTATACGGGCGGCCTTAAAAGCGGGAAAACGGAGAATAAAACCAATGACACTTATGCTGTTAGCGGGACAATAGTCAATTTTGTAGGAACCGTCGACAACGATCAGGATGGTTATTTTTCATCTTATTCATTTTCGCTAAGGATCAATGGCGACGCCGATCCTGGTCCGGCCACCGTTTATTTCAAATTTGACTGCACCACAACCGGCCAGTCCTGGGTTTCAAATGACAGCTATGTGATCACTGGAAATGCGGTTGACAACAATGATTTCGGATTCAACCAGACCGACTTCGCCGGATTAATCACCAATGATGTCCAGCTGAACTTTACGGTTGAAATGCTCGACGCCACTCAGACGACAGTGTTAGCGACCGACCTGACGGTTGATGGCGCCCAGGTGAAAGTTGATCCCGCTTCAGAATCCTCCTTGCACATTGCCTCGGTCTCCCCCGACCATGCTTCTGCCGGCACCAGCAGTTCCATCACCATTACAGGAACAGGATTCGGAGCCACACAAGGATCCAGCAGGGTTGAATTCTTTTATCAGGCAGGACAACCGAGGATTACCGGCACCATAACCAGCTGGTCCGATACCCAGATTGTTTGCACTGTACCTATCGCCACGATAAACAATTATCCAGCTTCAGCGGGAAGTGGTCCGCTAACTGTGGTTAACGGCTCCGGGCAAACGAGCAATGAATATACCTTTAAGATCACTTATAGTTACGGCGGTAATAAATGGGCAACTCATGCTATATCATTTAAGGTAAACGAAAACCTGGCCAGCATGACAGGGGAAGCTCAGGCCATTCAAAATGCAGCAGCTACCTGGAACACTGCAGGCGCAAATTTTCAGTTCAATTATGCCGGTGCCCATACTAATGTTAATGCGGTAAACAACGGGTCCAATGATATCGCCTGGGGACCCTTATCTGACAATAACACTATCGGCCAGGCAGCAGTCTGGTATTCGGGAACCAACATTATCGAATGTGACATTACTTTCAATTCCAACCTCACCTGGAATTCCGGCAGCGGCAGCTACGACGTTGAATCCATCAGTCTTCATGAATTGGGCCATTGGCTGAATCTCAGGGATATATATGGTGATATTGGCGATGGGTATTACGACAAGGGAAAAGTCATGTACGGATTTACCTCATCGAACACCACTAAGAAAACACTCAGTTCGGATGATGCTGACGGCATCATATGGATTTACGGAGCTGCCACTACAGTAAACATATCAGGATACGTAAAAACAGCCGCTGGAGCAGGTGTTCAGGGAGTTACCATGGGAGGGCTCACCGGATCGCCCCAAACCAACAGCAGCGGTTATTATTCCGCCGATGTATCGATTGGCTGGACAGGCACGGTTACCCCTGCAAAAACGGGATATGCCTTTACCCCGGTCAACCGAAGCTACTCGGCCCAGGCCAGCAGCGTCACCAATCAGGATTTCGTTGCAGCAGCCTCGCTAAGTAATGATGCCACCTTATCGGACCTGAAAGTATCTGGTACCACGGTTACCGGTTTCAGCGCCTCCGTAATTACCTATAATGTGGCTTTGCCTGCCGGTACGGTTACTGTGCCCACGGTTACTGCCACCACAACCCATGTTAGCGCCACCAAGGTGATCACCCCTGCAGCATCTCTGCCCGGTACCACAACGGTTGTTGTAACAGCTCAGGATGGTACGACCACAAAAACTTATTCCGTGATTTTCACGGTAGCAAGGAGTTCTGATGCCACCCTTTCAGATCTGAAAGTCAGCGGGGTGACAGTTTCCGGGTTCAGCGCCTCGGTGCTGGCATACAATGTTGTTTTACCTCATGGAACAGTTACAGTGCCCACAGTTACCGCTACCACTACCAATGCCAATGCCACCAAAACGATCACACCAGCAGCTTCACTGCCTGGAGCCACAACGGTACGTGTGGTCGCCGAGGATGGTACAACTATCAAAACTTATACAATTAATTTTACTGTGGCTTCAGGTTCATCCGATGCCACACTTTCTGACCTGAAAGTCTCCGGCACCACGGTAACCGGATTTTCGGCTTCCGTTTTATCTTATAATGTTGTTCTTCCGGCTGGTACCAATACAGTGCCGACGGTGACCGCCACCACAACGGATCCGAATGCCACCAAGGTAATTACACCGGCTGCTTCACTTCCGGGAGCAACGACCGTGGTAGTTACTGCCGAAAACGGAACCTCTACGCAG
>CAINOB010000112.1 GCA_903851365.1 uncultured Bacteroidota bacterium
CCCGGGAAAAACTCGATCGCAATCGATCTCTCGAGACTTGAAAAAGGGCTCTATTTCCTCCAACTTATTGACGGACAATCCGTCGTGACAGAAAAGCTCATTATAGAATAAAGATTAACCACAAAGAATTCACAAAGGGTTCACAAAGATCACAAAGTAACCTTGGTGTCCTTTGTGAAAGATCATTGTGTCCTTTGTGGTTTCTCTTTGTTTTACAATCCCCGGTTAGGGTTCTGAATTTTGATCTGACTTTAAAAATCGTTGTTCGATATTCGAGTATTCAATTGAACAGTCCAGTATTCCTTTCTTCCCAAAAGTCTTTTTTACCGCTGAGGCGCTGAGGCGCAGAGAAAATTAAAGCGATGAGTCATTCTCTGCGAAACTCTGCGAGAAATAAAATGATGAGCTACCCTCCGCGTCTCTGCGGTTTTTATTTTTTCAAGCTTCAAAAAATAAACCTATGGTTATGTTTTTGTATTATTTTATCTTTAGTATAAAAAGAAAATTATTAGCTTGCCTAAAATTTTCAATTAACCATTAAGCTGAACAAAATGAAAAAGAATTGGATTTACCCCCTGGTTTTAATCGTACTGTTACTTACATCTCTCAGCAGTTGTAAAAAAGATGCATCGTCCTCTAAAAAAGACCCGGTTATAACATGGACAAATCCGGCAGATATTAATTATGGGATATCGTTAAGTTCAGCTCAATTGAATGCCAAAGCAGATGTGGATGGAACTTTTGTTTATACGCCTTCGTCAGGAACAATGCTTAATATTGGTGCTAACCAGGATCTGAAAGTAGATTTTACACCTTCCGATGCTGTCAACTATAATTCAGTCAGCAAAACAGTAAAGATTAACGTCATGGGAATTATTTTTAACCCGGACCTGGTATATGGAACCATGACAGATCAGGATGGCAATGAGTATAAGACGATTACTATTGGAACACAAATATGGATGGCCGAAAACCTGAGAACTACGAAATTCAACGATGGCAGTGACATACCTTTGGTTACCGATTACGTAGCCTGGTCTTCTTTGACAACACCCGGATACTGCTGGTTAAATGATGATGAGGCTAACAAGGTTATTTATGGAGCTTTTTATAACTTTTTCACGGTAAACACCGGCAAACTTGCACCTGTTGGGTGGCATGTTGCAACCGATGCAGAATGGATGGCACTGTTATACTATGAAGGAGGCCTGGATGTCGCCGGCGGCAAACTAAAGGAAATTGGCACAACCCACTGGTTAACACCCAATAAAGGAGCAACCAACGAAACCGGTTTTACAGCCCTTCCTGCTGGCGAACGATTTGAAAACGGGTATCTCACCGGTCTTGCCGACATCAGCTGCTGGTGGAGTTCTACCGTGAATAATTCTGCCGAAGCCTGGATCTTTGACCTGGGATACAATTATCCCGGTGCAAACAGGGAAAGCGCTAGCAAGATCCAGGGCTTTTCTGTCCGCTGCATAAAGGATTAGAAAATACTCCTTGCCTTTGTTTTCTCCGCGCCTCCGCGCCTCTGCGGCTTTTCTTCCTTTCATTCCTCATTCATAATTCTGACTTTCGATCTTACTTCAAAAATCCTGCCCGGCAGGCAGGGATCAACGATTTTTGAAATCAGATCGGAACTCAGAATTCGTTGATCAATATCCGGGAATTAATTTGAACACAAAATTTTATGAATTCTCAATAAACAACAGTTTCTTTACACAATAAAGAAGAAAAGAGATAAATATTTTTATCGTATTTTCGCCACAATATCTCATTTGAACTTATATCCATCCTCTAATAATTATTCTCCTCACAATCGCTAAACCCAAAACCAAATGAAACAGATTTCCCAAAAAGTACTCTATCGGTGCATCACACAGCTTGTATTGCTGTTATTGATCTTTACCAATCTCACCCAAGCACAAACAATCGAGACAGCCATTTCCTGGGGTAAACACAACCAGGCCGCATCTGCCCGCGGCCGGTCTGAACCCCAAAAACAATTGAACATTTCGTCCCTCCCGGGAGTGGCGGGGGAACAAAACGAAAAGCAACCGTTTTTACCCACTTCCACCTGTGTAAATATGAAATTATTATGGGCAGTCTCCGACGTTGATGATCCCGCCTTCCGGGCAGCCATTTCAGCTGTTACCGGCGGAGCCGTAGATTATTTTGACGCACGCTATGCTACACCCACTCTTAGCCAGATGCAAAACTATGATGCAGTATTCAGCTTTGCCGATTATCCGTATTCCAGTTCAACAACCTTTGGGAATACTCTGGCCACCTACGTGGATGGCGGTGGCATCGTTATCATGGGCGCCTTTACTACTATGCAACCCTGGGCCCTGGGTGGTGCAATTATGACTCCCGCGTATTCCCCCGTCACTAATCCAACCAACTCAAACTCGTATGCACAGAGTTCTTATTCTTCAAATGGCACGGGTCCGCTCTATACCGGTGTGACAACTCTTACAGGATCTTATCATGATAATGTAATCCTTCAGGGAAGTGGAATTGCAAATGGAACTTATACAGATGGTGCGATCCTGGGCGCTTATCGCCCCGATTATAAAGTCATCTACCTTGGCGGGGCGATAGAGCCCGCAGTAGATATGAGCATGACGGGCGACTGGGCCAGGCTCATCGCCAATGCAATGCTCCTGGGTTGCCCGGGAACCTGCACCAATCCCACTTCCGGCGGAATCGTTGTCTCTGATCAGTCAATCTGCACAGGCAGTCCCGCAGCTGCATTCACCAGCACCACTGATCCAAGTGGTTCCAGCGGAACCCTCGAATACAAATGGCAGGTCTCCACTACCGGCAGCAGTTCGGGTTTTACCGATATTCCATCCAGTAACTCCAAAACGTATTCACCCGGTACACCTCTTCAGACCTCATGGTACAAACGGATTGCACGGGTTACCTGTGAACCAGACTGGTCCGGGGCTGCCGAATCAAATGTAATCCAGGTTACCCTAAACCCGTTGCCAGTACCTGGTATCAGCGGGCCTACCCTGATCTGCCTGAACTCTCCGGGTAATGTCTATACCACCGCGGCTGGTATGAACGGTTATACATGGGTGGTAAACGGGGGAACCATCACCTCCGGTGCCGGTACCAATTCCGTCACCGTCACCTGGACCGTGGCCGGATTTAAAACCATCAGCGTGAACTATAACAATGGGGCCGGTTGTACCGCCGCTGCTTTTACTGTCTTCAACGTCATCGTGCTCACACTGCCCATCCCTGCCATCTCCGGACCGGCTAACATCTGCGCAGGATCTACCGGTAATGTCTATACCACCGATGCCGGTATGTCGGGTTATGTCTGGACAGTATCTGCAGGCGGAACCATCACCGCCGGTGCCGGTACCAATGCCATCACTGTCACCTGGAACACCGCAGGCGCCCAGAACGTCACTGTCACCTATACCAACGCTTTCGGTTGTACGGCCGCTGCTCCGACTGTTTTTAATGTTACGGTAAATCCTCGTCCGGTTCCGACAATAACAGGACCCTCTTCAGTATGCGTAACCTCAGCAGGCAACGCCTATACTACCCAGGCAGGCATGAGCGGTTATCTCTGGTCGGTATCTCCAGGCGGAACCATCACCGCCGGTGCCGGTACGAATGCCATCACCGTCACCTGGAACACAGCAGGTGCTCAAACCGTAAATGTTAACTATACCAACGGCAATGGATGCACTGCCGCCGCTCCGACTGTCTTTAATGTTACAGTCAATCCGCTTCCGGTTCCCACAATTACAGGACCGGCTTCTGTTTGTGTAAACTCAACAGGCAATGTCTATACCACACAGGCTGGAATGACCGGTTATACCTGGTCAGTACCTGCAGGCGGGACAATCACCGCCGGTGCCGGTAC
>CAINOB010000113.1 GCA_903851365.1 uncultured Bacteroidota bacterium
TGTTCTGACCACCGGCGCAAAGATCGACAGCAGCTCGATCTACTTTGCCTGGAAAGAAACTCATATCCGGGAATCCAGGATTGAATCAAAGACAATTGAAAAGCCGGTGTATAAAGTCACCGGTTTTCAGAACTTCCTGATCTGGTCGGGTGGAATTTCCTGGGTAATGATTGTAATTCTGGTTGGATTTAAACTGATCCGCTTCTATCTCAAAAGGAAATTGCTGCCATGAACCAGGTTGAAATAGATGGTAAAACATATTTCATGCCTTCCGACTGGAATGAGCTGACCAGAAAACAGGTTTTGTTTGTCAGCCGTCTGTTTCAGGGACAGCTCACCATAATAGATTTTAAGCTCAGAGCGCTATTCAAATTTCTTTCGGTCAGTCCGAAAGTTCTCAAGAGAATCCATCCGGAGGATGCTTATTTCCTTGGTGAAAGCCTCGATTTCCTTTTTAAGGAGGTCTCCCTAACCAAAAATCTTCTCCCTGTCTTACGAACCGGCAGAAGAAAATACTTTGGTCCTGCAGATGCAATGATGAACTGCACCTTCGGCGAATTCACCATTGCCAATTCACTGCTCGATTCCTTCTCAAAATCCAAAGAGCAAAAGTACCTCGATGAGATGGTGGCAGTTTTTTACCGACCAAGGAAATGGTTATGGTTCATCTGGAAGACCTTTACTGATAACCAGGATCCCCGGAAAAGATTTGTAAACCGATCGTTGAAACGCCGTTGCCAAAGAATTACCAGGCTGGATTATGAAGTCAAGTACTCCATATTCCTTTTCTTTTCTGGTGTTTTGAATTCGTTGACTAAGTTGTATCCATATGTTTATGAGCAACAAGGTAGTACCGGAAGTGAAGATAATGGTTGGGCTTCACTGATTATCTCCCTTGCCGATGGGAAGACCGATGATAAAAGCCTTGAAACGGTAATAAATTCAAACCTTTACAACGTATTCATCGGGTTAAACAAAAAAGCAAAAGAGTATCACGAGTATATGCATAAGATCGATTCCTATGACCGACATTAACAGCTACGTTGAATATTTCCGCACCATTACCCGGGAACATAAGGAAATAAATGATTTCTACATGATGGATATCAACGAGCCGCTTGCTGCCCTGCGGTCAAACATCAAGTACCCGGCTCTTATCCTGACCAGTCTTACCGGAAACTTTGAAGCTTCAAACCTGGATAATATCCTGGATTCTATCAATGGCGGGTTCCTGATCATCGGCCACCTGGATCAGATTGATGATTTTTCCGGTGAGATGTTGCTTCTCTCAAAAATGAAGCAGATCGGAACTGAAATCATTTCCCGGATGCTGCATGACTATATGACATGCGAACTAATTGCCATGAAAGCCATTCCAGGGTTCAATATCAACTCGGTGAATTATGAGATGTTGGGACCGGTGTTTGATAATGATTATGGGGTGATGTATTCATTCAAATTTCTGGATTGTCTTGATTTGGATTTTGATGTTTCGAAATGGGTTAACGCATGATATTTAATTTAAAACAAAATTTAAAAATTTCTACCAATGCAAAGCCCCCAATCCAAGCTTTCCGAACGTGAAATAGCCCAGGCCTGGGCTAA
>CAINOB010000114.1 GCA_903851365.1 uncultured Bacteroidota bacterium
CTTACTTGACGGCGAGCCTGGTTTTTGTACTCTTCAACAAAAACAAACTTCGATGCATCATAAGGATCCTGATATAGCTGATAGGAAAGGCATCCTGGTTCCTTATTCGACTTTTCAATAATCTCCTTGGCAATTTTGATAAAATCTTTAGTCTTTTCGGGTTTAACAGACAGTTTGGCGATGATGACCATTTTGGTATCGGCGGTAGTTGCTTGGGTCATTTTAGTTTCGGGTTTATTACTCTCTTTAGATTTATTCAGCGCAAAGCTACTGCTCATGACAGCTATTCCAAGCAGCACGAGGATAAAACGGGCGTTGATACTTTTCATTTTTTTGAAATTGTTTGAATTCCTTCAAATATATGGAAAGATCGGGGAAAAAGTGACGGGTGACAGGTGACAGGTGAAGGGGGACATAGAAATCGTGACACGTAACGCGTAACACGAAACACGGAAGAAAAAATTTCGCTGCCATTTTTCCATTCGAGTGTCAGTTGTGCATCTATACCTTAAAATGTTTAAAAAAAATTCAACATTCGTTCCCTATTTGGGAACTATTCATTAACTTTGTAAAATGAATTGATGAAAAGAATTCATGCTCGGAGCGTCATTCGGAAATTTTGGGAGCTTCATCCAGATACAGAACAGTATTTAAAAAACTGGTATGATCAGGTACTTCTTGCGGATTGGAAGACTCCAAATGATGTTAAAAGAGATTTTAGCAGGGTAAGCATTCTCAAAAATGGCAGACTCATTTTTGACATAAAAGGTAATTCTTACCGGTTGGTAGTTAAGGTCAATTATGCGGAACTATGGGTATTTATCAGATTTATAGGTACGCATGAAGAATATGATAAAATTGATGCAAACAGTATTTAAATTGAGTTATGGAAATCAAACCCATTAAATCTGAAGAGGATTATCAGGTTGCATTAGCGAGGTTGTATGAACTTTTTCATGCTCTTCCCGGAACATTAGAAAACGACGAAGCCAATATTCTTTCCTTATTGGTCGGTGATTATGAGGATCAGCATTACCCGATCGAACCTCCGGATCCCATTGAGGCCATACGTATCAGAATGGAAGAGATGAATCTCAGGCAAAAAGATCTGATTGATGCCGTTGGTGGTAAGAACCGGGTTTCTGAAATTCTCAACCGCAAACGAAAGCTCACGATTGAAATGATCAGAAATCTATCCGGACGATTGAATATTTCAGTCGAAGTTCTTGTAAAAGACTATGAATTAATTCGTTAAAAGCCTATTACCTGATCCGGAAGAAATGGCGAAGAGTTTTGAACGATGGCTGGAGTCCGATCCTTCCTGACCCGGATTTAATTTTTGGTCGGTGGGGTGTCTTTGATGCAGCGAACGGAGCAGAATTGGTCAACACTATTATCATAAGTCTTTTGAATCTTATTATCCAACCATCCTAATTCAAACATCCATGTCAACGATCCGCCAATATTGGAGGAACTCCAAAATGTAGCAATAGCTCCTTGCCAACCAAAGTTTTCATAGCTTCCCCATCCACCAGGTAAGGCATTAAACCCATATTCATTATTTCCATTTCCAAAGCCAGGCTTACTTTTTGGAGAATAATTCCAACCTGATATTGATTTCAATTTATAACCTACTGATGCTGTATCTGAAGTATTTTGTTTATCGCGATTTTCTGAAATATAGTTTGCAAGTATATCCCACTCCTCAATGGAAGGGAGATGCCATCCTTTTGGACAAACCAATTGTGCAGTTTTATTATCATACAATCGACCATAGATATCACAATTTGTTGGGAGACTATTTTGGCACCATGAACCATTCCCGTCCTTATAAGCATAATTCAAATTCTCTGCCATCCATACCTGCGATCCTATTTTCACAAAGTTGTATTTACGTCCATCACGGTCATCCTTGAATGTCCCATCAACCTTGGAATTAACCTCATTTAGTATGTTAAAATCTCCGGAAAGCACATAATTCTTACCGAGAAAACTTCTTGCAATTATTTGGAGCTCATATTTTCCATCGGGAAACTCTTTTGTGTTCCAGCCAACGTAAAACCTACCACCTCCTTCACCAGTAAATGATGATCCGAGTAATGTAGTATCTGAATTATGAATAACAAAAAAGTCTACTCTATTTATTTGTTGTCCATCTCTGATAGTGAATTTAATTGCCTCATAATCTTTTAATAACATACCTGAAGCGAAGGAGTTCCAAAATTTAATTTTTGGCACAATTTCCTTGTCGGGGATCGATAACTCATTACGGATACACCTAACTGAATATCCATCTTCAGGAAAAGCCATCTCAACAAGGACTTGTTCTGTTAATTGTTGAATCCTTCTTGACCAGATTTTATCTGGATTTACAGAGGAAGACGTCCAATATAAGCCTGACATACCCTCACTATAAAAGAAATTCTTGCCAGGTCTTTTAACCCTGGTTCCCCCTGGAACTGCACTAAAGGATGTCGCATTATATATCCAGGAAAGTTCCCAAATCTTTGGATCTATCAGCTTTCGGAATATTTCCGGATCTGTGAAGTTTTGCTTATCCTCGAAGGCATAAGATTCATTGCGTCCGACAAAATTATCAAGTTCGGTCCATTCATCCTGACTGGGCAGATGCCAACCTTGCGGACAGACGTTCTTTGCAGTATTCCAATCATATAAACATCCGTATCGATTAAAATTTTCAGTAAGTCGGGCTTGGTCAGCATTTTTCCCGTCATAGTCATAAACCCAGATTCCACCTTGCTCATTTAATGGACTCACCTTGGGCATATATGCCAAATTCTCAGCCATCCATACTTGCCTTCCAATCGTGACATATTTATACTTTTTCCCATCCCGTTCATCGGTAAAATATTTCGTTCCGCCGGAATTGTTCAGCTTTGCCCTGGCCAGATTTACAAGCTCTGGTTGATCGGAAAAATTCTCGACCACTTTAATGAAGTATTCCTCGGCTTTCGACTGCCCGAGCTTTTCGGCACACAAACCCAATCGGTAAGTAGCCTGTCCGCAGGCTTTTTTATCCTGCGAGAAGTCTTTGAGAACCTGCTGATAAATCAGCGATGCTTTGGCGTAATCAGCGCTGATATTTTCTTCATACAGCGCATTCGACATGAGGTCGACGGCTTTGGTTTCCTGAGCAGTCAGGTTAGCTCCAAGGAGAAGGAGAATGACTAGTGAAAGGGTGATGTTTTTCATTCGTAATTAATTAATTATTACAAAATAAATCGGCTTGTACTCATGGAGCCCTCACATCATATTCATTGCATTTTGCGAGCATAGCTCATGAGGGGTTCATGGCCTTGTCAATTTTACACCAAAGCTATTCCGGCGGTACGTCAAGTTGCTCAAAGGGTTGTCAAGTTTTGTCAAAGCAATATCAAGATTCCTGAACAATGAGTTTATAGCCCACGCCGCGAATGCTCTGGATGGAATTGCCCGGATAATCTGGTGTGCAGATCTTTTTCCGAAGATTGCCCATGTGTGTATCAATGGTTCGGGGAGAAACCACTACATCCGGCCCCCAAACGGTATCCAGAATTTCCTCGCGGGTAACCACCTGACCGGCATTTTCCATCAGCACCTTAATCAGATTAAGCTCGAGGGCGGTCATGATGAGGATTTTACATCCCAGACTGCATACAAATTTCCCAGCATCAAGTTTCAGTGGACCTACCTCAATTACCTGTTTTGGTTTACTTATTGCCTGACCACCTGTGCGGCGCAATACCGCCTTCACGCGTGATCTCAATTCCGGGGGATTGTAAGGTTTCGTAACATAATCATCGGCACCCAGTTCCAGGCCGATCACCTTATCGTAATCCTGACTTTTCGCAGTGAGCATGATGACAGGGGTTTGGATATCGTGACGGCGAAGCTCACGGCAGATATCCAGCCCATCCACCCCACCCGGCAGCATCAGGTCGAGCAGGATAATATCAAAGCTACCCGTGAGTCCAAAAGTCAATCCCTCAGGCCCCGAAACTGCCGCCATTACTGCATATCCTTCAAAAGTAAAATCATCGACGATTGCCATCCGTATAGCAGGATCATCTTCAACCACTAGTATTTTCCTCATGATTCCTTTCCGGTTTAAAAGGTAAATAAAAACAGAAGGTGCTTCCTTCACCCGGACTGCTCTCCAGGGTAATCCGACCACCATGATCGGTTACAATTTTCCTGACAATGGTTAGCCCGATACCACTGCCTTTTATACCACGGAAGAGGTTATCCTCACACCGATAAAAACGGTCAAAAACTTTGTCCTGATCTTTTTTGGCGATGCCGTATCCCCAGTCGCGAATGCAGGTTCTGACTTCCTTCCCATCAGCATCAACAGATATCTCAATCCGTTTGGATTCATCAGAATATTTTAGCGCGTTATCTAAGAGGTTAAAAATAACCTGCTGAATGGCATCGGGATCGATAGATACTTTTGGCAAACCACTCCCCCAAACCCTGATAATGCTTATGTCACGTGACCGGGCATGGTCATCCAGCTGACCGGTCCAACTATCCAGCAATTGAAGATAATCGATCTCTTTCATCCTGTATTTCTTGCGATTATCCTCCAAACGGGAAAAATCAAGAATATTCTCGATCAGATAACTCAGATGCTCAGTCTGCTCAATCATTGTAGCATAGTATTTCTTCCGCTGATCCACGGTTTTCACACGGTTGGTATGGAGGAGGTCCATCAGGTGGCGGATGGAAGTGAGCGGACTCTTCAATTCATGCGAAACATTCGCGATAAAATCTGATTTAAGCCGGTTGAGTTTTAGCTCCTGATTCAGGGTATATAACGTAAAAATCAGTCCAAGAACCATGATCAGCCCTATAAACAGGAAAATCAGCAGAAAGGTGCCGGTCCCTTTCGATAGGATCCCATCGACCCAGTTCATTTCATTTTCCTTGATAGAAAGAGTCCATCCCGGAAAATCGGCGGTCAGATCGAAATGTATAAATTCATTCTTTTCTGAATTATTCCGGTTCACCAGCATGTTGTCTTGCTTGTCACGAATGATCCAACTCAGGGCATTCATTGAATCAGCCCTCTGCATAACTGATTCCGCTTTCGATTTGATGAGTGCTCCGAGGTCCATCACCATACCAAAACGTTCACCCTCTGCTGATTCCACATTCAAAAACAGAAATGAGCCATTTGTCCGGTTAAAAGGAAACCGATGAAGACCCTGAATAATTCCCGGTGGTTTTAATCCTCCTTCCAGAACGAGCGGATTTCTTTCCCGGATCAGCCGGATATAGAAATCAGTCTCATCCTGCCTGATTTGCAATGTCTTACGTAAAGAATCGATTTCAGGATTGCAGAGAGCTTTCCATTGTTCCAGCTGCGTTTTAAAGAGCCGGTACAGCGATGCTTCATAAGCCATTCCGGGTTGAGCCAGAAAAGCATATCCGGATTTTACTTCATTGATGACTGAATCCTGCTTACCCAAAGTGGCGAAAAGTCGTGCTTTTTCGGTAATGGCAATCAACTTAACCGGCATCTTACCGTTGATTTTCCACATCGGAAAACGGGGTTCGATTTTGCGCCATTCATCAATCGCATCGTCAGGTTTATTAAGCTTTTTATATATCCGTGCGATGGCCAGTTGAGCATCCAGCACTTCATTGGCATTTTTAGCACTTTGGATCGACTTATTAAATTGATTGATAGCCTTTTTAGGTTCGCGGCCCATTTGCTCGATACGTAACGCTTCCATAAAAGCCGTTGAGCGGTTAGGTTGACCTTGAATAACGGAATTTGTGCTATCCGGGATGAAGAGTAAATTATATTTAAGCAGGTCGGGATCCCCGGTTCCGGATTGGTGAAAGGCGAGCTGCACAAAATCAGGAAAATTCGGTTTATTTTTCCCGGGAATGGTCCGCGTGAGTTGCTCCATTTCTGCAATTACTATGGAATCCATCGACAGGCAAAAGGCATCGCGGGTTGACTGGAGGCGGGCTCTGCCCTCCTTTTCACGACGGGCCTGATCGTTCTGTATCCCACGCCAGGCCAATATCCCAAGTAATATGCCGGGAAGCAATACAGCCAGTGCATATAACAGAATGATCCTTCGTTGCTTCGATTCGGGGTATTTAGGTTTCACTGAGGGAAATTAGCAGAATTCCGGATCAATATGCCGAATACCGGGGGGATTTATGTCAAGGGAGACTGAGGAAATGTGAAGAAATGTGAAGAAGACGAAACGCGTGACACGTGACACGGAAGACGAAGAAGAAGATCGGGGGACGAGGAAGAAGACCGAAAGACAGAAGATAGATGAAAAGATAACGGATTATAATGTTTAGCCCAGGCGGATGGTGACCTCGAATTCCGCAAAATGATCATCGATTTGATTTTCAACCATCTTCATCGACACCTCCCGTCCGGTTTTTAACTCATAGTCTTCCACGAGCGATTGAATCAGAACTTTACCATGCACGGATCCCGGAACCGGATCCAATTCATTTGAAAGAATTGGCGCAAGATTGCTGATCGAAACAACAGGTATGCCTGTCGTAAGGCCATTGGTTGATTTCTCATTCCATGCTTTTATGCGAATCCAACCATCAACATCCAATTTTCTGATCCCGTGCTTTATTCCATTTTCCACAATACTGACCAAAAGCGATTTGGGGACCAATAGTGTATGGAACGATTCATCAACATCAATGTAATAAAGGAATCCTTTGCTTTTACAGATTCTTTCAATTTCCAGATAATCCCTGATTATATCCAACTCCTCAAGTAACGTTGCTTCAGTTCGGCCATTGATCAGAATTTTTCGCAAAATCCTGGAATAGCATGATATTAATTCCATCGCGGTTTCAGGATCCTTTTCTGCTACAAATCCCTGCACCGAGTTCAGCACATTGAAAGTGAGGTGCGCATTAAAACGGGTGGTTATCAGCGAAGGAGATTCTTTCAGCAATTCGTACATATTTCAAACTTAACCTGGCTTCGGAATCAAAGCTTTACCAAAAATAGCTTTCCTGTATAAGGGGTATGTGAAAGTTCGATGGAGTATTGTGAAAGTTGTGTGAAGAAGAGGTGACGGGTGACGAGTGAAGGGTGACACGGGAGAAAAGGACCAGCTAAGACGAGAAAACTAATGGTAATTTGATCTAATCAAACTTGGGATAGGCGAAAATATTTAGGCCATCATTACAACCTATATATATTCTGTTTTTATAGAATATTGGTAATGAACTTGGTGAAGCAGTCATATCAAAACGAAACCTGTTTGATCCTGTCTCGATATCGACTGCCAGGAGATTTGCTGATTTACCCTCAAAATCACCTAGAAAAAATGCCTTATGGTCAAAAATCACAGGGGACATATTACCAGCCATGGCTCTTGCAACGGTGGTTTTCCAGTTTATATTACCTTGAATATCAAGTGAGAATATATATCCTTCTTTCAAAAAGGTGCTACCGTAAAACAGGAGTGAATTCTCCGACCTGGCTATCCTACCGGTCATACCTGCCCCAAACAAATAGGACCTCCCGGATATCTTACCGGAATCGGCTGAGATTGAATACAAACAAACACCAGTAGAAACGCTGTTCGGTGTGAAAAAGACGGAACCATTAAAATAAAAGCAATCCCAGATAGAGCCTGTAGCTTCACATTTCCATAGCAACTTACCACTCTCCAGGTCCAGGGCATTAAGAACAGGCCCTTTTGTTTCTGCAGGCTCAAGGTCCAGAATTTTTATTAAAAACATTGGACAAAAGATTGTTTTCCCATCAAGGTCAGGAAATCCGAATTCCACCCCTTTCTCAGTATACACCCATTTATTTTTTCCATCAGAAACACGAATAGCAAACATGGTATCCCTGGTTGCCGTATAAAGTATTTCGTCACTAACCCTGTTAAAGATTCCGGAATACTTACCTGATCTTTGCCACAAAACTTTACCATCAGCTTTAACCAAGGCCAGCAAACCATTGATAGTTTGGCAAAGCAAAACATCTTTACAGGCCATATTCCTGTTCATCATAGAAATCGCATCTTTTGTAATGCATTTCCAGAGGGTATCAAAAGTTATGGCATTGATCGCAAAAACTACATTTGATTTAAAATTGGCGATATAAAGAATATCGTCATTAATCAAGAATTGCGGGGCAAACCGGGTACCCTGTGCACGACCAGGGAACTCCCATTTTTTAATCAGGTCCGGCTTGATTATTTGAACTTCAGGGAGATTTTTAGTCAGCGGTTTTTTTATGTTTTTTAATTTGGTTCGAGATATTGAATCCTGATTACCCGGTAGCGTATTCGCCATATTGTTTTTTAAACACCGTACTGAAAATCCAGTTGTTCTATTTGCCCAGGATTCTCCCGACAAATCATCCGATTTGGCCTCCAATGACCGGTGAAAGCCTGTATAAACTTTTTCTTTAGTTCTGATGTTAACCCAACTTGTATCCATAGATGCCCAGAAATAAGAGGAATATCCAAGCTCCGTGAATCGTTTATTTCCTTGATCTAATCGATAGCCAGCCGGCAATACTGACATTCCGGAAGAATTATCCCCATTTCCTTCCGTAAACCAATTATTGGTTGACTTCATTTTCTTCCCAACGTTTAAGCCAAGCGCCTTCTCCAAAACAGTCCATTCTTCATCCGTTGGCAAATGCCATCCATCAGGACAGATTCCCTGGTGGTTCTCGGAACTTCCATTCCATGACCGCTCCAGATATTCAGGTTCAATATCCATTGCGGTTGTCCAATCATACAGGCATCCGAATTTTTGATAATTATCTGTCGCGGCTGCCTCTGTCACATCCTCACCATCATAGTCATAAACCCAGATACCATGAATCTGGTCCTTTGGAGCATTCACCCAAGGCATATAAGCCAGGTTTTCGGCCATCCAGATCTGGTTGCCGATTTTCACCCATTTATATTTGTGCCTGTCGCGGGGGTCGGTGAATGTGTTGGCATGGTCGAGTTTATCGACGCGCGATTGAACCAGAGATATAATATCCTTTTGCTCAGGGTATTGTTCAATTACCCGGGTATAATATCCCAGAGCCTTAGCGGTACCGGCTTTTTCGCCAATCAGCCCCAGCCGGTACAGACTTTTTGCCATCAAGGCCCTGTCATCGGTTTTGGATTGCAAGATTTGTTCATACAATGATTGAGCCTTTGTCAGATTGCCATCAACCTGCTCCGCATACAAAGCCTGATAAAACATCTTCTCAGGTGAAATTTCCTGAGAAAACAGTGAAGTTCCGATGAGAACTATCAAAATCAGCAAAAAGCTTAAGCGTTTCATAAAACTAACCTATCATGCAAAGTTATCTCACTAATGATCGACAAGTATCAAGGTCCGATTGCGATTTGTTGGGGTTCCGTGAAATTTAAGATAATTTTATGCCGATCCTCACGATTCCTGAAATTTATAACCCACCCCTCTCAGGCAGACAATCCGATCCTGATCTTCAGCATTTTTAAACTTACGGCGCATTTTTGCAATGTGGGCATCAATGGTACGCGGCGTCACGTACACCTCTTTTCCCCACACCTCATTCAGAATATCATCACGCCTCAAAACCACACCCGGATGCCGCATCAGCATGGCCATTAAATCAAATTCCAGCTGGGTCAGCTCAACAATCTCCCCGTGTAACCGGAATTCATATCTGGAAATATCAATATCAAATGGTTCCAATTTTATCCGGTCGGCAGGTTTACCCGGATTGGATATGGTACGCCGCAGCACTGCCTTAATCCTCGATCTCAGTTCATGCGAATTAAATGGCTTAGTGATATAATCATCGGCCCCAAGCTCCAGCCCGAGCACCTTATCGATATCCTGCGATTTTGCCGTCAGCATAATAATGGCCGTCCGGATGTTTTGGCGCCGAAGCTCCCTGCAGATTTCCAGCCCGTTCATACCGGGAAGCATCAGGTCGAGCAGGATCAGATTATGCGCCTGTTTCAAAGCCATTTCCATACCCTGATTACCATTTACCGCAATATCAATCTCATAACCTTCCATGGCCAGATCTTCTTCCAGACTCAGTCTGATGGCCTTATCATCTTCAACAATTAGAATTTTTATCATTTTGCAAGACTTTGATCTATTGGTAAATAAACATAAAATGAACTACCCATCCCCAGCTCACTCGACACGGTAACCCATCCCTGATGAGATTCAACAATCCTTTTTATTAAGGTTAATCCAATCCCAGAACCTTTGATTCCTTCGTTTTGAGCATCATCAACCCGATAAAATCGTTCGAAGATCTTTTTTTGGTCCGCCGGAGCAATTCCCCGGCCGTAGTCTTTTACCTCAATACAAATCTCTTTGTCGGTTGCGCTGAGATTTACATCGACTCTTCTGCCACCGGCAGCATATTTTCCCGCGTTATCGAGCAGATTATATACCACCTGCCGAAGAGCGTCCTGATCTGCCATTACCTGCGGAATTGATCCGCTGACAGAAAAATTAAAGTCGAGGCCCGATTCTGCAGACCGGTTACGGTGAACATCAACCAGATTTTTAATCAGGTCGGTAGGGTCAATCTTTTTAAAATGATATTTTCTGATATCATCCTCAATTTTCGAAAAGTCCAGTATATTCTCGATCAGATGACTCAGATGATCGCATTGCTCGATCATGGAATCATAGAATTCATCTTTTTTTTCCTCAGTTCTCACGCGCCGTAGTTTCAGCAATTCCGACATGTGACGGATGGAAGTGACCGGCGATTTGAATTCGTGAGACACATTCGAAATAAAATTGGTTTTCATCCGGCTGAGGCGCAGTTCCTGGCTCAGCAGATAAATGGTAAAGATCAGTCCCATTATTAACCAGAGGACCAGTAATCCAAATACACCGGCATACAATCCTTTCCCGGATTCAAGCAATGCCTTAAAAAAGGGTTTGGGATTGATTTGAATCTCGACTTGCCATCCGGGAAGTGGATTAGGAAACGGAAAAGGTAAAAGGGAAGTCACTCCCGGTTTGACATAATTAAATAGCACAATCCCGGAATCCTCCTTAATCTTCCAGCTGTAATGCCTCTCAGCATCAGCTGATTTGATCAGGGGTCCCAACCGATTATCAATCATCCGGTTAAGGTCAACCAAGGCTGCCCTGATCTCTCCCGATTCAACCCTTTGGGTAACCAGCAAATCGCGGTAACCGTTCTTTGGCATATAAACCAGCTGATTACCTGGATAGGCCAGATATTCATCGGCCATCAGCAGGAATTTATTAAGATGATTGGTTCGCTGAATTGCCTGATCGAGGAGTTTGAACACAGTGTCAGCCTTCGGAATATTCACTTTCAGCTTTTGCAATTCGCTGTAAAACAGATCAAAAGTCTGAAAATTATAGGCTGATATTGGATTCAGCAGTTTAGCGGAAAAATCCTTTATTCCTGTCTTAACCTTGGCTGTATCATTAAGTGATTGATATATTTTCACTATTTCCAGTGCGGAAACCAGATTGGGCGGCAGCTGCCCGATATTTTCTGTCGGGTTAAGAAGAAGAATTTTCTGATATTCCTTCAGAGCATCGTCCAGTTTCCCTTGTTTTCGGAGTATCCGTGCCAGAGAACAGCGAGCATTAATTGCACTTGATCCCTTATCATTTCCCACGAGTTTGTTGACAAAAAAATCCTTGGCTCCTTCCAAATTATTCTCGAGAAATTCCAGTTCCCATCCACGATCCGGACCGGCATTCAGCATTCCGTTTCCCTGATCGGTTAAAAACTTCCCCGGCAGGTAAAGAAGTTGATTTTTAACAATCCTGATATTGGAATCACGATAGAGGACCAACGGAGAAAAAGTAGTATCGACTGACCAGTCAGCGAGTTCCTTATTGAATAATTGAAAAAAGTCCTGGGCAGCCAGATTAAGTTCCTGGCGGACCTGTTTTTCACGGAGTGCATCATCGCTTCGGATTCCGCGGTAAGCCATAAATCCCAGCACCACACCGGGAATTACCACTCCCAGTATGTAAATAAGAATGATTCGGGTTCTTTTGGATCCGTGGTCAACCGGGTTCATGCCATTAAATTACCACTAATGTTGTAAAGATTTGGCTTTTATCCAGATGAAAAATGAAAGATCGACAGGATTGTGTGAAAGTTGTGTGAAGAGAATCGAAACGCGTGACACGTAACATGTGACATGGAAGACGAAAAAGAAGACCGGTGGACGGAAGAAAGAGATCACTGTTTTTCCATTTCTGTGTTGGTTTTGCTTCTATACTGATAAATATAAAATCATGGCAGCAACAAAGGAATATTTCGATTTTATTGGATCGGTTAAGGATCGGATCCGATCGGCACAGTATGCGGCATTAAAGGCGGTAAACAAAGAACTTGTGGGTCTTTACTGGGATATTGGAAGAATGATATCCGAGAAACAGAAGGAGTTAGGATGGGGAAAGGCAGTCGTTAGGAATATTTCCAGCGATCTGCAATCTGAATTTCCAGGCAAGTCGGGATTCTCAGCCAGGAATTTATGGTTAATGGTAAGGTTATACACAGAATACAAGGACGATACAAAAGTGCAACCACTGGTTGCACAAATAGGATGGGCGAACAACCTTATGATTTTTTCGAAATGTCAGTCCACCGACGAGCGCAGTTTCTATATGGTTTCGTCTAAAAAATTCGGTTGGACTAAGCGGGTTTTGGAACACCAAATCGATAATAAAACTTATGAAAAGCATCTCCTTAATCAAACAAACTATGATAATCTGCCTTCCGAAAAATTCAGTGATCAGAAAGTTCTGGCAATCAAGGACCATTACACCTTCGATTTTCTGGAACTTTCAGAGAAACACTCTGAACGCGAACTGGAGGAGGGGCTAATTCGGAATATGCAGCAATTTCTCCTGGAACTTGGAGGTGATTTTGCTTTCCTTGGCAGCCAATATAAAATCACCGTTGGTTCTCAGGATTTTTATATCGACCTGCTACTATTTCATCGTCGTCTTCAAAGCCTGGTCGTTATTGAATTGAAAGCCGGAGCTTTTAAACCTGAATACAAGGGAAAACTCGAATTCTATCTCAATGTTCTAAATGATACTCACCGGCTTTCATATGAAAATGAGGCAATTGGAATGATTATTTGCAAGAACAAGGACCGAATCGTTGTCGAATATGCTTTGAAGAAATCCCAAAATCCCATTGGCATTGCGAGTTACAGCACCAGTCCGGACTTACCTGAGTATTATGATAAGGCCCTACCATCTGTAAAGCAGATTGAGCGGGGGCTGGGGTTTTTGAGGAGAGACGAGTGACAGGTGACAGGTGACGGGAAGACGGTAGAAGAAGATCGGTGGACGAAGAAGAAGACCGGAAGACGGAAGACGGAAGACCTCAGACGAAAGAAAAGAATCGCCATTTTTCTATTTCGGGACTGCTTATGCATCTATATAATCAAAAACAATTTTCATGGCATCAACTAAGGAATATATGGATTTTATTGGTTCGGTCAAGGATCGTATCGGGTCGGCTCAGTATGAGGCGCTAAAGACCGAAAAGGAGATCAGGGAAATTTCTTATAAATATCCTTCCGATGCTGAAGCCTGACCAGTATCATGGTATCAGTTTCAAGAAAAAGGCCAAGCCTGTAATTCCCAAGTTTTATTCTGTAAGCACATGGATGTCCTTTTAACTTTTTCAGATTGGGAATCTCAGTCATTATATTGACCGATTTCAGCAATACGATTATTTCTGATAATTTGCGGAGAGTAGATTTATTGCTGATGCACTTGATATCAGATAAGAAGGACCTTTCAAATAGAACTTTCATATCCTATTGTTGGAGTGCCTCACTTATTTCCTGGTCGGAAACATAGTCACCTTTGCGATCCTGAAGCATATTCTTCAAAAGCTCAAAATCTTCCTTTTCCTCGTCATCAAGAATTTGGGCTTCATAACCAAGCTTTTGAATCAAACTGGATAAAAACTCCAGGTCTTTATCTGTCGTCGGTGTGATAATAATGGATTTCATTCTATTAAGGAAACAATAAGTGTAAAGATAAGGAAAAAAAACTTGGCGTTCCCAGTATCTATTGGGAAGAAGACGAGGAAGAAGACCGGGAGACGAAAGACGAAAGACAGTAGACAGAAGAAAGACCGCAAGTTGTACTTTCCGCGGCCCTGAAATCAGGGAGGGGCCAGGGGTGGGTACAATTTTGGCGCACAACCAAAAGCCCCCACCAGTTTCATCCGGCAGGGGCTTTCGAAATTCCATGAGTTTCGATTTTTAATCAATCTTCGGTAACTCGTAAATACAAAGACCATCACTAAAACCAATATACATTTTGCCATTAAAAAAAACAGGATAAGTAACAGGGTTTCCTTCAAATTTAACAGAATACACTTTGGAACCAGTTCCTCCGTCGACAGCATTTAATGTGGTGCTCTGGAGACTGTGTGTCTTATCGATGGTACCTGTAAGAAAGAACAATTTCCCGTCGTGGAGAATTGGATTATTATTGGTACTCCCCATAATTCTTCCAAATTTATGCCTCCATTGAATCTCTCCTACGGTGCTCAGTTTAACAATCTCGTCAGAGTCGGAAAGAAATTGACTTATGGGAATAAATAATGCCTTGTCATCTGACCATATCTTTGATTCAGGACCCATCACCGACATATATGTTTTCCATACCTTCTTACCGGTTTTGCAATCGACAGCTATAATATAAGGACCAATAACCACATCAGTCAAATGAATTAAAACTGAATTGTCCGAAACAGAACATTGCCATAGATTTCCGAAAGATTTAAACTCCCAAAGCTTTTCGCCCGAATTGGAATTAAAAGCCATTAATACAGGCTGTTGTATTCTCACTTCCTCTTCGACTTTTCCAGTTTGACGAATCTTTGCTGGATAATTGATTGGACAAAAAAGTGACCCGTCTTTAAAGTTAATTTTTCCATAACCCACTCCTTTTTCAATATGAATCCAATTATTCAATCCATTGCTTGCATTCATTGAGAAAAGAGTATCCTGATTAGAAGTATAGAGGGTCTCTCCATCAGCGATACTAAACACCAGACTAAATGGTCCCTTTCTTTGCCATACCTTCGTGCCATTCGCCTTATTTAATCCAACCAGGTTATTCTTAACCTGACAAATTACTACATCATGAGTTACTTGAATACCTTTATATGGTACAAATTCTTCATTTGCTTGATAAGTCCAGATTGTATCAAGATCAGGAAGTCTTAAAGCAAAGAGTTGTCTTGACTTAAAGTCTGAAAAATAAATAACACTGTCTTCGATTAGGAAGGCAGGTCCACCTATAATTAGCTTTTCCTTCGGAGGCAATTTGATTTTCCCAAGGAGCTTTGGCATGATTATAATGGAACTCTCAACTTTTCCTATAATAATTTTAACTTTTGAAGGCTCAATACTTTTTGAAATATTACCACCCGCTAGTCTTAATGGAGTTTCATTATCATCCTTTAAGCATCTGACTGATACACCATAGGCTCTATTAAGCCAGGCAGCCCTTTCAATATCATAAGTCTGGTTGTAAAAATATCTCTCAAAAGCAGTGTAATCCTGATTGAAAAATTTTGGATTTCTATCCAATAATGCACTATCAGAGGCGGTCCAGAAACCAGTGTTATAGCCGAGATTTTCAAAATTTTTCCAAGGGAAATATTGTGCAAATATCCGCCGGCCTCCAGAGGGTATTATATTAAACCCCGAACTATTGTCGCCATTGCCTTCCTGAAACCATCCGGATGACGATTTTAAATATTTCCCCACCGGCACATAATCTTTTGATTGTGGATAATAGCTTTCATAAGCAGACCGTGTATCTTCCATAACATCCGCCAGTGAATCGGACATTCCCAAACTCTTCTCCAATGTTTTCCACTCCCCATCGGTCGGCAGATGCCAGCCGGGAGGGCAAATGCCCTGATGCTTTTCGGAATTACCGTTCCAGGGCTGTTCTAGATATTTGGTATCGATATCCATAGCCATCGCCCAGTCATACAGGCAACCATATTTCTGATAATTGTCGGTTGCCTTGGCTTCGGCAACGTCCTCGCCATCATAATCATACACCCAGATGCCGTCTTCCTGCTTTTTCGGCGGATTCACATGCGGCATGTACGCCAGGTTTTCGGCCATCCAGATCTGGCTGCCGATTTTTACCCAGCGATATTTATGGCCGTCGCGGGGATCAATAAAGGTGTTGGCATCCTTCAGTTTGGCGATGCGACCGCGGGCAAGCTCGGCGAGATCAGACTGGTCTGGGTATTTTTCGATAACATCGGAATAATAGCCAATGGCCTTGTCGGAGCCTTTCTTTTCATACGTCAAACCAATATGATAAAGGCATTTAGCAGCAAGAATGCGGTCGCTCTTGTTGACTTTAAACAGGTCCTGATAGATATTCAGGGCTTTGTCGAGGTCGCCGGTCACCTCCTCCGCCACCACGCCTTCGTAAAAGCGGGTATTGGCAATGGATTCCTGAGCCGTAACATCCCACGTTTCCAGCATCAGGAAAACGAGTAAAATGGTTATGTTTTTCATAGCGTTGATTTTACTCTAAAATTATCACCGCCTGCCGACCCGGGTTTGAAGCCCGTGTGAACCTTTGTGAAACATTTGTGAATGCATCAAATCGATACAAATTTATATCCCACCCCCCGCATGCACTTGATCCAGCTCTGTTCCTCACTGTCGCCCATCTTACGGCGCAGCTTGGCAATATGGGCATCCACGGTGCGCGATGTCACATAAACATCCTTCCCCCACACCTCTGTCAACAGCCTGTCGCGGGTAATCACCTCGCCCGGATGCAGCATAAGTATTCTCAAAATCTCAAACTCGATGGCAGTGAGCACAATTTCTTCTCCATTGTTCTGAAAACGGTATTTACCGGTATCCATCTGATAGGGCCCGGCCTTGATTACCTGATTGAACGACTTCTGATCAACTTGCATAGTACGTCGGAGAACTGCTTTTATCCGTGCCCTTAATTCGTGGGAGTGGAAGGGTTTGGTTATGTAATCATCGGCCCCCAGCTCCAATCCGATCACCTTGTCGAAATCCTGACTCTTGGCGGTGAGCATAATAATTGGTGTACCGATATTTTTCCGGCGCAGCTCCTTGCAAACATCCAGACCATCCATCCCGGGCAGCATCAGGTCGAGCAAAATCAGATCGAGACCGGGTTTCATTGCCTTTTCCAATCCAGATAGGCCATTCACGGCAATTTCAACTTCATAGCCCTCGGCCCGAAGGTCGTCTTCCAATCCCATTCGAATGGCGCGGTCGTCTTCAATGATCAGAATCTTTATCATGATATTGGCTTTGGTCGATCGGTAAATGCACTGTAAAAACACTTCCCTTCCCTATTTCACTCTCCACATGAATCTGGCCGTGATGGGCCTCCACTATCCGTTTCACGATGGTCAGACCGATGCCGCTCCCCTTGATTCCCTCCGTCCGCAGCCTGTCGCCCCGGTAAAAACGCTCAAAAATCCTTGGCAATTCCTTCTCCGGAATCCCTAACCCAAAATCCCTCACACCCACCACCACAAACCCAACTTCTTCCTTATTTCTTTTATCTTCCACCTTTCCTTCCTGCCTTTCTGCCTTTCTGCCCTCTTGCCCTAAGTATAAGAAAATCTCTATCCTTCTGCTCCCTCCTGAGTACTTATACGCATTATCTATCAGATTATAAAACACCTGCAACATGGCATCCTTATCGATATACAACATCGGCGGCTTAATCTTAGCCTCATATACCAGCTCAAAATCCGTCTCGGTAATCCGGCTGCGGTAGAGCCGTATCAGGTCGGTAAGGAGGGCATCTGGATTATGCCATTCGAACCGGTAGTTCTTTATATCTTCCTCTATCTTAGAGAAATCCAGTATATTCTCGATCAGGTGCCCCAGATGGTCGCACTGCTCCAGCATCGATTGCAGGTACTCTTCTTTTCTTGGCTCCGAACTGATCCTTTTCAGGTACATAATCTCGGTCATGTGCCGGATAGACGTGAGCGGTGTCTTGAATTCATGCGACACATTGGAGATGAAATCGGATTTCATCTTGCTCAGCTTCATCTCCTGATTTAACGTATACATCATGAAAACGAGTCCTGCAATCATCAGAAGTGTAATAAAGGCAAAAACGAAAACGAACAGGCCCTGACTGGTGCCGACCAGAATTTGCCAGCCGGATTGAGGTTTTGGCGAGATCGAAATTTTCCAGGGTGGATAATTTACCGGAAAGGTCACCTCCAACGGAGCCACCGTAGTATCAGCTGGCATTGGAAAGAGGTATTGGCCATACTCTGTCAGGATATTCCAGTGATAAGCGTTTTCGTTATCCAGCTCTTTAAAAATTGCCGGTAAGCGAAATTGTGCAAACGCTTTCAGATCGATAACCTTTCCAATCTGCATCCCCGATGGTTGATTTTCCTGGATGAAAAGAGCCGGAAACTTTTCAGAATCCAGATATTTTCGCTTGCCAGATTCACCATTGAAAAGACTCCCGCTGTTCTCAATTATGCCGATGAGGAAATCTGTTTTCGCCTTCTCATTCCGGAGATGAGACATTAAACTACTGTCGGGTTGTGGGTTGCATCTAGAAATATTCTGGCTGAGAAATTCAAAATACGACCGTTCAAAAGCTACTGTTGGTTTTAAAAGAAAAAGAACCAGCCTGTTCGCCCACGCTTCAGCAGCCTTTCCATTGCCAGTTTCACCGTTTATCCTGATAAGCTCAGTCATAGCCAAAGCCGATGCCGGCAGATGATCGCCAATGACGGTATTACCGTAATTTTCAGCGATTCTTTGATATATCGCGACGGCGCTATCTTTTTGATTTTTCTGATAATATATTCTGGCCAAACCGTTGAGCGCCTTTACTGCCAGTATGCTATCGGCACTTTCACGAAAAACCCGATAGTAAAGATCCGATGCTTTTGCCAGGTCTTTATCCCTGAATTCGCAGTCGGTTGCCTGTTTAAATATATCAGACTCCGGTTCAGGCGGCGGTGTTTTCAGGTAACCATCGGGAAAATAAATCAGGTGATTATGGATAAGCTGCGGGGTTTGACCGGTTTGTCTGGAGAATATGAGAAAAGATAGAGAATCGGGCAAATTTGTGGTTTCAATATCCAGCCGGCGAAAGAAATCCTGTGCCAGTATCTGAATTTCGTTGCGGGTTTGCTTTTCACGTAACGCCTGATCATTCCGGATTCCCCTGAAAGCAAGGAAACCAAGGATCAGTCCGGGGAGTACAACCCCCAGCGAATAATAGAGAATAATTCTTTTGCGTTTAGACTCGGGATAGGTTCTTTTCACTTTACCGGTTTGGGCCATTTGCAGTAAAGATCAGAATTCTACGTCATTGATTTGTCAACGCAAATTGCTGAATTGTGAAAATTGTGTGAAACCCTGAAACCCTGAAACCCTATTGCAGCTCCAGCACCATCACCGACTTCGAAGGAAGGGTGATCTGCAACGTGGAAGGTCCGGTCTTTTTGAAATTTTTAAAGTCGGCAGGCTTTACCACATCAGGCTTATCGAAGGAATTAAAAGAATTATATTCAGGGGCGGTAAGCACACTGGCTGACCTCACCTTGTCAAACATTTTCCCCACCAATTCAACGGAAAGTGTGACTTCCTTATCCGGATTCAGGTTAGAAACTGATACATGAATATTACCATTTTTATCCTGCGAAACGGAACTGCTTAGGGCGGGTATCTTTTTGCCATCCATCTCATAATCTTCGGATATCAACTGGCTTGATAACAATTTTGCATCCTGATGGACATTGAACATTTTAAAAACATAATAGGTTGGTGTAAGAACCATCTTATTGCCTTCGGTGAGAATTACAGACTGTAAAACATTGATTGTCTGAGCTATATTTGCCATTTTAACACGATCGGCATGGTTATTAAAAACATTTAAGGTAACCGATGCAATCAGGGCATCGCGGATTGAATTCTGCTGAAAAAGGAAGCCTGGCTCAGTTCCGGGCTCAACATCAGTCCAGATACCCCACTCATCAACCATTAATCCAACCTGCTTTTTAGGATCATATTTATCCATGATGGCACTGTGTTTTTCCACCAGATCATTGATTTTCAATGCATTTTGCAGGCCTGAGAAATAATACTTCTTCTCAAAACCAGTCGCAGGTGATTTATCGCCCCACCCCTGTCCTGCGATGGTATAATAGTGGAGTGAAAGTCCACTTATGCCGCCGGGTCTTTGTTTCATAACCACATCAGTCCAGTTATAGTCAGCACCATTGGCACCGCAACCGATTTGCTGCAACTTCCACTGGCCATAAATACCAGCCATTTCAGAATAATTGCGAAGCAGATTCACATAATAATCAGGTGTCATTCCACCGCCACATCCCCAGCTTTCGTTCCCGATACCCATATACTTGACATTCCATGGCTTTTCTCTTCCATTCTGCCTGCGTAGGTTGGCCATCGGAACGTCCTTGTCGGAATTCATATATTCAATCCATTGGGTCATCTCAACTACTGACCCACTGCCCACATTAGCAGATATATAAGGATCGCAACCCAGCATCTCGCATAGATTTAAAAATTCGTTGGTTCCGAAAGTGTTGTTTTCAACCACCCCACCCCAATGATAATTCATCATTTTCGCGCGCTTATTCTCGGGTCCAATACCATCCATCCAATGATAAGTATCTGCAAAGCAGCCACCTGGCCAGCGCAATACTGGAATCTTCATATCCTTGAGCGCATTGATAATATCGGTTCGGTAACCATTGATGTTAGGAATCTTTGAATCTTTTCCTACCCAGATGCCATCGTAAATGCAACGTCCGAGATGCTCGGCAAAATGGCCGTATATATTCTTGTTTATAACCACATTACCAGATGTGGCATCTACAATCAGCTTGTTGCTTTCCTGTGCATTGATTCCGGTTACAATCAGAAAAAAGCAGAGAAGGGAATAGATTCGTTTCATGGCCTGATGAATTAGTGTAATATTTACAATTATTCAAATTTAGCAAATTTCTGATAGTGCGGTAAGCTGACAATCAGAAAAAACAACAAACCTGCCATTGCCAGGATGGCCGCGGCATTATATGTCCAGGATAATCCTAATGATTGGGAAAGGACACCCGTCAAAACAGATCCCAGTCCCATGCCCAGATCAAGTCCGGTAAGAAAAGTTGAGTTAGCTGCCCCGCGCCGGTCAGGCTCCACCACATTATTAGCCATAGTCTGCATCGTTGGAAAAATGACGCCAAAACCAACGCCGATCAGAAAGCCCGAAAGGAGAAAAAAGTTTAATACAGGTGCATGGGATAGCAGAAGCAGCCCTCCGGAAACCGAGATTATTCCCAAAACCGAAATGAGAGTAGGACCATATCTATCAAATAGTTTTCCTGAGAAAACCCTGGTAAGCGCGGTACCAACAGCCATAATGGTAAAAAACCAGCCGGTATAGGAGTTTAAATTTATCTCCTTGGCATACAGAGTAATAAAAGTCATTACCCCGCCATAAGCAGCAGCCACAATCAGCATATTTAAAGCTACTGGAACTGATCTTTTAGCGATAAGCATTTTCAAACTGAAAACCGGATTATCCGGATATTTAAAAACCGGATATTTTATCAGGAAGGACATCAGTATACCCAGGGAAGATACCACTGCAGCCACCAGAAACAATGCAGTAAAATGATCGTGTCCCATGACTTTCAACCCAATAACCGGCCCGATAGACATGGCAACAGTAAATGACAAAGCAAAGTAACTGATTCCCCGTCCACGCTTTTCGGCTGGCACCAGGTCGACAACCAGCGTAAATCCTGCCGTTGTTGAAGCTCCCCAGTTTAATCCGTGAATAAAGCGAACGATAAGCAAAGAAATTAATGCCCCGGCTAAAGGATAAAACAGGAATAACAATGAAAAAAGGATTATACCAATCAGAAAAATCCACTTACGGCCATAAGTATCAAGTGCATAACCCGATATGGGGCGTACCAGTAAAGCTGCAAGCGTGTAGGTTCCGATTATCAGCCCCACCTCAAGTTTACCTGCCTTAAGAACCTCTTGCAGATAAACAGGTAAAGTTGGCATCAAAAAGTAAAACGCTGTAGAGATCAGGAATACCGACAGAGTCAGGTAGATAAAATCTCTCGAAAACAATGATGAATTTGCTTTTTGAGTCATAGTGCAAATAAATGGCTAAATTTGGATAAAATCGATAAATAAACACTCTGCTATGAAATCCAGATTTTTATCCGCTTTATTATTTATGCTTCTGATGGTGAGTTGCAAGCAAAAAACTATCGACTACCTTGCCGAAAGCAAGACTGACAAAGATGCCCGCATGGAATGGTGGAGAGAGGCCCGATTCGGGATGTTCATCCACTGGGGCTTGTATGCAGTGCCGGCCGGAGAATGGAAGGGACAGAAAAATCATGCAGAGTGGATCAGGGAATCGGCACAAATACCACTGGAAGAATACAGCAAATTTGTCGGTCAGTTTAATCCGGTAAAATTCAATGCCGATGATTGGGTAAAATTGGCCAAAGATGCCGGGATGAAATATATCGTGATCACTTCGAAACATCATGACGGATTCGGGATGTTCAATTCGAAACAAACGGATTTCGATATCATGTCAACTCCATTTAAAAGAGATGTTATGAAAGAGTTGTCGAAAGCTTGTGAAAAACAGGGTATGACTTTCTGCTTTTACCACTCAATAATGGACTGGCATAATGATAATTATCTGCCACGCAGAAGCTGGGAGAAAACACGAAGCACCGAGGGGGCCGACTTCGACAAATATCGCTCTTACCTGAAGTCGCAGTTAAAAGAATTGCTGACCCATTATGGCAAGATCGGTGTTCTGTGGTTTGACGGAGAATGGGAAAACACCTGGACCAGCGAATATGGCAAGGATCTCTACAATTACGTTCGCAATCTCCAGCCGGGAATTATCATAAACAACAGGGTTACAGTTGGCCGTTCGGGCATGGCTGGTATGACTGGAGAAGGTGAATTCTCCGGAGATTTCGGAACCCCGGAACAGGAAATTCCAGCTACCGGAGTACCCGGCGCCGACTGGGAATCCTGCATGACGATGAATGACCATTGGGGTTACAATAAAAACGATAAGAACTTTAAATCCTCAACTGAAATCCTACGAATGCTTGCTGATATAGCATCAAAGGGAGGAAATTATCTGCTGAATATAGGGCCAACAGCAGACGGTGTTTTTCCTCAGGAAAGTATTGACCGGCTAAAAGAAATTGGCAAGTGGATGAAAACCAATGGAGAAGCTATCTATAGTACTCACGCAAGTCCATTTAAAAATCTCCCATGGGGAAGATGCACCCAGAAAAAAATGACCGGCAGCACCAGGCTGTACCTGCATGTTTTTGACTGGCCAACAAATCAGAAGCTGCTTGTTCCAGGCCTCGGTAATAAAGTCATCAGGGCGTATATGCTTTCCGATGCCAATCAGGAAGAAATGCCAGTTTCAACAGAATCGGGCGGAATCACCATACAGGTTCCGGCTCAGGCTCCTGATATCATCAATTCGATCATCGTTTTGGATATTGAGGGCGATCCAGCCATTTATGATGCCCCTGAAATCAAAGCTTCAGCAGAAATCTTTCTTGACCAAACCGAAATTACCATTGCTAAAAATGAGACTTTATCTGAAATAAGGTATACCCTAGACGGAAGTATGCCATCGGTTACTTCTGCAGTTTATACCACCCCGGTTAAAGTTTCAGCCACCACAACCATTACTGCCGTTTGCTTCAAGGATGGCAAAATCATGTCTGGGAATACTACGCTAACAGTCAGCAAAGTGACTCCAGTTCCGGGACGAACCCTGCCACAGGTCAAGCCCGGATTGGTCTTCAAGCTTTATCATGGCGACTGGGACAAAGTACCTGATTACAATGGCCTTACGCCAAATTTATCTGGCATTGCCACTGACCTTAGCCTGGCCAATAAAGCTGCAGATGAGAAGTTTTCAATCGATTATCAGGGCTTTATTAATATTCCTGCGGATGGGATCTATACCTTAAGCCTGAATTCTGATGATGGCAGCCTACTCTATCTCGGTGAAAAATTGGCTATTGATAACGATGGTCTGCATGGGCCAACAACAAAAAGTGCAGATCTCGCCCTGGGGAAAGGTCTGCACTCCATACGAATCTCCTATTTCGAAAAAAGCGGAGGGAATTGCCTTGAACTGAAATGGAAAACAGGAAATGGTAAATCAGAACCCATTCCAGCCTCGGCTTTATTCTATTACCGGTAAAACTTCATTTGGTATAACTTTTTGCTTTCCACTTTTGAACGGGTTATATAATCCGTATGATATTGATTTGTCATATACATCGTTGTCTGATCGCAATAATTTTTGCTTGCCGGAATACCCGATGTTCCTGTGGGAATAACAGTCAACGATTTATCCCAGTCGGAAGTATCGAAAATATGCCGCTCGGAAGAACCGTTATTGACTTTATCGTTTTGATTTAGGGAATTTGAATATGGCGATACGGTATGAAAACTGCCTCCGACAGCATAGGGTCCCCGGTTTAACTTGAAAGCCTTGTCCAGGATTTTAACGCTCGACATCGGATGTGACAAGGTAAACTGATGCTCATCGCCCCATTTCCACTGACCCGGTTTTGCTCCGTATTTAACAGTTATCTCCTTCACCGCCTCCTGAAACGAAAGGCCAATGATATCTCCAAACGATTCGGTTACATTGGTCGTGGTAACATCGTCGGCCCAGGCTGCGCTTGGCGATACCAGCATGTTTTCCATAAAATTCTGGAAGAAGATTTTCTCCCCGGTAAACTCAGTCACTAAAAGTGAATCCATCTGATCCTTGACCAAATTGAGACCGGTGCGATAATACCACTTCTCGAAAACCAAACCTTCCGGCCTATCCTTCGACATATTAAAATCCCAGGTTCTCATCAATTCATAGACTACTTTTTCCGATTGAGACAGCCCGGTCTTTGCTACCATGTGACTAAGGAAATACCGAGTAAATTTTTCAGCCATTTTAGATTTCTGATCGCCCTGCATCCGCTTAAAATCATCAATTGACAATTTCTCCTTTTCGTTGAGCATTTCCACTATTCGATTCTGGCGATACGGCAGAATATACCATGAACTAATGTAATATGGATAATCTGCCGGCGCCGTTTTGCAATTAGCCGAAGCAACATAACCACACTCCGGATTATAAGTATTCGGAAGCTGATCAAAAGGAACCAGCCCTTTCCAATCATAACGGTCGGTATCGCCCGGATAAACCAGTTTTCGGTCACCTTCGCGAATGGGGATACCGATAGTCGATTGCAAGCCTATATTCCCTTTAACATCAGCATACACCGCATTTTGGTTCACTGATACAAAAGTTCTTAGGGCATTGCGGAACTCAGTCCAGTTTGAAGCCCTGTTCAACTGATAGACTGCCTGAACTTCGTTGCTGTCTTCATTGCCCAGCCACCTCATCGACAGTACTTTATCATTTACTTTTTTCAATTCCGAAATAATCGGGCCCCGATGGGTATAACGATTGAATTTTATCACGCTGTCGCCCCCCTTGATCAGTATCCGTTCCCTCACTTTTACCAGATCCTTCCAGGAACCATTAAAACGATACTGGTCAGGATTATTAGGATTGATGGTTTCCTGATAAAAATCCGCATCATCAGTCATGACATTGGTAAAGCCCCAGGCTATCGAATCATTGTGGCCGGCGATCACCATGGGTTGACCAGGTAATACCACCCCGGTTACATTGAGTTTCCCGGGAATCACCTGATGCATTTGATACCAGATTCCGGGAATATTTAATCCAAGATGCATATCATTGGCCAACAATGGCTTACCCGTAAAACTTTTTTTACCTGCCACGGCCCAATTGTTACTGCCCCGAAAAACATCAAGCCCCATTTCGTCAACCACTGAGGCGGATTTTAAGAATCCGGATAACGCTTGAGTTGTCGAAGCATCCAGCTTAAAATCCTTATAGATCATGGTTTTATGCACCGAATCCATATCGGGCACCATATATTTTGCCAGTTCGGGGCCGAGTTTCTGATTCATTTTATCCAAGAGAACCTCACAAGGCCAGCCGGTCGAAAGATCCCAGGCCATATATCCGATGAGGTTCAATGATTGTTCAGGAAGCCAGGGCTCTGGTTTGTAGCCAAGAATTCCAAATTCCGGCGGGAGCTTTTTTGATGCACTGACGATGAACTGGTTTACCCCGTCGGCAAATGCCTCCACACAATTCCTCATCACTGGATCGGCCTTGGCCAGTATCCTTTTAGATTTTTCGGTAAACCGGAGCGACCTGAAAAGCATATCTGCATCCACCAAGTCCTTCCCGAAAATCTCGGCCAGACGACCTTGTGTTACACGCCGGAGCAGGTCCATCTGCCAGAGTCGGTCCTGCGCCATTGCATAACCTACCGCCACATAAAGATCATGTTCATTCTCTGCATAGATGTGGGGAATAGCCAGTGAATCCCGGATAACGGTTACATCGGCAGTCAGTCCTGCCAGTTTGATGTCCTTACCATAATCAGGTAACGATTTGGTTTTGAAGTTGTTAATAAACACCAACCCACCAAGAATAATCACCCCGAGGATTACCCCCAGGATCGCCAATATTTTTTTCATATGTCAGGAATTAGGTGGCGAAAAGATATGAATTATCCTTATGCATGCAATACCTGCGAAAACTTTACGGGGGACGAAAGAAAGATCGACAGACGAGAAAGAAAATCGGTCGACGATAAAATACCGTATTGGCAAGATTTCCCAATGTCTCTATACCTCTCGTCTTCTGTCTTCCGGTCTTCTTCTTCGTCTTCCGATTCTCAGCGCAGTGCCGCCTTGCTGAATATCGATTCGGGAATATTTACATCAAACTGGATATCATTGATAACGAATTCAGTTCCACCGCCTGTTTTCAGCATATCCTTATAGATCATTTTGGTCGGGAACCATCTGCCATTCAGCTTTTTAACATCGCTTAATGTTGTTTGCTTAAGCAGTTTGCCTGCTTTGGCGTACCATTCCTCCTTAAGCGGGATATTCCTGTCCTGATCGATCCACATTTTTCGCATAAAATAGGCGACGTCATCAGTTTTGGCCCGGAGCTCCAACACCCAGCATGGTCGTCCATCGATATTATCCGGTCCTATGACTACGGCATTGTATACATCGGTCAGTTTGCGGTCGTCCATCATATCCTCGTAGGAAAGGTCCGATCCCATGACCGACTGGCGCAACATATGGCCTGAAATCTGGATAATACGATCGGCGGAGGGGGCAAACATCCATAACTGATCTGCCAGCTTGAGCATTTTGGTCCCCTTGTCGCGGGCAGGTGAAAGGTATTCAGTGAATGATTTCTTATCTCCTTCCGACCAGACTTTCATTTCCATAGTACGATCATCGCGCTGCCCATGAACTATCATTGTAGCGGTCATGATCCTGTTCTTTGAAGCCATGTTTTTGTCGATCTGTTCAATAATCCTGGAAGCCGAAGGGTTCTGTCCAAACAACACTGATGGCAGGAATGCCATTAATATCAATAGTTTATTCATTATTCAAGTTCTTTAAAAAGTTGAGCAGTATTGCGTTTATAGATTCCTATACCAGCCAATGCCGTTCCAATTACAGTGGCAAACAACCCGGGGATAAACCCGATATAAAATGCAGGAGAGGTGATAACCGTCCGGTACACTGAAGGCATCATCATGGATGCATTTTTCATAAATCCCGAGACATTGATGCCGTTCTTCCCGATCCATAACGATAGCAGCAGTCCAATTACCGAGCCAATGACTGATCCGATAGAGCCGATCAAAATGGATTCCCAGATGAGCGACCGATAGACATGGCCTTTTGATTCGCCCACAGCCAACCGGACTCCAACCTCCCCATATCGTCTCAAGCCTCCCAGCAGTCCGGCATTCCAGAGCACGAGTGACATAGCCATAACAAATATTGAAATGATCATCACCGAAACCAGATCCTCGTAATCAACCATCTCACCCAAGTTGTTCTGGTCCCGGAGGCTTATCATAACCGGAGCATATGGATCTGCCGTGTTCATGGCAGACATAAATTTTTTGACTGCGTCAGCTGCTTGTATCTTATCATAGCGGTTGTTTTTAAAATACCCCAGAATTTCGCTGGCGGCATCCGGCATATCGAGTGCCTGGCCGACATCGGAAATATCAGCAATAAAGGCGCCCCGGTCAAGGACCCCGCTTCCGAAAATGACCGTACCGGCTACCTTGAAATTATACACTGTCATACCACCGTTCATTGTCGATCCAAAGAGGGTGATCTGGTCACCAGGCACCACCTTGAGCTTTTCGGCAAACTGGTTGCTTAGAAGCACCTCACCGGCCTTTTTCGGAAGATGACCACTGACCATAGATTTTGGAATGTTCATTCTTTCGGCTTCTTTCGACCCAGCCGACAAAAAGTCGATACCCCACCCAATGGCAGGTCCCTGTGAACGGGTCTCCCCAATCGAGTCGGGCGCATCAATAAGGCCGCCAAAACGGATCCGCGGAACCCATTCCATGGATGGAAATTCGGTCTGCAACTTTTCCTTCAATTGAGCTACCTTACTCAATGCAAGATCGTTAGGTGTTTGATCCATCCGTTCGGCATATGCCTTGGTAACCACTTTTACATGCCCGGTCGAGAACTTGGCATTGAAATCAATCAGGTCACCCAGTATCCCGGTCATCATAGTTTGCATTAAAACAGTCAGTAAAACTCCTGTCACCACAACGATAACCGGCAGTAAACTGCGCTGACGGTCCCTGAAAAGGCCTTTTAATAGAAATCTTATCATTGTATTTTTCCTTTTATTGCTTCGGTTGGATTCATTTTGGCAATCCGTCGAGCAGGTATATAACTGACAACCAAAGCTGTAAGCATTACAAAACAGATGGTCACAACAACTAATCCAACGCTGTAAACCGGGAAGATTTTCTCGGCAATAGCCATTCCCATAGAGTTGGAAGCTTTAGGCATGGGGATTCCATATTTAGCCTGAGAGGCCAGAAACGGAATTCCATAAACTGCTGCAAGAAGAGCAGCCAACACCCCATTCATGGCACCTTCCAGCGTGAAAAGGCGGACCACCTGCCCGCGGGTCATTCCAAGTGCAATCTGGGTTCCGATCTCACGCTGCCTCCTGAAAATAGAGAGCACCTGAGTATCAAAAATGGCAAGCATGGCCAGCAACAACAAAATCAGGTACAGGATTGAGGTTGATACGGATTTCGCCTTGATCACCTGATCAATATCTGCCGTCAGCGATTTCAGGTCCTTAACGATCCACTGATCCTTGCCAAAGGAAGGCCAGTCTGATTTCCCACGGATAAACAGGGTGGCTTCGCCAGGCAACTGCATCATCTTTTGCAGGCGGCTAAGCGGTATCCAGATCTGACCGCCATCGACCGTTGGTACATTGGTTTCAAAAATAGCCGTTATCAAAACGTCGGCTGCATCAAAGGTACCGTTACGATCGCGCCAGCGGATTGTGATCACATCCCCCTTTTTGATCTTGTTGGCTTCGGCCATTCTCTTGCCCACCAGCCCGGGAATCGATGAGGAATCAGCTGTCATTGAGGCCGTTGGCAGTTCAATCACTTTCTGGTTCTCCGGAATTCCTTTCAGCAGGATACTTTGAATCCGGCCTTCAGGATAAAACGATGCCATGGTAACCAGCACCGGGGCAATTTTCCCTTCACCGATCATTGTGTTGAAATCAGCGGGTATAGGGTCAAAGCTGTCCTGCAGGGTAAAAGGATCGGACGGGTCATAGTTTTTTTGCCATAACTGACCCTGCCCGGTATCCCAGTTCATCATATCTGATTTGGCCTGCACGTTCCAACCGTCGAGCATACCATTCATGTAAATGATGACCACATAGGAGAGCGACAAAACAAAAACATTCAGCCAGGTCCGCAGTCCGGCACCCACCAGGTTTCGGAATGCAAGTTTGAAAGTTATCATAACTGATTCTCCCTATTTTTTCGCAAAAATCTCATCGGAAGCCACTTTACCATCCACAAGCTTGATAATCCGCTTCAGGTAGCCGATCACCTTCTCATCATGAGTGGCGAAAAGAAATGTCGTACCCAGACTTTGATTAAGTTTCTCCATCGTTTTCAGGATGTTATGAGAATTCTCAGCATCCAGGTTAGCAGTGGGTTCATCAGCGAGTACGATCTCCGGTTTTTTAACGATTGCCCGGGCGATAGCCACACGCTGACATTCTCCCCCAGACATCTGGGCCGGTCGCGATTTTGCCTTATCCGTCAAACCCACCCAATCAAGTGCATCCATAACGGATTTTTTTCGATTGGCGGCACTCATCTTCTGAAGAAGAAGAGGAAATTCAACATTCTCAAAGGTTGAATAAACCGGTAATAGATTAAATGTCTGGAAAACAAATCCAATTTTCATATTTCTCAGATTTGCTGCTTTCTTTTGCGACAGCTCTCCAACTGAATCACCCAGAACGATTGCCTCACCTTCGGTAGGTGAATCGAGTGTTCCAATGATATTCAGCAAAGTGGTTTTCCCAGAGCCGCTGGGACCTACAAGCCCCGAGAATTCGCCTTTGGCGAAACTCAGGTTGATACCATTAAGCGCCGTGAATTCCCGATTACCCATCGGAAAGGTTTTCACGAGGTTACGAATTGTAATGACCGTTTTATTAGATTCCATTTTATCGAAATAATTATTTTTTTAATGATTCCATACAAAAAGAAGCTGTATCCCTTTACCGCCCATAAGGTTGGAATTACCTGTATTCTGATATAAATCAAATGAATCGGGATTCCAGAATGCAATGAGATGAAGGCTGATCTTATTCAGGTTAATGGTCCAGTTTATGAACCGGTACCAGTTTTTTGCCGACCACTGATAAAATACCATGGCTGATAGGGAATGAGTTAGGCTGATCGGATAAGTCAATGATGCTGCAGTGAATGTCATCTGGGTTGAATTATTGAATATTTCGGGTCCCATCTGGTAAAAGAATTGTTCGGCCATAGCGGTCAGTCCGTTGCCAAGGCCGAAAGTGTAATCGGTACCCAATGTCAGCATCCGGATATGCCTCATGTTTATAACCGGAATTTTGGAATAGGTATAGGTACCCTCAAACCAGACTCCGGGGCCAATATCCCATTTACCATCCAGACCCATGCGATATTCAGGAATCGGATTCTGATTAACCTGCGTACCCCAAATCGACTGTTGGGCGCCGATGTACCTGAAATGTCCTGAAAGGGCCAGTTCTCCTTTGCCTGCCGGTAATTGTATCCTTCCTCCGAACTCAGGGCGTTTTCGATCAGAAGTAACGCTCTCCCATCCCTTGGTCGTTTTCCCCGGCAAGATGCCCCAAAGCCATATATTTGCATTATTCTGAAAGAAATACCGGCCCAGAACAGCATAAACACCATCGGTTAATTGAAGGGGATCGCGCGGATCCATGTGATCGAACCACATCAGCGGTCTAAGCATTGCTGCGCTGCCGAAACTGATTTTCTGAAGTCCCAGCCTCAATTCAAATCGTTCAGAAGCCAGTTTGCCAATCACACGGTAAGGTTTAAAACTAAAATCGCCACTGATTGAATCAGGAAGCTTAATATCCAGATGGCTGTAAGCATTGACCGAAGCCTCCAGATCAAAATTCCAGGTCTTCGTTATTGGCTGGTGCCACTTGATTTCAGGTATATAACGGATACCGGTAACCGACTGCCAGGGGTTTTCTATTTTTGATAAGTGCAAAGCTGAGATTTGTCCGTTGAACTCAACTTTCTGGCTGAACAGTTTTGGCTGGGTCAGTAAAAGGATGAAAAACAACAATATTATGCGGTTACTTTTCATTTTCCTTTTGTTTCACCAGTCGGATCAGCATAAATATCCCTAATAATCTCCTCACTCAGCAAGTTAGAGGTATCGTTTTTCATTTGAATGGTAGCACTGATTTTTTCTACAAACGGCGCATCTCGGTCCATGTTTGGGACGGGATCCCAACTTTCGTCGGGATGACAACTCCACCAGGGTCATTCGTTACCAAATATTGCAATTTCGTGCCTTCCTTTGCTGTCAGCAGCACCCCGGTACATCCCGGCAGAGTTGAAAACCAGGGCGATATTGCCATCCTTATCAACCGAGATAACGCCACCTTCGCCACCTGCAGCTTTCAATCGATTAATGATCACCTCATCTGCTGCCTGCTTAACCGTCATCCCCTTATATTCCATCAGTGCGGCAATTTCTCGGGCAACGGTATAACGGATAAAAAATTCACCGTGACCAGTGCCAGAAACGGCGCAGGATTTATTGCTGGCATAGGTGCCGGCTCCGATAATCGGGGTATCGCCTATTCGGTTCCACTTTTTATTGGTCATGCCTCCGGTGGAGGTCCCGGCTGCGAGGTTACCAGCTTTGTCAAGGGCCACGCAACCAACAGTACCGAACTTATTGGCCTTTTCTTTGGCAATTGCATCCTGCAGGTCCTTCCATCTCCGCTCGGTGAAAAAGTAGGTACTGTCAACAATCTCAAGTCCCTGTTCACGGGCAAAATCAGTGGCCCCCTTTCCGGAAAGCATCACATGGTCGGAATTTGTCATCACCTTGCGTGCCAGGCTGATCGGATTTTTCACGTTTCTGACTCCAGCCACAGCGCCGGCCATAAGGTTCGATCCATCCATCACAGCAGCATCGAGCTCATTGTATCCGTCATGAGAAAATACCGCTCCCTTGCCAGCATTGAACAAGGGACAATCCTCCATAACACGTATAACCTTTTCAACCGCGTCAAGTGATGAACCTCCTTTTGCGAGAACCTTTTCCCCGACCGTTAAGGCTGAATCAAGCATGTGCCGATAAGCCTTCTCCATCTCCGGCGACAGGTTTCTCTTAAGGATGACTCCCGCTCCACCATGTATCGCAATGGCCCATTCCGGTTTCGTTGGTGTACCAAATGACATCAGCGCAGCCAATAAAACCGTTCCAAAACCCCACTTCCAATTTTTCATTTCCGTCAAGTTTTAATGTGAAAAGATAAACAAAATTTAGAATCAAGCGTTTTAATCCTTGTGACAGGTGACAGTTGACTGGTGACACAACTATATGTCACTCTTCACTAGTCACTCGTCACATCAAAAAAATACAATGAAAAACATTTTTCTAACCATAGCATTAATAATGAGCGTTATATCAAATTCTAACGGGCAATCTGCCAGCCATCGGAATGCATTAACGGCCGAGGAAAAGAGAGTAATCATCGACAAGGGTACCGAAAGACCTTTTACGGGCAAGTTTACCGACTATAAGGAAAAGGGAACCTACACCTGTAAATATTGCGATGCTCCGCTTTATCTCTCCGACTCAAAATTCGATTCACATTGCGGGTGGCCAAGTTTCGACGATGAGATTCCGGGAGCCATAAAAAGGATTCCTGATCCTGATGGCAGCCGCACTGAAATCGTCTGTGCGAATTGCGGCGCCCATCTGGGCCATGTATTTACAGGTGAAGGATTTACTTCAAAGAATACACGACATTGCGTAAATTCGATTTCTTTAAATTTCAAACCCGGGCAAACCATGGGAAAAGAGGTGAAAACTGAGACTGCAATCTTCGCCGGAGGCTGCTTTTGGGGTGTGCAGCACTATTTTGATAAAGCACCCGGGGTGTTAAAATCCGAAGTAGGCTATACTGGAGGAACCAAAGCCAATCCAACCTATAGAGAAGTCTGTTCTCATACAACTGGCCATGTCGAAGCGATAAAAGTGACTTACGACCCCACGAAAACTTCCTATGAATCCATGGCTAAGCTGTTTTTTGAGATCCACGATCCTACCCAAACCAACGGTCAGGGTCCCGACCTCGGGCCACAGTATCTGAGTGAGGTATTTTACGCTGATGAAAATCAGAAAGCAATAGCCGAAAAACTAATCAGCATCCTTACAGCCAAAGGATTAAAGGTGGCTACTAAAGTCAAACCGGCTGTTACCTTTTGGCCGGCTGAGGAATATCATCAGGAATACTATCAAAAAACAGGGGGTGCTCCTTATTGCCACGTTTATACGAAACGGTTCTGAACACAATGTGCTAATTTGCTAATAAACTAATGATAAGAATATTACATTAGTCAAACAGCAATCTGGATTTTGACCTTTTTGTTCTTAATCTTCTGGTCAGATATGTTACTCAGAAGGCTGTCAATTTTATCCCTTTTAATGGCTGCATAGGAGATATTATCCTTTACGTCGATCAGGCCCAGTTCATCCTTTTCGAGTTTTCCGATTTTTAAAAGGAATCCAACAATATCCATTTTGTTAACCTTGTCTTTTTTGCCGGCACCGATGAACAGGGTGATCCACAGAGGTTTCTCAGGCAGGCTGACATCATTTTCGAGGTGAAATCCTTCAGGTACCTCTGTAATATAATCAGGTACCGGTTCCTCTGCGGATAATATAATAAAGGTTGTTCCAGTGGCATTCATTCTGGCAGTCCGGCCGTTTCTGTGTATGAATGCATCGCCCTTGGAAGGCAGGTGATAATGGATGATGTACCTTATTTCGGGTATATCTAAACCACGTGAAGCTAAATCCGTGCTGATGAGAATATTATTACTGCCATTTCTGAACCGGACCAAAACACTCTCCCTGTCCTGCTGTTCAAGCCCTCCATGGAAGTATTCATTAACCACCGATTTTGAGGAGAGAAAACTGCTCACCCGCTCGACAGATTCTTTATGATTACAGAAGATAAGAGTTGAGCCATTATCAAGATTGCAGATTAGATTAAAGAGAGTCAATAACTTATCGCGTCCCTCCGAAATAACCATCTTTATCGTTAGGTTCGAGGCACTTCCTTTGTCGGCGGCAAAGTCCAGATGCGTGGGAGATGTTAAACCGACAAAATCAGGAATTTCAATCGATTGGGTTGCAGAGGTCAGGATACGTTTTCTAATGGATTTCACCTTCCTGATAATAAAGGACATCTCTTTCTCAAAGCCAAATTCCAGCGATTTATCAAATTCATCGAGAATAAGGGTTACGATTGATGCCGTATCAAAATTTTCACGGTCTATATGATCTGCAATCCGGCCAGGTGTTCCGATCAGAACAGCAGGCGGCTCCGAGAGGTTTTTCTTTTCGATGCTCATGGAATGCCCGCCATAGCAGCAATTCACCTTAAAATCAGTGCTCATCGAGCGGAATACCTGTTCAATCTGTAAAGCCAGTTCTCGTGATGGAGCCAGTATAAGAGCCTGAACTCCTTTTATTTCTGGTTTCAGTCGCTTGACCAGAGGCAGTAAAAATGCCAGGGTTTTTCCCGAGCCGGTAGGTGCTACCAATACCACATCACCCCTTTTATCAATTGCCCTGATAGATGCCTGCTGCATTTCATTCAGGCTTTCAATTTTCAAAGTGACCAGTATCTGATCTATCAATTTATCGTTTTCCATGCCGCAAAGGTAACTATGACCACTCATTCCTAAACATTCTTTTTATCAATGTGTTTAATATTAAATTCAACACGATACTATAATGAAAAAACTATTACTCCTTTTGTCGGTTTTCTCGGTTTTGACTATGAATGTCAATGCCACAAAACATACTGTTTCTATCAGCGGATTAGCTTATTCGCCGGCTCTATTATCGGTCCATATCGGTGATACGGTGACCATTGATGGAACGATCTCCCATCCACTTCTTCAGGTAAGTAAAACTACCTGGACAAACAACGGCACCGCAGCACTTTCTGGAGGATTCGGTCCCACGACTAAGAGTTACACTTTTACAGTTACCGCAGCAGATACTATTTATTATATCTGTACGGCACATGTGCAGTTTGGAATGAAAGGGAGGGTTATTGTCGCTCCTTTATCAGGCATCAATGAGATCCCTTCAGAGAACTTTGCAGTTGCTCTTTATCCAAACCCGGTAACAACCAAAGCTACTGTCAGGCTTACTTCCCCAGGAACAGGTCAGGTTAAAATCATGTTATTCTCCATGAATGGTCAGATGGAAAAAGACTTAACCCCTGGTCTGAGTAACCAAAATGGGGATTACTATTGCGAATTTGATGCCAGCAGGATGTCCAGCGGAAATCATTTTGTGATGGTTACCGAAGGAAGTAACCGGGTGGTTAAGAAGTTTGAAGTGATTAAGTAGTAGGTAGTAGGCAGTCGAAATCAAAGGGCAGTCACCGGAATTTCCCGGGATGATTTTAATGCTCTGTGGCTTTCCGGTTGCGTTGGTTCTAAAATAAGGCTTCTGACTACAGCTTCAGAGAAATCCAGCACGGGAATATCTGATACCGGAGCAAAGGACTTTTTACAAAGTGGGCATGCGGTAACCAATACATCAGGTTTTCCAAGGGTGATATCATTAAAAGCACTACGCGCGACAGCTCGTCGGGTAGCCAGAGCCAGACCCGGGCCACCAAGACTTCCTCCGCAGCATAGTCCGTCAATTAGAGGAGTAGCGTCACTTTGGTATAATTTTGACATCAGCTTACGCGGTTCCGATGTGACCCCCGATCCTCTGCCCAATTCGCATGGTTCATGGTAAGCGCCCTTAAGCATGCTCGGGTTGACCTTAATACGGTTCCATTCAATAAGTTCGAGTATATATTGGGTATGATGCAGGACCGTGATGCCGGGCAAAACAAAATCTTCCTTAAACATCCGGTAGCATATCGGACAGGAGGTTACCAGCAATTCTGCTCCGGAAGCAAGGAAATCCGCCTCGAGCTGTTCCCTGACAGAAGTTGCGCCTTCAATCTGACCAGCCAGTTTAAGCGGCCGGCCACAGCATGATTTCCCATCGGAATCGTAGAAATACCAGGAGGAGCCCGACTGTTCAAAAATCGTGGTCATCGACCGAATGACCGATGGGGTAAGATGTGTCATGCAACCGGCGAAATACAGGATCCTGTGTTTTTGGCCATTCCTCCCATTATGTCCGGAAATAGTTGCTTTGGATCCGATTTCCATGTCCTTGCGGCTGATTTGCCGGAGGGGCATGATTTCCAGTTCTACCGGACAAATCTTTTCGCATCTCCCGCATTGCAGGCAGTCCCATTGGACATTTGAGGGTTCTTTATATCTCAATGCCTTGATAAAGTAATTGCTTTGTATCCGGCGGTCAGGCAAGGAATCAGCCAATTGGCAGACATCAATGCACACACCGCACGAGGAGCAGGCATGTAATGAAAGGTCAGTAAATCCGGGGGATTCTTTGGATACTCTGATACCATATTTTCTGAAAAATATCAGCACTGCTTCTGAAGGGATATGAGCATATCGGGTAAATGGCAGGCAAAGGAAAAATACCATCAGCACAAAGGAATAGGACCACCATATAGGGAGAACGAAAGGCTCAAGACTCAAGGAGGAAGCCATGAGGTGACCCAGGGTACCGGTTAAAAAACTACCGGTACCATTGACCCCACAGGTAGCGCTTTCAGCGAGCAAACGTATAGGAAAAATCAGCCAGAGGGCGGTCAGGGCGAATCTGTCGACAGGCCGTTGGCGTGTAGTCCTCTTTAAACCTAGCCATTGCGACCGAAATCGTTTTATTATAGCCAGTGTCAGTCCGCTAATCACGAGCAGCAAAAAGAAATCCATCCAAAAGGCGAAACCCGGGAGGTAAACAGCCTTAGGGAACGATGCACCTGGATCAAAGAATCGCCAAAAAACAGAAACAAAAATAGGTTTAAAAAATCTCCCCGAATAATATATTGACTCAATATTCCCGATCAGGATCAGCATAAACCAACCAAAAGCAAGACTCATATGCATAAACCCCAATCGCCGGTTTACACCAAAAATTCTCTTGTGCAATAAGGATTCCTGGATAGTTTCACCCAGTGCCTGCCATGTTTTAACGGTAAAAATGTTGTTAATCAAAAGCTCCTTATCCTCCTCAGAAAGCTTTTCAATCCAACGGATAACCTTATAGAGGAAATAAATTCCCATAAAGGTAAACCCGATTGTAAACAGCAGCACAAAAGGGTCAAACGGATGGAATACCTTCTGCAACATTTTTTCGTGATTGTAACTTTTGCATAATCAGAATCGACAGGTAGCGGGTTGGTATGCCCCGCGGACATACAAGCTGGCATTTACCGCAGAGGAAGCAAGACTTTAGAGTTGGCAACTCTACGTTATGCTGAAAGGCTCTGTTTAGAGTTGGCAACTCTGAGCGGAATGATATGCCTGCCGGACAGGTAGCGACACAGGATCCGCAACTGATACAGGCCCTCCACGCCCCTACTTCCAGTGCAATATCATCAGCCAGGGTACTGTCGGTAACGTCAATATCGATCTGACGGCCAGCCTTGATTACAAATCCAAAATTCTTTCCAGACATTCCTGTTTATCTGCTTGTTAAATATTGCCATGCCTCAATAGCTGCTGATCTTCCCGAAGCCGCAGCTTCCGGGATGCTCATCGGACCACCGCACGCCCCCGCACTGAATATTCCCGGCTTTTCCAAACCAGATCCGGCAAAAGGATTCTGAAGTTGGTAAAAACCTGTTTCCGGATCGCTGCATTGTGCCTGATTAACAGAAACCTGCGTGCAAGATGGAACCATCCCGACAAGAAGCACCAACCAGTCGACTGTGACTTTCAACGGTCGCGCCATTAAGGTGTCCTCAGCCTTAACTACAATTCTATTCTGTTGGTTTTCTGATGCTTCAGAAACGCGCCCTCGAATAAAATGGATATTGTATTTTTCCTGAGCTTGTCGATACAGTTCTTCATAGCCACTGCCAAAGGCACGGATATCGATATAAAAATTATAGACCTTGCAGGAAGGAAACAATTCTCTGATTTCAATGGCTTGTTTGATACCGGTTATACAACACAAACGGCTGCAATAGTTGATTCCGATCTGCTGATCGCGCGATCCCACACAATGCACGAACGCCATCGATTCAGGTGCGATACCACCTTTTTTTAGCTGGTCATGACCGGTTTTCAGGATTTTTTCCAGATCGGGCGAGGTGATCACATGGTCATAAATACCATAACCAAACTCCTCTTTTATTCTGGCATCAAAGAAATCAAACCCGGTGGCAACAATAACCGAATCGCATCGTCCAACCACTTCCGTATTTGAATACAAAACATTTTGCCCATTTGCGGATTCGATTCTCGTGATGGTTGTGCCAAAGTGCTTTTTAATCCTGATGGAATCCGCTTTTCCGGTAAAATCATCCAATACAAGGTCGGCAAATTCACGGTCAGGAAACAATTGATGGTAATCGTTCAGCTTACCGCCGGGCCGGCTCTCCTTATCATACCAGTCCACTTCCATACCGATCGCTGCTGCTGAAATTGCCGCAGAAATTCCTGCCGGGCCGGAGCCGATCACAGCAATTCGGAATTGATTTGGCTCAGTATGTTTCTTTTCAGTTAGCATAGGTGGTGTTGAATCATTTCTGGTTCACCGATCAGATTACCTTTTCTATCAGCATATTTCAGTTCAGGATTATAGTCAATTCCAATTTTATCGAGCAAATCCTCGACTTCAACCTGATGTGTTTGCAGTCCGATTTCCCATGGATCGTAGCCGAGAACCATGCCGGCAAGTTCTTCATGGGTGACCACAGGTATCTTTCGTCCCCTGGCTCCATAAATCGATCCCTCAGTTTCTTCCAATGTATACTGCCAACGATCGAGAAACATGGCACAACCCGGACAATTAGCCACCATTAAATCAGGCTCATAAGGTTTCATTGATTCCAGTTTGATCTTCGACTGGGCAATAGAGTAACCCCGGTTTTCCTGAACCAGATAGTTTCGAAACCCGAATCCACAGCAATGTCTCCGTTCAGGGTAATCCACGGTTTGCCCACCCCAGGCCGTGATCAGGCCAGTTAAGACCTGTGGAAATTCAGCTCCCCCCACGCCACGTTCCGGAAATGTCTTGGCATAATGGCACCCGATGTGATCAACAATTTTCAATGGCTCGCCGGTGTGCCTGTTCACCAATTTATGTTTGGCAATCGCAGCAATATCATTTCGGTATTTATAAAGGATATCCGAGGCATGAACCATATTCTTCGGCTCCATGAATTTGCGGCCCGTAGCCTCTGCCAGGTATCCGGCAATCTTCTTTTTTAATTCCGGGTTATGCTTCCACATATCCAAAATCTCAGAATAAAGTCCGAACGAGGTAACACAGGAAACCACGAGGTTTTCATAACCCTTTTCCATCATCAGGGCAAATTGCCGGGAAACAACAGTCATGGTAGTTTCAAGTGGTACTATATCTGTATGATAACCAATCCCGGTGCATGTGGTATGATCGGCATCTTCAAAAACCGTTTTTCCCAATTTATTTCGCAGAATATCAATAAACAGATTTTCCGCACCAGGAAAAAAGTTCTGCCTGATACAGCTCCTGACATAGAAATAGTTATCGTCTGCAATTTCCTTTTGATATTCTTTCCAGTATTTGCTCATAGTGACAAGTGACTATTTTCGATCTGATCCCACAATTCTTTGCAGCCGGTAACCTCGAAAATCCGGTCCAGCTCATCGAGGGAATTTTTACTTATTTTCCTTAGCAAGCCTGGTCCCGCCTGATCATAACCGGCATCGAATCGACCATAAACCTGATCAGAATTATTTGACATCCAGGCCCATACAGGCCCTTGCTCCGGATGCATTTCCGGATCTACGCGGGTAGGATGAATGCAATAACCGGTTTCCAGAATATTATGTCCGATAGCTCTTTTTATGGCGAGTTGTTGACGGCCAAGGGATGATTTAGAAAACAAGCCATTCTTGATGGAAACACTTCTGAGGATCTGGATCATGGCTCCCGGTACATTACTTCTGGGACATCGAGGCTTGCAGCTCATGCACTGACCGCAGTACCAGATTAGGTCCGACTGCAAAAGAGCTGTCAGTGTCTCTTCATCGCTGTCCCTGATGAGGTTCATAATTACCCGGGGATCATAGTCATAATATCCTGCAGCCGGACAAATTGCAGTACAAACACCACAATTCATGCACGAGCGGCATGCCTCATGATAACGTGGATCCTCAAATATTTGTCCGGCGAGATTTCCCTTGTTCATCAGAGAACAAAGCTACTGCACTGCTGCTGTTTTCAGTAGAGAAGGAATACCGTAAAAAATTGATAGCGGTACTGAATCTTTTGCGTATAAATACTTACAACTCGACCAGTTTTTCCTTAATCGCATAAACCACCAGGCTGGCGGTATTTCTGCAACCTGTTTTGAGGAGGATATTCGCCCGGTGACTATCGACAGTACGTTTGCTGAGGCACAGTGAATCAGCGATCTCCTGCGTCGACATCCCTTTGCATATCAGCAGGATAATTTCTTTTTCCCGGTCAGATAGCGGAGAATCCGGAGTCAGCTCCTCGGGAGAATTTTTTAGTGAATTTACCAGGTTCATCAACAGTTCCCTTGAGAAATAGTTACCCCCTTCCATAACTGTTTCAAGAGCCATTCGTACTTCAGTAAAATCCGAATTCTTCAATAAAAACCCTTTAACCCCGGCATCAACCATTTTAAAATAATAGTCCTGCTCACCGAACATGCTGAGTGTAATAATCTTTAGATCCGGATATTTCAGCAAAGCAAGACGTGCTGCTTCTATTCCATCCATTTCGGGCATGGCAATGTCCAGCATAACAATATCGGGCTTGCCCTGATCGAGCAGACTAAGGAATTCCACGCCATTTGAGGCCTCCCCGGCAACCTCAAACCGGTTTAATGTATCGATAAGCATCCGCAGACCTTTTCTGAAAAGCTTATGGTCATCAACCAGTACCACCTTGTATTTCATGACTTCTTGATTGCTTTAACTTTAATAAATACCCGAATCCCCAACCCCGGCTTTGATTCTATCGTCAGATCACCTTTGAGTGACTTGATCCTGGATTGAATATTTGTTAATCCCGCACCATCTCTCTGGTTCTCCTTCATTGTTCTTTCTGCCCCAAAACCTATCCCATTATCCTGATATTCCACAACCAGTTCCCCTGATTCATATTGTAACGACAGATTTGCGCGCGTCGCTTGAGAATGCTGTATTGTATTATGTATCAACTCACTAGATACCCTATAGATGACCACTTCCAAATTTTCATCGAACCGTTCTGATTTCAGGTTAGTCTGGAAATCAATTTCCAGCTGGCCGGTCTGGACAATTTTATGAACATAGTTTGCCAGTGCCCTGACCATGCCAAAATTAGCAAGAACATGCGGACTCAGATGGTCCGAGATATCCTTTAGGCTTCTGATGGCTTCATCGACTGTTTCACTGGCATTTTTAATAATAATGAGGCTTTGCTGATCATGTGCCAGATGTTCGAGAGTCGATACTGACATCTTTACTGCGCTGAGCAAAGGCCCCATCCCATCGTGCAAATCTTTGGCTATCCTGGTTCGTTCAGCCTCTTCTGTCTGAATAATTGCTGTCAGAAACCTGCGCTCAGTCTTTCGCCGTTCAACTTCCACCTTTTTCATATAATTGAAAATTTGCTGGATCAGGTAAACACCGGTCGCAAAGAAAACAGAAGTTACAACCCCCATCCAGATATATAATTCACGAAAATAATCTGGTTTAAAATCACTGATGAAAGGAAGGAATTCGATGAATCGCAGAATCACCATCAGGAGGAACCCAATGGTAATCAATATCCAGGATAATGCATATTTTGTTACGCTGAACAATTTTAACGCGATCCCTGCAGCGATAAGTTGAAGAATTATTGAAAAGGCCAGTAGTATTTTCAGCATGGCGAATCGGTTTTCATGCCCAAATGTAATGAAGTAATAGTAACTTTGCCTAAACTGTTTTTATTATGAAAAGGCATTTCCTGCTCGTTTTCTCTCTTCCAGCATTAGCCATTTTTCTGATGTGCCAATCGTGCGCAAAGGAGAATCTCCCTCCCGTGGCCCAATTTACAATTGATCCTGCAACCGGTAATGATCAAACAATCTTTGTCATGGATGCTACGGCAACTACTGATCCGAACGATGATCCGGCAACAATATTGATAATGTGGGATTGGGAAGGCGACGGAATTTTCGATTCACAATACTCCTCTAAGAGAAAAGGCGATCATAAATATGCCAAAGCCGGCGAATATATGGTGACACTGGTAGCTAAGGACCCAAGAGGACTCACTGACACACTGAGAGTTCCACTGACAGTCGCCAGCTCCAACCTTCCTCCGGAAGCGCCATTTAGTCCCCAGCCAGAAAATGGACAGTTAATCAAAACCATCAATCCGTGGATGAAGTGGAGCAGTAGCGATCCGGAAGGTGATCCTATGTTTTTTACCTGCTACTTTGGCAAGACTAATCCTCCGCCTCAATTTATTGCCAGCCAGATGGTTGGGACCTTCAGTCCCGGCAAACTTGATTACGGAACAACCTATTACTGGAAGGTTAAGATCCGCGACACCAAAGGAAATATCACGGAGGGTCCGGTTTGGAGCTTCTCTACTTATGATCTGCATATCGGCTCCATAACAGATGCACGTGATGGACAAACCTATCATACTATTCAGATGGGAGATGCGTGGTGGATGTCGGAAAATCTCAGGTTTGATGCAGGAGATGGAAGTTTCTGTTATGAAAATACTGATGCCAAGTGCCAGTCATATGGCAAACTCTACACCTGGGAGGCAGCTATGCGTTCCTGCCCTGCCGGATGGCATCTTCCAACACTCAAGGAATTCGAGACCATGATCAACGTGGTCGGTGGTCAGGATGTTGCCGGCGGTAAACTGAAAGATTATGAACAGTCTCTCTGGAGGGAAGTCAATGTTGGGGCAACCAATGAATTTGGATTTAATGCGTTACCTGCCGGGCGTCGCTATGACTCAGGATTATTTGCCGGCGCCGGTTACTACGCGCAGTTCTTCTCATCAACCGAATACAATAGCGGGGAAGCCTATAATCTGACCATCGGATATGACTATGCCAATGCGTTTATCTATAACTATAAAAAGGCATATGCAATTTCGGTAAGGTGCGTGAAGAACTGATAATCAGTCTTCCGACATCTCTTTCATCAGTTCGCGATATTTTGAGAATACACGTGCCCGGCTAACGCATCCAACATATTTTCCCTGGTCCAGAACCACGAGAATATATTTTCCGGACGCCTGAATCTTTTGGGCAAGTTCCTCAACAGTATCGCTGACCTCAACCATGTATTCAGGCTTGTACATCAAATCCCTGCAAAGGGTAGTCTGATATTGTTCAGTCTTAAACATCACCGGCCGGAGTCTTTCCATAATGATCAGGCCAAGGAACATCCCTTCCTTATCTAAAACGGGAAAAACATTGCGGTTTGATTCTGCTACCACCCGAACCAGTTCACCCAGCGTTTGGTCAGGACCTACATCCTTGATATCATGCTCAATCAATCCCCTGATATTCATTCTGGTTAACGCAGCCTTATCCTTATTGTGGGTGATAAGTTCACCTCGACTGGCCAATCTCCGCGTGTAAACTGAGTGTGGCTCAACGAGATGAGCGGTTATGTAAGCGATTGCAACAGTGAGCATCAGAGGAATAATTAAAAGATATCCGCCGGTGATCTCAGCAATAAGGAACATGGCAGTCAGAGGGGACCGCATCACTCCCGACATAACGCCAGCCATACCAACCAGTGTAAAATGCGTTTCTGAAACATTTACCATCCCCATGGTGTTCAACAGGCGGGCCAGAAAAAACCCGCTCATCCCTCCCAGGAAAAGGCTTGGCGCAAATACTCCCCCAACCCCACCAGCACCCATAGTTACTCCTGTAGCAACAACTTTCAGAAGAATTATGCCCAGGATAGCGCCCAGAAATATCCAGGGATCCTGGATTTTACTGAACCACCAGCTATTGGCAAGAACCTCACCCGGATGTCCGTGCAGCAGGCTGGTCAGCGAGGTATATCCTTCGCCGTAAAGTGGTGGAAAAAGGACAATGAGAAAGGAGAGGATTAATCCGCCGATCAGCCATCTAGCCCAGACAGAGGAAATGGTATCCATCTTGCCCTCAATAAGACGCAATCCCTGTGAGAAGTATATTGAAACAACTCCGGTAAAAATGCCAAGAATTAGAAATGCTGGTAATTCCACGACGGTAAAAATGTCCTTAAGCGAATAAGAAAACAATACGGCATCGCCCATTAAAAGCCACGCAACAGAGGTTGCCGTAACAGCTGCGATCATGAGTGGAACCAGTGAAGCCATGGTCAGGTCGAGCATCAACACCTCCATGGCAAAAAGAACCCCGGCTATCGGAGCCTTAAAAATCCCTGCGATGGCCCCGGTGGCTCCGCAACCTACTAATAATGTAATCGACTTGTAATTTAAGTGGTAACGCTGTCCCAGCCACGAACCAAGTGCAGAACCTGTTAGCACAATCGGTGCCTCCAACCCAACTGATCCGCCAAAGCCGACCGTAAGTGTACTGGCAACCATTGAGGTATGCATATTATGCTTGTGCAGCAGACTGCTTTTCTTGCTTATAGCGTATAAAATCTTACTAATACCATGAGAGATAGGATCTTTCACCATGTATTTTACATACAAAACGGTGAGGAGCAATCCCACCATTGGATAAAGAAGATACTCCCAGTTGGCTTCCGAAACTTGAAATCCGCTGGTCAGGAATATCTGAGTATAGTGCACCGCTTTTTTCAACAAAACCGCTGCAAGTCCGCTCATCAGACCAACGACTACCGCCAGAAAAATGTTCAATTGCCGGCTGTTCGGCTTTAGATAAGAGGTAATTATTTGTGCCAGTTTCATGAAATCAATCCTCGCTCCATTTTTTCAGCAATTGCCGGTACGAAGAGAACAACCGGGCACGGGAAATATAGCCGACATATTGGCCATTTGATAATACTGGTATATTAAAAGCACTGGTCTGATGAAACTTAAGAGCTACCTCCTCCATGCTTTCTCCGGGAGTGATCATCACCGGCGACTTGGCCATCAGGTTGCGGATAAAGGTGGTATCGTACATTTCAGTCTTAAACATGATTTCGCGTACACTATCCATATTGAGTACTCCGTAGTAATTATTCTCATCGTCGACTACCGGATACAAGTTTCGCTTGGAAGAGGCAATAACCCTCACCAGGTCGCCCAAAGTAGCATCAAGTTTAATCGGTGAAAAATTTGTCTCGATGAGTTTGTCAACCTTCATCAGCGAGAGTACAATTTTGTCTTTGTCCTGTGTAAAGAGCTGTTTCCGCCTGGCCAGCTGGATATGGTAAAAAGATACCGGCTGAAAAAAGCGTATGGTGATGTATGACATGCCGGCTGCTATCATCAAAGGAACAATCAGGTTATACGCAAGGGTAATTTCGGCCAATAGAAATATAGCAGTCAGAGGAGCATGTAAAACGCCGGCAAACATGCCCGACATACCAATTAATACAAACAAAGTCAACGAGATATGCGGGTCAAAAAAATGATTATATACAGTTCCAAAAAGCAATCCTACGGCCATACCGGTAAAAAGGCTGGGTGCAATTATGCCTCCAACTCCTCCGGCACCGATAGTCAGCGCTGTTGCCACAACCTTGAGCAATACTAGCAAAAGCAATATCAGAATAGTAGTTCCAATCTCACCAGAGAAAGTATAATACCCGGAATTATCGAAAAGGAAACCCATATCGCCGTTTATCGCCCGGTTTATCGAATCGTAACCTTCACCATACAGGCTCGGAAATAAAAATATTACGACACCCAGTAAACCGGCAGCAACAAACCAGCGGCTCCATTTCGATCTGATTTTTTTCATCAGGTCATCGACCCCCGTAATAACCCTGCTGAAATAAAGCGAAACTACACCGGTTAATGCACCGAGAAGAATATAAAGAGGGACTTCCCTCAACTTGAAAACTTCGGCAATTTTCAGAGGAAGCAAAATATCCTGTCCAAGGAAGAGATCGGATGTGAGGGTCCCGCATATAGAGGCTAAAAGCAATGGCACTAAGGAGGAAAGTGTGAGATCGAGCATCAGCACCTCGATTGTAAAAATAATAGCTGCGATCGGGGCCTTAAAAATTGCTGCCAGAGCACCGGTAACTGCACAACCTATCAGCAGGATGATCTGTCGGTAATTCAGATGAAGCAGCTGTCCAAGATTCGATCCGATTGCTCCTCCCGTCAGTACGGCTGGCCCTTCAAGTCCAACTGATCCTCCAAACCCAGCCGTAAGTGTACTGGTGAGGGCCGAAGAAAACATATGGTGCGGTTTAATGGCGCCCTTAGTTCCGGATATTGCATGAAGAATAACAGGGATTCCCAAGCCGATCCTTACTTTCAGAACAGAGTGAACCAGCAAGACCACCAGGGCAATACCAATAGCGGGATAGATGAAAAACCAAAAATTATGCATTTCGGCAGAAAACCCGTGCGTGAGAAATGTCCTGATTAGATGCACCCCATTTTTCATGATCACCACCGCTAACCCGGAAAGCAGGCCGATAAGTGCGGCAACAACAAGAAAAAAGTTACGGGTTGATACATTCCGGATTCTCCATCTCAGGAATCTTACCAGCAGATTGTACTTTTTATGCGGCTTCGCACTCATAATTTCCAAAAGAAAGGGTTAAAAATAACCACTGTGAAGATACTTCAATTTCTTTTAACACATATTTTAAATAGCTCTCCCCGGACGATTCAACCGGAATCCTTATCTTTATCGGTTTGAAAAATTAGTAATCTATTGGATATGAAAAGAGATACAGAAGTTTTTGATTTGATCAATAAAGAGATTCAAAGGCAAAAGAATGGAATTGAACTTATTGCCTCGGAAAATTTTGTAAGTAATCAGGTACTTGAGGCCATGGGCTCGGTACTCACCAATAAATACGCCGAAGGCTACCCCGGGCACCGCTATTATGGAGGTTGTGAAGTTGTAGATCAAACAGAGCAACTGGCAATTGACCGTCTGAAAGAACTCTATGATGCTGAATATGCGAATGTTCAGCCTCACTCTGGAGCTCAGGCCAACATGGCAGTTTTTCTGACCGTTCTTAAACCTGGTGACACCTTTATGGGTCTCGATCTTTCGCATGGTGGCCATTTATCGCATGGATCACCGGTCAACAGTTCAGGAATTCTTTATCATCAGGTTTCCTATGGCGTTAAAGAAGATACCGGCCGTGTGGATTACGACATGATGGAAGAAGTGGCAATGCGCGAAAAACCAAAAATGATCATCGGTGGTGCATCTGCTTATTCCAGGGAATGGGACTATGCCAGAATGCGGGCCATTGCTGACAAGATTGGAGCTATCCTCATGATCGATATGGCTCATCCAGCTGGCCTTATCGCTGCAGGACTGCTTGATAATCCTGTAAAATATGCACACATAGTAACCTCCACCACGCATAAAACTTTACGTGGTCCACGAGGCGGAATCATCATTTTGGGTACTGATTTCGATAATCCCTGGGGAATTGCCACAAAAAAGGGGGAAATACGCAAAATGTCGTCACTCATCGATTCAGCTGTGTTTCCTGGAATCCAGGGAGGACCGCTGGAACATATCATTGCAGCTAAAGCTGTTGCCTTCGGCGAAGCTTTAAGCCCGGAATTTACGGTTTATCAGAAACAGGTTAAGAAAAATGCGGCTTTAATGGCAGAAGCCTTTATGAAAAAGGGTTACAAGGTCATTTCCGGCGGCACGGATAACCATAGCATGCTGATTGATCTTCGGACAAAAGTTCCCTTGGTAACCGGCAAACAGGTTGAAAATGCATTGGTAAGAGCCGATATCACAGTCAATAAAAATATGGTTCCATTCGATTCACGCTCACCTTTCCAGACTTCAGGTTTAAGGGTTGGAACACCTGCAATAACCACCAGGGGAATGAAGGAAGCTGATATGGAACAGATTGTCAATCTTATCGATCGCGTTGTCACGGATCACGAAAATGAGGACCTCATTTTAAAAACAAAAAAAGAGGTGAATGGAATGATGAGCAGTTTACCCATGTTTGCAGATTAATCTCAGTAACACTCAAATGAAAATTAA
>CAINOB010000115.1 GCA_903851365.1 uncultured Bacteroidota bacterium
TAACACATAAAATTCATCGGCACCTATTCTGCCAGCAAGGAGACTGGATGCTAAGTCTTTATCAATCACTGCTTCAGCAGCTCTAACTTTTCCTTCACTATCATAATAAACCGGAATTCCACCACCACCGACCGCAATGGTTATCACACCCTGCCGGGCAAGGGTTTTTATGACCTTTTCGTTTATTATCTGAATCGGTGCTGGCGACGGTACTACCCTTCTCCACCCTCCGGCAGATTTAACTTCCTCTTTAAAGGTCCAACCTTTGTCTTTTGCCAGTTGTAATGCCTGATCGGCCAAATAAACTTTCCCGATTCTTTTCGTGGGATTCTGAAAAGCAGGGTCGTTCTCTGCCACAACCACGGCAGTAACCAAGGTAACTATCTCCTTTTTGATATTGTGTTTGATCAGAACATTCCGCATCATCCTTTCAATCATATAACCAATGCCACCCTGGCTGTCAGCGACACAAATATCGATGGGCATCTGGGGAATTTTGTAGGTATTTTCGCCGGCATCATTGCGCATCAGGATATTTCCGACCTGGGGTCCGTTCCCGTGGGTAATTACCAGATCGTAGCCCTGATTGATCAAAAAAACCAGGTTCTCAAGCGTATCAGTTGTGTTTTGTTCCTGCTCTTCGATTGTACCTGCCTGGTTATCCCGTAAGAGGGCATTCCCACCAAGTGCAACAACTGCTAGTTTATTCATGATCCATTTTTAAATCAGAGTTCGAAGTTAATCATAATTGCTATTTTTGTCGAGGCAGGTTATTAGTATTCACGCACCACTTGAGGGGAACTTACTTACATGGTTTCAACAGCTGTCAACAAAAAAAAGAAAAAACCAGTAGTCGAAAAGACACGAAAGCCTATTAATGGAAGTATTAAAATCGTTTTCGGTTTATTTTTTCTATTTATTGCTCTTTTCGCCGGCATATCATTTGTTTCTTACCTTTTTAGCTGGAAAACTGATCAAAGTTACCTCGATACCGGGTTATCCAGTCTTGCCGATGCCAGTGTCCAGGTGGATAATCTGGCCGGAAAAGCCGGTGCCTTAGTCAGCAATCTCTTTATCTATAAGTGGTTTGGTATATCCTCATTTATTCTGGTAGGCCTATTTATCCTGTATGGCCTTGCCTTGCTGGGAATAAAAATACTGCCGCTCCTCAGGACCACAAAATATGGTTTGATTGCCATGGCCTGGACCTCAATCATGTTAGGATTTGCTTTACCAAAACATTCATTTCAATTTGGTGGGGGCCACGGAATTTCCATAGCAGAATGGCTCACCGCTTTAATGGGTTCGGCAGGAACCCTGGCTGTTATCGCTGCCACAGGTCTGGCTTTTCTTGTACTTTTATTCAAATTTACTCCCGACCACCTGAAACGGAAGGAAGTAAAGAAGGCCGGCATTCCGGTCCCTGCAGAAGATCCTGAAACCGACGAACTGGAAGACGATGAGTTTATCGTCACCGATAAAAGTCAGGATGAATCACTGATTCAAGAGATACAGGATAAAAATATATCAAAACAAATAGATGATCTTGACCTGGTTCATATCGATTTTGATCCTGATCAGGCCATTCCCGACCCTGAGATGACGGTCACGAAAATTGAGGAAACTGTTGAAATAAAAACCGGTCCGCTCGGCCCAATGGCTGATTACGATCCGACGCTCGAACTTTCAGGGTATCAGTTCCCGGGTTTTGATCTACTCCGCGATCACTCAATCGGACATCCAAAGGTGACTGATGAGGAGTTAATCACAAATAAGAATAAGATCGTTGAAACCCTGGCCAATTATAAAATCAAGATCGAAAAGATTAAAGCCACGATTGGACCAACGATAACACTTTATGAGATTATTCCGGCTCCGGGAGTCAGGATTTCAAAGATCAAAAATCTGGAGGATGATATCGCGCTCAGCCTTTCCGCTTTAGGTATTCGAATTATTGCCCCGATTCCGGGCCGGGGAACTATAGGTATTGAAGTACCAAACCGCAAGCCCGAAACCGTGTCGATGCAAACAGTGCTTGCCTCAAAAAAATTCCTGGATAATGATTTCGACCTTCCTGTAGCCCTGGGAAAAACCATCAGTAATGAAACTTTTGCATTCGACCTCGCAAAAATGCCGCATCTCCTGGTTGCCGGTGCCACCGGACAGGGAAAATCGGTTGGGATTAATGCCATAATAACCTCATTACTCTATCGTAAGCACCCATCGCAGCTAAAATTCGTAATGATCGATCCGAAAAAGGTGGAGCTTACCCTCTATTCAAAACTCGAGAAACATTACCTGGCTAAACTTCCTGATTTCGAGGAGCCGATCATTACTGATACACAGCACGTTATTCTTGTCCTGCAGTCGTTAAGCGCTGAGATGGATAATCGGTATAACCTTCTTAAAAAAGCTGAAGTCAGGAACATTAAGGAGTACAACGATAAATTCGTGAAAAGAAGGCTGAATCCCGAAAAGGGGCATCTTTTCATGCCATATATTGTGCTAGTAATTGATGAGTTTGCCGATTTGATTATGACTGCTGGAAAGGAAATTGAGATACCGTTAACCAGGATCGCCCAGTTGGCAAGGGCCGTCGGCATACACATGATTATCGCAACGCAGAGACCATCAACCAACATTATTACTGGTACCATTAAAGCGAATTTCCCTGCACGTATTGCTTTCAGGGTTCCCTCAATGATTGATTCCAGAACTATTTTAGATAGTCCAGGGGCAAATCATCTCGTTGGCCGCGGAGACATGCTGGTCTCCCTGGGAGCCGATCTGATCCGCGTACAGTGTGCCTATATCGAAACTGAAGAAGTTGAGCATCTGACCTCTTTCATAGCCAATCAGAAGGGTTATCCCATGGCCTGGCCGCTTCCTGAACCAAAAACGGATGGCGATGAAGGTCCGGGTGAAGTAAGTATGGATAAGCTGGATGAACTTTTTGAAGAAGCAGCCCGATTGGTAGTTACCACTCAACAGGGATCCACCTCATCAATACAGCGAAAATTCTCGATAGGCTACAACCGTGCCGGAAGGATCATGGATCAGCTCGAGGCAGCAGGCGTCGTAGGCCCGGTTGATGGCAGCAAGCCCCGGCAAGTATACTATCACGACCTGTATACATTGGAAAAATACCTTAATTCACGTATGTAAATCTCAAATATGAATAGATTAATTTTCCTCATTATCACCTTCATTATTCTCCCTCTCGGGCTTAGCGCGCAGAATCAAACAGAGACCAAGTCATTGATGGAAAGAGTGTCGAAAAAACTACAATCGTACACCACAGTGAAGGCCGAATTCAGTTTTACATTATCGAATCCCGAGGAAAAAATAAATGATACGCATGAAGGATCTTTAATCCTGAATGGTCCGAAATACCGTTTAGCGATCATGGGAATCCTCGCTATGTGCAATGGAGAAGCGCTTTGGACAGTCAACGAAGAACTCAAGGAAGTTAATATTGTTGATCCGGAACAGAACGAAATGTTTAATCCGAAAAGCATTTTTACACTCTATGAGAAGAACTTCCGATACGAACCTGTGACTGCTGCAGGTGACAAGGTAACCATCGATATGTTTCCAACCGGTAAGGACGAAACTTATTCTAAAATTAGAATGGACATCCTAAAATCGAAGGACCAGATCGATAAGGTTATTTATTATTCCAATGATGGCAATCAATACATTATCAAGATTAAAACGCTCTCACCCAATTTACCCACTGACGAAAAAATGTTCACTTTTGATGCTAAGCAATTCCCGGGAGTTAAAGTATTTGACTTGAGGTGAGGTTATCCATGGAAAGACAGGAAAAATTACAGGCTTTAAGATCCTTAATGAGCGAAAACGGATTGGATTCGTACATTATTCCTTCCTCCGATCCACATCAAAATGAATATATCCCGCCTTGCTGGCAGTTTAGAGCATGGATTTCCGGCTTTACAGGATCAGCTGGAACGGTAGTGGTGACTGCAGATAAGGCAGGACTTTGGACCGATTCCCGCTATTTCATCCAGGCTGAAAATCAACTTAAGGGAAGCAGTATCGAACTCTTCAAATTAAAGGTACCACATACTCCGGAACATATACCATGGCTGGCTTCGACATTAAAGCCAGGCTCAAAAGTTGGTATCGATGGCCGCTACTTTTCCATGGGCATGGTGCAGTATATGGAGGATATCCTAACCAACGCCGGACACGAGCTAATTACTGACATTGATATCATGAGCCCGGTTTGGATCGATCAACCTGCACTTCCTTCTGACCCCGTATATATCCATAACATTAAATTCGCCGGAGTTACGCGACACGAAAAAATCAGGCAGGTTGTTGAAGGCATGCAAAATGCAGGGGCAGATTATCACCTGCTTACCACGCTCGATGATATCGCATGGCTCCTGAATCTCCGTGGCAACGATATTTCATTTTGCCCCCTTTTCCTGAGTTTCTGCGTTGTAGGAGCAAAAGGAACCGTTCTTTTTATCAATCAGAGTAAGCTTTCGCCTTCGATATCGGAATTACTTGGTTCAGATAATATTGAAATTAAACCCTACGAGGCAATCACCTCATTTTTAGAGAATCTGCCAAACGGTTCAGCCATTTTGTTTTCGCCCGAAAAGGTGAATTATGCTCTCCTGCAATCTATCCCGACCGGAGTTAAAAAGATACCGGGGATGAACATCACTACCGGCCTGAAAGCAATTAAAAACAAGGTTGAGATTGATGGATTGAAACAGGTGATGATTAAGGATGGAGCGGCTTGGGTTAAAACGCTGTATTGGATCGATCATCAGGTACACTCCGGAGTTGAAGAATCGGAATGGTCAGTGGCATTAAAAATCGCGGAATTTCGAGCAGCGCAGGCTGAGTACCGGGGTGAGAGTTTTCATCCTATTTCATCCTATGGTTGGCATGGTGCCGTTGTTCATTATAGCGTAACACCACAGGAATCCCTCAAAATTTTTCCAAACGGTATTTTCCTTCTTGATTCCGGCGGCCACTATTCCGACGGAACCACCGATACGACGCGAACGGTAACACTTGCAGAACCTGCTGACCAGCAAAAGTCCGATTTCACAAGAGCCTTAAAAGGAACACTTGGCGTATCCATGTTAAGATTTCCAAAGGGAACAAAAGGCTATCAAATGGATATGATCGCGAGAAGGTCGCTATGGGAAGCCGGGTTGAATTATGGTCACGGTACCGGCCATGGAGTTGGATTCCTGCTCTCGGTGCATGAAGGCCCCCAGACCATTGGCACCTCTGCATCAGGTTACCTGAATGTCAGTATCGAGCCCGGTATGGTAACAACCGTTGAACCTGCCATATACCGTGAAGGCAGTTATGGCATGAGGACCGAGAACATGACGCTGGTAGTGGAAGATATCGAAAATGAATACGGTACATTTTACCGATTTGAAACCCTGACGCTGGCCCCGATTGATCGAAACCTGATTGATAAGTCATTACTGACAACTTCGGAAATTGAATGGTTAAATTCGTACCATCAGAGAGTTTATATGGAACTGGCTGATTCGTTGAACGATGAAGAAAAGACCTGGCTTCACAAAGCAACCAGGCCCATTTAACTGATTATGGTATTGCTAATCAAGAATATCAGGCAACTAATCCAGATACTGGAGCCGGAAATTCAATGGGTTGCCGGCAATAATATGAGTCATCTGAATTTGATTGAAAATGCCTGGTTGTCAATAAGGGACGGGTTAATCGACGATTTTGGAAGGATGGATTCCGGGATACCTGATGCTGAAGAACTCATTGATGCCAGCGGAAAAATCGTGATGCCGGCTTTCTGTGATTCACACACCCATCTGGTTTACGCCGGAAGCCGTGAGCAGGAATTTGTCGACCGGATACAGGGACTCTCCTATGAACAGATTGCGCGGCGAGGAGGCGGCATTAATAATAGTGCCAAAAGGTTAAGGGTTACCTCTGAGGATGAGTTGTTTGAGGAGGCGATGAACAGGATCCATGAGATCATCAGTCAGGGAACAGGTGCCGTTGAGATCAAAAGCGGTTACGGACTGGATACAGAATCTGAATTGAAGATGCTACGTGTAATCAGGAGACTTAAAGAAAACACGCCATTAACAGTAAGATCCACATTTCTCGGGGCACATGCGGTGCCAGCCGAATTCTCCGGCAATCAGGAAGGATATGTTGATATGCTCATTAGTGACATGCTTCCCAAGGTGGTTGCTGAAGGACTGGCAGATTTTATTGATGTTTTTTGTGATGAGGGCTTTTTTACTGTTGAAAACACCGCCAGAATACTGGAAGCCGGTGCCTTGTCGGGCTTGCGTCCGAAAATTCATGCAAACGAAATGGCCAATTCCGGAGGCATTCAAACAGGAATAAAATTCAACGCCATATCAGTTGACCACCTGGAATTCACCGGCAAAGATGAGATCGATGCCCTTCTTGGCAGCAGTACTATGCCCACACTTCTCCCGGGTGCTGCACTATTTCTGGGATTAAACCAGCCACCTGCGCGAGAGATGATTTCTGCCGGCCTTCCGATCGCTTTAGCTTCCGATTTTAATCCCGGATCATCGCCAAGCGGTAATATGATGCTTATGATGGCGCTGGGCTGTATCAGCCTCAAAATGCTTCCAGAAGAAGTTATCCATGCTGCCACCATCAACTCAGCCTTTGCCATGGGAATTGAGAAAGAGGCTGGCAGTATTACCAAAGGGAAGAAAGCTAATCTGATCATTACAAAAAAAGTTCCGGGCTATACTTTTCTGCCTTATGCTTATGGATCGAACCTCATCGATACAATGATCCTCAACGGCTGTATAATCGAAAACAAATAATCACTCCTATGAATAAGCGGTTAATTGAATGTGTCCCAAATTTCAGCGAAGGGAATAACCTGTCCATCATCAAACAAATCACCGATCAGATTGAGTCAGTTCCAGGTATCAGATTGCTTGATATTGATCCCGGGAAAGCCACCAATCGCACGGTTGTGACTTTCGTTGGCACTCCCGAGGATGTTATTGAAGCTGCATTTTTAGGTATCCGCAAAGCCTGTGAGGTAATAGACATGAGGCAACATAAAGGAGAGCATCCGAGATTTGGTGCGACAGATGTTTGTCCTTTTGTGCCGGTTAGCGGAGTTACCATGGAGGAAGCCGCAGAATATGCAAGAATTCTGGCAAAACGCGTTGGCGAGGAATTGCATTTTCCCGTCTATTGTTATGAGTTTGCTGCATTTGAAGAGAAAAGGCGAAATCTGGCTACGGTGAGAAGCGGGGAATATGAAGGGTTACCCGAAAAACTAAAAGATTCGGATTGGAAACCAGATTTCGGACCCGCAGAATTTGTTCCGAGAACAGGTTCCATCGCTATCGGTGCCCGGAATTTCCTGGTAGCTTATAACGTTAATCTGAATACAACCTCCACGCGGAGAGCTAATTCCATAGCATTTGACATACGCGAGGCCGGACGAATACTCCGGGAGGGTGATCAGGTGACCGGTCCGGTGGTAAAAGATGAAACCGGCGAGCCCGTAAGAATACCCGGGTCTCTCAAAAAAGTCAAGGCAATCGGCTGGTACATTGAAGAATATGGCATAGCCCAGATTTCAATTAATTTGACTGATATTTCCGTTACCCCAATCCACGTTGCTTTTGAGGAAGTTTGTAACCGTGCCATCGAAAGAGGCATGCGAGTTACCGGGTCGGAACTTGTTGGATTGGTTCCCTTGGAGGCCATGCTTCAGGCCGGACGGTATTTCCTGAAAAAGCAACAAAGATCTATTGGAATTCCTGAAAAGGATATTCTCAAAATCGCAGTTAAATCCTTAGGTCTGGATGATCTGAAGCCATTTAAACCAGAGGAAAAAATAATTGAATACATACTTGCAGAAAACGACCAGCATCGGCTGATCGACATGAAGCTTAACTCATTCATCGATGAAACAGCTTCCGAGTCTCCCGCTCCGGGTGGCGGTTCGATTTCTGCCTGCATGGGGGCTATGGGTGCCGCTCTTGGAGCAATGGTCGCCAACCTTTCGTCACATAAAAGAGGTTGGGATGACCGTTGGGAAGAATTCTCAGATTGGGCCGATAAGGGAATGGCTTATGTCAGGGAACTAACGAGAATGGTGGATGAGGATACCAATTCATTCAATAAGGTAATGGACGCTTTTGCCATGCCAAAAAACAATGATGATGAAAAGCGTATCCGAAAGGAAGCCATTCAGGCAGCCACCCGTTATGCCACAGAGGTTCCTTTCCGCGTTATGAAACTTGCTCTGGAATCCATGGAAGTTATTGAAGCTATGGCCAGATCCGGGAATCCAAACTCGGTTTCAGATGCCGGCGTTGGCGCTATGGCAGCACGTTCCGCGGTTTTAGGTGCATCCTTAAATGTGAAGATCAATGCGCGTGATCTGAACGACCGCGTTTTCGCTGATGATATTCTGCAACAAGCCAGAAAAATCGAAGCCTTAGCTATTGAAAAGGAAGCCAATATTTTAGATATCGTAAAAGCAAAAATCTAATAGGCGTACTTTATCAGCGCCCACTGATTGGTGGTTGTATCTTTTACATTGCGTTCCATCCAGAATTCGGTGTAGGCTAACCGTTTGATTTTCCACTTCATAACCAATGAATCTGTTCTTAAAAGATTCTTGTAAAGCACCATCTCAAATGAATCACGGTTGGAGATGAATCTCCATATACCACCTTGCAGAGGATAATCATCGGCCGAGGTAGCCTGGGTATTATGATTCCAGATAACAACACCCCCATCCATACTTTTTACCCAGGAAAATTGAATCTGCTGGTAGACATAGGCACTTGTTGAATCATGTGCTCCCCAACGGACATTCTGAAAATACCACGTTCCTGAAACTCTCATTCCCTTGGAATATAAGCTCATAAATGGGCCGTCTTCATATTTCATGCACCCTGTCAATAAAGCAGTCATGGCAAAAAGCAAAATCCAGATATGTCTTTTCATAATTTTCAGACGTTTAGGTCCATTATTTTCCCGTTCAAAAGTAGTGTTTTATTCATGTCGCGGAAAGTTGTGTTAAAGATTAGTTAATCTCCAGAAAGGTTTACCGCGATTCATTAAATTCGCACACGACCAACTGAAAATGAAACCATTATTTACCCGGACACAAATGAAAGCCTTTATTTTTCCTGCCCTCTTAATTATGGTATGGCTTACTGCCTGTACTAATGCTAAGACTGGCAAGGAGGAGGCCATTCCGGTTGATCTGACTGAGATCAAAGCAAAAGCTCCCGAACTAATGGGAAAACTAATAAAAACGCAGGGAATGGTTGATCATATTTGCCGGGAGAGTGGCAAAAGACTTTTTCTGGGCGAAGAAAGCTTTAAAGTTTTGGCTACCAATTCCGTTCCATCTTTTAGAATTGAGTGGGAAGGATCAGATGTAACCATTACCGGGTTCCTGAAGGAGGATCGCGTTGATGAAACCTACCTGGCTAATTGGGAGCAGGAATTGAAAGATGGCGTCCAGGCTCAGTTGAAAGAAGCAACTCATACTTACGAGGCTGAATCAAAAGGGTTGGATGAATCGGCTATTACCACTCAGTATGATCAGATTAAGGGATACCGCGAACAGGTTGCCGCCAGCGGTAAAGGATATATTTCTTTTTATTCGCTTGAAGCCGAAAGTATTACAGAGAAAAAATAAATCATGAAGTTAAGAAAGCTGAATTACATCCTGCATAGGGATTTGGGTTACTTATTTTTCGGAATGTGCATAATATATGCTCTTTCCGGCCTGGCATTAAACCACTTGCGCGACTGGAATCCCAACTATGTGATTAATAAATATGATGTTACATTAAATGAGAAAATATCCCGCGACAGTATTACAAAGGATTGGATCGTGTCGTTTTTGGAAGATCTCGATCTGAATAAGGAATACAAGAAGCACTACTTTCCGTCAAATTCCACCTTAAAGGTATTTCTTATGCATGGGAACGTTGAGGTTAATCTCGAGACTGGCAAAGGCACACTGGAAACCATCCATAAGCGTCCTGTATTCAACCAGCTGAATTTCCTGCATTATAATCCGGGCGTTGCATGGAAATGGTTCTCTGATATCTTTTGCATTGCCTTTATCATCATCGCAGGATCGGGATTGTTCATTATCCGATCGGGGAAAAACAGTATAAAAGGCTGGAAAGGAATAACATACACCGCCATTGGAATAATTATTCCGCTGATATTGTTCCTAATGTATGTGTAAGAGGTATCGGGTGTCGGGTATCGGGTAAACTACCACTCCTCAGGCAAATTGGTATCGAGGCACTTATTGTAGAATCCCATTACACGCTCACTCATACCCATGCTTGAAAATCCTCCGTCGTGGAACAGGTTCTGCATGGTTACCTTTTTAGTCAGATCAGAGAACAGCGTGAGGCAGTAATCAGCGCATTCATCAGCCGAGGCATTTCCGAGTGGTGACATGCGATTGGAAAAATCATACAAACCATCGAAACCCCGAACGCCTCCACCTGCTGTGGTATAGGTTGGCGACTGGGAAATGCTGTTTATGCGCACACCCTTGGAACGACCATATATATAGCCAAAGCTTCTGACAATACTTTCCAGCAATGATTTGGCCTCTGCCATGTCGTTATATCCATAAAAAGTCCTTTGTGCGGCTATATAGGACAGAGCCACCACCGATGCATAATCTGTCAGGGCATCCAATTTCTTTGCTGATTGCAGCAGTTTATGAAAAGAAATGGCCGAAATATCTATGGTTTGCTGAAAATATCGGTAATCCAGATCATCGTACGACATTTTCTTTCGAACATTGGGAGACATGCCTATCGAGTGCAGGACAAAATCAAGCTTACCGCCAAGAATTTCCTGGGACTTAACCAGAAGATTCTGCAAATCCTCGACGCTTGTAGCATCAGCTGGGATGACTTCACTGCCGGTTTTGGCTGCCAGCTGATCGATTTCACCCAGGCGAATGGCAAACGGTGCATTGGTTAATACGAATACAGCACCTTCTTCATGAGCCTTTTCCGCTACTTTCCAGGCAATCGATTTATCGTTCAAGGCGCCAAAGATCAGGCCTTTTTTTCCATCCAGTAAATGATGAGACATATAGTTAGTTTTATGGTTTACAAAGATATAACAAATCCAGCGAAAGAAAGTTGAATCATCTTTTCAGGAGAACACGGGCATTCTGAATGGCTTCAGGAGTAATTCTCTCACCCGACAACATTTGGGCAAGTTCGTTAACCCGCTCCTCCTCCGATAATAATTTCATGGTAGTATGAGTAGTTTTGGCATCATCATACTTATATACTTTATAATGATAATCTCCTTTAGAGGCAACCTGTGGCAGATGGGTTATATTCAGCACCTGACGGCCTTTTGATATCCTGCTGATCAGATTACCCACCTTATCGGCTATATCCCCGGATACGCCTGAATCTATTTCATCAAAAATGACAGTCGGGATAGCCAATGAATTACTGATCAATGATTTAATACTTAACATCAATCGACTGGTTTCGCCACCAGAGGCCACAACAGAAAGCTCCTCGGCAGGTTGGTTCTTATTAGCTGAGAACCAAAACCTTATCTCATCAATACCCTCTTGCGAAAATTGGCTGGCAACTTCATGGTGAACCTCAAACCGGCCGTTGGGCATTCCCAATTCCCTGACCAGTTGCGAAACGTTTTTCTCAAATTCCGGAAACACCCTTCGGCGTTCTTTCGAGAGGATCTGGGAGGCTGCTGCCAGGTCAGCAGTTACTTTATCCAATTCGGCTTTCAATGCGAGGATTTCATCATCCGAGGTTTGTATCACCTTCAGCCTCTCGCGATAGGAATCCTGCAGTTCCAGTAATTCCGTAATGGAAGTGACCTGATGCTTCTTTTCAAGCCCGTTGATAATGTCGAGTCTCTCTATTATCTGGTTAAGGCGTCCCGGATCGGCCTCAACATGACCCTGCAGTTGGTTAAGCTCTCTGGCTAAATCCTGAAGTTCGATATAAGCGGCCTGAAATCTCGAAATCGGTTCCGTTACTTCATTATAAAATGGCGCTACAGATTGAAGTCCGGATATTATCTGCTTAAGATTTGATAGGATAGAATCTTCTGATTCATGTAAAATCTGGACCCCATGATTCAATTGAATGTGTATTTCACCCGCATGTTCCTGCAGAAGCTGTTCCTGCTCAAGAATTTCCTGCTCATCGGCGGAAAGTTTTGCTTCATCGAGCTGAGAGAGTTGAAATTCAAGGTAATCCTGATCTGCCTTGGCTTTATTAAGCTTATCCTGAAGCAGATGGACATTACTATTTAACTGCTTATAGCGGAAATAGATTTTGGCAAATCTATCCAGGTGCTCGAACAGCTTACCATACTGATCCACCACATGCAAGGCATAAACAGGATCATTAATCAGCAGGTTCTGGTGTTGCGAATGAATATCAACAAGTTGACTTCCAATAGACTTAAGTACCGGTAAAGTAACCGGTGTATCATTAACAAAGGCTCTTGATTTTCCTTGTGGGTTGATTTCGCGCCGCAGGATAATTGGATTATCGTAATCGAGGTCATTGGCGGCAAATAACTGTTGCATGTTGAGGCCAGCCAGGTCGAAGGTTCCTTCAACCAGACATTTTTGGTCCTTATCTTTCAAAACCTGGCTATCTGCCCTGTTACCGAGCAAAAGCGATAACGCACCCAGTAAAATTGATTTTCCGGCACCGGTTTCCCCGGTAATCATATTGAGTCCAGCTTTGAATTCTACATCCAGGCTGGTAATCAATGCATAATTCCGTATAGATAAAGAGATCAACATCTTATTAAAAAGTGCCTCAGAGTCCCGCCTTCGCAATCTGGTCCCACTTACTGGTATTGGCCGGATCGATTTCCTTGAGCGCACTCACTACCCTATTCTTTTCATCAGGAAACGACTGGGAGAAAATATTAACAATTTCATCAGACTTGGAGGTAAAGAAAACCTGAAAGATCATGGCAGTTGGGTTCTCTCGATAGGCCGGGCGCATTTCTATCAGGGCATCGGCAATTTCTGCTCTGGCTTCATCGGTCCTGTCCACAAGACGATCAAGGCCCATGCGGTGATAACGGTAAATGCAGGAACGGACTGAGCGATACTTGTCATTCATCAGGTTTTCGATCAGCCAGTAGCGGTTTCTTACTCCCTCAAATGCTTTCCATCCAGTCTCTTGTGCATTCTGAGCATTGTTTTTTATAGCCTCGGCCCTTTGAAAAAACAGGCTGCCCCCCTCCGGGGCAAAAGAGTCATAATCGAGACCAAGGATGATATTCACATAATAGGCAAGCACAGAAACCAGGTTTGAGGTAAATTGGGTTTCATTGAACCGAAGTGGTTCAAAATCATTGTATTTAAAGTGGATATCATTATCCCGATGGTTAAACATGATGGTAGTCTGAGAGGTACCGAAAATAGGCCTGCTGGACTGAATTTGAAGTGTTCCCTGAAATTCATTGTCAGAAATCTTGTCGGTAATATTGAACATCAGCTGACATTGAATCCTCTCTTCATCCTTAAAAATGTGATCGGTCCAGTTCTGGTTATTGACAAACTCCGTCATCGCCTTTTGCAGGTTATCATAAACCTCGCGGTTAGAACCCTGAACCTGCTGTGATACAACACTGATCATGCAGTTCAGTTCCTGGCCCGAAACAGTCCGGAAAGCCAGAATAATCAACAAAAGCAGAAATACCTTACGCATATGAACGATTTATCATCAAATTAAAGATTTCATCTACAATGTCCTTAGCAACATCATCTTTAGACTTTAACTCGAATTCCTTTTGATTATTGTCTTTATCGAGTATGATAATCTTGTTGGTATCAACATTAAATCCGGCCCCGGGGTGATTGAGCCGGTTAAGAACGATCAGGTCGAGATTTTTCTCTTTAAGCTTTTTTACCGCGTTGGCTTCACCGTTTTCAGATTCCAGAGCAAAGCCAACAAGAATCTGACTGGCAATTCGTTGACCACCCAATTTTGCAGCGATATCTTCGTTTGGCACCAGGTTAAGAACCAAACCATTCCCGTTGCGCTTGATTTTTGAAGTTTGCTGGCTTTCCGGCTTATAATCTGCAACTGCAGCTGCAAAAACAACGACATCCATCTCAGGAAAGAGAGAACTTGCCTGGTGGTTCATTTCATCAGCAGAGGTAACCTTGTGAATATTAATGACTGGCGAATTCGGTGCAATATTTACGGGGCCCGAAACAAGCTCTACTATTGCACCTTCAGACGAAAAAGCATTCGCAATGGCATAACCCATTTTTCCTGAGGAGTAGTTGCCGATAAAACGCACCGGATCTATTTGCTCATAGGTAGGTCCGGCGGTTATCAGGACTTTTTTGCCCTTAAACCGGCTTTTTTTTTTTAAAGTGATCCTTGAGCCACTCCACGATATTCTCAGGTTCTTCCATCCTTCCCTTTCCTTCGAGGCCGCTGGCGAGTTCGCCTGTTGCCGGTTCGATAATAAAATTACCGTAGGAGCGCAGCAATTCGAGATTTCTTATTGTTGCAGGATGTCGGAACATATCCAGGTCCATGGCCGGGGCCACAATAACCGGACAGCGGGCGGAGAAATATGTTGTAAGTAAGAGATTATCAGCTATACCATTTGCCATTTTACCAATGGTATTGGCTGTAGCCGGAGCTATTAACATGGCATCGGCCCAGATTCCAAGGTCGACATGGGAATTCCAGGAGCCATCATCATGTTTAAAAAAATCGGTGAGAACGGTATTTTTTGAGAGTGTTGCAAGAGTTACCGGGGTAATGAACTCCTTACCATAAGGGGTCAATATAATTTTCACCTCAGCCCCTTCGCGTACTAATAATCGCGTCAGGAAAGCAGCTTTATAGGCAGCAATGCTACCTGTAATACCAAGAATGATTTTTTTGCCCTGCAACATAACCAGGGTTGAAACTATACCTCTTCAGTTCCGGCAGCATCAGGCATCCTGTAATAGACTTTACCTTCCATGAATTCCTGGATGGCAATGAGAGTCGGTTTTGGCAACCGTTCGTAAAATTTTGATATCTCGATTTGTTCGCGATTTTCAAAAACCTCTTCCAGGTTATCAGTAAAAGAAGTGAATTCCTCCAATTTGGTATTCAATTCCTGTTTCATCTGAACGCTGATCTGGTTTGCCCGTTTGGAAACGATGGCCACAGATTGATAAAGGTTACCCGTAGGATTATCCATGTCATAGAGATTCCGGGTAACAGTGGTCAGGGGGGCATTACTTTTTTTGTAATCCATTATTTCAAATATTTAGATGCATTAGTATAAATACGCTCAACCTCCTTCATATGTTTTGATTCAGGAAATTCTTCCTTGAAGCTGAGGTATGATTCAGTGGTATTTTGAAACCGCTCTTTCATTTTTTCAGAGATTGATCGAATAGCGAGTTCATAATTTGATTTTACAATGAGGAAAAGAAGCTCCTCACGGTAATGAGTATCCGGAAATTCTTTAAGAGCGTTATTAAGGGCAGTTATAGCCGCTTTAAAATCACCCAGTTTATAATACAGGCTGGCGCTATCAAAAGATTTCTTGACCAGTTTTTCTCTCAGTTCATCGATCAATTTATTGCACTCGGCGATCCTCGTGCTGCCAGGATGCTGATTCATAAACATCTGTAGCTCATCCATAGCCTTATAGGTATTAGCCTGATCGAGGCTGGAATTCGGTGAATCCTGATAAAAGCAATAGGCAATCATAAAAGCGCACTCTTCGGCCAGGGTTGAATTTGGAAATGAAGCGATAAAATTTTTGAAATAATATCCGGCCATAGTATAGTCCTGCTGATGATAATAGCAGTAGGCATATTTATAATTGACTTCCTCGGCTTTTTCTGTTCCTCGGTAAATAGTCAGCAGCTCAGTAAATAGGGTTGAGGCCCGTGTATAGTCCTTTTTATTGAAATATTCAATTGCCTTTTTGTATTTCAAATCATAATCTGTACTGGACAAAAGCTTCTGGTAATCACTGCACGACACCAGAATAAGTCCTAGTAATCCAATGGTTAAGAACCCTATACCAATTTTTTTAAACATGGCGCAAAGATACATTTTTTTGCGGTATTTATACTGAAAACTGCGGAGGCGGAAAAATAGTATTTTAGCGGGCAATTTAATTCAAATTATTATAGCCGTGGACGTATTTGAAAAAGTGAAAGGTAATAAGGGGCCACTTGGGCAATATGCCAAAGAAGCCGATGGATATTTTGTATTTCCTAAACTTGAGGGGGAGATTAAACCGCGAATGATGTTTCGTGGTAAAGAAGTGTTAGCCTGGAGTTTAAACAACTACCTGGGTTTGGCCAATCATCCCGAAGTCAGAAAAACGGATGCACAAGCAGCGGCCGATTGGGGTCTTGGATATCCAATGGGTGCCCGGGCAATGTCGGGACATACCAGAAACCATGAAATTTTGGAAGAGCAGCTTGCCCAATTTGAGAAAAAGGAATCATGCTACCTTTTGAATTATGGCTATCAGGGCATGGTTTCGATTATCGACACCATACTCGACCGAAAGGATGTTGTTGTCTATGATTCTGAAGCTCACGCATGCATCATTGATGGTTTAAGGATGCATATTGGCAAGCGTTTTGTATATCCGCATAACGATATCGAAAACCTCGAGAAGCAGCTGAATCGTGCGGTTAAAATCGCCAATGAGGCCGGAGGCGGGGTCCTCGTTATCACCGAAGGTGTATTTGGCATGTCGGGCGACCTGGGTAAACTAAAAGAGATCGTTGCGTTGAAGGAAAAATATCAATTCCGTTTCCTGGTGGATGATGCCCATGGATTCGGGACGATGGGAGATACCGGAGCTGGAACTGGCGAACATCTTGGTGTTCAGGATGGTATCGACTTATATTTCGGAACATTTGCAAAATCGATGGCTTTAATTGGTGGCTTTGTTTGTGGCGAGGCTGAAGTGATCAGCTATCTTAAATATAGTATGCGCTCCCAGATATTCGCCAAATCGCTTCCGATGCCATGCGTTATCGGCGCCATTAAACGACTGGAGCTGCTAAGGACGCAGCCGGAACTCAAGCATCAGCTGTGGAAAATTGTTACTGCTTTGCAATCCGGTCTTAAAGCCAAAGGATTCAATCTGGGCAACACCGAATCACCGGTTACACCGGTTTACCTCAACGGAACCACACCGGAAGCATCCAACCTGGTATTCGACCTGCGTGAGAATTACGGAGTTTTCTGCTCCATGGTGGTTTATCCCGTGGTGCCAAAAGATGTTATCATGCTTCGTCTGATACCAACTGCCGTGCATACACTGGAGGATGTTGAGTACACTATTCATGCTTTCTCTCAGATTGCCGGAAAGCTTAGGAATCGCGAATATGACCGGAATATAATTCCTGCTTTCTAAGGCAGAAGGCAGAGGGCAGAAAGGCAAAAAGAAAGTCATAGTCCTATAATCCTAAGACTTTCTTTTTGCCTTTTTGCCTTTTTGCCCTGCTGCCCTATTTATTTGTCAAGAATCAATCGGCTGACCACAATCTCATCTCCAAGGCATAACACATCCTTCTTCTTCCATTCGAGCTTTACCCTGAGTGGATAGGTCACTTTACTAAAATCGATTGTGCAATCCGCAGGCACCTGATCGAAGCGGCGGACACTATCTTTAACTGTGATAAACCAGCCACCGCAGCACATGCACATTCTGGGATCGCCCCCGGTAATTATCCCGGAATCGAGAGATTTATCCTCTTTGGAGCAGGCGGTCAAGAGTGCCACCATGATAATCAAAATTCTGAATGTCTTCATATCATAAGTTTCCCTGACTATAAAAATAGTGTACCTTAGGCAGAGTTAATTGTCCGACCATGAAAAAAACATTTACTCTTTTTATCTTACTCTTTATTGCTGCTTTCCTGCAATCAGCAAAAAGTCAGACCGGAAGCTATCAGTGGAAAAAGGACAAGGTTTCATTGGCCCTGATAAAATCTATTCCGGGCCGTCCGGATTTTATTCTCTGGAAATTGAATTTCGATCCGGATTTAAAGCCATTTTTTCATCCGGTTTGCTCCCCCGACGGCACATTGCTGACAGCCGAAGCGCCGCCGGACCATCTTTGGCATCTCGGGCAATGGTTTTGCTGGAAATACATTAACAAGCTTAATTACTGGGAGTATACAGGAGAGCCCAAAAAAGCAGTTAGCGAAGGGCGCACTGAGGTTAAGACTATAGACGTAAAGACAAAGAGACGGGGAGACGCAAAGGTGGTGATGAAGATTTTATACCATCCATGGGATAAACCAGATGAGTTGGTCATGTTTGAAAAGCGCACTATCAAAATGTCGGCACCTGAAGCTGACGGCAGTTATTATTTTGATTATGATATGATTTTCGTTCCGCTGGTTGACGTTGTTCTCGACCGGACCCCGGTTCAAACCAACGCCAGCGGTGTGACCTGGGGAGGATATGCCGGTTTATCGATGCGTTTTGATCAAAAACTATCGGACCCCAGGTACTTCAGTGACAAGAGAGATTCTGTGATTAATGGAGAGGGAAATCCCTATGTGGCTGCCAACCTGAGAACGCCTGATGGCAAAACTGTACAAATGGTGATCATTGATAATCCTGAGAATCCACGGTATCCATCCGCCTGGTACACCATCAACCGGCCAAACGATAAATTCTGGTTCTTCAGCCCTGCCCTGCTCTATCACGATCCGTTGGAACTCAAAGCTGGCAAGGCGATGCGATTGAAGTACAGGGTGTTGATGCCGGCGGTACCCTTAACCCGAGAACAGATAAGGCAAAGGGCAGAGGGCAGTCGGCAGTAGTCTTATCAATAGCCGCGGGTTTTAACCCGTGGGTTGATGTTGGGGTTCTATCCAAGGAATCGTTCGGCATCCAGTGCTGCCATGCAGCCGGATCCAGCAGCGGTGATGGCCTGACGGTAGGAGCTATCCTGGACATCGCCACAGGCAAATACTCCGGGAAAATTGGTTTTTGAGGTTCCGGGGATGGTTTTGATATATCCTGTTTCATCCATATCAAGATAAGGACGGAATATCTCAGAATTTGGATGGTGACCAATGGCAACAAAGAAACCTGTAACCGCAATTTTAACCTCCTCGCCCTTGGAATTTATCAGGGTAACGCCTTCAACTGTTTGACTGCCTGTGATTTCCTTAGTTACATGCTCATATAAAACCTCTATATTAGCTGTCCTCGCAACCCTGTCCTGCATAGCTTTTGAAGCACGAAGGTAGTTTTTGCGGACAACGATATAAACCTTGCGGCAAATACCGGCAAGATAGGTGGCTTCCTCGGCAGCGGTATCTCCTCCACCGACTACCACAACATCCTGACCCCGATAAAAGAAACCATCGCAGGTAGCACAGGCTGAAACTCCCGATCCTTTAAATTTCTCCTCCGATTCCAGTCCGAGATATCTTGCAGTTGCTCCTGTGGCAATGATTACCGCATCCGCCTCAATCAGGTATTCCTCATCAATCCATACTTTATGTTTTGGACCGGAAAAGTCCACTGACGTGGCCATTCCCCAACGTACTTCGGTACCGAATCGCTCGGCTTGTCTCTGCAATTGCTCCATCATTTCGGGCCCCGTTACACCATCGGGATATCCGGGAAAGTTATCTACTTCCGTGGTCGTAGTGAGCTGGCCACCAGCCTGCAGACCCTGATAGAGAATAGGCTTCATATTTGCGCGGGCAGCATAGATGGCGGCAGTAAATCCGGCAGGACCAGAGCCAAGGATTAATACGTGCACATGTTCCTTAACTTCGGAAGGAAGGTTTTTCTCAGTATTCTTTGAGTCGCTAATTAAAGTACCAAATTGAATCATCGTTATATTCTTTAATGGGTCAAAAGTACCACAAAATCCGTCTTGAAAAAAACCAAAAAACTCTTACCTTTGCAGCCATTCGGGATGTAGCTCAGCATGGTTAGAGTATTCGTCTGGGGGGCGAGGGGTCGAGAGTTCAAATCTCTCCATCCCGACTGAAACAAAAAAGGGACCGCTTAATCGCTGTCCCTTTTATTTAATTGCAATTGGGTTTATTTCACCTTCACGCAACGAACCGACATGCCAAGCTGAGGTCCGGTTTTTGACCTGATGACACCGCTATAAAAATACTTCAGGTCCCTCCAGATAGGCAATCCGTCAGGTGCTATCGATGAGGTCCAGTAAAAGGCATCCTGACCCTCAAAAAGGAAAGCCGGGGCTGAATTATAAATCTCCATATATCCGCTTCCAATGGCATGAAAACCCGACCGGTTATCCCCAACCTTCACGAGGGATTGAGTGTCCCAGAACCAATCGTCCGTCGAATTTGATTTCAGCTTGTCACCAACATCGCCGATGGATCTGCCATTTATACCAAAAATATCAAGTGCTCCAGCTGGCATACCCTGTGCTGCCTCGAGATCCTTCCAGTCTTCATCAGTTGGCAATTTCCAACCACCGGGACAAACAGTCTGGGCAGTCTTCCAGTCATACAGGCATCCGTATTTTTTATATTCATCTGTTTTCTTTGCCTCAGTTGCACTAACACCCTTATAGCCGTAAACATAGATTCCGGAAGTTTCCGTCACTTTTCTGTTAACCTGCCGGAAGAAGAAGTTATCATTCGGCATATAGGCCAGGTTATCCACCATCCAGGTATTGTTGCCAATTTTAAGAGTACGATAGGTATGGGTCTCTCCTATTCTGGTATCATTGATTGGTTCTCCATAAGATATGTTTATGGCCGGGTATGCCAGTACCGACCCGTAGGCAATTTTATAATCCCCTTCACTGAAGCAATTTGCACAACGATTAATGGCATAAGAAATAACATAAAGGGTTTGGCTGGTACTTACATAGGGAATATTAACAGTATATGTTCCCGTTCCCGTTTCGATCCCTTGATATGGAGCTTTTGTTATCAATCCCGGGTGGAATCTGGGATCGGGCATACTATCATAACTATAAAGAATTCCCCTTTCATAAACCTCAGATCCTCCGGTGGCCAATACTTCACAGGTGACATCCAAACCATTGGTTCCGGGTTTCACTGAATTCGTCTGAACAGTAGCCAAAGTGCCGTTCGTCTCGCACACCGGTACCTCAAGCGCAGCCATTGCATAGGGTTTCGTCGAAAAAAGGAAGGAATTTCTAGCCTCGGCATCCCAGTAACCTTTCAGGGTAACAGTAACCGTTGCGGTCACACCAGGGTTAATCTTTACACCAAGTTTCAGCCACTTGCTGTTTTTGTAATCCGGTGAAGTGTTCAGTGAAGATTCGCCGGCATAGGTGACAGTTGCACCGGTAACCGATATCACTTCGGGAGCGGTGCTGCAGATCTGGACTCCCAGATCAAGTCGATCAATGGCAACGCTTCCGGCCTTGATGCTGTAAGCGAAAACCGTTTGGAGTTTGGTGGGTTCAAACCGGGTTAACTGAACCGTACCTACGGTGCCAAAGGAAACAGGCACAGTGGTCATTTTCAGGTGCATGCCCGGATTATCACTATTTAAGGCGGGTTTCTCTTTGGCGCACGAGGCCAGAATAACCATGGCGATGATCACTGCCACAAGGTGAAATTTTTTCATAATTATCTGTTTAGGTGGTTCTTAATGGACTAAATTTACACAGAGGGAACGACCCAAACAACATGATAGCTAAATCATCACTGAATCTTCACAATTCAACCAGACAGTGTACCTGATAGGGATAAAGTGGGTAATAAATTAAATGAAATCCGGAGGACCGGTGGGTTATTGGGGTTAGTATAATTAACGCCTGTAATTTTCTATGGGAATCTTTCATCGAATAAATTCAGGAATGATGCTGGTCATTAATCAAAAAAAGGAGGCTGCCTTTTTGAGACAGCCTCCTTCAAACCTTAACTTACCTTTAATTAATGTTTATCCGCTTTATTTTAACATCCTGACCACTCTGAACCCTGACAAAATAAAGTCCCGGCTGGCAATTGGAAAGGTCCATCGGAACATTGGTTACAGTCCCTGCCGACTCAGTATTCAAACTGTACACCACCCGACCGGTAATATCCAGAACCTTGATCTCTAACCTTGGACCACCGGAGGAAAAGTTGGTATAATCAATGGAGAACCGGCCTTGCGATGGATTCGGGAAAACATCCAGTCCACCAGCGGCATTCAGATCATTAATCCCGGTCAGCACGAAATTCAGTTCAAAGGTATATACCAGCTGAGTAAGCCCATCTTCAGCCGTAACCGTCACAGTGAAAATTATTTTCCGGTAATACCCATCGGTCGTCTTAAATTCCTGCTTGGTCACTACAGCATTTGAATTTCCGTTAGAGGTTTGAAGTGTTATTGCAGGCAAGGACATCTTATCTGGCAGCCCCGTTATTGTGTATTTGAAAACATCACGATTAAATCCTGTATATGTTTGTCCGTCGATCAAAATTCCTGACAAACGGGCTTCAGTGGATTTATACCTGATGGTGATCGAATAAGTGCGTTCAGTGGAGGTATCAGTGGCCTTTACCTTGATCGTTGCCGTTCCTGGAATTCCAACTGCCTGGGTGATGGTTACCGTTGCAGCTTCGATATTTGCAGTACAAGTAATTACCGGAGGTGTAGTGATTGATAAATCCAAAGGCCAATCGTAACTTAAAGTATTGGAACTGAATCCAGGTATCGCCTGACCACCGATTTTGATCTCCTTCAGACTGGCATCGCTGCTGCAATTATCCTTGGTAAACCTCACAACATATTTCAGTTTTGTTATAGCATCCTGGGCTACAACGATAATCGTATCATTACCAGGGAACCCTTTCAGATGATTATAGGTGGCTTTGGCAAAATTATCTGTAGTGAATGCAGAAACCACCGGTAAGCCAGCATAGGTGCAAGGCATTTTCATATCGTAAATCAGGGTCGATGCGTTAAACCCTTGCAGTGCCACACCATCAACCATAATTCTCATGAGAGTGGCATCAGTCGATGGATTGCCCCGGTCGATCCTGATGGTATAGGTCTTCACCGTAGTTCCGTCCTCTGCGGTTACTCTCACGGATACTGTCCCGGGAAGCGCAGAAGGCTTGGTAATCAAAACCGATGCTTTGCTGTCTTCAGGAATAGCAGAGATATCAGGAGGAGTAGCCATTTCGTAGGGAACTACAACCGTATAAGCGATAACCGCCGGTGAGAAACCAGGAACAGCAATATCGGCATATCTCAGATCACGCAGATTGGCATTATTATTAAGGTCATGTGAAAAGTTTACTTTATAAGTCTTTTTATCGATGCCATTTTCCGCTGTAACCTCGATCGTTGTGGTACCAGGAATTCCGGTGGCTGCAACAATTACCTTGGTTGCCATAGCATGATTTGTCACCCCGGTGACAGTTGGAATATTTGTGGCAGCAAATGCAAGCTTGTAATTATATTCAAGAGTTGCAGGGCTAAAACCCGGAACGGTGACTCCACCCACAGCAAGGTCCTTAAGAGTTGCATCGGTAGATTTTATAATAACCGTAAAGCTTACCGTGTAGGTTATCACGGATATGCCATCCTGGGCAGTAACTCTAACGGTGCCAGATCCGGGCAAAGCTGCCGGATTGGTAATAACTTTTGTTGCTGAAGCATGAGTGGTAATAGCTGTTAAAACTGGCAATGCCACCGTACCATAAGGAAGTTCGATACTATAGTTGATCGTTGAAACGGCAAACCCGGGAACGCTGATCCCATTATATTTCAATTCGCTGAGCGTTGCTTCATGTGATGCCGCAGCAACAGTAAATCCAATCGTATAGGTTTTTCTGGTTGAACCGTCTTCTGCTGTTACCACAATGGTTGCAGTTCCGGTAACACCGGATGACTGGTTAATGACCTTTGCAGCATTGGGATCATTAGTGGTAGCAGTAACCACCGGAATAGATGAGGTTCCGTAGGGCAAAACAATATTATAAGTTAATAAGGAAGCCTGAAATCCAGGAACCGACGTTCCATCATACTTCAGATCACTCAAAGTTGCATCAGTATCAGGAGCAACCGAAAAATTGATAGTGTAAGTTTTTGTGGTGTTTCCATCTTCTGCCCGCACTAAGACTGTTGCAGTACCTGTAGCCGACACTGCCTGAGTAATGGTTTTAGTGGCATTCGGGTCATTCGTAGTGCCTGCAACAACCGGTACTGTACTGTTCGTGTGCGGTAAAACCACATTATAAGTTAATGTGGCCGGAGCAAACCCCGTAACACCGGTTCCATTAACAGTCAAAGCGCTGAGGGTAGCATCAGTATCCGGAGCCAGGGTAAAATTGACTGAATAAGTTTTCTTGGTAGTTCCATCTTCTGCAGTAACCTGAATAGTAGTTGTTCCTGGCAAGGAACCGGTAGCATTGATCACCTTGGTGGCATTGGTATCTGTTGTTGTGGCTGTAACCGTTGGAACAACAGCTGTGTTATGAGGCAAAACAATATTGTAGGTCAGTGTTGCAGCACTGAATCCGGCCATGGTGGTACCACTCACTTTCAGATCGCTGAGGGTGGCAACCGTATTAGGTCCAAGACTGAAAATAATAGTATAAGTCTTCTTTGTTGTACCATCTTCAGCAGTAACTAAAACTATTGTGCTGCCCGGCAATGATCCTGCCGCTGTAATTACTTTTGAAGCATTCACATCATTGGTAATAGCAGTAACAGTTGGCACAACAACGGTCCCGTAAGGGAGTGCAACATTATAGGATAGGGTGCCGGAAGCAAAACCCGAGACGGTAGTTCCACTGATCTTCAAATCACTCAGAGTAGCATCTACGTCAGGTGCAACAGAGAAATTAATTGTATAGGTCTTTTTTGTAACGCCATCTTCTGCAGTTACCAAAATGGTGGCGGCTCCCGTTACCGATGGAGCTTGGGTGATAGAGTTTTGTGCATTTGGATCATTTTGTGCCGCAGTTACTACCGGAACGGTTGAAGTGTTATGAGGCAGAACAACGTTATAGGTAAGAACCGAAGGTGAAAATCCGCTTACGGTAGTTCCACCGACTTTCAGATCACTCAGGGTGGCATCTGTATCAGGGATCAAGGTAAAATTTACCGTATATGTTCTAACAGTCGTCCTGTCTTCTGCTGTGACTACAACAGTTGTGGATCCTGGCAGAGAGCCGGCGGGTGTAATTACCTTAGTGGCGTTGGAATCTGTGGTTGTGGCCGTAACCGTGGGTACAGTGGCTGTATTATGCGGCAATGTAACGTTATAGGTCACAGTTGATGCGCTGAATCCTGTCACTGTGGTGCCACTGACCTTAAGATCGCTCAGGTTTGGATTATTATTCTTTGCGATGGTAAAATTTACCGTGTAGGTTGTATGGGTCGTGCCATCTTCTGATGATACTGCAATCGTTGTTGAACCCGGTAAGGACGCAGCATTGGTGATGACTTTTGTTGCCTGATTATCGGTTGAGGTAACTGTTATCGTTGGTGTAACGGATGTTCCATAAGCAAGCTCCTTGGAATAAGCTAATGTTGATGAACTGAAACCGGCAATCGATGTACCACTGACCTTTAAATCCGTCAAAGTCGATACTGTTCCGAGAATTGTATGATAAACCATGGGAACAATTGCCGTTCCGGTGATCCCATCTGCCGCGAAAGGCGTCGTTTCAGTCAGGTCATACAGCTTGTCCTTAACCGTGTCGTAATATTTAAAACTGATGACTTTTGCAATGTCCGTGTAATTACCATAAACCCTGGTAGTAAAGATATACTTCCCATTAGGACTGGTTGCTCCGCCATCTTTGATTCCATGAATCACTCCATCAATGAAAGCTCCGACCATACCGCCGGAATTCGCTTCTGTGGAATTGAAAAAAACCTGAATGGTTACGTCCATATTTGTATCAAACGCAGCCGGATCCACCGTCCAGGTGGGTCTGTTGCTTTGAGCCCGGCCTGGAATAGCTGCCACTGCCAAAGCAAATAGGATTAATGCGGTAAACTTTCTCATGGTCAATAGTCTTGTCTGAATTATTTTAACAAGATCAAGGCAAAGGGTGTGCCAGAAAGGATATCCGATCAGGCCTCAAGAAAATAAGAACAGGTAAAGATTTGATATTTTGGCTATTACATTGACACGGAATTCATGGTTTTAGATTAAATACCGATTGGGAGACTGAATTCTGATGCATCTGATTGCTCGATTTCGAGCAATGATTAATATCGATCTTATATCAATAGGAATCCGGCGATTTTACCTTGAAAATATCGTAACGGATGATCGCAATGATTATGGAGGAAAAAACGAAAATTTCGCAGATAACACCAGCCCACGAACCCTTGATAAAATTATAGGTAAACCAAAATGGATGTGGAAAAAGATTGATAATTCTCAAACGTTTAAGGTTCTTCAGCCACAAACCGGTGGTCTCAATTGTCATGGCAATAACCGGCAAAACTCCGAGCCACGATTCTCTGGCCAGTAAGCCGGCGGTTGCAAACAGAAGGATAAAAATATATGGCCAGAATTTCCAGCCTGCCCATTTTTTGTCTTCCCTCGATCTGAAAACCAGGGTCCTCGCGGTGCCCACAATGTTCATTCCTGCTGCCGTCCAGGCTCCCAAAAGGATAAAGTGAAACATGAAAATAATCTGACCGGCAGCCATCAGGATAAGTATCCCTTTCCGGTTCTTCATCTGAAAAGAGAGAATCAGGAAAATCAAGCCAATAAAACCGACTGCCTGTACAAGGGTTGATGACATCAGGAAATGCTAATAAACGGAGCGGTTAAAGGTAAAAAACCTTCTGATGGATCTTATTAAATAAATATATTTGAATCATGGAATATAGAATTCTTGGCCGCACGGGTGTTAAGATCTCACCCCTGGTTTTAGGAACCGATAATTTTGCCAATCCAACCCCTGAATCTGAATCGATTGCCATCTTGAACCGGGCTATCGATGCCGGCATCAACCTGATAGATACAAGCAATAGTTATGCTAAGGGAGAAAGTGAGCGAATCATTGGCAGGGCCCTCAAAGAAAATGGAAGGAGAAATGATATCCTGATAGCAACAAAGGCTCACTACCCCACCGGCCCAGGGCCCAACAACCGGGGAAACTCGAGGCTCCATCTGATGAAAGCCTGCGAGGATTCTCTAAAACGATTGCAAACCGACTTTATCGATCTTTACCAGATTCATCGGCCCGATTTTGATATACCTCACGAAGAGACCCTCTCGGCGTTGAATGATCTGGTTGACCAGGGAAAAGTCCGCTATATCGGAAGTTCAACAGCACCGGCCTGGAAAGTGATGGAAGGACTGATGATCAGTGAACTAAATGGATACAAAAGATACGTTTCCGAGCAACCTCCCTATAACCTCCTCGACAGACGAATTGAAAATGAACTTATTCCGATGTGCCTCGCGCATGGGTTGGGATTGATTACCTGGTCGCCGCTGGCAATGGGCTTGCTCACCGGCAGATATAAGGATATTAATCATTTGCCTTCCGATTCCAGGGCGATCCTGCGAGGCGGAATCTACGCTGACAGGGTAACCGATTGGGCAATAACTGTTGGGTTGCAATTTGTCAGGCTGGCTGAGCAAATGGGATTCTCACCTGCACAATTGGCCCTGCTTTGGGTCAGGGACCAACCCGGAATTACAGCCCCCCTCATCGGACCGCGAACAATTCAGCAACTGGAGCATTTCCTTCCCGTATTGGATATGCCCCACTCCACTGAACTCCAAAAGGCTTGTGACAAAATTGTTCCGCCCGGTACCTCAGTTGCCAATTTCCACAATACCGCCGGCTGGTGATTAACATTCTCTTAATTTCTTCGATTGGCACATTAGCAAATCAGCACATTAGCACATTTTCTTCATTCCATTATTAGCCGCACTGGTCCGATCAATCCCGATTTTGTTGACCCTACATACTTGCTTGGAGTGGTTTGATAATAATTCCCCAGTGTATTATAAATCAATATTTCAAGACGGTTGTCTCCCAATCTTAATTGTCCCGTTACATCAAATTGCCAGGGCGGTGAAAGTCGTTTCCCGACCAGTTTCCCATTGATAAATACCTCTGCTGATGCCAACAGGTCACCTAAGTCAAGTAATGCTTTTGAGGATTTTAACTGATCCGCAGTAACCACTATGGTTTTTCGGTACCACATACCTCCGGAATAGGTCATCAGACTTTCATTGTCGGACAGATCACCTAAACGAATCATCCCCTTACCACAGTTCAGCCGGATAGGTTCCGGACTGGCAGCTCCACCGCAAAACCCATGATCCATACGAAATCTTACCGCAACTGCAGAAATCGATGAAACAGCCGGTACTTCTGCTTTCCAGGCTTTTTGCAAAGTATCAGCCAGAAGTCCAGCAAAGGGATGATCACTCTTAACCGGAACCTCCCTGCCGTTCACCCAGATCTGAGGCTTCTGGTTTGATGCAATTTCGATGGACTGCAAACCCGGAGGAGCCTTAAACCGATACCAGCCAACCGGATTTATAGTTTCGGGCATCATGTCATAAGGCAATATAGATGGATTGGCATACCAATTGGAAGCCAGTGGAATAGGTTGAATCCTGTGCGGATCATATTCAGGTTTTGCAAAAACAAAGAATCCTGTTCCCGGTGCCGAATATTTCAGCAATACGGGATTAGCTCCTTTCTTCAGACTCACCCATTCAGCATTTAAATCAACTTTACCACCATTTATCCAGATCGCCGTCGGAAGAGTCCCACCCTTAACGATTTTCACCGACTGGTCCGTCGAAGAAACCACTGTGGACCAAAGGAAATAAGTAGTTCCACCTTTTTCAGCCTCTATTTTCGGCCTTGGCACACCCGGCCAGTCACGTATCGCTGATCCAAACTGAAAAATATCATCATGCATCCATTCCTTCAATCCATGATACCCCTGCCTTCCCGGGTTATCCTTGAGTCCCCAGCGCCAGGAAAACTCATAAGGCTGCCATGAATAGGTCTTTCCTCCGATGGCAACCGCCTTTGCAGGTTCGATGGTTTTTATCATACTCAGCAGATTTTCAGGCAGAATGGAATTAATAGAATCCGGTAATGGTCCCAATCTCCAGAATTGCGGTCCATAGGAAGTCTGGATTTTCTCCCACTGGCTGTCATCCAAGGCTGCGGTTTGCCATCCCGGATCCTGCGTAGTTTCCATTTTGTACCTGATGGCATTGGCGTCAGTCGCAACATAGCCCGCATAGGCTGGTTGCCTGAAATCGCCCCAGAGATTATTCAGCGTGGGCTTCAGTTCAAATTCCCAATCGCCAACCAAGAGGACTTCACCTTTTGTGTTAGATGGGCTTTCGTCAGTTAAAATTTCCGGTTCGCCCGGACTGAAAACAATGATCTGAGGTTCCGATTTGTCCAGTGGCATTTTTATCGTGGTACCGATAATACTAGAATGGGTCACCGCTAAACTTCTGGAGTTTCCCGTCCAGGGATCCCACAGCTCTGCTTTGCCGGCACATCTGAAAAAACACATGGAATCTTTCGGAACGCCATACACGTAATAAATATCGTTCTGGCCGGCTTTACGGTGCAATATGTAAGGCTGAATACCATTTGAAAGGACCTTGAAATCAGGCTTTAGCACTTTTGATATTTCTTCAACGATCGTGGCAGGTTTATCCAGATGTATTCCAAAACCCTGATCCGTCCCAAATATCTTATCAATCATTACTTTAATTTCCGGATCATCGCGCCCGATTCGCTCACTGGCTTCAGGCAAGGCGCCAATAGCAATAACAATGCCGCCAGCCTGGTAAAAAGCAAGTGCCTTTTCTAAAGTCGAATAACGGATTGCACTCATCGAAGGCAGGATAAGTATTTTGTATTTCTCACCACTAAGTTGCAATTCACCATCTTTAATTTTAGCCCGGTTGAGAGATTCGAAATCCATAAAATCATAATCGATTCCTGACTTATACAGATTCTCCCCGGCCGAAAATGCAGTCGCCACTGCTTCATTGCCATTCATACCGGCAACCATAGGGGTAACCGGATAAAGAATAGCCACATCACATCGGTGGTAACCCTGACTCAACAAGTAACTCAATCGTTCCGAGCATTTCAGGAAGTCTCCCATGTTTGCCCAGTAAGGCTGGCGAAAATGGTTATCAGGAGGCGCCCATTCCCACCATCCGCCATGCGTGGAATAATACAACCCGTGAAGGCTGAGCAGATTCTGCCCCATGGCGAAATTTGAAAATGTGGCATCGGCAACCTGCGCACAACTGGTACCCCAGCCGCTGCTGTGAAAACCTTCGAGCCACGTCCGCGGGCGTTCATATAAATGGGCTATTGAACTGGCAACCTTATCCTTATTGATATTCCGGGCTAGTACCGGCTGATCGCATCCCGGACCCGACATCCAGCGCTGAGCTCTGAAATAGTCGCCGAATTCCGTAACATCCAATCCGCGGCCGCCATGATCGCAACCATATAGCATGCCCCTTTCTGTATGCCAGTTGTAAATCGGAATAAAAAAACTCTCCTCACTTAGTGCTACTAAAACATCATTATAGTCGATCCTGATCTTTGGAGTCCGGACACCTATATCAGTAAATAACCCTGGGAGTTCGGGAATAATATCGTACCCTTTCCTTTTCTTAAATTCTGTAGCAAACCGGCTATTCCACAACAGGCCGCTGATCCCAAAATTTAACTCATCTGAAAAAAAGAAATTTAATCCCTTACCTGCCTCCCCCGGACAATGTTCTTCGAAAGGCTGGAAAAACTTCTCAATCACCTTTTTTCCACTGAGCGGGTTCATCGGATCAAAAGAGGTGTTTACCGTTTCGAAATAGACAAAAACGATCTTTCTGTTACCCTTTTCAGGTTTTATCCGGATTATATTTCCTTCTGGGTTCAAAGGCATTCCTGATCCTGCCGTAATGACTCCATTCTCGAAAGGATAGGTCATAACACTGATCAAATTTCCGGGAACCTCAATTAAAGTATCCTCGTCAGGCCTGATCGGGAATTGTTTCGATAATAGTCGTGAGCCATGCAGATCAGGATTTTCCTTAAGCATCTCATCCACGAACCAGCCCTGACCAGCAATACCCAGCGTATAATCGCTCAGGCTGACCGACATGTTTCTCTTCTTTGCTTCCTGCAGGAACCAGGAGAACAGGTCCCACCAATCCTTGGAAAACAGACGGGGTTTACCGGGATAGGTCAATCCCCAGATATTTCCGCCTTCATCGCTGTGTGCATAATTAACCTGCAACCCGGTAATACTTTTACCGGCTAACTGATCGAGCTGCCAGGTTATTCGCTCCTTCGTAAGCGTATCACCCAGCCACCAATAAAAGCTAACCTCTCCATAACCGGCTGGCGGATTCTTAAAGCCCGGATATACATTCAGAGTTGCTGACCGATCGGGATATCCGGGAGGAAGGGGATTTGATTTTGATTTGTTTTGGGCAGAAAGAGGATTGATAATTATGCAAAAAAAGGATACTGCAAGGAACAGATTGATTCTCATGATTTTATAATATGAACCAGTTCATAACGTTGACTACCAAATTTAGGAGTTTATTTCAAATCTATTTTAGCTGGCAATATCCATACCTTTACTTATCTATATATGATTGAATATGGCATGCAATATTGATCAAAGAAATTATCGTGTTAACAGCTATCATTGTTGATGATGAACTATTTGGAAGGGAAAACCTCAAAAAGATCATCGAAAGCTACTGCCCGGAGGTAAAAGTTCTGGGATGCGCAGAGTCTGTGGTCAGCGCTTTACCAATGGTTATTATTCATCATCCTGATGTGGTATTTCTCGATATTACCATGCCGGTTCTGGATGGATTTGATTTCCTGAAAGAATTCGATGAACGAAACTTTATGTTAGTCTTTGTCAGCGCCCATGATGAATATGGTATCGCTGCTGTCAAGGCAGGCGCAGTGGACTATCTGCTTAAACCAGTTAATATTAAGGAACTTAAACAGACCATAAAAAAACTTCTGTTGTTAAAAACCAGGGCTCTTGAAATTGGAAGCGCTAATGTACCTGTTCAGGAAACTCCTCCGGAAACAGATAAATTAGTTCTCCCTGCATCCCATGGTTTTGACGTGCTTGTATTTGATGATATCATTCGCATGGAAGCCGACAGCTGCTATACGAAAGTGTTCCTCAGAGATGGCAGTACTAAATTGATTTCCCATACACTTAAGGATTTTGAGGACAAACTTCCTGAAAAACAATTCTACAGGATTCACAAATCTCATTTGATAAATCTCAAATATCTTAAGGCCTATTCAAATATCAGCGGTCATTTTGTAACCATGACAGATGACAGCCGGATTGAAATTTCGCGACGCAAAGCGCCGGAATTTATTCAGAAGATTAAAGCAGCGCTCCATACAATCTGAACATGTATAAGAGAATCCTGCTATTTGCATCCATTTGCCTGCTGATTCTAAATCAAGCTTATTCCCAGACACCACCCTATTATCATTACACATCTACCGAGGGACTGGCATCATCCACCGTTTTCACAATTCTTCAGAATCGAAATGGTTATATCTGGTTTGCAACTTTAAACGGATTGAGCAAATTCGATGGACAGCATTTTACCACTTACCGAACCAGTAATGGCTTGAATTCCAATTCTATAACATCATTAGTGGAAGGAGAGAATGGAGAATTATACATAGGAAATTATGAGAATGGAATAAATATTTTAAAGGACGGAAAGTTTAAGAATTACTGCTCGGAGATTGATGGAAAAAGCTTTGCCACCTCCTATTTAATATTGGAAACCCCAGTAAATGAGGACCAAAAATTATATGCCTATCGTTCCTGGGGAATTATAAATGTAATGAAGGAAAATAAATCTGGTGGCAGAACAGATTACTGTTTTTCAACGACTCCCGAACATATTGTGAAAGCAGAAAAGCTTCAAAATGGAGAGATAATTGCTTTAACCACCAGCGGTTTATATAAATTCAAAAATAACATCCTTACCAAATTAAATATTGCAGGGTTGCCGGATAGTAATAATTATTGCCTGGCTCTCGGCAACGACGATAGTTTTTATATAGGCGCACGGGGGATGATTTTCCAGATTAAAAACAATAATATCGTCAAACAATATAAGGTCGACAATCAGCCTGACAAGAACGATGTAGTAGCGATTTTGGCCGATAAGAAGAATAATATCTGGTTCTCAATAATGAACCGGGGTTTCTACCAGATATCAAGTGGTTCTGATAAAATCGAAGATATCGGGGATAAAATGGAATTGAAGAATACCATGGTAAATTATTTCCTCGAGGATAAGGAGGGCAATATCTGGGTCAGCACATTCGGTAAAGGAGTTTATTGCTTAAATAATCTTTTCCTGAAAAACTATAACGAAACTGACGGGCTGAGCAATAATAATATTTATTCGATAGCCCTGGAAAAATCAGGCAAACTTGTGATCGGAACGTTTAATGGGGTAAATATTTTAGAAAACGGAAAATTTGATCTGGTTAAAAGTAATTCTGGAGAAACGTTGACCGATTATATATACGATGTTATAAATATTAAAAACAACTTTTACGTCTGCGGAACATTTGGGCAGAAGCAGATGATACCAGCCTCCTGGAACGGATTGAAGTTTTTCATGTTCAGTGCACCATCATTCTGTAAGACCAATGATGGATCGTACCTGTTTGGATCCGGGGCTAATCTCATCACTATTTATAGGGACCTTCCCATGCATTGGAAACCTCCGGGCCATTTATTCATTTTTGGGGATACCTCTGAAATAAACAGGGTTAACAAAATTCTGGAGGATTCATATGGAAATATCTGGATAGGGACAAACCTTGGCTTATGCAAGATCTCTAATCCGGCAGGTCTGTCGGGACTAACCGGATCAAAAAAAATCTTCTTTCCTGCTGATCCAGTTCTGTGCTCAAAAATCAATTCTATAATTCAGGTCAGTCAAAACAATATATGGTTTGCCGGTGAGAAAGGAGTTGCAAGGTATAATATTGATAATGATTCTATTACAAGCTTCTCAGATATTCAGGGAAATGATTTATCGTCTTCAACCTGCATTGTTTCCGACAGCAAGAACAGGCTGTGGATTGGAAACATGAAAGGGCTCTATTTATTCGACGGGAAGTCAGTCAAACACATCAGCAGGCAAACAGGACTTCCATCGGATGAGGTATTGTCGCTTTGCTTTAACATGGAGAAAAACATCCTGTATATTGGAACCAGCAATGGGATCTCATTTCTTGACATCGATTTATTCGACAATTATATTCCACCCTTGGCCGAGCTGAAAATAATCAGCATAAAAGCAGGGGACTCCATTTATACCAGATACAGCAACCTGGTCTTCAAGCCTAAACAAAACCACGTTTATATTAATTTTAAAGCATTATATTTTTCTTCTCCAGGGTCGGTGAAGTATAAATACCAGCTAAATGGAGAATGGGCGGAGACTGATCATGATTTTCTTGATCTGGCTTCCCTTGGGCATGGCAATTTCGAGCTGCAGATCATGGCCAGATCGCAGAATACGGTTTGGGGAAAACCGGTGAATATACATTTTGAAGTCAGGCCTGTTTTTTTTGAAACAATTTGGTTTAAGATTACAATAGTATTGCTGATTGTTCTTTTTTCAATTCTGATTGTTACCTGGCGGCTGAAGCTGACGCATAAAAAAGCTCAAAATGAACTGGCACTGAATGCAAGGATCAACGAGCTTAAACATCAGGCATTATCAGCAATGATGAATCCCCATTTTATTTTCAATTCGCTCAACTCTGTCCAATATCTGATCAACAGCAACCGAAATGAGGAGGCCAACGATTATATAGCCATTATGGCCAAATTGGTCAGAAAAAATCTGGAATCGGCTGGCAGTGGCTTTATTCAGTTATCAGAGGAGATCAATAGGCTCAGCCTTTATCTGGACCTTGAAAAGTTGAGGCTCGAGGAGCGCTTTTCTTATGAGATTATTACCGGAACCGGGGTGGAAGCGCACATGGTCATGATCCCGAATATGATCATCCAGCCTTTTGTGGAAAATACTCTTTGGCATGGAATTATCGATTCTGGCAAAAAAGGCCTTCTTACTATTTGCTTCTCATTTGAAGATATTGATATTGACTCAATCATCACCCGGTCACTGATAATTAAGATAACTGATAATGGTATCGGAATTAATGAAGCCAGAAAAAACAGGAAAGAAGACCATATCTCAAAAGGAATCCTTATCATCGAAGAGCGACTTCGCCTGTTGAGTGCGAAATTGCAGGTTCCCCAGCCTATCATGTTCGAAGATCTAAGCAATCGCAATAACAATTCACAAGGGACAGAAGTTATCATTTCACTTCCTCCGCAACTTTATAAAAATGCTTTCTGAATGGTGACCCCTCGTGTGATTACCGTTTAATTACTCATTCGTACCGTTTATTTATCGGCTTGCACCGCACGCTTATTTGCTATTGCTGTGCCCTCCTGTTATGTATATGTTGGTGCTGTAATAAAAAAACCCGGATGAGTATTTTCAGAAAGAAACCCTCCAAATCTGCTCCTCTACTAATCATCAAAAAAGATTCCACTGATTCCAATATCAAGGAATATGAATCTATTGATGAAGCCATTGCAGACCTTGCCAACGATCCGAACGTACCGGCGGATAAAATTGAAAAGCTGAAATCCTCCCTGAAGCAACTTAAAAATAAGACGTCGATCAAGATCAGGAATGGAGAAATTATAAAATAAAATCAGGTATTAAATAAACAGGTCCCATGAATAAAAGAACATTGGTATTAATTATTGCCATTACTTCTCTCATTGGCAGTGAAATACAAGCTCAGATTCTAACACACGGAATGGATGCCGTGGTGACCTTCTATGGAGCTCCGGCCCAGCCTAATAATAATCCGGTTGCCAATATTAAAATCGTAGGCGATCAGAGTGGAGCCCCTCATCATATCAACTGGATGCCACCCATTAAGGCCCCAGCCATAACAAATTGGACAGTTGGAACCATGGGACAGGTTTTCGGTATTGCCATTGACGATATCGGGAATGTATATTTTGCAACAACAGCGATGTATTGGGCAGGAGCTCAACAACTTGCCGGACCCAATCCTGCGCCAAGCGGTGCAGGTGGTGGTGGATACAACGTAACTGGCGGACCAGCAGGAATATACAAAGCAGATAAAGCAGCATTAAATACAGTTACAGTTCTGACAGGTACAGTTCCTGCCGCAGGAGGGCTCGGAAAAACCATTCCTAATACGGGTTATGGAATTGGGAACATAGCCTATGCCAAAATCATCGATAAACTATATGCTTCGAACCTTGATGATGGAAAAATATATTGTCTGGATCCGGTCACAGGCTCAATTCTCTTTGTATATGATCCTTTCCAGCCCGATGCCAGTGGTGCACAGATAGCAGGTTATGGTGAAAGAATATTTGGCCTTGCCGTCAATTACGAAGCCACCGGAACAAAATTGTACTATGCGGTATTAATGAGCGACCATCAGTCTGATATCTGGTCGGTAAGCCTGGCGGTCAATGGGGACTTTATTCCATTATCAAACACGCTCGAGATAAATCTTCCGGCTTCGGCCCCGAGCACCTATATTTCTGATCTCGCATTTTCGGATCGAGGTGAAATGCTGGCCGCCGAAAAGGGGGATCCACATCATGCTAATGTTTATCAGTACTTCGGCAAGCACCTTGCCTGGAGTCTTCCACAGGAATTATACATGGGCTCCTATTCCGGTGGTCATAATAGCGCTGGGGGCGTGGATTACGGCTACTCAGCAAAAGATAAGGATCATCGCCAATTCTATTGCGATACTATCATCTGGACACAGTCGAACGCAATTTCCGAGCCCCTGACACCGGGGAATCCATGGCTGGCATACGGATTATTAAGTCATCCCTTGAATGATTATGTGACTCCTGCCAACTATTTAAGCGAAGCCTTCATTGTCAATTTAAAAGGAGCCGTGGGTCCGGGCGGGCAAGGAGTAACACCAAAAAGCAGTTTTGGCGATGTTGAATGTTATGATTGGGAATGTCCTCCGAAACAAACCGATATCTGCAGTATGGTGGACGCAAAATTATCCAGAGCGGATACTTCCGGCTGTTGCTACAAGGTGCAGGTATTCAACCGATACCGGGGGGATTATTTTGCATCGGTTACTATAAGTTCGACCAATCTGTCAATCGACGATGTATCAAAGGATATCACCTGTGCCTGGGCAAATATCACCTATCAGTCTCCAACCCAGATAACCTTTACTAAGAAGCCTTTCTTTAACGGCCTTCCTGTAAATGCATCCACCTTGGGCACCATCTGCTTTTCGGGTACTGGTGGACCCGCTAATATAATCGTCAGCTTCGTTGGCAATCCTCCCCAAAATGATACAGTCTGCACTAAAACAGTCAGGATTGAAGGATGCAAAATACCTGTTGACACCACCTGCGTATCGTTTTTTGACTTAAAGGCGGAATGCCAGGCAGGTGATGTAAAAATGAAGTTCAGGATTAAAAACAATTCAAACTTCACCATGCGCGGGTTGACATTGTATTCCCAAACCCCCGATGTATCAGCGAATCCAAAGTTTATTCCTATCCCAGATTTATTGCCAAATCAAACCTCTTCATCATATGTTGAAACAGCATTGGTGATCACTAATAACGCAAAACGGGCCTGTTTCTTTTTTGCCGCCTGCGACCAGAATACCACACCGAAAATTGCCGGTCCTTATCCAAACTGGTGCTGCATGGACAGCATACTTTACTGTGTAGATATCCCGACTTGTAATCCATGTGATGGTGTAGTATTTACAACGACAAAGAAGGATTCATCAAGTTGCTGTTATAATCTTACACTGAACACAAGTTATTTAAATACCAAAATCGCGTACCTTGAATTTACCGGCCTTGCGGGAACACAATTTGCACTTCTTTCTGGCTGGAACATTGTTGGCTCCGTTGGAAGCAGTCATATAAAAATACAGGCACCCGGATCTGGCATTACCCCGGGGAGTTATCCGGATTTTGCATCCTTCTGCCTGACTGGCAGCGCAACACCACCCTATACCGTTGTAATCAACAGCCTCGATTCGGCTGGAAACCAACTCTGCACCAGTTCGCTAAAATTCCAGGGCTGCAAGCTGGTAGAGCCCACCTGTGCGAATATTATAAATGACTCGCTGTATTGCTCAGGTGATAAAGCCAAGTATACATTTTACGTTAAAAATAATTCCCCGTTTCCACTCTATCATATTGATTTCAGAACTCCAGATAAAAGTGTGATCCTTGACATGACCTACGTTGAACCCGTCACTCCAATCGCAATTGGTGACACCGGAGGCCCTTTTACGGTTACGATTGATTCTTCAGCAACGAATATGGCAACGTTTTGCATGTATCTGACCGGCCATAACGGTATTTATGATCCGGCGCATGGTCAGGCAGCTACCGAATGCTGTACTGATTCATCAGGAATAATCTGCCTGCCAATGATTAAGTGCGGATGTACGACAACCGTATGCTGCTCTTTTGAGAACCTGACTATACCCAATGGAATTACTCCAAACGGAGATGGAATAAATGACGCTTTCGAAATTTTAAATTCCAGCTGTTGTGCTTATATCTCCATTAAGGTATTTAACCGGTGGGGCAATCTGGTTTATCAAAATGCGGATTATAAAAATGACTGGAAAGGCACCAATGAAAAGGGTACACTACTGGTTCAGGGAACATATTTCATATTGATCGAGCTTCCTGATGGAAATAAAAAGGGAAGCTATGTCGATATCCGGTATTAATCTCAAAAAATCTGACAAATGAAAAAAATAATCATATTGGCCATCCTGTGCTCTAAATTGGTTGCCAACGCACAGCAACAGGCCCAGTACACTCTTAATCAGTTTAACAGTAATCTGGAGATCAATCCTGCCTATGCAGGTGCAAATGATAACGCCAGTATCAGCCTCAGATACCGCAAACAATGGGTTGGGTATACTGGCTCACCTTCAACAATCAGCCTAAATGCAGAAAGTAAAATAGCTAAGAAAAATATTGCAATCGGCTTCAGCGTATTAAGCGACAGGATCGGAATTACACAGAGCACCTCGGGTGATCTGAGCATTGCAACCCACGTGCAGGTGAGTCAGAAAGTAAACATTTCAGTCGGCCTTAAAGCAGGGGTATATTCTTTGAATTCCGATTTCTCCCTACTCTCAAATGTGGATATGACAGACCCGCTTTATGTCCTGGACAACCGCACTATTCCTTATTTGGGCTTTGGGGCATTGCTGTACACGCAAAAGCTGTATATCGGATTTTCATCACCTCGGGTAGTATCTTTTGAAAGTGCCTCCGTTCAATCCAAAATAACAAAACCGCACTTCTACCTGTATGGTGGATATAGATTCGCACTTAACGGTGATATCGAGCTAAGGCCATCAGTACTTGGCAAGTATGTGGTTGCCGCCCCATTCGAAGCTGATTTTGCGGTGGATGTTTGGTATAAGAATCTAATCGGACTGGGCCTTTCATATCGCACCTCAGATGCAGTGAATTTCATGATTAAATGGAAAGCCGGAAATTTTTACCTCGGATATTCTTACGACATGACAATCTCCGGTCTGCGGACATTTAATACAGGATCGCATGAGATCAGCCTGGGATATCAGTTTGGCAAATCTGCTATTCCTGGAAGGACAATCAATAACAGATATTTCTAAATCGATAACGATGAAAAAACTCTTCATTATACTGTTATGCCTTGGCAATATTTCAGCTTTTTCCCAGAAGTCACAGGCCGATAATAAATTCAAACTCTATCAATACAGCGAGGCTATTCCCCTTTATAAACAGTACCTCGAGAAAAGTCCCAAAGATTATGGAGCAACAAGGAACCTGGCACTCTCGCTGAAAAACGTGAATAATGTATCCGGTTCCATTGAGGCCTATCAGAACTTATTAAAACTTAAGGAAGCAGAACCTGAGGATTGGTATGATCTCGTACAACTGTTGAGGATTAGCGGAGACTTAACACAAGCCAAAGTCTATGCCATTCAATATCAGCAGAAAAGCAATGGCGAGAAGGCTCAGAATTTACTTAAGTCAATTGACAGGTATGATCAATTGATGTCGGGACTGAAGGATTATACCATAGTAAATGCCACAGATAAATACTCCCAATCCGTTTTCTCAGCCATCTATTATCAAAATAGTCTGATAGTAACCTCAGAAAGTACGGCTGGCCCAAAAAATCAATGGACAGGGAGAGGCAATACCAAATTGTATTTAACAGATTTAAACCTCAATAAACTGGAACCTTTTGCTGCCGAAATCATGTCAAAATATAATGATGGTCCCGGAGCTTTGTCAAGTGACGGTAAAACTATATATCTGACTACAATCAATAAAAAGTCTGTTCAGGAACAGGATGTAAATACTAGCAAACTTCAAATCTCTGCGGGTATTCTGGTCGATGGTAAATGGCAATTTTCAGATCTCTTCAAATTCAATAATCGTAATTACAATGTTGCTCA
>CAINOB010000116.1 GCA_903851365.1 uncultured Bacteroidota bacterium
CCCCATTTTCAAATGGGGGTTGGAAGGTCGGGGTACAATATTAATAGCCCCCATTTTCAAATGGGGGTTGGAAGGTCGGGGTACAATATTAATAGCCCCCATTTTCAAATGGGGGTTGCTGTCGATTGCGCCCATTCTGCCCCCGGGTTGAAACCCGGGGCTATTGATAATCAGGTTCGTGGTAAGGTTAATTGTTTTCACTGGCGATAACATCTAGAACCTGATTGAAGATCTGGTTACGGTTTTCGGCCCGCTTATTTTTCGCCATTTCGGCGGCGCGCTGGAATCCACCCTGATAATATCGCTGAAACCACGGCAGGGCGGTGAAGAGGGCGTCGATGGGCGAGGTAACCGATACAATATAAAAACCCAGTGCAACAAACGACCCGGTGAGAATGAGTGAGTTGATGCCCGACAGAATCTCTCCGGAATAGATTTGTCCGGCCCCCGGAAGGATGATGCTTAGCCAGGATGCGACCTTGGGATACGGACGAAAAAATTTCTTTTTATCAGCAAAAATGGCTTTGATTTTCTGTTTGTTTTGAGGAACATCAGTAGCCAGATCAAAATAGTCGGCCGATTTTGTAAAATCCTCCAATCCAAACCAGGCCATGCCGATATAAAAGTTCTTTTTCCTTTCCATTGCTGCGCTGGAACCTGCATCCATGCTATAAAGCTCCATCAGGGCATACTTATAATTGTGGGTTCGTAGAAAACAGGAGGATTTTTTAAATAACAGCTCCTTTTTTACACTGTCGCTGGTCTGAACGAAATAACTGTGGTCGTAATATTCGAGCGCTTTTTCGAGTTGTCCGGAGGCAAGGAAACAGTCGGCAATATGTTCAAGGAGAACCGCATCGATATCCGGCCGCATAAAGTAGGCAGCCCGTTCATAAACCGGCAGGGCGGCTTCGGTTTGTCCAACAGAGAACAGACTGTCTGCGAAAGCGCGTGTTTCGCCGACGGTTTGTGCAGGAGCGGAACCCCAAAAAATGGAGAGGCTAATGAGTAATAAGAATACTTTCTGCTTCATGCCTGATCCGATCGGTTTGATTTGAGTTATAGAGATTTGCCGATTTCCAGGAACCAAATAGGTTAGCTGTGTAAAATCCTACAGCTAAACCGCCGAAGACCCAACCGGTTATACTTCCCGTCCCATTTTTCGAAAAACCACGATAGCATTGGTAAGCGCTGGTGGCAACAAAGAGCAGCGACATGAGTCCATCCTTCCAGTCGTGCGAGTAGATTTTTCCCATGCCTGGTATTACAAGTGAGAGGGCGACGGCAGCGGCGGGACTTTTTCGGTGCACATCCATAGCTTTGGAATAGGTATCGAGTAAGCGAGGTTCCATGGAAGCCACTGTAAACGTGGGCTTTCTGGTTTTTGGAGACTGATTGATCCATTTCCCCTCCATCAGCCATCCGCCCAGGCGGAGGGTGGATTTTTCAGCTTCCGCCAATCCGGGCGATCGCTTAATGACCGAATCGAGCGCGGTGAAATCGCTCTGCATGAGTGTTATTTGTGCCGCTTCAATAGAGAATTGCCTCGTTAACGGGGCCGATGGGTACCATTGATTCAGCTTTTTCCAGGCAGCAGCAGGTTGGTCGGCCAATCTTAAAGATTTAATGAGGTTAAGGCGGGCGATGCTATCATTTGGAGATAAAAAAAGCACTCTTTCCCATTCTGCAGCAGCCTGCTGATAGCCAAAGGATTGCATCAGGTGCTGAGCATATTCCCTCGAATGCGATTCATCAAATATGTTCTGACTTTTGAGGGTGACCGGAAGTAGTGCCGCCATCAGAATAATTGAAAGGGACAAATTCCGGCACCCGCGAGGAAAGGTGAGGAGGATAGCGAGGTTAAATAGCCTAATGGTGTGTGTGTATTGTGGTAACGGGGTCATAGAATCGCTGGGTAGGTTCATGAATATGGTATTTCTCCGGACTGATCCCGTTGCAACGTGTGAGCCGGTCGATGGCATCAAAAATGCCGACGAGGCCGTTTGTTTTAATTGTATTCAGTGCATAAACGGAGCAGCTGGGGTAAAAAGTACATCGAACTGCATCCTGCGAGGAGATAAATATTTTATAGAATGCAAACCCGCTGGTTAATAGCAGGCGGACCTCGTTTTTTGTTTCAATTTTCAGGGAATATTCAGGTCTGCCTTCGACAGGCTTGAAAAGATTCCGGAAGCTGTTGGCATTTGAAACGCTCTGAGAATAAGCGCTAAAGGTGAAGGCCGCTGATGTTATAAAAATACTTATTATCGTTTTGAGTTTCATCGACTACAATATTTTTATAGGTTGTTACCTGATAACTGTCGCGCCCCTCGGTTGTATTGATTTCAACGATTTTTCCGGGGAAAGATAAACCGCTGGATAACAGATATTCTTCGAAGAATTGCTTGCGGATCACCCCTCCTTTGGGATCCTGAAAAACCACGCCAAAGAGTTGCTTGTTTTTTACTGATACCAATATATTACCCAATGACTGTCGATTTTTCGGTGGTGAAGACCAAGTGGTTATTACTAAATCTCCATCCTTGGTAACTTCAGTTGCAGTAAAAAGGGTGTTTCTCAGCCCGTAATCCTGCATCCGGCTGTTGAGGGCAAGATGAAAAACAGTGAATTCAGCCATGGCGAAGGTTGCCGTTTTCGTCACCAGCTTATCGTTGCGGATTTGGTAGACCAGGGTATCGTAAGTAAGCCAGATTTCACGCTCCGGAAAGGTTACGTAATAGATGATCTGCTTGATATTTTTATCGTAGTATACCTGCCCAAGAGCAAGGGTTTGTCCACCCGAAGGGATTTTTACCTTGACGCTGAAATCCGCACGTATCCTGTTGTATTGCTGCCCAATAACCAAAACGGAGGGCAAGAATGAAAGGCAAATTAGCAGAAGGATATTCCGGAATGTGGTTTTCATAATTGTATCAAAAAAAACTGTCTCATAATAGCAAATATGCTTTTATGAGACAGTTTTGAAAATTGTCTAAGATTTAAAGGCCTCCAGATGCAGCTGCTATAGCCGCAGAGACTCCATAAGCAACTCCAATTGTGAGATATGAAACTACACAACCAATTAATGCTGATTTGGTTTCAGCTTTGTCGTTCTGGCCAACAAAATATACGATTGCCACTCCAATCACCCCGAATACGCAGCCCCAGAGGAATCCGGGAATGCCTAATACTTTTTCGTTGATCAGATTAAATCCGCTGATACCATTTGGATCACTGACTAAGGAAGCAAGGGCGTGGCCGTTAGTGGTCATTTCGCCAAGGGTTATGCCTGGGTTACTCATAACATAGCCTTCGAGTTGGTTTAGCTGAGCCATCTGGTTTTCAACCGTAACGGCATCATAATGAAAAAGATCGGCCTGTCCGGCCATGCTTTTGCCAATCCCGATCAGCAATAGCATACTGGATAAAATTAGAAGTTTTCTCATGGGTAAGTGATTAGGACATTAATTTGGCTAAAGTTATGGAAAAAGTTAAAGAATGCAATTCCGTCAAAAAAAAATGAAAAACTTTTCAAAAAGTCCTGCATGTCAGCAGATTTGGCATGATATTTTATTCACCCCTGTCTGGTGGTTATGGGCGCTGAAGTACAAGCCGGTGCATACTTACGAGCTGGTGCCGGCAGAAAAATAAGCCGATAAAATTGTAAAAGTTTTTTCCATTTGGGTTTGCATTATGCGATCGGGATTTTGTTTTCCCTAAGCATAATTAACTTTTATGTTAATTTTCTGGGAAGGCAATATTAAGTGAATATCTTTGCAAAGATTTTAAGACTCGAAGAATTTCAGTTTTCAAAAGTGAAATACTTTTCGATTCAATTTGACAATAAAGATGTCAATGAGTTCTATGATTTTTTGAACCGGATGGACGAATTAGAAGAAGTTGGAGATGATCTTTAAAAGCTCTTTACATGGATAGAAATAATCGGTGAAACTATTGGGGCTAAGAAAGAGTACTTCCGAAATGAGGCAATCATTGCGGAAACTTCGTCATTACCTCCTCCAAGTTCATTGATGCGAGTTAATCGAATCATTGTTAATGGATTAAGATTATATTGTTTTAGGGTTAATGACAGTGTGGTTTTTCTGTTTAATGGTGGTGTTAAGACTCAATTGAATGCTAAAAATTGTCCGAATGTTGGACCCTATCTAAAGCAGGCAAATCGCCTAACTCAACAGGTACATCAGCTATTCTTGAATAAAGAAATATGCTGGAACAGAAACAAAACAGATATATTTTACCCGATAGGATTGGAGATCGAAATATGATAGAAAAGAAAGATATTGCCAAGCGAATCAGGCAAAAGATGAAACCTGAAAACCATCAATTTGTTTCCAAGAATCTGGCGATAACAGAGCAGGTATATTCATTGCTTAAGGAAAAGGGTTGGTCACAAAAGGAATTCGCCAACCGGCTGGGGAAGCATGATAGCGAAGTCAGCAGGTGGTTGTCTGGATTGCACAACCTTACCCTGGAGAGTATTGTTAAGATGGAAGTTGTTTTAGGAGCAGAAATTATTGTTACCCCAAACGAGTTCTGTCGTGCAACTCCTGTTCTATCCTGCTGATAGTTTCCTTATTGCAGAGAGTAAGCGAAACCGGGGGATAAGCGGCAACCTGACTATTAATGTTTTCAAAAAGGAACAGCTCCTTTTTCAGTCCGTTCCAGGAAGTTTTGATTTCGAATTTTGCCAGCATCTCAGTGGCGATTTCAATCCGCTTAAAGCTGGATGTCATCGGATTAATGGGGTTATAAAAGACTGATATACTGGATTCAGTGATTTTGAACCTTACCGCTGAGAGCCGGAAGATAAATGTAGCGGCCCAGCAAATAATCACCAGGGCGCCCGAAACGATGGTAGGTATCCAGGTTTGGATCAGCAGAAAAAGGGCCGGTACACAGCAACAGAGCAGCAGGACAAAGGGCAGCGTGATCAGGAGGAGGCTGGCGCGGGTGGCGTTCTTTTTGTTATCGAGTTCCATTTTATGCTCTTAGGTAATTTCGTGGTCAGTGACGGGGTCCCGGCCTTCGCCGGGATGACAACTCTATCGATCTTAAGTCTTCCGTCTTCTGTCTAAAGTCTTAAGCCCGCCCTTTCCTACGTAGAAATTCTTTCCTCGCCATCTGCAGCTCTCGGCTGCTTTGGCCTGCGACGGCGGTATTTTCTTCTGCACGGCGGATGAGGTAGGGCAGCACGTGCCTGACCGGACCGTAGGGCAAATATTTCGCAACATTATATCCGGCGGCAGCGAGGTTGAAACTGATATGATCGCTCATACCGAACAGCTGGCTGATCCAGATTTTGGGCTCATTTTTTGCCAGACCTTTCTTTTCCATCAGATCGACCAGCAGCTGGTTAGACTCCTCATTGTGAGTGCCGCTGAAAACAGATATCCGGTCGAGATGGTCGAGCGTGTAGCGAAGTCCATCGTTATACATCCTGTCGGTGGTTGGCTTGTCAGGATTGATAGGGCTGGGATAATCCATTTTTAATGCCCGTGCCCGTTCGCGCTCCATGTAGGCGCCGCGTACGAATTTTATCCCGAGGAAATAATTCCCTTCCACGGCCTTGCGGTACGATTCCTTCAGAAAATCGAGCCGGTCGACGCGGTACATCTGAAGGGTATTATAAACGATAGCTTTCTCCTTGTTGTATTTCTCCATCATGCGGGTGACGACCTCATCGATGAAAGGCTGGAATCTGACATCCTCGGCATCGACCATGATCGGCACATTGGCCTCATAGGCAGCCTTGCACAGAGTATCCACCCGCTCGCGGAAGCGATCGGCCTCGGCTAATTCTTCGACCGAAGTGAGCTTGCCGTTGGTGCCGTTTTCGAGCACATGTTCCAGCGTAAATGCGGTGGGTTTAAATACGGTAAAGGGAATATTCCGATTGACGCGGGCATTCTCGATGGTCCTCAGTGTTTCATCCAGCGCTGCGCGGATAGCCTTCGGACTTTCGCCACCTTCCACCGAATAATCGAGTATGCAGCGAACCCCATATTTTTCCATGTTCCGGGATACTTTCATGCATTCATCGATAGATTCACCACCGCAAAAATGGCGATAAATCGTAGGCTTGATCATCCATGAAATCGGCAGGTGCAGATTGACTGCCAGATAGGTTAGCCGCTTGCCAAGCTTCACCACGCCGGGGTTTCCAACCATTCGAAAAAGCCAATAGGCAAATTTTAATTCGCGGTCGGATTTATACCGGAAAGCGGTCTCCAGATCATCAAACTGAATCATAGGTGTTAGTTTTGCTTACAAAGGTAGCGGATTATTTTTTTACCTTTCGCCAGATTATCACAATCATGAACTCTGTTTACCGAATAAAAGAAGTGAGCATGACCCGCGATCTTAAGCAAGATCTGCAGGAGATTACGTCGGGATTTGCGGATGGCAAGATATTCCTGATTTTTGAGACGAACACCTGGAATCTTTGCTGGCCGCTGATCCGGGATTTCAGGCTGGTTCCCGACACCAATATCCTGGTTTTAAAACCGGGGGAGGAGAATAAGACGATCGAGCAGGTGATGGAAGTCTGGAATGTCCTTGGAAGCGCAAGTGCCGACCGCAGTTCGCTGGTTATCAATATTGGAGGAGGGATGCTCACTGATCTCGGGGCCTTTGCTGCCGGGACGCTGAAACGGGGTCTGGCTTGTATCAATATTCCCACGACTTTACTGGCAATGGTTGATGCCAGTGCGGGTGGAAAATCAGGAGTTAATTTTCGGGGTTTAAAAAATGAGATCGGCGTGATCAGGCAGCCGCTGCACGTGTTTTTGTACCTTCCTTTTTTACGTACGCTGGACCGTGAAAATCTTTTATCCGGATATGCCGAGATGCTGAAAGCCGGGCTGATTGCCGACCGCCATCTGTGGGAAGAATTAAAAGTTTTTGATCTGAACGGATATGATGAAGAGGAGCTGGAGCGACTGATCTGGAGATCCATCGAAATAAAAACAGCGGTTGTGGAGGAGGATCCGGAGGAGCATGGAATCAGGAAATCGTTGAATTTTGGTCATACTATCGGGCATGCTCTGGAGAGCGAATCGATGCATGTTGGACATCCCCTGGCGCACGGCTATGCGGTGGCTTACGGGATGGTTAAGGAAGCATTGCTATCGCACCACAAGCTCGGTCTGCCGATGGCTGCCGTGGACGATATCCGGAAGGCAATAACATTATTATATGGCGAGCCTCCAGCCACTTTGAGTCAGTCAGATATCCTGCTGGAGTGGATGAAATTTGACAAAAAGAATCGGAATAACCGGATAAATTTTTCGCTGATTGACGCTATCGGATCGTGCAGGGTTGACATTGAAGCCAGTATCGAAGAAATTAAGGAGGCGTTGAAGTAGTCTTCAGTTTTCAGTTCTCAGTCTGCAGTCGGCGAATTTCGTGGTTAGGGACGGGGTTCCCGCATAATGCCGTGGTAAGGGACGGGGTCCCCGGCCGAATGCCGTGGTATGCGACGGGGTCCCCGCTTCCGGCTTCGCCTTCGCGGGGATGACAACTCTTCGAAGGCAACCTGATCCTGGAAATTCAGTACTCAAAATTGGTCCTCGAATCTTTCAACATTGAGCCTTCCTAAAGCATCCCATGTGCACGTAGGATTTCAGCCAAATCGGGGTGCTTTTTTGAATAATCACGCAACACCGTTAAAAAATTGCGATTATCCAGCATTGCCCTTGATGCTTGCTCGAGAGCGGGTTTCATAGCAGTGCGACGATCCCATATTATATAGCCGAACATGAAAAGGAAAAGTGAGGTTATAATGCCAAATCCCCCATAAAAAAGTGTTTTAAGATCATCGAGTTGCCTTTGCTGACTTACGAAGCTCACTTCCATCTTGGTTTGTGTCAATATAGCCCGATCGCGATCGGCCAGTGTATAAGGCACAATAACCTGCTGCTCCTGTGCCATTGCCGGCAGAAATGGCAGGGAAAGGAATAACAGACAGATAATTACAATTGGCTTCATATGCTGAAACATGAAGCGAAAGTACGAAAAGTTACGAGACACATTTTTTAAATCCATGGTTTTCTATGTCTGTATATAGATGCAGGAGAAAGCCTGAAATGGAAAAAAAAGGTAGATTTTTTTAGTCGGCAGTTGGCAGTTGGCAAATTTCGTGGGAAGGGAAGGGGTCCTGGCCTAATGCCGTGGAATGCGACGGGGTCCCGACTTTCGTCGGGATGACACTTCTGACGAGGGCCACTTGATCCTGAAGTTTCAAAATTCAACATTGGTCCTCGAATCTCTACCTTCAATATCACCGCTTTCCTTTAAAGAAATCAGTTAACAATTGTCCGCACTCATCGGCAAGCACACCGGCGGTGATAGTTGTTTTGGGGTGAAGGATGTTGCCGCCATTTTGCATGAAGCCGCGTTTAGGATCTGATGCACCATATACTATACGGCCGATCTGGGCCCAGAAAGTGGCGCCGGCGCACATCACGCAGGGTTCGAGAGTGATATATAAAGTGCAATCATCCAGATATTTGCTGTCGAGGGTATTAGCTGCTGCGGTGAGGGCCTGCATTTCGGCATGGGCGGTTACATCATGCAGTGTTTCCGTGAGGTTATGAGCCCGGGCCACGATGCGTGTGCCGGCCACGACGACGGCGCCGACGGGGATTTCATCCTCCGCCGCTGCCTGTCGGGCTTCGGCGAGGGCCTGGCGCATGAAGTAGGTGTCGTCCATTTAGATCAATGGTTTGTTAGCATTAAAGCACTCTTTAGCTTTCGAAACACGTAACACGAAACACGGAACCCCCTCTTTCGTGTCACGCGTCACGTGTCACGCGTTCCGATTCTTCCGCGTCACGCGTTTCGTGTCACGATATCTTAATGCCGAGTTCCTTCAATTGCTCCTCGTCGAGGTTCGATGGAGAATCCTGCATCACATCCCGTCCCTGATTATTTTTCGGGAAGGCGATCACGTCGCGGATGGAATTGAGTCCGGCAAAGAGCGATACCCAGCGGTCGAAACCGAAGGCGATACCGCCATGCGGGGGAGCACCATATTTAAAGGCGTTCATCAGGAATCCAAACCGGTACTCGGCCTGCTCATCGGTAAATCCGAGGACTTCAAACATTTTCTTCTGCAATCCGGCATCGTGTATACGGATGGATCCGCCCCCGATCTCGATTCCGTTGATTACTAAGTCGTAAGCATTGGCGTGAACCTGGCCCGGATCGATATCCAGCATCGGGATATCCTCAGGTTTTGGTGCGGTGAACGGGTGATGCATAGCGTAAAAACGGGCTGTTTCCTCGTCCCATTCAACTAATGGAAAATCGACCACCCAGAGAGGTACATATTTATTCTTATCCATCAGGTTGAGCTGACGGCCCATTTCCAGACGCAGATCGCCCAATGCCTTGAGGGTTTTGTCGCGCTTGCCGGCGAGGATCAGCAGGAGGTCGCCGGGTTTGGCACCGGTAACCTCGGCCCATCCCTGCAGTGCGGCTGCATCGAAGAACTTATCGACGGATGACTTGATCGTTCCGTCCATATTATACTTTACATAGATGAGCCCCTTGGCTCCGACCTGTGGTTTTTTAACAAAATCGGTGAGTTCGTCGAGTTGCTTCCTGGTGTACTCCGCACAGCCTGCTGCGATAATTCCGCCGATGTATTCGGCATCGTCGAACGCGGGGAAACCGGAAGAATCGAAACGCGTGACGCGTGACGCGGAAGAATCGTGACTCGTGACGCGTGACGCGTGACTCGGAAGAGATCTCTCTTCGGGGTTCCGTGTTTCGTGTTTCGTGTCACGTGTTTCGTCTTCTGCTTTCCGTGTTTCGTGTTTAGCTTCGCTGAGCTCGCCTTCGGCTCGGTTCGCGTTTCGTGTCACGAGCTCTTTTATTTTCATCTCGAAGCGCAGGTCCGGCTTGTCGGACCCGTACTCAGACATAGCCTGCTCCCAAGGCAACTTGAGGAACGATCCCTCAAACTGGACCTGGAGGACCTCGTTAAACAGGTGCTTGGTGAGTCCTTCGAATACTTCGAGGATATCCTGTTGTTCAACGAAGGCCATTTCGCAGTCGATCTGGGTGAATTCCGGCTGGCGGTCGGCACGGAGATCCTCATCGCGGAAGCATTTAACAATCTGCATATAACGGTCGTACCCCGATACCATCAGTAGTTGCTTGAACATCTGGGGTGATTGTGGAAGGGCATAAAACTGACCCTGGTTCATGCGGCTGGGGACCACGAAATCGCGGGCGCCTTCGGGGGTCGATTTTATCATGACCGGGGTTTCCACCTCGATGAATCCCTGAAGATCAAGGTAATGGCGAACGCTCTGGGCCATGCGGTGACGAAGCATCAGGTTACGCTGCAGGGGAGCGCGACGCATATCGAGATAGCGGTATTTCATGCGCAGTTCATCGCCGCCATCGGAATTTTCCTCGATGGTGAATGGCGGGGTTTCGGCAGCGTTCAATATCTCAATAGAATCCACATGTATTTCGATATCGCCTGTCGGCATATTTGGATTTTTGTTGCTTCGTTCGGCTACGACACCGGTTGCGCGGACGACAAATTCCCGTCCGAGTTTTTGCGCCAGTTTAAATTGTTCGGGGTTGGTTTCCATGTTGAAAACCAGCTGGGTAATTCCGTACCGGTCGCGCAGATCGACGAATGTCATTCCGCCGAATTCGCGCATTTTCTGGACCCATCCGGAGAGGGTAACTGTTTGGCCGGCATGGGATAGCCGGAGTTCGCCGCAGGTATTTGTTCTGTACATAAAACGAGAATTATCTATCGGGCAAATGTAATAGAAAGGGTTTGATTTTGCACGTTGATGGAGAGGGGAATCGAAACACGTGACACGAGACACGAAAGACGAAGAAGAAGATCGGTGGACGAGGAAGAAGATCGGAAGACAAAACTCGTGACGCGAAACGCGGAAGAAAGTCGAGGCTTCAGGACCAATTTTGAATGCTGAAATTACAAAGTCAAATTTCGTGGTAGGCGACGAGATCCCGTTGTTCAACGGGATGACACTTTTCCGAGGTTAATTTGATCCTGACCATTCGAAATTCAGCATTGGTTGTGGAACAATGTCAGATAGTTTTTCCATTTCATATCCTAAATAGCGTCTATACTATAAAGTTTGAACCCAATAACATGAAAGCACATATTGACAAAGGTGAATTAGTTCTATATCAACCTGATGATAAATCTACACAGCTTGAGGTCCGCATTGATGAGGAAACTGTGTGGCTGACGCAGGCGCAAATGGTGGAACTTTTCAGCTCGACAAAGCAAAATATCGGTATGCATATTGCCCATGTTTTTAATGAGGGTGAATTGGCTGCAACTTCAACTGTAAAGGAATACTTGACAGTTCAAATGGAAGGTGCAAGGAAGATTAAAAGAAAGGTAAAGGTTTATAACCTTGACGTTATCATTTCTGTTGGTTATCGTGTTAAATCACAACGTGGTACGCAGTTTCGTATATGGGCCAACCGCATATTGAGAGATTATTTATTGAAAGGTTACGCCATTAACCAGCGGGTTGAAAGGAATGAAGTGGTTCGCCTTTTGGAAAATTCAACTTGACGCAACGGAACTGTTAGAAAAGTTAAAAGGCGGCTGAAGGATAGGCGCTCTCCTCAGTTTTGCTACGGCAGCGGGAACGTGCTTTCAAACGATTCGGTACGACAGCGTAAAGGTCCCCGCTTCCGGCTTCGCCTTTGCGGGGATGACAGAAAAGGTTCCTGCTTCCGGCTGCGCCTGCCTTTAGATTTGGTTCATTAAATCAATAGTTCGTAAATTGAAAAGGAATGAGGTGAACTTTTTCGCCTGCTAGGCTCACGACCTTACCTGCGTATTAGTCCTCATTCCCTTTTCTTGCTACTGTGAACCAATTAGAATTTTAGGCATCAGGGCCTATTAAAGGTTTTAGTTACAGCAGCTTTTGTTAAACGCTTAAAAGCAAAGTTATGGATTATTCAAAATTTATTGGCATCGATGTGAGTAAATTAACTCTCGATGTTGAAGTTTTACCGGATGGCAAAGTTCTCGAGGGAGAGAACGATGAAAAAGGAATTAAACAGCTATTTCACTCGCTGGTAAAGGATTACAAGGTTAAACTCTCTGAGGCGCTGTTCGCTTTTGAGTACACCGGCTATTACTCATATAAGCTGGCTGTGTATCTACAGGAAAAAGGTTACCCTTTTGTGATGATCCCTGGGCTGGAACTGAAGCGGTCCCTGGGCATCACCCGTGGGAAAAGTGACAAGGTGGATGCCGGCAAGATTGCTGAGTATGCCAGCTTGCGGAAGCTTCAGATTGTGCCGACCCAATTGCCTGAAAAAGAGATCGAACAGATGAAGCGATTACTCTCCTTGCGAGACAGACTCGTAAGTCAGCGAGCTGGGTTCAAGGCGTCTATAGGGGAAGCTAAACGGGCAATTGAGAAAAAGGAAGATCCACTTTTCTTCAAAGTCCAGGAAGCCATGATCAAGAGTTTTGATCAACAGATCGATCTGCTGGACAATGAACTTTTAAATGTGGTGCAAAATCAACCGATGCTGCAAACCCAATTTGATTTGATCGTCAGTATCAAGGGTGTTGGTGCTCAAACCGCACTGTATATGATTGCTGTTACTCATGCTTTCACCAAGTTCGCTGACTGGCGCAAATTCGCCTGTTACGCTGGAACGGCTCCTTTCCCTTACCAATCGGGAACCAGTATCCGCGGTAAAACCAAAGTGAGCCATCTCGCTAATAAAAGAGCAAAGTCCCTTCTGGGTAACATTACCGGAAGTGCCATCCAGCATAATACTGAAATGAAATTGTATTACCAGAGAAGACTCGCAGAAGGAAAAACAAAATGTCTACCCAGAATATTATTCGCAACAAATTAATAGCAAGGATTTTTGCTGTAGTTAGGCGAGGAACTCCTTACGTAGAAATCATGAAATATGCAGCCTGATCCAATCAAAACACCTCTACATCAAAGGATCTTAATCGCTTTTCTAAGGTTTGAATCAGGTCCTGTCAAGGGTGCCTGCGTGATGGCCTTGTGGGTAGTGAAAGGCATTTACTTGCCCTTGACAGATTCTGTTCAAACTTTATCTTGGTGATTAAGAACTTTGATGGTGAACATCAGTGACCGCCTAAAATATTTTCAACCTAATGTGAAAAAGATGATAATTTATTTGGTTTTATCTTAGAATACGCAGGAATGACAGAAAAGGGATTGGTACGAAGGGGGCATTCTGGAAGAACGGTTTTGCGGAATGCGGTATTCAGGGCGAACGTTCTTCCGTCTTCTGTCTCTTGTCTTCCGTCTATCGGTTCCTTGATCCTGATCATTTAAAATTCAGCATTGGTCGTCGAATCCCTAACTTCAAAAATGAGTCTTTCCTAAAGCATCCCGTGCGTCCGGAGGATGTCGGCCAGATCGGGGTGTTTTTTGGAATAATCGCGCAACACAGTTAAAAAATTTCGATTATCCAGCATTGCCCTCGATGCTTGTTCCAGTGCCGGTTTCATTGCTGTGCGGCGATCCCAGATCATATAACCGAACATAAAAAGAAACAATGATGTTATAATGCCAAATCCCCCATAATAAAGTGTTTTCACGTCATCGAGCTGCCTTTTCAGGTCATCGAGCTGTCTTTGCTGACTTACAAAGCTCACTTCCATCTTGGTTTGTGTCAATATAGCGCGATCACGATCAGCCAGAGTATAAGGCACAATAACCTGCTGCTCCTGCGCCAATGCCGGGAGGCTTAGCAGGGAAAGAGATAACAGGCAGATTAGTGTATTTGTCTTCATGTGCTGAAACATAACGCAAAAATACGAAAAGTTCTGGTACTTGTTTTGTGATTTCATTCGTAGATAATTTATGGCTTCTTTTTGAGTATATAGATGCAGAACGGGGGGGACAATGGAAAAAATGGAAGGGAAATTTTAATAAGTCGGCAGTTGGCAGTGGGCAGTCCACAGAAAGAAAGCTGTTGCAGAATGCGATATTCAGGGCGAACGTTCTTCCGCGTCACGTGTCACGCGTTTCGATCTTCTTTTTCGAAACCCGATCTTCTTCTTCGAAACCCGGTTATCGGTTTCTTGATCCTGATCATTCAAAATTCCGCATTTGTGATCGAGTCTCTAACTTCAAAATTGAGCCTTTACGTGAGTTCTTCGGCGGCGGTAAGCCAGCGATCAATACTTCGGGCCATTTCGTCCGGCTCGGGCAGAAGGGTCTTGTAATAATCTGGCAATACCGATGTGGTACTATAGGAGGCAATGCCGATAGGCAGAGTTGAACTTTTCAATGAGTATTCAACGATCAGCCGCTTTTTGTTTCGGCAGATGATAATACCAATGGCCTCATTTTCATTAGGCAGTTTGATCTGTTCATTCAGCACAGTCAGGTAAAACTCCATTTTGCCTTTATATTCTGGCTTGAAATTTCCGGTTTTCAGTTCGATTGCCACCAGACTTTGCAATCTCCGGTGGTAAAGTAACAGATCGATAAAAAACTCCTCATCCTCCACCACAAGCTTGTATTGATGACCGATAAAGCTGAAGTCGCCGCCAAGTTCAAGCAGGAATCCCCTGATATTTTTAAGCAGGGCCAATTCCAGCTCACGCTCACTGTGATCCTCTGCCAACTCAAGGAAATCGAATGTGTAATGATCCTTGATAGCGAGTATTTTTTGATCCTTGTACTTGTCAGCCAATGGTTGGTCGAGGCTGGTTTGATTCAGCAGATATTTCTCGAAGGTTTTGTTATCGATCTGGTGTTCCAGAACTCGTGTGGTCCAACCGAATTTCTTGCTTGCAGCTATATAAAACTGTCGTTCTGGTGATGCTTTGCAACCTTTCATAATCAGTAAGTTATGGGTCCAGCCAATTTCTCGAATCATTGATTCGAGTTTTGTATCTCCTTGGTACTTCGTGTAAAATTGTGCCATGTACCATAAATTAGATATCGAGAAACCTTTTACCCCCGGAAACTCTTTTTGCAAATCGGACGCCAGTGTTTCGACCACAGATTTTCCCCAACCATGCTCGGTTTGCTTTTGAACAATCATTTTCCCCAGATCCCAATAAAGTCCTACAAGTTCCTTGTTTACTGCTTTTAAAGCTTCGTATTGACCAGACCTGATGCGGTTCTTTACTTCAACGAAAAAACTTTGATACTCGTTCTGTGATTCCATAGTTTCCAATTTCTGTATATAGATGCAGAACGGGGGGGCGAATGGAAAAAATGGAGCGGGAATTTTTAAAAGTCGGCAGTTGGCAGTGGGCAGTCGGCAGGAAGAACGCTGTTGCAGAATGCGATATTCAGGGCGAACGTTCTTCCGCGTCACGTGTTACGCGTTTCGATCTTCTTTTTCGAAACCCGATCTTCTTCTTCGAAACCCGGTTATCTGTTCCTTGATCCTGATCATTCAAAATTCAGCATTGGCCTTCGAATCTCCTCAATCAGCCTTGAGCCTTGACTTGAGCCCTGCGCCTTGTGCCTTGAGCCTTCTCTTTTGCCTGATGATAAAACCACACAGCTTGAGGTTCGTATAAATGGAGAGACCATTTGGCTTAGCCAAAAACAAATGGCTCAACTATTTGACTGCTCAGTTGACAATATCGTGTTTCACTTGAGGAATATTTATAAAGATGAAGAATTGATTGAAGCCGCAACTTCCGAGGATTACTCGGAAGTTCGAAATGAGGGGAATAGGATGGTGAGAAGGAGAGTCGTATGTTACAACCTTGATGCTGTTATATCAGTCGGTTATAAAATTAATTCCAAGCGAGGGACTATGTTCCGGATTTGGGCTAATGGCGTCCTGAAAGAATAAAGTGGTTCGGCTTTTCGAAAATCCAGCTTGATGCAACGGACCTGTTGGAAAAGTTAATGGCCGCTGAAGTCATCTAACCGTCTGATTAAGAAAAACCATTGATTTTTAAAGCATGCCGTGTGTCCGGAGGATGTCAGCCAGGTCGGGGTGTTTTTTTGAATAATCGCGCAGAACGGTTAAGAAGTTGCGATTATCCAGCATTGCCCTTGACGCTTGTTCCAGTGCCGGCTTCATGGCGGTTCTCCGATCCCAGATCATATAACCAAACATAAACAGGAACAGGGTGATTAAAATACTGAACCCGCTGTAAAAAAGTGTCTTGAGGTCATTGAGCTGCATTTGCTGGCTTTCAAATTTTATTTCGATTCTGTCCAACCTGGTTTCGACTGCACCCAATCTGGTTTCGATGGCCCTGAACCGGACATCAAATGTGCTCACATTGGCTTCAGTTAGTATTGCCCGGTCGCGATCGGCCAAGGTGTACGGCACAATGACCTGCTTTTCCTGAGCTATCCCCGGGAGGCTTAGCAAGGAAAGGAATAGCAGACAGATTATTACCATTGGCTTTATTGGCTGAAACATTATGCGAAAATACGAAAAGTTCCGATTCTTGTTTTGTGATTTCATTCGTAGTTAATTTATGGTTTCAATTTAATTGTCCTTGTACTCATGGAGCCCTCAAATTATTTTCATCGCATTTTGCGAGCTTGGCTTATGAGGGGTTCATGATTTCCTATTTCCGTATATAGATGCAGAACGGGGGGGACAATGGAAAAAATGGAGCGGGAATTTTTAAAAGTCGGCAGTTGGCAGTGGGCAGTCCACAGGAAGAACGCTGTTGCGGAATGCGGTATTCAGGGCGAACGTTCTTCCGCGTCAAGTGTCACGCGTTTCGATCTTCTTCTTCGTCCTCCGATCTTCTTCTTCGAAACCCGGTTATCTGTTCCTTGATCCTGATCATTCAAAATTCAGCATTGGCCTTCGAATCTCCTCAATCAACTTTGAGCCTTGACTTGCGCCTTGCGCCTTGAGCCTTGAGCCTTGAGCCTTCTCTTCTGCCTGATGATGCATCCACTCAGCTTGAAGTCCGCATTGATGACGAAACAGTGTGGCTAAGTCAAAAACAGATGGCAATATTATTTGATTGCTCGGTGGAAAATATCAGGGTGCACCTAAGTAATATTTACAAGGAAGAGGAATTGAAAGAAGGGGCAACTTCCAAAGATTTCTTGGAAGTTCAACAAGAAGGAGCTCGGTTTGTAAAAAGAAAAGTCGTTTTTTATAATCTTGACGCGGCTATTTCCATAGGCTATAGAGTCAATTCAAAACGTGGTACCCAGTTCCGGATTTGGGCAAATGGAGTACTGAAGGAGTATTTATTGAAAGGTTACGCCATTAACCAGCGAGTTGAAAGGATTGAAAGGAAAATGTGGGAGCATGATGAGAAGTTTGATTTACTGATCAGAACTAACCTGCCACCAAACGAAGGCATTTTCTACGACGGTCAAATCTTCGATGCCTATAAGTTTGTCTCCAATATTATCAGATTGGCGAAACTCTCTATTGTCAGGAACGTGCTTTCAAACGATACGGTACGACAGCGTAAAGGTTCCTGCTTCCGGCTGCGCCTTCGCAGGAATGACAGAGAAGGGTTGACTACGAAGGACACATTCTCAAAGAACGCTGTTGCGGAATACGATACTCAGGGCGAACGTTCTTCTGCGTCACGTGTCACGCGTTTCGATGTTCTTCTTCGTCCCCCGATCTTCTTTTTCGGAACCCGGTTATCGGTTCCCTGATCCTGATTGGTCAAAATTCAACATTGGTCGGCGAATCACTGGCTTCAATTTTTCGCCTTTACTTGAGCCTTGCGCCTTGAGCCTTGTGCCATATCTTCGGTCTTTGTTTTCAGGTTTGCAAATTCCGGTTTTAAGTTCGATTTCCATCTGGCTTTTCAATCTCCGGTGAAGTAGTACATATTCTTGGGGCAGGTCCGCTACTTTTTGGTGCTGGGTTGGCAGACTCTGGAATAATTCTCCCTCCCATCCTTGTCGCCCATGTCGGCTGCAATCTTAAAGTTTTTGCAGGCCTCATCAGTATTCCCCAGATTAAAATAATTGGATCCAAGAAGATTATAAGTGTTGTATTGATTGGAGCTTTTTACTCCAGTGGAAATCAGGAAATCCAGATCCGCGATGCTATTCCTGTATTCTTTTAGAAGGAAGTAGCAGTAAGCTCTATTTATGTGGGCTTCATTAAATCGGGGTTCTTTGGCTAACAGCTCAGAATATTGTCGGACAGCTTCATCATATTTTTTTGCACTAAAAGCCGCGGAGGCGGAATTGTACAACGTTTGGTAAGGCAGCATATAAACTTTGCGGCCGATAGTTTCCTTTGCCTTTATTACCAGACTGTCGGTAGGAAAATAATTTGCGGCAGTATCGATAACTGCGGCTGCCTTCTGTAAGTTGCCGGATCTGTCATAGTAAGAGGAAGCATATAGCCAGGCTTCCTGGTTATCTTTAGTCTTACTTAAATATTTATCAAGGATGATTATTCCCTCTTTTGGCAATCCTTTCTTTTCTAATAGTTCAGATAATAGCCTGATGTTTTGGAAATAAAACGGTTTCAGTTTGTATATCTTTTTCGAATAGGATAGGCTGCTGTCAATATTATTCAGGTTATGGTAAGCAATAGCCATGGCAAACTCTGGCCGGGTATCCCACGGGCTCGAATTATTTTTTGAAAGCAAGGCAATAGCTTCAACATTCTTTTTTTCGTTTAGGAGGTATCGAACTTTTTGCACGGCAATCGGTTCACCCTCGGCATTCAAATCAGGTATATTCGGAAATCCGTCGATAAATAGGGAGGCAGGATGCGTCAACCGGCCAGATTTAACATCATCCTTAACCAAACGCTGGAGTTTCAGGGAAATGAAGTTTTGATATAATATGCCAGTGCTAGCCATCAGGGCCAATCCGTAAAAAAGGAAAACCGAGATCCGGAAAATGGGTTCGTCAATTACTTTCGAGGTAACAGATATAACAGGCACTACAGTCTTGCCTTTAAGAAAGGGCACACCAGCAACAGCCATTCCGATGAACAGGGCGAATAAAGATTGAATTTCAGGTCGATCCTGAGGAAAGTTGAACATCGCATCGAAACTATAACAAAGCAACCCGAAGGAAGGTAGATAAAAGAAAGTAAGCCATTCGGAGTTTGAATTTTTAAGAATAGTTCTAATCAGGGTCCATCCGGTAATTAGGAAAATGGCAAAATAAAATAATCCACCCAAAATACCCGTCTCGGTTGTAGTTTCAACAAAATCGTTGTGTGCTTTGTATGGGTAATTATAATCAGGGATAGTCTGATTGGCTTCTTTCAGAACAGTAATTTTCCAGTTACCCAATCCAACACCAAGTATTGGATTCTCCCTGATAAGATGCCACGACCATTTCCATGCATCCAGTCGGAGTGCTGCTGAAGTTTCATCGCTTGAGATGGTTGCCAACCGGGCTCCCACGCCCTTACCGTATGGGTCCTCGGTTCGCGGATAAAGATAGCGCTGAGTCCCTGAAAAGATCAGTAGTGCAGATACTAACAGGATTAGGTAAATGCCCGTCGGTCTCAGATGTTGTTCATTATGCGATTGAAAATATCTGATAACAAAAAAAGCAATAACTGCCAGGGTTAAAGCAAAAATACCCAGATAAAAAGCTCGGGTACTCATGAATAATGTAGCGGTGATGGCGAGGAAGGTGCCAAGAATGCCCAATTTTCTCCACCATTTTTGGCTGAAGGCAAATAACCAGAGCGCAAACGGAATCTTTACGAAGATGGCAGATGCCAATCCGTTTTTATTGGAGTATACCGATAGAATTTCACCGACGGAACTTATTTTGCCATCAATATATTTGGCAATCCCCGAAAAAACAGTCAGACTGTCGAAGACCAACAGAAGGGTCATGGCTGCACACAGGTATCGTATATTTCTTTTATCTGCAGCAATCAGGATCGAAACCAGATAAGCAGCTGAAAAAACGGTAAATATTTTGGCGAAATGAAGCACTGATTCCAGGACATTGATGGCTTTCAAAAAGGAGAGCAGCGATACAATCATCAAGCCGGCGTATGTGATCCCGATCCCATTCTTGAAAAAGGCGTAATACCATTCAGGGCGGGCTTTCAATTCCTTGCGGGTAAACAGGAAGACAAAGGTTGCCAGGTTGAGCAGGGCAAGTGCAAGGAATTTGGGGCCGTTAGAGTCAAAGGCTTTCAGGTTAGGCGTGAGCACCGTCACAAAACCGTAGGCGATTAGCAGAAGCAAATAGCGCAAATTGACCGGTATTTCAGGTGTTTTTTTCACTGAGGTTTTGGTTGTCCCGGAATTTTGCTTTGACATGGAGATGTTTCTATGTTCAACCAAAGTAGATCAGCTTCAAAGTTCATAAAAATTCCCGAACACCCAATATCGCTATTTAACCAATTTACAAGTTTGTTCCTGATATTTTCAGATCTGCGAAACGCTCTATTGTGTTGATCAATAATGCAACAGTTTTTCATATTGGAGCTTCAGGAAAGACTTTGCAAGGAGGAGCTCAGAAGCACTACTATACGCAAATTAAAACCTGCTTATTTTGGATTTGCAAGGTTAGTGAAGGAGTTCCCTCCTTGGTAGGAATGATCATCCTTCAAGGGTTAGGAATACAATTGACGAACGCATTTATAATGTTGATGAACGATGTTAATTAATGGTTTGATAACAAATTATTGCTTGCGAATACTAACCAATTGATTTTGAGGGGTAGGGTGCATATTGTATCTTGCGTTTTTAAACAAAAATTGTCAATTATTTTTAATTCCTTTATTTAGAAAAAAAAACCATAATCCGGAAAATTTAGGTTCCAAAATTTTCTCAAGTATTAAAAAATCAGTGAGTTAAAATATCAGGTATAATTTTTGTTAAGGTATGTACTGGAACTGTTGAAAACTAAGTCGAAAATTACAAGGGCTTGGGTAGTGAGTGGGCAGGATGGATTATATTGTATATGCAAAGTTTGAACCTTTTGGCCGGAATTATGTTTAAACAGTGGGATACAGGTAAGGGTGAGTCGTTGAAAAGCTTACTGCGATGCATAAAATACAATCGTTTTGGTGTATATTTTTACCTTAACTTAAACTCGGAAACGGGATTATTTTAAAAACCGTTTGATTTATGGAATTTATTTTTTCCGAAATATGGACATTAAACTTTTCCGCGCGCGCGCGTATAGGAGAGTTGAAGTCTGTAGGCGGAAAACATAGATCACAAAGATCTAATTTGTTGATTAAGGTTGGCTTGATGGTGCTCATTTTCATAGGTTCGACCTATACGGCTATGGCGCAAACGACCAGGACGAGTGCAGGTTCCGGTAATTGGGGCACTGCTGCTACTTGGTCTCCCTCTGGAGTACCAGGAGCTGATGATCCCGTAATCATAGCTTCTGGTCATGTTGTTACAGTTGATGTTACTGCTGTTTGTGCCAGTATTACAATAAATGCCCCAGCTGCCGCCAATGGAATTACTATAAGTGGAGCCAATTCACTGACTGTTCGGAATACCTCATCCGTTTGGGGTGCAATAACTATGACAATTCCAACGTTGACTTTTTCCAGTACAATCTCGGTTGGAACAGGTACCTTAAGTGCTGCCAGTATTACCATTCCTGGCAATACCACTTCCACAGGTGTCTGTGTTGTATCAGTAAGCACTGGTACTGTCAACCTGTCAAATGGTATTACCTTTTCGGGAACAGCTGCAAGGGCACAATTAACCTTTTCAGGAGCCGGAATACTCAATATCGGTGGGAATCTTTCGGCAGGTGGGACTTTTACAAAATCAACCGGAACAGTGAATTACAATGGATCCGGGGCACAAACTGTCGGTGATTATAGTTATTATAATCTGACAATTTCCGGTTCAGGAACGAAGACTTGGTCACTAGCGGCTGCCGGAACCGTGACCGGGAACCTATCGATCGGAAGTGGTGCTGAATTGGCTATTGCTAACAATCAAACCCTTGGAATCAGTCTAACAACATCAGTTTCAGGAACACTTACACTTGGGGGTACGAGTACTAAAACTTTTACCGGTGATGTGACAATTAATTCAGGTGGTGCTTGGAATGAAACCGCAAATGAGGCAATAACCTTTGCAGGAAGTTTTACGAATAATGGCACCTACACCACAACATCCAATACTACCGGAGTTCATACCTTTAGTACAGCTTCAAAAATCATCAGTGGATCAGGATCCATTACTATGCCTTACCTGACAATTAATAATACAATTACCAATAACGGAAATCTAACGGTTTCAACACTACTTGCAGGATCAAATACTTTGACAATTGGCGCTGCAGGTACCTTGAATCTTAGTGGCAGTTGTACAGTAACCGGTCTTACTAATAATGGAATTGTTGATATGAATATTAGCGGCACGGTTCCTGCATTTACCAACGCCGCAGCAGGTACTCTTTATATTTCAAGTACTACTGTACCAACCTTTACCTCCCTGACTGTAACTGCTGCTGGTAATACTGTTTATTACGATGCTGCCGGACCGCAGTCAGTTATCGCGAAGGCATATGTTAATCTTGTTTTTTCCGGGAGTGGGGCAAAGTCAATGGTAACAGGGACTTCCACTACCGGAAACCTGAGTATTGCACCTTCCGGTTCAGCCACTGCAAGTATTGGTGCTGGGCTGACACTAACAATAGCAAACCTTACCCTTGGCGGTATTGGACGCGCCTTAGGGACCTGGGGCAGCACTTCTTCAACGGCAACAAACAAAGATAATACTTATTTTGCCGCAACCACGGGAATGTTAAGTGTAACTGCCTCGTTAACTCTGACAACCTGGACAGGAGCAACTACCACGGATTGGGGAATTGCGGGCAACTGGACAAACGGGGTTCCCACAACCTCAACTGATGTAATAATTCCTGCAGGTCTGAGTAATTATCCGGTTCTCTCTGGTAGTAGTGTTTACAAGTCTTCTTTAACAATGGGAGATGGGGCATCCATTTCAGGCGGTTCATATACTTTAACACCAAATGCAGCTTCAACTATCACTGTTACCGGTTCAGCAGCAATATCATGTATTTTAGCTGGGACCAACACTTTTACGAAGAGTGGTTCAGGAACCCTAACCCTTTCCGGAGCAAATACCTTTTCCAATACATTAACCATCAGTGTTGGGACGTTAAAGTTGGGAAGCACTTCCGCACTTGGTACCACGGGAGGTGCAACATCAATTACCAGTGGTGCAGTGCTTGATTTAAACGGACAAACCTATACGACTTATGCTGAAGGGTTAACTGTAAATGGTACAGGGATTGCAACCGGAGGAGCATTGATAAACAGCTCCGGAGCGGCGGCTAGCTATAGCGGAACCGTTGCACTTGGGGTTGCGAGCACCATAGGGACTACAGGTGATATATCCTTGTCGGGGAATTTATCAGGAAATTTTGCCCTGACAAAGGTCGGTAATGGAACCTTGACAATATCGGGATCAAATTCATCAACAGTGGCTATCACCGTCAGTGTCGGAACATTGAAATTAGGAAGTACATCAGCACTTGGTACTGCTGCAGCTGGTACGACTGTTTCGAGTGGTGCAGTGCTTGATTTGAACGGCCTAACGTATACCACCTATGCGGAGGGGCTAACTATAGGTGGTACCGGGATTTCAAACGGAGGAGCATTGATAAACAGCTCCGGAACTGCAGCTAGTTATAGTGGAACAGTTGCACTTACTGTTGCCAGCAATATTGGCACTACAGGTGACATAACTTTATCAGGTGCCATTTCGGGAAATTTTGCCTTGACAAAAGTTGGCAATGGAATTTTAACAATATCAGGATCAAATTCATCAACAGCGGCTATAACCGTTAGTGCCGGAACCTTGAAATTGGGAAATACATCTGCACTTGGTACAGCTGCAGCCGGTACGACTGTTTCGAGTGGTGCAGTGCTTGATTTGAATGGGCAAACATATACCACTTATGCTGAAGCTTTAACAATAAATGGTTCAGGAATATCGGGAGGTGGTGCGATTATAAATAGTTCAATCTCACCTGCGACATTTTTGGGATTGTTAACGCTTGGAAGTTCGAGTACAATAGATGGAGAGTCAGGGACAATCTCCTTGAGCGCTACAGGGACAATAACTGGTTCGGGTTATGGTCTTATTCTTGGAGGTACACAGGGAGGAAGTTTAACTAGTATTATTGGAACGGGTGAAGGGACTGTTACGAAACAGGATTCCGGGACATGGACACTTATTGGAGCTAATACCTATACTGGATTAACAACAATAAGTGCGGGAATATTGAAATTGGGTAATGCCGCTGCTTTAGGCACAGCTGCTGGAGCAACGTCAATTACGAGCGGGGGGGTACTGGATTTAAACGGACAAACATATACCACCTATGCTGAAGGTTTAACTTTAAATGGTACAGGGATTACGAGTGGTGGGGCATTGGTAAATAGCTCTGGTACAGCTGCCAGCTATAGCGGAGTGGTAACACTCGGTAGTGCATCAAGCATTGGAACAACAGGGAATATCAGCTTAAGTGGGGGGATAACCGGTGGTCAGGATTTAACCAAAGTGGGGGCTGGAACATTGAGCTTAGGAAGTGGTACTGCAACATTGGGTGGACTTACAATCAGCGGTGGAACACTAACCTCTACATCCGGGACGATGAATATTGCCGGAAATTTAAGTAATGGTGGGACTTTCACTCACAATAGCGGAACAGTCACTTTTAACGGAGCAGGTGCGCAGTCAATAAATAGTGGTGGAAATCCATTTAATAATTTCACTATTACAAATACAGGGGGAACATGTACAGCTATAACTAACGGTATAACTGTCGCGGGTACATTTACAACAAATGCGAGCACGACATTAGATATGGGAACCAATGCCCTCTCTGTAGCAACTGTTTCTCATGCGGGTACATTACAAACCCAAAATACTTCTACAACTCCAATAACAACTGGTAAAACCTGGGGAGGGACGGTGAACTATAATGGGTCCTCTTCACAGACGGCAGCCTCAGGAACCTATTCCACGATGAAGGTGAATAACACGGCCGGTGTGACGTTAGGGGGAGCTTCCACGATCACTACGCTGACGATTGGGGATGTCACCTCGAACAGTGTTTTCAATGACGGAGGGTCTGCGATCAGCACAGCGACGAATTTAACGATCACCTCGGGCACCTACAATTGCACTGCCACCACTTTCCCATGGGGAACATCGAGTCTGGGGGGTACGGTGAATTATTCTTTAGCTGGCACTCAGACGGTAGCCAATAAGACATACACAAACCTGGGGATATCGGGAGGGGGTAGCAGTACGAAGACCCTGGCCTCGAGTACTCCAACGACAGTAAGTGGAACGCTCACCATTGCGGCCTCAACAACTCTAGCCTTCAGTACGACTGCACAAACATTGGCCCTGAGCGGAACCGGGACGAATACCTTGGTTAACAGCGGTACGATTAATATGAGTACCGGTCCGAATGCTGCCCATGTTCTTCAAATCGCAGCAAGCAGCATCGGAGCTTTTGGGACCTTGACCCCGGGAAGTGGGAGCACAGTGGAATATACCGTGGCCGGGGGCGGACAAACGATTAATCCGGTGACATATAATCACCTGAAACTGGATAATACGAGCAGTTCGAACAGTGCTGGTGGCAATTTGGTTGTGAATGGAACGTTAACGACGACTTCGGGGGGTACCCTCAGTATGGGAACAGCCAATACTCTGGGGGGCACTTTATCGACGATCACCAATGGGGGTACGATCAGCACCGCGGTACCGACGGCCACGAGTGCCACGCCGATCCCTACAGGCAAGACCTGGGGTGGGACGATAATTTATGCAGCGACAACGGGCGTACAAACGGTGATGGCGGGTACTTACAATAATCTGACCTTAAGCAATACGAGCGATACGAATACGGCTTCCGGGGGATTAACGGTGAATGGCACGTTGACGACGACCTCAGGGGGTAACTTGGATATGACGAGCAATGCGCTTTCAGTGGCCACGGTTGCCCACTCAGGAACGCTGACCACTCAAAACACAACCTCCACGCCGATATCGAGTGGGTTAACCTGGGGTGGAACAGTGACTTTTAATGGCATCAGTGCACAAACAATTCCTGCATCATCATTTAATAATCTTACCCTCAGCAATAGCGCAGGTGCTGCCTTTGGTGGATCCGCTTCAGTTGGCGGGACACTAACTCTTACCTCGGGAACATTAGCGATAGGCACAAATACACTGACTCTTTCCGGAAATTCGGCACCCTCCATTGGATCTGGCAATATCAATGCAAGTAATAGTTCCGCTACCTTAACTTTCACAAATACCAGCGGAGTAACGTTGCCTGCATCGCTGTTCACTGGCAATATTAATAACCTCACCTTAAACGGTTCAGGCGGAGTGACACTTGGTGCTTCAACAAATGTAGCCGGTACATTGACTTTAACTGCCGGAACATTAACCGTTGGAGCCAATACACTCACTCTATCTGGAAATTCTCCTGCCCGTTCATCAGGCTATATCGATGCAAGCAATAGTTCAGCAATCTTAGCTTTCACTAATTCCAGTGGAATTACTTTACCGGCATCGATATTCAGTGGAAATATCAAGAACCTGACATTAAATGGCGCTGGAGGCATCACGCTGGGAAGTAGTACGACAGTTTCAGGGATATTGACTCTGACCAATGGGACTATAACTTCCTCCGGATCGAATTTGCTTTCAGTTTCGAACACATCAGCTTCAGCGATTTCCGGTGGATCAACATCTTCTTTTGTTAAAGGTCCGCTGCAATGGTCGATAGGAACCGGCACCTACAATTTCCCTGTTGGTAAGAGCACCAGTAATTATTTCCCGTTTACCCTGGTTACCTCAGCATCTTCCTCGCCGGTTATGACAATAGAAACTTTTGATTCCGATGCTGGGGCAGGGGCTACTTATGATGCCACCCTTGATGGCATCAGTCATACGGAGTATTGGCAAGCTGCACTGAACTTAGGAACGTTCACCGGTAAAGTTTCCCTGACCCGCGGAGCATCACTTGGGGCTTTGGATGTCATCGGAAAAAGCTCATCTCAGGGAGGATCCTATGTTTCGATTGGTGGTACGGCATCGAGTCCATCAATCAATAGCTCAAACGACATCAGCAGTTTTAGCTACTTTGTGATGGCAAAGAAAAAGCATACTATAACAACCAGTTCAATTTCTGGCTCACCCTTCTGTGCCGGAGCATCTGTTAGTGTGCCGTTTACCATTGAAGGAACCTATAACTCAGGAAATGTTTTTACTGCCCAGTTATCTGATGCAACAGGTGGATTTGGATCCCCTGTTGATATTGGAACATTGACTCAAACCTCCGCAGGAACAATTTCAGGTACTATCCCTTCAAATGCTTCCTCAGGAACTGGCTATAGGATTCGCGTAGTGAGCAGTGATCCATCAGTCACAGGCTCGGATAATGGAAGTAATTTAACAATTGATGTTACTGCTGTTTCTCCTACCTTGAGTTCTGCTTCACCGGCAAATGGTACCGTTATTTGTGTTGATTACAATTCCGGAACTGCGACTTTTACTGGAGGGTCCGGTGGAGGTACAAATGAATATCAGTATAGCATCGACGGAGGTAGTAACTGGTCATCCTATACGAATAGTGCTGCAATCACAACAACTGGTGGAACGACTTCTGTTAAAGTTCGGGCTAGAAGGTCAGGAGGCGCCTGCTCAGCATCAGCTTACAATACCTATGAAATTTGGACTTACGCCTCCACCCCGACCGCCCCAACCCTGAGCTCAGCGAGTCCGACCAACAGCAGTGTGATCTGTGCCGGGTTCAACACGGGAACGGTCACGGGATCGGCCGGGTCGGGAGGTTCA
>CAINOB010000117.1 GCA_903851365.1 uncultured Bacteroidota bacterium
ATCTTTTGCGATATCGCCGGTGGCCAGATCGCTTCAGATGTTATCGATGTTTATCCCAATCCAGTGAAACCTTACCCTGTTGAGCTGAAATGGACCAACCTCGATCGCCTTATCGGAATCAGAATTGACCACGATGAGGTAAAGAAGATCCTGAAATCACTGGATATTGAGATCATTAAAGAAAATGATACCTCGCTTCAGCTGGAGGTCGCTACCTACCGTGTGGATGTGCGGCGTGAAGCTGACGTAATTGAAGATATCCTGAGAATATACGGATATAATAACGTGGGGCTGACTGATGAAGTAACTTCTACCCTCTCCTATGCTCCGAACCCCGACCCGGAAAAGCTGGAGAACATGATCTCAGAACAATTGACCGCACTGGGATTTAATGAAATTATGGCGAATTCACTTACCCGGTCTTCCTATTATGGTAATATGGAAGGTTTTCCTGAAGAGTCGGGTGTTAAGCTTCTGAATCCTCTGAGCAATGATCTGAATATGTTGCGCAGGACCCTTCTCTTCGGTGGTTTGGAAGCTCTTGCAACCAACATGAAATTTAAAAATTCTGATCTCAAGTTCTATGAGTTCGGAAATACCTACGAATTAAAGCTGGGTCAAAACAGATTGATGGCTGACAGCTATCACGAAACCAGGTACCTGTCACTCTTTTTAACCGGCAAGAAAAATTCCGAACACTGGTCCGGGAAAAGTCAGGATACTGGATTTTATGACCTGAAATCTGTCGCATTCAAGGTGCTGCAAAGACTGGGCATCAATACCGATGAGCTGGAAGTTGAAGAAAAGGTGGACGAAAGATTTGGCATGGGCATTACCTGCAAGTGTGGGAAATCCATTTGTATCCAGATGGGCCAGGTTCATCCCGATCTTCTTGAGCCATTTGAAATAAATCAGGAAGTATGGTATGCCGAATTAAACTGGGACGTTATTCTCCGCAAGGTACACCTTGAAGTAAAATTCGAGGAACTGTCCAAATATCCTTGGGTGCGAAGGGATCTTGCTCTGGTTGTTGATCTTTCAGTTCGTTTTGAGCACATAAGGTCTCTGGCATTCGTCGTTGAGCGTAAACTGCTTAAAAGCGTAAATATTTTTGATGTTTACATGAGTGACAAACTGGGCGAGGGTAAAAAATCACTGGCTGTGAGCTTTATTCTGCAGGACGAAACCAAAACCTTGACCGACAAGCAGATCGAGCAGGTTATGGAAAAGCTGATTACTGCTTTTGAGAAAAAGTTAGGCGCGGTATTGCGTTAACCGGTAGATTCTTGCATCGACAACCCGACTGCTGCGGTAAAACCGCTTTCGTTATGTGACCCAACCTGTCGGTAAATTGCCTTGAGTTCCGTTGGCGAATTCGAGACAACGAATGGCAGCCCAACAAATCCAAGTAAGTCGGTGTCATTATAATCATTGCCGATTCCCATGACTTCATTGGGATTAAAATGGTGGAGGTCGCACAGGTATTGCACTGCATTACCTTTTGATACTTCCTCATGGTAAATTTCCATCCAGATAGATTCATGATCCATTGGTGAAGTGGCCCTGATCACCTTAACACCGCTGAACAGCGCTTTCAACTCAAAAAACCTGGCAGGATCCGGTGGAAGAATGATCAGGAACTGACATGCTTCGCCAAAATTTGGCGGATCAAAAGAGATCGGCTTCTCAAAACCACGGTAATTCTCCATCCTTCGAACAAAATCAGGATGAAGTTCACCGTTCTGATAGTATACATAATTATGATTCTCTGGAACAGCCGCCAAAACCTTGAACGTCACACCAAGTTCCCGAAGTTGGTTGGCAATTTCATGAACGCGCTTTTCAGGCAGGTTCCTCGAATAGAGAATCTCCTTGGTGCGATAATCCATAATGCCGGCACCGGAGCTGAACACCAGGTAATCGATCGGAAAATCTGTCGCAATCACTCGTTGAAAGGAAAACGGAGAACGACCGGTTGCAATTACCCGTATTACGCCCTGATTACCAAGCCTTAACAATGAATCAAAATCTTCAGTGCTCACCTGCTGAGCGCTATTCAGTAAAGTACCATCCAGGTCGGTAACCACCATTTTTATCATAGCGGCAAAAGTACTAAAACCACGAGACTATGATAGAACCAGCCGAATCACTATTTTCGCACCAATATTCTGATTATGGCCAAAATAAAAGATTACTTCTCTCTTGTTGTATTCAGCCATACGATATTTGCAATGCCGTTTGCAATGATCGGTTTCTTTCTGGCTGTTCAATACAGCGGATATCCATTCAGCTGGTCCACCCTGCTTCTTTGCCTGGGATGTATGGTTCTTGCCCGTAATTCAGCAATGGGGTTTAACCGGTGGGCCGATCGCTTTATTGATGGAAAAAACCCCAGAACTGCTCAACGCGAAATCCCTAAAGGAGTGATCAAAGGGAATGCTGCACTTGGTTTTTCATTTATCAATGCCTCGCTCTTTATTTTTTTGGCAGGATTGATTAATCCCTTATGTCTGAAACTTTCTCCGATAGCATTGATGGTCATCCTGGGCTATAGTTACACAAAGCGATTTACCTGGCTTTGTCATCTGATATTGGGACTAGGCCTTTCTTTTGCCCCGATCGGTGCATATATTGCTATTACCGCCCAATTTCACTGGCTACCGCTGATCTTCTCAGGACTGGTGTTAACGTGGGTCGGTGGATTTGATATTATTTATGCCTTGCAGGATGCACAATTTGATCAATCGAACGGCTATTTTTCGATCCCTTCCAAAGTTGGCGTTCGGAATGCCCTGATTATCTCGGCATCTCTCCATTTGGTATCATTTTGTCTGGTGATAATCAGCGGTATCCTGGCAAAATTCGGAATAATTTATTGGATCGGTACCGTAATATTTACTGGTCTTCTGGTTTACCAACATTCAATCGTGAGGCCAGCCGACCTGAGCCGGGTAAATCGTGCTTTCGGCACCACCAACGGTATAGCCAGTGTAATATTTGCAGTTTTTGTGATTGCCGACCTCTTTATCCGCTGACAGGATTTATCTCCTGATTAGAAGTAATAGGTGAATCTGGCTCCGAAAAGTTCATTGAACTGAACCCGTTTTCCAGTGCCCACTTTGACTTTCTTACCATCCTTGACTTCATACAGGGTAATCAATGTACGGTAGTCGTACTGTGTTTCCGTTTGTAACGTTATGCTGATGAACTTATTAACTGGCAAGGAAAGGTTCATTCGCCAGTAAAAGTTGATCTTCTGGGGGTTCTCGATATAGTTATTGTACAGGTTCAGGAATTGCCCCATGATCACTTTTTTAAACAATATGGTATTGTAGGTCACAGTGACGTTTGCCCCCATCAATGCATTCATGATCTTTCCGGGTTTCAAGCCCCATGGGATAGGATTAATCATCGTCGTATCCAGAACAAACCTGAACTGTCCGCTGATAGGAGACATGTTCACTGTCAACTTTGGATTCGGCCGCCAGGTCAAACCGAGACTGATGGCCAGATCCCCAGGAGCCATGATTTTGGATACCGGTACCGAATCGTTGGGATAGTTATATCCGCGGAAACTCTGCGTATCAAATGTCGACCTTAAAGTATAATCAAAATTCTTAAATGCCTTGTGCGATAAGGTAGACTCGAGATGGATCTTGTCATTGCTTTTCCGCAATGGCAGCAATTCGGTTTTCTGCAGTCCGTAGAGGAACCATAAACGACTATCCCAAGTAATGTTTCCTTTCGCATAAATTGCCTTCGCCTTAAAGTCTGTGGTAAGCGCAGTATTGTTGTTCCCCCCTTTTGCCCAATTGACGAACATGCTCTGGTTGAAAATTAAATTCAATTCTGCACCTTTCGTCCAGGCTTTGAAAGGCGGAGTAGGATTTTTGCGGCTGGCAATCCTGGCCTTATTCTTATCCTGCCAGCGAATAGCGATTAATTCCGGTTCGCCTTGCTTCTTAAACATATGCTTCAGCATCAGATCATCGCCGACCCACAAATACATCGTATGCTTATCAATCGTGCGTGTGTAAAGTTTCGCTGAATCGTTAGATCCATTCATTACATAAAATGCAGTCGAATCCACTTTACCTCTTTTGAGAATAAAATGTGTGGTATCCTTCCTTGCATTTATGATATTAAAATAGGTTGAATCATTAACAAGATGGCCCACCAGCCTTTCCATGGTTGATTTCAAAGCTTGTGGCCGTGGATTGTAAGCGGTATCCTCAAATACAACATCCGCCAGTTGCTTGATTGAGCTCCTGACTGAGTCGTTTTCGATACCTCCGATGGGATCGTAAATTCCTTGCCTCGAACGCCGGTTATAATCACGGTAATTCAAATATTTACGCATCCGGTCAGTAGAATCCAATTTCTGACGGTAAATTGCCTGATTCAATGATGAATTCAGAGAATCGCGGTTAAACTCCAGCCGGGCAATCATGTTGGCCATAATCAGACTGTCGTGCCGTTTAATAAGCAATAGCGAATCCCTTACCTTGATAAGTTGAAGCAGGGAATCGCGGGAAACATTCAGGTTTTCCTTTCCAGCCAGACTTTTTTCATTTACCTGAGCCATCAGGAATTGTGAAGGAATCAGAAGAAATATCGAAATAAAAATGAAGGAAAACTTTCTCATCAGATCAATAATTTGCCAATCAATTTGCAAAACTACAAAAGCTATGCCCAATTAATGATTCCTTATGACATCAATTCGGTTTAATTTTCGAAATTTGTATCGATTATATGAACGTATCAACCCTCATATCTATTTTAGCGACCCAGGTTTTTCGTAACCTGAAGGAACGCGATTCGTTCTAAAACAGTTATCAGGTATCGGGTTTCGGGTATCGGGTGTCGGGGGTCAGCTACCCCCAGACTGAAGTCTAAAGATAACCATAGAACAACGGTCTTCCTTTTATTCCCTTCTTTTTCCTTCTTTTTTCTACTTAATTCTTCTGGCTAAATTCTGCCCTTTGCCTTCTGCCATCTGCCCTACCTGAAACCCGATACCCGATACCCGATACCAAATTCTTTTCTCCTATTTCTCAAAATATTAAGTCTTTAAGTTATGTTACCATCCTGCGAACCCTATAAAATCAAAATGATAGAACCTTTGTACCCTAGTTCCCGCGAAGAACGCGAATTGTGGATCAAGGAGGCTCGTTACAATATTTTTAACCTGAAAAGTGACCAGGTCTTTATCGATTTCCTTACTGATTCCGGTACGGGTGCTATGAGCGACCGTCAGTGGTCCGCCATAATGTCGGGCGATGAATCCTATGCCGGATCCCGCTCATTTCATCAATTGAAGGACACGGTAAAGGAACTTATCGGATTTGAATATCTATTGCCTACTCATCAGGGACGGGCAGCTGAGAATGTCCTTTTCAGTGTTCTGGTGAAAGAAGGACAACTTGTACCTGGAAATGCCCACTTCGATACAACAAAGGGTCACATTGAGTTCCGTAAAGCAATTGCCGTAGATTGCACGATAGATGAAGCATACGATACCTCGAAACCTCACCCTTTCAAAGGGAACGTGAATATCGACAAGCTGGAAGAGCTGATGAGAACATCATCCGATAAAGTATCTTTTATTTTAATCACCGCTACCTGCAATACTGCCGGTGGTCAGCCTGTTTCCATTGAAAATATCAGGAAAGTGAAAAACCTGGCCGACAGATATGGAAAGCTATTGATTATTGATGCCGCCAGATTTGCTGAAAATGCCTATTTCATTAAAACGCGTGAAGAGGAATTCAAGAATAAATCAATCCGGAATATTGTTCTTGAAATGTTTTCCTATTTCGATGGGGTAACCATGTCGGCAAAAAAGGACGGCATCGTTAACATCGGTGGATTTATCGCTCTGAGAAGCAAGAAAATATACCAGGAAGCTTCCACTTTCAATATCATGTTCGAAGGTTTTCTGACTTACGGTGGACAGGCTGGTCGTGACCTTGCTGCCCTCTCGCAAGGACTGCATGAATCCACTGAATTTGATTATCTGGAGTCTCGGATTTCGCAAGTAGCCTTTCTGGGTGAAAGAATGAAAAGTTATGGTGTTCCCGTTCAGGAACCATTTGGCGGTCATGCCATCTTCATCGATGCGCTGAAGTTCTTTCCACAAATTCCCAGAGAAGAATTTCCAGGGCAAACATTAGTGGTTGAACTTTACAAAGCCGGAGGCATACGTAGTGCTGAAATTGGCTCACTGATGGCTGACCGCGATCCCGTAACCCGCGAAAACAGATTTCCTGCACTGGAACTGGTCAGACTGGCGATTCCCAGACGAGCCTATACGAATAACCATATGGATTATGCAGCTGCAGCGGTTGGACAAGCATTCGAAGCCGCGCAAAATATTCGCAGAGGCTACCGGTTGATTTCTGAGGCTCCTATCATGCGCCATTTCACTATGGAACTCGAACCGATCTAAAGTCAACGTTTTGCATGAATCCTGCTCGAATTTGACCAAGCCCTGAATTCAGGTGCGTACAGGCTGGTGGCAGTGGCATATCCGCCGAAATAGCTACCAGCCTGTTCCACAATTGCTTGATATTCCATAGTACTCTCACCTTTTGGCAACGCTGAGAGGTAGAAAAACACCGATTCAGGTTCACGTGATTGATAATAGGAAATTCCCTGGCGATATTGGTATCCGGATAAAACTCGCACAGGTAAAACACCAGTACCCAGATAATCCTTGATTTCAATGTAACTGAGCTCCCTGTCGGATTTTATATTAAGCCTTATCCTGATCTTATCACCCACGTTAATCCACTGGCCCTGTTTAATAACTTTCCAGGTACCTTTTTCGTCGTAGGTCATAACCTCTCGCGATACATTCAGTGGACCCGTTGTGGATGACAATTGATCAAGCTTGTAATTTTTCAGGGTATAAAGTGTCCCCCATGAATGGCCACCACTGGTTTGTGTAACCTCCATCGTTTTGGATACCGGGATTTCCTTTTGATTTTTCCACTCGAAACGATAATATCCGGTCACTCCGGTGCTACCAGTTTTTATTCTTAGCGGTGAATATTCCTCACTTCCCCACTTCATGGCAACAGCAGCAGGTTCAATCGATTGACTGGTGCCATAAAAAAGCATGGATTTCGCGGCCCATGCGGCAACCAGGCTATTTCCCCAGTCTCTGCCACGCTTTTGGTGAATCAGGTATATCTTCATCTGATCCAGATCTTTTCGACCCTCCTCAATGCAGGCAAAAAGTTCTATCATCCTGCTTTGCATCCATAAATCCCAATTAAACCAGGAAGATTCAAATCCTTTACGTGGCCAGTACATTCCCCATTGGTCATCGAATTTGGCCCGTTCTCTCAATGAATTCAGAATCGGCAGGGCATTTGCCTTTCGTCCGAGCTGGACACTGGTAATTGCCATAAGTGCCTGAAGTCCCATTTCATGCTGAGTCCATTCCAAAGGTATTCGTTCATTAAAACGCATCCATGCAACTTCGTGCGAAGGTTGAAGGGATAAACCCGGAAAGAAACTTCTCGCGTACAGGTAATGAATAACCAGAGGGTTGAGCTGAACCTTTTGAGGGTGTACAGAGTCGAGTCGTGAAATCTCAAGGAATTGCATGTACATCCAGTTATCCATAGCTTCAATGGCGTGGGTAAGCATAAAATTCCCTCTTTGAATTGCAGTAATATCAAATACCCCACGGGCTTTCATTTCCCCGAATCCCGCAATGATTTGCTGTGTCATAAAAACATCAATTCCCATTCCCTTATACCAGGGCCAGGTGCCATCCTGATTCTGAAGGCTCGACAATTTTTCAAGCACATAGGCCATTTCCTGTCTTCTGGTATCAGGATTCATCCATTCCCTGATTTGCTTAATCCTATCTTTTTGTTTCTCGGGTACCGAGTCGCTTAAGAATTTTTCTGCAACCCCGGGAAATTTATCAGCTATGCTGCCGGTGAGGCATGCCAGGTAAAGGCGACTGAACCAATAAGCTGAACAATCCTGCTCCTGCCCGGTAACAACCGGCAATGACTGCAATATCTGCCAGGCAGGCGTTGTGGTAACCTCATATACCGCCTCCAAAGGATTCCCATCAATTTTAAGTTGCTTTTTGCCGGGTTTAGCAAAAAAGAATGGCTGTGCATTCCACAACTCAACATTATCGGGAAGAACACTGATAGTATCTTTTAATCCATCCGACTGAGCCGGACTTATAGTGCTCAAATTATATAGAACCGGATCATTCTTCGTAGGTGTATACTGCCAGGTAAATGGAGCCGTTGTCCCACTGGTCAGACTACTTTTAAAATCCGGATAACTTTTTAACAGGAAGCCTGAGGTGTCTGTTAAATTCAATGAGGTGACAGCGCTAATCCTCCCCTGGCCATACCACCCTACTCTGGCTGCCAGATCAACCGTATCACCATTTCTCATGAATTCAGGAAAATTAGATCTGATCATCAGATCTTTGACAGTTTTAAAGCGATGTTCCAAACTACCAAAAGCGAGATTGCGGTTATGACAAGTCACCAAAACCTTCCATTCGGTAAATACTTCAGGCATCTTGAATGTGACCTCAGCCAACCCGTTTTTATCAGTTAGGATATCGCCCTTAAAGAAGGCAGTCTCCCGGAAATCATTTCTGAAAACAATCTCCGTGCTCTCTCCCTCATCCTCCTTAACATCCTTAATATCAATAACTTCTTTAACTCCCTCTCCATTGTCGCCACCTTTCCTGCCTTCCGGTTGAGCCATTGCCATTTTCATGACCGGAGCATCCATCCGGCTGATACCATAAAAACCAAGTCCAAACCAATTCAAATTAATCGGCTCGATAAAGGGTACGTCTACGATATTTACAAAAGGTTCAATGATAGTCACAGAACCATTGGCACCAGAATTTAAACCCTGGAAACAGGGTCCGCCAAAAAAAGAAGGCCTTGTTACCTGGAGCCAGCTGTGCGGATTTATCAGGTCCAGTGAAGCATCGTAAACAGTCAAAGCCACTGAGGCAACGACCGGGTTTCCCTGCTGATCCTTCACCATCAGATCAATTTTGATATCATCACCAGGTTTAACTTTTTTAAGATTTTGAAATCCTGATATAGTTAATTGCGATATTTGCCAGGGGACAGTAATCGGAAAATCTTCCTCAATCACACGGTTCGATGCAACGATGATTAGGTGAAGAAGTGCGCCACCCTGCCAATCATTTGTAACCTTCCAAACACGCTTCTGGATATTTTTATCAGCAGCATACCAATCTGAAAACACCTCACCCTTAGAGTTCTGCAACTCAACCAATAAATTACTCCTTTGGGTTGAAGCAAAATTCAGCTGAAGGATTTGTCCGGGGTTGAGACTTTTCTCAGAAACCCTCGCAAAAAGTTGATTATAGGAGACAATCCTTACCGGATCTGGTTCTTCAATCAGCACATATCTGATAACTGACTTGCAAATTGCCGGATTTGCAGGAACAAGCTCAATTTTATACCAACCCTCCTGCCATTTTCCGGCAGGCGGAATGACAACCGGAGTAATTGTATCATTGACAAATGTCTTATTATAAACCACATTGGTTACGGACCAGGCTGAAGGAAGATACTCATTCTTAAAAGGTAGTGGCATTTTCATTTTCTTCCAATCCGATGGAGTAACAATAAAACGATCAGGTTCAGGCAGAAAGGGCTCTGTCCAGATCTGAGACGGGTCTTTTAATTTACTGATGACCAACTTAACAGGCAGACTTATTACTCTGTCATCCGTTCCAATTGCACCAATCGCTGTTCTGAGTGAATCTACAGTCAGCATTTTCTCATTCAGCCTAAGCATTAACCCTACTGAACCTATTCCACAGTCAATTCTGGTTTCTTCCTGATGAGTTTCGCCGTTCTGATCCGTAGCTTTCAAATTAATGCTGTACCTGATCATCGATCCATTGCCAAACGGAGAGCTTTCTGCAGGAATAGAGGCCCATCTGCAGGTAAAAATCCCTTTAGCATCCGATACAGCCCTGCAGGTCGTAATCCTGATTTTCTGTCCGTTAAATGGCACCCACCTGCCTGGTCCATTGACTGGCTGGATGTCAATATCGGCGGATATTTCAGCTCCTGCAACAGGTTCTCCTGAGAGTGCAGTCAGTTTGCCTGAAACACTGACCGTATCGCCTGGCTGAAAGATTTTTGCATCACGGTTAATTTTAATAGCAAATGCGGGTCTCCGGTATTGTTCCATACGGATTAAGGCCTGTCCGAATTTCGACTGAATCAGGTAATTGCCTGTTAAACCTTTGTAAGGCAATTTAAGAGCTCCGGAAAATACGCCGAGGGAATCTACCTCAAAACTCATTTCACCAACTACCTGATATCGTGGATCCTGAAGTTTAAGAATTAAAGAATCAGCATGATGTATGGACATCGAATCGCCAGTGTAATCGATCAGCAATCCACGAAAAAAAACTTCATCCCCGGGTTTGTAAATGCTTCGGTCAGTATACAACACAAGGTTTGTTCGCGTACTTATTTTTCCCTGGCTGTAACCAGGATAAAACAATTCGTGAGTTATCAGGGTGTCATTCTTATTGATTATTTGAAGGCGATAGGCCTTTGGGGAAGGATCATCCCTACCCGGTCCTCCATCAGATAATTCCAAAAATCCCTGTTCTCCGGAGATTTTTCTGGATCCCTTCTCTAAAATTGTGTGTCTGGAATCCTGATCATATAAGCTGTACCATGGAACCACCGAAATACCTGATAAAGGTGATCCGTTGTCACGATCCCGAAAATAAAAGGTTCTTTTTCCTGAATTTCCCTGGCGGCTAACAAGAGTTGTTGAAGATATTGAAACGGGAACCGTCACCATGATTTTATCAGAGGCCGGCAGATTATCAGGAGACGAAAACACCAATAAATAAAACCCCGCAGGTAAGGGATTTATCAACGCATTTGCCCGGTGTGGATTCAATTTTTCATCTTCGGGCAAGGCAATCTTTCCTGAGGCATAAATCTTTGAACTGATTATCCTTGCTGATTTTTCTGATGGATCCAGATTTTCCCAATCTGAATAATAAGCTATAGCACTGGTTCTGATTATCTTATAATTAAGGTTCTTGATATTTCTATACTCAATGCTTACAGGAAACAATGACATCGGAACCTGATAAGTCTCAGACTGAACAGATAATTCAGGTTTCATGAGAACATTTAAAAGATTTTGACACCTCTTCCCTGCTAACGTTTCAGGCCACGACTGGGTCTTTATTAACCAGCGAGCTGCTTGTTTTCTTTCATTGTCATATTTGAAAGTATCGGGATCATTAATCTGAAACAAATTGCTTCGGTCAAGATGATAATTTGCAAGAGCCTCATAAACTATGGCTTCGGCACTATCTTTTCCCATTTTTACTGCCCATCTCAACAAACCGGCTTCATATAGGCTATCTCTCGATTGATTGCATGATTTTTCATGCATATATCGTAATCGCCGCAAATCAGCAGCGAGTAATGATTTGTCGGTTGACTCTGAAACCCATTTACCATACCATTTTAAAGCCAGGGAAAATGGATTCTTTACGTCAGCTGCAATTTTCCTACCCATGGAACTAAACCGGGAAGGATCTGAGAATATTTCGGCCGAACAAAATTCTACCGGCTTTAGATCCGGAAGTGTAAAATCACCCGAATTATCGAGAAAATCAAGTAACCGGCTTATGAGCACATCCCTTAATACCGGGTTGTATAGGGTATCAGCAAGATTTCCGGCCCATATTTCAGGTATTGATGAAACCCTGACGGAAGCTGACTGTTCGCTATTTTTTAAGGATTGGTTATAGCTTTCGAGAATAACCTGATAAAACCTTTCGGGTGACCATTTCTTTACTGATTGATCAGAACCATTGTCCACCATTGGATTCTGACTGATCTGCCAGCGATTTGCGGAATAATAACGGGAATACAACTCAGCCATTATGCTATATTTCAGTGATCCCTGTACGAGCCTCTGATCGGGCAGCTCCTTCTGAAGAAAACCAATTGCTGCAAGTTGACCATCTTCTTCCAACTGCTGTATGTATTTCAACTTATATAAAAGGGCTTTTATCTCTGTCTGAGGATCTGCCTGGTTCCTGGATTGTGAATAAATCTGATCAACCAAATTTAAAGCAGAACGATATAAACCTTGCGCTTCCAATGAATCAATCCGAGTCCATATTTTCTTATCAATATTCTGGATTGAAACAGGGGTGGCCAGGAGAGTCAACCCCGCAATCACAATTAAAAAAATAAATATTCTTCTCATGGCGTTCTGAATAAAATCCCAATGAAATTCAACTGCCAAAGTTAATCATCCCGTCCTAACAACTGAATTGGCTCAATCTGCTAACTTTGCATGAAATTGCATGACAAGTTATGATCAGATCGATGACAGGATTCGGAAAAGTCACTGCTGAGCTGGGCACCAGAACAGCAAATGTCGAGATTAAGTGTTTAAACAGCAAGCAGGCAGACTTGTACATTAAGTTACCATCACTTTACAGGGAAGGTGAAAATCAAGTAAGAAACGAGATCAGCCGTACTTTACAGCGTGGAAAAATCGAGCTAAGTGTTTGGTTCGAATCAACCGGGAATGAACGCAATGTAACTATAAATCAGGCTATCATCCTCGATTACATCAACCAGCTAAAACTGATGGAACCCACTATTCAGATGCCCGGAAATGAGATTTTATTGCCTTTGGTCATGCGACTGCCTGATGTCATTAAGGTGGACAAGCAGGACTTTGATGAGGGTGAATGGACAAAATTATTTGCCGCAATTCAGCAATGTATTGGCCTGGTCGAAGAATTTCGCCTGCAGGAAGGTCGATCGATTGAAGATGATTTTAAAACCAGGATACGAATTATTCTTGAAGGAGTAACCCGCATCAGAGCCATTGAAAAGAACAGAATTGACCGCCTGCGCGAACGGATGACTGCTTCCATTACGGATATTATGGAAAGAATCAAGGTCGATCAGAATCGATTTGAACAGGAGCTGATTTACTATATAGAAAAACTGGATATCAACGAAGAAATGGTGCGGTTAGGCAATCACTGTGATTATTTTATTGAAACCCTGAATACCGAAGAATCTCCGGGACGTAAACTGGGATTTATTTCCCAGGAAATAGGTCGTGAAATTAACACCATAGGCTCGAAAGCCAACGACTCAGAAATACAACGGATCGTTGTGGAAATGAAAGACGAACTTGAAAAACTGAAAGAACAGAGCTTCAACGTACTGTAATGCAAGAATCGCATAAATATATAATCCTGAGTGCTCCGTCGGGAGCTGGCAAAACAACTATCGCCCACCACCTTTTAAACGCAGGGCTGGATCTTGAATTCTCCGTAACGGCCTGCAGCAGGGCGATGCGCGTTGGTGAAAAGGAAGGTGTAGATTACTATTTCCTTTCGAAAGAGGATTTCCGACAAAGAGTGTCAGCCGGAGACTTCCTCGAGTGGGAAGAAGTTTATCCTGATCATTTCTATGGTACATTGAAATCCGAAATCATCAGGATCCAGTCGAACGGACACATGGTTTTATTCGATGTTGATGTTGTCGGTGGATTAAACATTAAAAAGATTTTCAAAGAGGATGCACTGGCCCTTTTCATTAGTCCGCCCTCAATTGAAGCATTGAAGGAGCGCCTCGAAAAACGGGCAACCGATTCACCGGAAAAGATCAGGTTAAGATTGGATAAAGCTAAAACTGAGATGGCACGAGCACCGGAATTCGATACCATTATAATTAACAACGACTTACAGAAAGCTCTCGGGGAAGCTGAAAAAGTTGTCAGCAATTTTATCCATGGCGAGGAATAAAATCGGACTGTTTTTCGGGTCTTTTAACCCGATTCATAACGGTCATCTGATGATAGCCAATTATATGGCTGAATTCAGTGACCTCGACCAGGTTTGGTTTGTGATCAGCCCACAAAACCCCTTTAAAAACGACACAGAACTTCTTGCCGACTACCACCGCCGCGAACTTCTGATGCGCGCGATCGGCGATTATCCGCGATTCATGGTTAGCTCGGTCGAATTTAAACTACCAAAGCCTTCCTTTACCATTGATACGCTGGATTTTCTGGAACAATCCTATCCGGATAAACAATTCACTCTCATTATGGGTTCCGATCAGTTGCCCAACTTTCACCTGTGGAAGAAACCTGAAAAAATTCTGGAGAAATATAAGATTCTGGTCTATCCCCGTCACTCTTCACCTGTCACCGGTCACCAATCACAATTTGAAATTGTCAACGCCCCAATGATGGAAATCTCGTCAACATTTATAAGGCAATCCATTAAGCAAGGGAAAGATGTCCGATTTTATATGCCGGAACTTTCATGGCATTACATCGATGAAATGCACTTTTACCGGTAGGTTATTTTGATATTCACCCGGGTACCTGTCGGCTGTCCCTTGTGATCGTAAAGATCTTCAAAATGCTGTAATATTTTAATCTTATACAGCTTATTAACAGCCGTGTAAATCTGATCTAGCACTTGCAACCCCTTACCGTTATTTTCGATACTGGCTGCATGTCCGTTTCCTCTTCCTACTCCGTCATCTTCAATGATAATCATAATATTTTCGCCCGACGGAAGAACGGAAACTTTTATGATCCCAGCTACAGCTCCATCATGAAGAAGTTTAGGTCGGAGCCCATGTTTCAGTGCATTTTCAACATGCGCCTGGATGATGGTTTTCGGAACTAAAATATTGGTGTCAATATCTGGATGAATTTCCATCTTGAATTTAATCTGATCACCAAACCTGATCATTTGGAGAGCCATGTAGTTTTCTAAAAAATCAATTTCATTCCTCAGCTTTACAACCGGCTTGTCTGAAGAATGCAACTGTAATCGGAATAATTGTGAAAACCGGTCAATAAAGTCTGAGACTTTTTCTGTGTCCCCTTTTAGTACAAGGTATGACAAGCCGTTGAGTGCGTTAAAAGCAAAATGCGGATCCAGCTGATTCTTGACCGTCATGAGCTGCAACTCGAGAATTTCCCTTTTCAAACTTTCACGTCGCGAGTATTCACTTATCTGGTTCAGTCGGATCAATTTAATCAATCCATAGCTTAACAGAATAAATAAAATCCAGATTCCATATTGTGTGTATACCCAGGGATTTTTGTGAATATCATACCACTGTATAGAATTTCCACCAGCAAGATTAAACTGGTACCTTCCGTCAATCTTTCCAATCCAGTTAATCATCGGCGGACTGAGAAAACTTACCGCATTAATTGTACAAAGCTTCTTTCCTGATGACGAAAAGAAAGAGATACTCCTCGAATCGCCGTCTATTAAAAAGCAATACTCGAAATCTTTTTCTCCGAAGGAAGGATTAATAATCTGGAGGGCACTGGGCCTTTTGAGCAGGTCATTATTTTCGAATTCATTTCCGGATGCATTGATGAAAACCGACTCCCCAAATCCATTATAAAATATACCCCCAAGACCACTGGCAGCATAAAGAAATTCCGGTGCATGTTTAAACATCTGCTGGTAAGGAAATTTCTCTTTTGTCAAACTATAATCAGAATTAACCCGATACCAATCCAGGAAGGGAATAGTATCGCGGTTACCCCTTACATAAACAAATAAACCTTTGGCATTTTTGACCGGTAGCAAAATCGGTAATACCTGAGAAAACTTAGGCCCCATCCTGACCGGAGTCCTTTTATAGTTTAGTTTTTCATCAAATAAAAAGAACCAGGAATATTTGTCAGAAAAGGCAATAGAATCTTCATTGTAATTATTTGGAGCATTATTCCGGCCCGTAATTTCAAAATGCCCATCCTGATCGAGGTCGAAAACGGTGAGATCATCGACCGGACTACCATTGAAAGGGCTTGACCAAAGCTTATCGGTTTTTAAATCATAGGCATAAACCCTGCGTGGCTGTTTGGCATTACCGGAGGAAATTGAAAAAATAATCTCAGTACTTCCATCATGATTCAGATCCATTGGCTTTGCAAAATGCATGTATGCATAAGGATCACCGTATTGGGTTGAGATTGTATCCACCAAGCGATTGCTTACTAAAACCCTTAATGAGTCGTAAGGTTCAATAATATTAAGGAGTAACCTATTGCCATCCAGAGTCAGCAAAGAAACCTCAGTCTTCCCGTCGTGATCAAAATCACTGAGTATAGGCTGCATCAGGTCTCGAGTATAATTCCCCTTAAAATTCCACTGTTCCAGAATCGCACCCTGAAAACTTCTGACCAGCAGACAGCTTTCATGATCATTCAAATTTGTTATTGTCAGGACCTCACTTTCTTTATCCGAATCCAGGTCCTGATAAAATGTCCGGGAGTTATCTGTATTTACAAGAAGCGTGGAGGAATCAACCAGTTTAGCAAGGTAAGGCTCATGCTTGAAGTTCTGGATAAGGTAGATGAAAGTTCCTAGTATAAAGGCCAAAACCCAGCTGCTTAAAAAGAAAGCAACAACCTTGGAATGGCTTAGATTTCTAAATTTTAAAGATTTCCCAAATACCATAAACTACTCTCCGGTACATTTTTCAGAGGCAATGTAATGTTTTTATGGAAAAGGGCAAAATGCCCACAGCCTAATTCCTACTGTTTGAACCGATTAAACCTCATGGCTTTAATAAGCCAGTCGGGTAAATTTTTCAATGGATCGCGTTTGGTCATATTGATTGATATACCCAACTTTTTAAGTATTGGAACACGATGTGTCTCCACAAATTCTATCAATGTGCCGTCGGGATCCTCAATATAAGTGAAATGACCTGCAGCTTCTCCCATATCAAATGATTCTCCCGGGTTAACATTACTGTCTACGGTAAAGGGAAATCCCTTTTGGGAACATTCTGTTTTCAGTAAATCCATCCTCTGAATATCGAAACAGAGGTGGATAAATCCCAGATCTCCCCAAAGCCGGTTCTTGAAAATCTTCTCGGGCTTCCGGTCCAGCGCCTGGATCAATTCAATCTTCGTTTCACCAAACATCCGGCTAAAACCACCCGTACGTTTCTCACTGTGACTGAGTAGGATACGCCGAAATTTTCCTACCCCTCCAGGTATCGACTGCAGATCTTCAAATACCCCGGTCTTGTCATATTCTGGATGATCATATCCAAGAATGCCTGAATAAACCTCCAGGGCACGGTCGATATTACTTACACCAATAATTGCACCGTAGGTACCGCCACCGTGTTTATGATCGTCATAGAACCAGGAATCACCCTCCACAACATCAAAAATATTATGGTAAGGATCCTCTACAAAAAAATGTTCCTTCCCGTCAGGCCCTGTGCATAATCCTCCCGGCATATTAATGCCAGCCGCGCTGAGTTCTTCGTAACTTTTGCGGATATTTTTCGATTTCACCTTAGCGGCAAAAATTCCCAAATCTCCAATCTGAATGGTAAAAGCAGGAGCTTCAGGTATTCTGCCTTTATATTGCCAGATCTCAAAACCTCCTCCACCCTGCATATTGACAGCAAGACCGGCATGACGCTTTCTTGGTTCTCCTCCCGTGTACGGTAGCATAAGTTCCGCAACAGCATCGTCCTCAAAAACCCGCACGTCCATGCCAAAAACTTTTGCATACCATTTCCAGGCTTCATGCATGTTCGACACCCCAATTCCAATCTGCTGAATTCCGGTAATCCTTTTTGATTTATTAAGCTCGCTCATGTGATCATTTTTTTCAATCCTCTAATATAAAGGTATACTTGCAAATGAATTGTTATTTTCGCTAAAGAGTTAAACCCATGAAGACATTAAAAGGTAAAACGGTTTGGATAACCGGAGCATCATCGGGGATCGGTGAGGCGCTTGCAAAGATATGCGCAAACGAAGGTGCAAAATTGGTTTTGACCGCGCGTCGGGAAGATGAGCTTAAACGGGTTGCTGCACTAACAGGCTTGGCCAATGAGGATATTCTAATTCTGCCAGCTGATCTTTATCAATTAACCGAAGTGCAATTACTTGCCGACCAGGTGATTGCCCGATTTGGCAATATCGATGTCCTTTTTAATAATGCTGGAATCAGCAGCCGGGCTTTAGCCATGGATTCACCGATCGCCATCGACCGGAAAGTTATGGACCTTGACTATTTCAGTGTCGTGGCCTTAACAAAAGCCGTATTACCTCAGATGGTAAAACAGAGATCCGGCCACATTGTGGTAACATCAAGCGTAGTTGGTAAGATCGGAACTCCTCTAAGATCAGCATATTCTGCTGCCAAACACGCACTTCATGGATTTTTTGAATCCATTCGTCAGGAAATCATAGAATTTGGCATCCATATCACCATGGTTTGCCCAGGTTATATAAAAACAGATGTATCCGTAAATGCGATTACCCCGACTGGTGAAAAGTTCAACAAGATGAGCCGTAATCAGCAAAAAGGTATTGATCCGCTGGTGATGGCCACAAAAATGGTTAAAGCAGTTTACTCCAATAAGGATGAACTGATCTACGGAGGAAAAGAAGTAATCGGAATTTATCTCGGTCGATTTGCACCAGGTTTATTAAATCTTTACCTCCACCGGATGCACAAGAAAAATTCCTTTGCCGACTGATCTACTGCCTACTGTCGGTTGTCACCTCTCTTGAGTAACGATTTCCTGTCCAATGTCGATGGCTTTTTTATTGAGTTCCAGCAAATGGCTGTAACGGGCCGGTATCGATTTTTCCAAGCCTTTGTAAACATTTTCAAGTTTAACGATAGGCTTAATCTTCAGATATCCACCTAAAACAATCATATTAAAAGCCTTGGTTGAATCCATTTTTGCTGAGGCATCAGCTGCTTCAACCTTGAAAATCCGGATGTCGGTTCTTTCAGGCATTCTGGTCAGTCCGTTGCTATCGTAAAGCAAAACGCCGCCGGGCTTAACAGAGTTCTCAAATTTATCAAGCGATTGTTGATTCAGCAGAATTGCCGTGTCATAAACATGCAATATTGGTGAACTGATACGCTCATCGCTTAAAATAACAGTCACATTGGCTGTACCACCTCTCATTTCAGGACCATAGGATGGAAACCAGCTAACTTCCTGATTCTGCATGATGGCTGAATAAGCGAGAATTTTTCCCATGGAAAGAACCCCCTGGCCGCCAAAACCGGCTATGATAATCTCTTCGGTCATTTCTTTTTATTTTATTGATTATTAACCAGTTTACCATCAACCTTCAAATCTCCAAGTGGATAAAATGGAAACATATGTTCAACCATCCATTCGTTAGAAGCAACCGGTTCCATTTTCCAGCCCGAATTGCAGTTCGACACAATCTCAACCAGTGATAATCCCTTATTTGCCTTCTGTGATTCAAATGCTGCACGGATAGCCTTCTTTGCGCGTCGAACATTCCTTGGTGAATGCACTGACTGTCGCGAAACATAACAAGTGCCCGGGAGTTGTGCGAGCAATTCGGTCATCTTTAATGGATTGCCCATTGATTTCAGGTCTCGGCCATAAGGACTGGTCGATGTCTTCATCCCCTCAAGGGTTGTTGGAGCCATCTGGCCACCTGTCATTCCATAAATCCCATTATTGATGAAAATTATGGTTATGTTTTCACCGCGATTGGCTGCATGAATAGTTTCTGCAGTACCAATGGCAGCGAGATCCCCATCGCCCTGATAGGTATAAACGAACTTTTCCGGCCAGCAACGCTTGATGCCAGTCGCAACCGCCGGTGCCCGGCCGTGCGAAGCTCCAACCATATCAACATTCATAAAATCGTAGGCTAATACAGAACACCCAACAGGAGCAACACCAATTGTTTCTGATTGAATCCCCATTTCCTCAATCACTTCCATAACAATACGATGAGCTGTACCGTGACCGCAACCCGGGCAATAGCTCAGAGTTTTATCGGTCATGAGCGGAGTTTTTTGATAAACCAGATTTTCCGGTTTGATTATATCTTTAATATCCATGACTATTTCGTAATAAGCAGTTTCTTTAAATTCTCGAGTACTTGTTCGGGAGTTGGAATCATACCGCCCATTCTACCATAATGTTCAATATGGACCCCGCATCCAGCTGATAATCTGACATCTTCAACCATCTGGCCAGCGCTTTGCTCAACACTTAGTATCCCCTTCATTCTCGGTGCCAATTCAGAGAGTGGCTTAGCTGGGAAAGGCCATAAGGTTATCGGCCTCAGCAATCCAATCTTAATGCCTTCCTCTCGCCCTAGTTGGATTGCCTTCTGGCAGATCCTAGCTGAAGAGCCATAGGCAACAAATAGATATTCAGCGTCATCGGTATTGAGAAGTTCAAAGCGAACTTCATTTTCCTTGCATTGCCGATATTTTTCCTGCAAATGCTGATTATGAATTTCTTGCCTTGATGCATCCAGATCCAACGAAGTAACAATATTCCTTTCTTGACCGTCAGGCTTGCCCGTTAGCGTCCAACTCCGGTCGAAATGAGTAACCCGAGGCAGCTGTTCGCAAAGCTCAACTTTCTCCATCATCTGTCCGATGAGACCATCTGACAGCATAAGCACTGGATTGCGATATTTGAAAGCCAGGTCGAAACCCAGAAAAGCGAAATCAAACATTTCCTGAACAGAGGAAGGGGCAAGTACAATTAACTGATAATCACCATGTCCCCCACCTTTAACTGATTGAAAATAATCAGCCTGAGATGGCTGGATGGTACCTAAACCCGGTCCGCCCCTGGCCACATTCAAGAGCAGGCAGGGCAATTCAGCACCTGCCAGATAGGATATTCCCTCTTGCATGAGGCTTATTCCAGGACTCGAAGAACTTGTCATGACCCTTTTACCTGTACTCGCTGCGCCATAAACCATATTAATGGCAGCAACTTCACTTTCGGCCTGAAGAACCACCATACCAGTTCTTTTCTCAGGTTGTTGTGCCATAAGATATTCCATCACTTCCGATTGAGGAGTGATTGGATAACCAAAATAGCCGTCAGCACCGGCACGGATAGCACCTTCTGCTACCGCTTCGTTGCCTTTCATCAATCGTAATTCCTTCATTATCCCGTAATTTTATGTTTAATCGGACAATTTTACTTTGTACACAGTGATCACTCCATCAGGACAAACTACAGCACAGTTGGCACAACCTACGCAATTCTCCTGATGTTCCTGATAAGCGTAATGATAGCCTTTGTGATTTACCTCCTGAGCAATGGCGATAACATCATTTGGACAAGCTACTCTGCAAACTTCACAGCCTTTGCATTTCTCAATGTCCACCACTATCGCCCCTTTCATTTTTGCCATATCGTATAATTTTATTTCTTAAAATCGTTATGAAATCTTTTTAGCCTGTCTTCTAAAACAGGATAGAGAGTCGGATGTATCTGGGCAACGCATGCCCTTAGACCTTCATTCCTGGTACTTCCGCAAATAGCCAATGAAATTGCGCTGATTCCGTAATAAAGCAAATCCTCCAATAATTCCGAACCGGTTAAGCCAGGATAGGAAATGGTAAAATAGAAACCATCAGCAATCGGTTCATCAATATCAGTGTCATAAACAACCTTAAAACCGTTTGCCAGGAAAATCTTCTTTAACGCTTCAGCTCGCCTCCCGTACTCCTTCACCATTTCAACAAAATTGAATACACCGTCATTAGCTGCTTTCAGCATGGCAGCCAAACCATATTGAGCGGAATGGCAAACACCAGAGGACAAAGCATACAGTGCACCATAAATCATTGAATAACCAAACTGGTCGGAAGTATAATATCTTTTCAGATCAGGATAAACACGCGAAAACAGCTTATCGCTGATGATGACTGTTCCTACTCTTTCCCCGGCAAATGAAAATGCTTTTGAACTTGAGATTAACAGAAGCCAATGATCGCAATAATTTGCAACTGTGGGCTGATAAGGCTCCTGTCCTGGTTGCGAATAATCCTTCCTGAAATCCATTCCAAAATAAGCCAGGTCCTCAATAACAATCACATCATATTTATTCGCCAAAGTGCCAATTGTCCGCAGTTCATCTTCTGTAAAACAGATCCATGAAGGGTTATTCGGATTTGAATAAAGAAGGGTGGAAATCTTTCCGGTAGATAAATAGGACTCCAGTTTTGGCCCAAGTTTATCTCCCCGGTAATCATAAACATCAAATGATTCAAATTCGTGACCCAGTACACGGCATTGCTGCTTCTGTACAGGAAAACCCGGATCAATGAACAGGGTTCCAAGCTTATTCCGGTCGGAACGATTAGCTACCATAAAAGCTGCCATGGCCCCCTGCATCGATCCGACGCATGGAATACAGGCCTCCTCCTTCACCTCTATATTAAGGAATAACTTGGCAAATCGCATGGTCTCCCTTTTCAGTTCTGGAACACCTTCAATATCAGGATATTTGGATGCCACACCTTTGTAAAGGGCTGCTATTTCAGCTTCTATGCCAACTTCGGGGGGTTCCAGTCCGGGAACACCCATTTCCATTCTGATAAACTTCTCTCCGCTAAGCTGTTCGATTTTGTTGACCAACCTCACGATCTCCCTGATCGAGGCGCGGCCGAGGTCTGGCAGATTGGAAAGAACAATCTGTTCCCCGACTATGTTGCGGTCAATTGGAGTATTTTGTACCATCGAGCAAGATAAATATTTTTAGATATCCATGAAATGAAATTAATCAAATTCCAGTTAAGTAATCCCCTTTTTCACCGTCAGTCATTTCGTATCCCTGTAACAAATTGGCTGTCAGGCACGAATGTACAGGAACTACCCCGATAATCATTCCGGGATGTAAATTCCTGATTACCTGATCAGGAGCCTCAAGGATACCATGCTCCTGCGATAGTGAAACCAGCCAGGCATCCGGAATCGGTTGGTGCCAGCCATTGGTATCTAATTCCACGAGCTGTCCGTAAATCCGTCGCCCATCTAAAGCAAGGAATTCCTTCGAAAAATGAATGGCACCGCCATAAATTACAGTCTGGTTTCTGGAAGGATGAACGGCAACCACAGGGCATACCACTATTCCCCCAATCTGAGAGAAGTTGCATGTTCCGGCAATCAATTGCATGAGATCATAAAAAATAAAATTTCCGGGCCGTATCTCATCAATATTTGAAAATCTTTCCACCAAACTGCAGGAAGGTGTATCACCATAAGATAAAATCAGAGATTCACCCGCTTTACCTAGTTTCTGCTTAACTTCATTGAGAACGCCGGTTGACGAATGATAAATACTAATCACTTTATCTGCGGAATGCGCTCCATAGGTTTGTCCAGCATGTGTGATCAGTCCCTTAAGCGTCATCAATGGACTCTTTTCGATCAAAGAAGTCAATTGAATGATCTCAGGCATTTCATTCAATCCTAACCCGGTTCGGTGATATCCGGTATCAATCTTTATATAGATATCCACAGGAAATTTCAACTCCTGATTAAGTTTCATGACCACCTCAGAATGCTCAACCAATAAACCAATACGCACTTCTGACGCCAATTCATTAATCAGCTTGATTTCCCTTAGATTAACAGGAAAAGCTACTGTAATATCGTTCCAGCCATCCTGCGCAAAATATTTTGCTGCAGTAAGAGATGAAACGGTGATTTTTGTAATACCAAATTCTCTGAACCATCGGCCAATGGCCAGCGATTGGTGGGTTTTAAAATGCGGCCTGAATATAACCCCTGACAGGGTTGCCTTTTGAGTCATTGTCCGGATATTTGATTTACAGATATCCGGATTGATCAGGAAAGTTGGCTTTTCGAAATTCATGTGGATAAAAACAAAAAACGGCAACCTAAGTCACCGTTTTTCAAATTCTTCTATAATTAAAACTCAGTAAGTAATAGCTCAACCCAATTATTTATGCGTTTTTCAGTCAATTCAGGCTCATTATCTTCATCTAATGGTAAGCCAAGGAACTTACCATTTCTGAAAGCCTTGGATTCGTCGAAAGTATATCCATCGGGTTCAACCAATCCAGCCAGTTTTCCACCGGATTGAATAATATGATCTGCAATGACGCTAATATCATCAACAAATTTGAAGGAATAACTTACCTGATCACCCAAGCCGAAAACTGCGCAGGTTTTACCCTGAAGATTCATTTTATAAAGCCTCGTAAGGAAAATATCCCAGTCATTTTTCTGATTAGGATCCGACCATGTGTGTGTTCCCACAGTAGGACCGCCAAATATTATCCTGGAGTAATTCTTTAAATCTGTTTCCTGAAAATCCCGGATCGGGATCAGATCGGTTTTACCTTCTCCAAAAGCACTGGCAACCATTCGGGCGGCCTTCTCAGTGTTACCACCGGTGGGACCATAAAGTATCGCAATTTTATCCATGTCCATAAATTGTTTGTACAAAAATATAAATTTAGTCGTTACTTCTCGACCCTTACCCTGGCATCAACAGCCACAACCCTATCTTTCAAGCCCATTACCGGATTAAGATCCATCTCAGCAATTTCAGGAGCTGCTAAAACAAGATCAGATACCCTGAGAATCAGATCGATCCATTTATCTACAGCCACACCCTGCTGTCCTCGGACCCCTTCTAATAATTTAGTACTTCTCAATTGACTGATCATAAACGCAATATCGCCCTTCGACAGGGGAGCCAGACCTGTTTGAACGTCTTTTAAAACTTCAATGAATATTCCACCCAAGCCAATCATTATCAGATGACCAAATGGGTTTTCACGCTTTGCACCGACGAAAAGCTCACGTCCTTTTAACATCGGTTGGAGAAGGACACCGGTAGCTCCATCGATTGTCATTAATTTATCGAAGGCATCCACAACCTCTTCGTGATTATTCAGATTGAGCAGAACTCCTCCAACATCCGTTTTATGAACCGGCCCAACTACCTTCATAACCACTGGAAAGCCCAAAGAAAGCGCTGAGCTGACAGCTTCCTCATAACTATTGACTACACGCTCGGGAATCCTTAAAATACCAGCTGCATCAAGCAATTGCTGAACCTGAACTGGTGCAAGATACCCAGGTTGAAATTGGTCGATCAATTTCCTTATTCTAGAATCGGTTGATTCGGGAATTTCAGATACCGCTATTGATGGGTCTGCAGTCATTCTTGCTTTTATCAAAGCCTGACCGAAAATCACTTCATCCGGAAAACTGATCCGGCCCCGGGAAAGAAAGGCAGCTATTTCTTCCTTTGCATTTGTTGTTGATGGAAAAATTGGGAAAATCGGCTTTTTGCAGGTTTTCATTTTTTCATCAATCAGGTTATAAACGGGCTCTACCGAATCCAAACCCGGGCTGCCAAAGATGATGCACATGCCATCGATATTGTCCAGCTCTTTATCCACACATTCAATGGCAGCATCCATTTGCTCCACCCCTCCAGTTGCCAGAACATCGATTGGATTGGCTGCCGACGATCCCGGGTGAAGCCTTGTGAGTAGCTGCTCCGCCGACTGACCGGAAATTGGTGGAACCTCCAATCCTCCATTCGATAGAGCATCGGTAAGCATAACTGCAGGTCCCCCGGCATGTGTAATGATAGCCAGATTGTTGCCTTCCAATTTTTTATGCATAAACAAGGCACCCATGGTTGCCAGCTCGGTGCGGCTGTAGCACCGAACGATTCCCGCCTTTTTAAAAAGCGCATTCACAGCAGTATCCGGACTGGCTAAAGCTCCGGTATGTGAAGATGCTGCCCGGCTGCCAGCTTCGGAGCTACCGGCTTTAATGGCTGCAATCCTGCATCCCTTTTTAATCAGTGAAGAGGCATGTTTTAATAGTTTCTCGGGCTTCTGAATGCTTTCGAGGTATATCAACTTTACCCTGCTGGAATTAACCGGATCAAAATTCTCATCAAGGTATTCCAAAACATCTTCAACTCCAATCTGCGCTGAATTGCCAACACTGAACATACTTGAAAAGGTCAGGCCCATCGGAATAGCGGCCTCCATAACAAAAACCGCCGTAGCCCCTGACCCTGAAATAAAATCAGCGCCATGGGAATCAAGCTTGGGTATTGGCAAGGTAAAACAACCGGCATAGGATGTGGTCAGCACACCGGTGCAATTCGGTCCAATAAGACACCCGTTGGTTTCCTCAAGAATTTCGTTTATTTCCTGTTCCAGGAGCAACCCTTCGTGACTCTCCTCCGAAAATCCGGCAGAGATGATTATGAAAGCTTTTGTTTGCTTTTCCCTGGCAAGGATATCAACTACAGAGGGACAGGCAAAGGCCGGTATGGCAAGAATCGCCAAATCCACGTTTGGCAATGACATGGCGTTGGAAAACGAAACAACTCCTTGAATATCTGATGCTTTTGGATTTACAACATACAATTGACCCCGAAAATTATGATCGATTAGATTCTTCAATATCTTGCCACCGGGTTTCCGGAGGTCGTTTGAAGCACCAACTACAACTATGCTATTGGGACTCAGCAGTTCACGATTCATCATATGTTGATTCCTTAATACTATATCAGCCGATCTAAATCTAATAAGTTATTTTCTTGGTTCTTATAGTTGGATACCCTAATTTCAAAAAATTAAATACATGAATAATATGCGACATTTCCTGATCCTTATCATTTGGATATCAAGTTTCGGCAGCTTATTTGCCCAATCCGGTCTTGATTATTTTCTTCCAGCTGGCACAAAATATAATCCGAATATTCCGACTCCTGAATCAATAATCGGCTTCGGTACGGGAGAGTACCACCTCACTTATGATAAGTTAATCCGTTACCTCGAAGCATTAGATCGTGCTTCCGATCGCATAAGTATTGTAAAAATTGGCGAAACATATGAGAAGCAGCCTCTCATTCAATTAATTATTACCTCCCCTGCAAATCAACAAAATCTTGAACAACTTCGACAGGACCACCTGGCAGCCATTGACCCGGGTAATCAAAGTAAAGCTAAAAATAAGGACCCGTTGGTAGTCTGGCTGGGCTATAGTATTCATGGCAATGAGCCCAGCGGAGCTAACGCTGTTCCCGTCGTTGCCTATTATCTGGCAGCCTGCGAGAATGAAAATATTTTACAGATGTTGGATCAAACAGTTATTTTGCTCGATCCCTGCCTGAACCCTGATGGCCTGAACAGGTTTGCTTACTTTGTGAATACACGAAAAAGCCTGAATAATAATTCTGATCCCAATTCATTTGAATTTAAGGAACCCTGGCCTGGTGGCCGGACCAATCACTATTGGTTCGATCTTAACCGCGACTGGCTCCTCCTCCAACACCCGGAAACAAGGGCTTTGGTGGCTCAGTTCCATAACTGGAAGCCAAATGTACTTACCGACCATCATGAAATGGGCTCAGCATCAACCTTTTTCTTCCAACCGGGCGTTCCAACCAGGAACAATCCGCTTGTTCCTCCAGGTAATTTCGCCTTGACTCAAAAAATCGGGACCTATCATGCCAAAGCTCTGGACCAGATTGGATCATTGTATTTTACCGAAGAAAGTTTTGATGATTTTTATATTGGTAAAGGGTCCTCATACCCTGATATACATGGCTCTGTCGGAATCCTATTTGAGCAGGCAAGTAGCCGCGGACATCTTCGACAAACTGTAAATGGACTGTTGTCGTTTCCTTTTACCATCAGGAACCAGGTTACCGTAACGCTCTCAACTCTGACAGCCGCCAACGACCTAAAAAAAGAACTTCAGTATTATATGGCTGATTTCTATAAAACCGCATTGTCAGAATCTGAAAATTCTCCGGTAAAAGGATATCTGTTCGGTGACAGTCGCGATCCGTATAAATCGAGAATGATGCTCGATATTCTATTGCAGCATCAAATCAGGGTCAACAGTTTCGAAAATCCGATCGAAGTCAACGGAGCTCTGTTCAATCCATCTTCCGCATGGTTTGTCCCGATCAATCAGCCCGAGTATCGCATGGTTAGGTCAATTTTTGAATCAGTAACGAAATTCTCAGACAGCACCTTCTATGACGTCAGTTCCTGGACCATACCATTAGCAATGGGAATACCCTATGAGCCTGTGGATGCAAAAAATCTCGCTAAGATTTCAAGCCCCAAGGCTGTAAAAATATTACCGGAAATTTCAGGTCAAGTGATCGGAACCGAAAACAGCATCGGATATTTGATCAAATGTGATCCCTACCTGCTGCATAAATCACTCTATCAGATATTAACCCAGGGGATAATCGCAAAAATCGCTACTGCACCATTTATACTGGATTTCGGCCAAAAAAGAGTTCAGTTTCAGCCGGGAACAATCTTTATTCCGACACAGAATCAACCAGTTACAGGATCCGATCTTTTTTTCATCCTGACAAAACTTGCAAACCGCGATGGACTTACCCTTTATTCCGCACCAACCGGGTACACCCCGGAAGGTCCTGATCTGGGCAGCGGGAAGTTCAGCAATCTCACTTTACCGAAAATATTAACTTTTGGAGGATCAGGTAACAGCGGTAACACAGGGGAAATCTGGTTCCTTTTGGATACCAGGTTCACCATTCCATTAACTATAGCGGAAATATCCAAATTTGGTACGCTTGATCTGGACGCATACACCGTCATCATTGTCAGCGACTCCTATAATATCACTGCTCCGGAAATTGAGCGCCTTCGCAATTGGGTGCAAAAGGGAGGTACGCTTATCGGCATTGAGTCAGGATGTGCATGGTTATCAAGAAATGGCTTTGCTAAATTGACTTCTGTCGATAAAAGTGACCCTGAAAATGCTCCGTCTGCCGGATTAAGGCCATACGGTAAAAAGACTGAGGATGCCGCCGGCCGCGCCATTCCGGGCAGTATTTTTCTAGCCGATTTAGATACCACCCATCCGATGGCTTACGGATATCATTCCGATAAACTTTCGATATTTAAAGAAGGGGCAACATTTTACAAACCCGGTCAGGACTCCTATGAAAATCTTGCTGTTTTCTCAGATAAACCGCTACTCTCAGGTTATATCAATAAAGGAAACCTTTCCTTGCTTAAAAACTCCTCTGCAATTCAGAGACAGTCTCTCGGCTCAGGAAAGGTTATCCTGTTTATGGATGACCCGATTTTTCGAGGTTATTGGGCTGGCGAACACAAACTCTTGCTTAACTCTATCTTTTGGGGCAAGCTGTAAAATAGGGTATCGGGTAGCGGGTATCGGGTATCGGGATCAGGAGGCAGGGCTTTCTCCGGCCGATATATTTAATTGTTTTAGATACAAGATTTTAACCTCATAGACTTTTAGGATATCTTTTAGAAGCAGTTAGCGTGAAATGGAACTAACACTAAGATTAATCCAAATGCCAAACTGGAACAATTGATGAAACTGAACCTGGACGAGCTGTAAACAAAGAAGATAAAATCACATGAGCAAACTAGTTTATACCTCCTTATTGCTATTTACCTTTTGGGCGGTAGATCAGAAACAGCTCAAGCCTGTTTCGATCCATAAAATCAAGGAATATCTGGTAACCGAATCTGTATTCAAAGGAACCCAGAGCCTGCAGTTCTCGAAAATAATCCGGAGTTACAGGATCATTTCACTTGAAACAAAAGCAATCTGCCTTATTAAGGATATCAGGAAGATAAGCGGATTTGGCAGCAGATTGTTCATTCTCAACAGTGCCAACAATGGAGGTATTTTCATCTTTGATAAAAACGGGAAATTCATTAATTCAGTGAAACGAAATGGACAGGGTCCCGGAGAATACATCAAGTTGCTGGATTTTTCCATCGATCATAGAGGCTGGATTTACTTGTTATGCAAGAGCGGAAAAATTATTCTTCTGGATAATTCATTGAAATATGTAAAGGAATTTAAGTTGTCAGGATCCAAGGAAATGTTTGAAGGAGCCAGATTAGCTGTCGGGGAGGATTTTATTGCGATAACCGGTGTAAATCCTTTTGAAAAGAAATTAGTTGTCACTGATTTAGAGGGCGGATTTAAAAACTTTCTTGCTTCTGATATGAGGCAAGGTAGCCACTTCAAGGAAAACTTGTCTGAATTGAACGATGAAGTCCTTTTTAACAACCGTTTTTGCGATACGATCTTTCGTGTAAATTCAGATAGGTTAACTCCAGTGATATATTTCAATTTTGGGAAAAGGTCCCTGGGCCCAATAGAATATAGGAAAGCCTCAAATTCACAATCCGATCCGCCAAATCCGATAATCGGTCATGATTATTTGCAAATTTTTGATTTCGAGGAATGTAATTCACTGATAATTAATACTATTACCGGAATGATTGGCAAAGACGCCACAACTTACCTTCAGCTTATCCGGAAGACGGATAATGCCCAACTTTTCCGAACCTTTGTCGGATCAAACGATTATTTTGACCTCCATTTTAATTCCCCAATCGGAAATGTTTGGAATGGGGAATATTTAGCAACATACTATCAATCTGTCGACTTGGTTGAGAAATTCAACTCATTGAAGAAAAACATGGGATCCACGGCAGTTCTTCAAAAATACCCTGTCTTAGATTCAGTTTGCAGGGCCATTGATATCGATTCTAATCCGGTTTTATTTCTTTTTAAATAGCTCAATAGAATCAATAATAATCTTCATATAGCTTGTTCATAATGAAGACTTTTTAATTTTTGCTTTGAACCTTCTGTACTTATTACTTACTTCATAACCCGACACCCTTCCTCAAACTCCCCACGCCGAGGATAACTTTTTCAACACACTGATCATAAATGAGTTGAGCAAGAGTCAATGCTACGGCCTTTGCCGGTTAATCAACTTTTGGTGCAGCAACTTTAAGACCATACTTTTTCCGTATTGCCTCCATCTCTTGCTTTAAAAGGTCAGGATGCTTCCAATACTTCTCACTTAACTTTTCCCGTATTTCCCGCATCGCTTTAACAGCGTCATATTGCTTATTCGTTTTCATCGTCATCCAATTTTATGATTTCTCTCGGTGTTCTGATTTCAATCATCCGGTAACCGAGCCTCAGGTTAATTGAGTTATAAAGACGTATACGGTCAAGGTTAACAATATGTTTAAAATTCCAGCTTGCCAAAACATCCGAGTTATTCAATGTTGCCAAAGCAATGTGTAAACCATCACTGTAACTCTTGTTTGTTAGTGCACCTTCACTGATGTAGGTTTCTGCCAGACGAATAACTTAGTCACTGATCGTAATGCCAAATCTGTGGTGTTCGGGTATTTCCAGAACCTTATTTCTTACCTCAGGCCTTGCCATTTCAAGTTCCTGAAGTGTTAAATCCGAAAGCATAATTTGTTTTGATCCGATAACGAATTCCTGAAACAAAGCATTACTCCATTCCTTGAATTCTATATCAAAGCAACCGCCGATCACCGATGTGTCCGTGTAAACTTTCATTAGATCAAAGATAAGCAAAGTTGTCGTTTTGACATCCGGGTCCATCTTTGGACAGTGACATACCCATTTTAAAACCTCATCACCAGTTTAATGAACACGTTGCGGCCCGGTTCGGTCAGAATCATCCCACGGTTGGTAGCCAGGTGATTGCGATATGACTTATTAAACACATTATCGACGCCGGCAAACAGCTGAAATGAGGTAATTCCGACCTCCTTAGTTGCTGAATAAAGAGAAAAATCGGATAAGAAATAACTATCTGTTGCTGTTTCCCCAATGGCAATCTTATGCTGTGCTGCTACCCAATTGGTTGTCCATTCCAAGGTGAAAATACCCGGAAAATTGTAGCGGAAACCAGCTCCCGCGGTGAAAGGAGGAATCAGTGGCAAATCATTATTCTGAGCTAGATTGATTCCCCTGACATAAGATGCTTTGCCATAGATAACGGCATTGCTGAAAGGCTGGTAATTGACTGATGCATCAAATCCGGTGAGCAGTGCCCTATCAACATTGGCATTTTTCAAAGCAGGTAAAGTGTCCACAACTCCGGCATTTAAACCAGTATTCAGAGTATAGATAAAAATACCCGGAGTTTCTACTATCATGTCGTTCAGATAGTTAATAAACCCGTTGGCCTGAACTTGAAGTTTGTCCTTCCATATTCTTATACCAAGGTCGCCAAACATACCTTTCTCTGGTTTCAGGTTAGGATCGCCAAGTCGGACCTTGGAACCCAAATCGATATATTTGAACCTTTCTTCCAGGGATGGGCTTCTGAATGAGCGTCCAAGGTTCAGTGTCACATCCAAATGCTTTAAAAGATGATATAATGCGCCGGCATTGGCTGACCAGGACCACGCACCAATAGTATCGGCCGCGAAAATAATGCGCTGATTAGGTACCGGATCTTTGGCCACTCCATTCACGGAGATAGCAAACGGGTCAAGCCCCTCATCATTGGCAACCCGAATCCTGTCCAGTCTGGCTCCCAGAGTAAGTTCAAGTTTATCATTCAATAAGGAAGATTCATGTTGTACAAAGACTCCCCCACTTCCAAACTGTGAATCCGGTGTAGGTTTCTCTGACCTTATAACCTGCATCGAGGATTGAACTTGTTGAAACGAATTAATTACTTCCTGTAGAATGTATTTATCTCTTGAAGAAACAAGTTTTCTTTGCCACAAGTCAATACCTCCAACAAGTTTGCTTTTTTCACCTGTTTTCCATTTGGATTCCAAAACCATGCCACTGGTATTGTGATCACCCCGGGGAAGGATTTTTTGAGCCGTCAGACGAATATTCCCTGTAATTGTGGGCGGCGTGTTAGGTATCATCTCTACATCTCGGAGAATATATTGATGATATATACGAAAACTAATTTCATCCATCGATGGCAAAAGGTTTTTAATGGTATATTTTGCCGAAATCAGTTGCCTCTTCTCCTGCGGATAAGTTGCTGTGGCTAATGGGCTGAATGGTGCGCCTCCTGGAATTCCTACATTTAAGGATTGATAATGCTGAGCATTAATCTCTAATTCATGATTCTTGGCTGGCCTGACACCAATAGTAGCATTAAGGTCCTGATCAGTAAATTGGGAGTTTGGTTGAATCCCGTCAGGGGTCCTGTAGTTGCCAGCGGTGCGGTATCCACCGCTGATACGTACCTTCCAAACCTTTGAACCGGATTCCATCTCAATATGGGCCCCAAGTAAATTGTTCACGGTCTGATAGCTTCCGATCGCGGAGCCATGGATTGTCGGACTATCGTAATAATTTCCCTGTTTGGTGAGAATATTAACAACACCACCCAAAGCTCCCGTACCGAAAATTGAAGAGGCGGCACCTTTAATGATTTCAACCCTTTCGATCTCATTAACATCGAACATCGATAATCCAGCAACAAGGTCAGAGGCTGTTTCTATGCGGTTTCCATCCACCAGACTAACTAACCGGCCTTCACCCAATCCCCTGATATTTACCGAAGTGGCCCAACCTCCGTCGCGATATAACGAGACACCGGGTTCACGCGATAAAACATCAGAAAGGGTCATTGCAGATTGCCGCGGAAAATACTCACGAGGTACAACTGACACAGGCAGAGCGACATCCTTTTCCAATTTATTATATCTCAAACTTGATACCGGTACTTCTCCAAGTGGAATCATGGCCGGTTTAAGTTCCAACTGTACTCCGGTCTCATTCTTGTCTCCAAGATGAACCTTTTTCATCGCTGGATAATAGCCCAGGCTGCTGACTGATAAGGAATAATCACCTGATGCCAGGCCCCTGATTGTAAAATTTCCTTCCTGATCGGTTAATCCCGTGAAAACATTCATCGTTGAACTTCCCTCAACTCGTATACATACATACGCCAGGGCCTGTTTGGTTTCAGCAACGGAAATCTTCCCGGAAATACTAAGATTCTGTCCGAAAACAGTTGTCGCTCCGAGAAACAGTGACAACAAAATGCAATTAATTCTTTTCATAATCACTCTTTATTTTAAGAACAACCGACTTTACTTCAACTCCTTGAACCCGGCCAAGTTGCCCGGTTAAGGACCCAATCTGATCAGTAGTGCCTTCGAGCACCAGTGAAATAATTCCCATAACGGAGTTATTGACCGGTAAGCCCTGTCGACCGATAATAATGGAAGAATGATTAGAAATTATTGAATTAATCTGAGGTGCTGCTTGTTTATCCTGCAGCAAAATTAAAACGCTTCCTATTCTCTTTTCCATTAGAAGTACCTCCGGATCAGACTGTTAATAATATCCTCGTGGTCATAAAAACTTCCACTCAGATTACTGTTAATAAGATAACAAAGATATATATTTATATGAATCAAACTTGGAAAAGTTTACTTTAGCAACTAAAATATTCTGATTATGCAAAAGCTAACCATATCCAGTGCTTACATATTGTTTTTCAGTGCAACTATCCTATTGCTTGGCAGCTGCGAAAAAAGAAGTAGAACTGAAATTGAGGAAGCGGATAAAAACCCTAACGATTGGTTTTATCAGCAACGATCCTATCCTGGAAATAA
>CAINOB010000118.1 GCA_903851365.1 uncultured Bacteroidota bacterium
AGCAGCATTAAACCTGGCGTTTTACGGTGGATTGTTATAATAGTGGGCTGTACCGCAGCAGTATTATACTTACTGAAATGAAAACCAAATCATTTTTCCTGGCTATTATCCTCCTGGCCTTAACAGGAATAGGTTCAATAGTATTAGCCACACCTCAGGAATTCAGGGGTGTCTGGCTTCATTCCGGTTTGTTCGACAAGAATGCTGATGTCGCCAGAGGTCAGATAATCAAGCTTTTCGATTCCTATCAGGAGATTGGGATTAATAATCTTTTCTGCTATTATACGCTGCCTGAGGAGAACGGTTTTGAATGGGATTACCTGCAGGCACTTATCGATGTTGGTCATAAACACGGCATGAAAATCCACCCGGTCTTTTGCCCCGGTCACGATGTTGCCCTGACAGGTGAGATCAAGGATCATCCCGAATGGCAGATCCAGGACCGCGACGGGAAACGAATCCCGAACCTGAATCTGACTCTGCCCGAAGTCCGTAATTATTGGATGAGGACAATTTCGCGGGTAATGAAATATGACATCGATGGTATTCATCTCGATTATATCCGTTTTCCTGTGAATCAGCGCTATAGCTATGATAGCGTTACTTGTCAGGCATTTAAGAAGGAATACGGTTATACGCCAAAAGAAATCTCACAGGATGATGGCAGCATGCTCTGGTGTGAATGGATCAAGTGGAATGCCCGGCAGATCACTGAATTGGTTAAGGAAACTCGGGCACTGATAACAAGGTCTGGTAAAAAAATACTCCTGGGGGCCGATGTATTTCCAAGTCCGGATACCTCACCGGTATTGATCGGTCAGGATTGGGAAAGCTGGGCCAATATGGGCCTGGTCGATTTTATTTGCCCCATGCTGTATACCAACGACCTGAAATTATTTAAGGAATATACCTCCCGGGCAGTAAAAATTGCGGGTACGGGATACGCAGTTTATCCCGGTATCGGAGTAAAAACCTCACATAATAAAATTACTAAAGACTTGCTGGTCAAGGAGGTCGAAATTGCGAGGGAAACCGGTGCCGGTGGTGAGATCTTCTTTTCAGGCAATTCCTTTGATCAGGAAATGAGAGACGCACTAAAGGCAACTGTTTTCAAGCAATCTATCAACCATCCCCCGGTTAAAACCAGAGGCTATTGATATCGATTTTCCCTAAACCCGATACCTGATACCCGATACCTGATACCCGACACTTGATACCCTTATGAACCTCGAAACCCAATTAACCGCCCTTGCGCTGAGTTTAGGTGCAACACGCTCTGCTATCGTCAATGTTTCAGACATTCAATTTTCCGAGACTTTCCGCGATCTGTGTGAAATGAACAGCTGCGGAAAATACAAAACCAATTGGATGTGCCCACCGGCTGTCGGTCCTTTTGAGGATCTCAAAAATGAGGTTTTGGCTTTTAAAAAGGGTCTGGTCGTACAAACAGCCTACCAGATGGAGGATTCGTTTGATTTCGAAGGCATGATGAATGCCAAGGATATACATGAAAAAGTATTCCGGAATATCGTGGATCATATCGAAACAGAAAAACTGCTGGATCCTTATCTTCCTTTAAATGCCGGGGTTTGCTCCTATTGCGAAAATTGTACTTATCCCGATCGCGACTGCATCTATCCTGAAAAGGCGCTGGCTTCGGTGGAGGCTTACGGTATCGATGTCACCGCGCTGGTTACCGCTTGCGGCATACCCTACAACAATGGGCAGGCCTCTGTTTCGTATGTTGGGATGGTGCTTTTCCGGTAATGATCAGTTATTTCTGATACATCTCACTGACAGGCCTGAATTATCGTCCACACCCAATGAGATAATATCATCGCTATTGTAAAACATCCCTTTACATATCGACAGCGTACGTATGGTCGTGGTCCAGAAATAGGCTGCATCACCCGTACTGATAAATGTCCCCTTCTCATTTAATTTGCCTCCTGGAAAAGCCGCAAAACCACTGGTATTATCGCCATTGCCATGATCGGTCCAGGCGGATGTGGATTTGAGCTTTTTGCCGGCCGGCATTCCAACCGTTGCGATTAACCCATTATAGGCGACGTCAGAATCGGGCAGATGCCAGCCATTCGGACAGGCGGCCATTGCTGCCGGCAGATTGTACAATACCCCGTATTGCTTGTAATACCAGGAAGATACAGCATCCGCAACTGACGAACCCTGGTAGTCATAAACATAATAAAAAGGGTCCTCCTTTGAACCTTTTGAGGCTGGACTTACGCTGGGCAGGTAGGCCAGGTTTTCCGTCATCCAGGTGGAATTCCCAATGGTTTTAAACTGATAAACATGATTATCCCGCAGATCAGTAAAGGTGCCCCGGAGAGCTGTTCGGGTCATGACAAGATTTAACTGGGTTTCAATTTCCTGACAATTCACCACCTGTTTGAATGCTGTATAGGAGTTGTCCTCTGTGGTGGCTTTTTTAATCGATAGGGTTCGCTGGCCAAAAGGAATGTACCAAAGTCTGTAAAATCCTGCCGCATTGGTGGTTGCCTTCAAATTGCTTTCGGTCCCATCCGGATTCAAAACCACTGCTGTGGCATTTTCAAGTGGTAATCCGCCCTGATCCGAAATGGTTCCCGATAACTTTGTCGTATAATTAACGGAGGTGATCTCAACTTTTACGCGCAACGTATCATTCAGGGTTATCCTGACTTTGGAGTCAAAAATTGAGAAGGCGGGTTTGGTGATTTTCAGGTCATAATCGCCGATTACGATTCCTTCAATAAAAAAATGACCGGTAGCATCAGTTGCAGATGATTTATCTCCAATGGTAACATTAGCCAGGTCTACTGGGATCTTGAAATTTGTATAGTTAACCTGTCCTTCGAGATTGCCCAGTTGCGGTGCCCCTAAAAGGATTTGAAAATCGCGGTATGTTTCAGATTCAGCATCGGCAACCACTACCTTTATCGTATAGGTTTTTCCGGCTCCGTCTGCCGGAGATTTCCATTTTACCTGTACCTGATTTACTGAATCCGGAAATTCCCCGCCATCTGCTGTCCATCGGTATTCGAGTTTATCTCCATCCTCATCGGTAGCAGCAACAGACAATGTAAACAGCGTGCCGGCGCTTCGGTTTTCCGGTGTGCAAACCAGGCTGGTGATTACCGGAACATGATTTTTGGCACATGCTATCGTAAATAGTATGATCAACAAGAATAGGATTCTTTTTGGCCGAAACATATCAATCAATATATGATTAATTTCATTTAATCCGATTTCACACATCTTACTGAATAGCCATAGGTTGAACTAACAATGACAGGTCGGTCTTCACCTTTGATAATATCGATATACCAGGCATACAAAGGATTGCGGTCGGCAAGCCATATATTCGTGACACTCTTTAATCCAACCGACTTTTTTGTTAAATCGATGTATCCTCCCATCAAAATATGCATCTCTGAGCTGCCTCCGAGAAGCAATGGTGCAAATCCATTGGGTGCTTCCAGATTTACCATTTCCTGAAATTCAGCCTTCGTGGGCAATCTCCATCCCTTAGGGCAAATAGGATACAAGACATTGTTGTAATCGTACAGACCACCATATCGTTTGGTCAGTGTAGTGTCACCGGCATAATTCATTCGCACCAATGCCGGAGGCTTGCCTCCAGGTCCCGGTTTGATCTCAACTTTCATATTTTCCTGAGTCCACCATAGATTTCCGATCTTAACAGTACTATAATATTCAGTAATAAATTGTCGCTTGTCAACCATTACTCCAGTCTCATGACTGCCATTATATACATGAACTGTATCCGTTGCTGTAGAAGAATCATTGTGTGAATCAGTCACCTTCAATCTAACCAAATGTTTACCCAGGGTAGCAAAATGACAGTTGATTTCGCGGAGATTATCAAACTCCGGTTCCATCAAGCCGTCCTCATTAACATCCCATTGGTACTTTAAATCCAGTATCGATGTTTCCCGGTCACTGGTACCATAAGAATGGAAATAGTAATTTGACTTAAGATTCCCTAATCTGTTGCCGGCAACAATAACGGCATTCGGTGGAGAATTCTCAGGAAAAACCTCTATTTTCTTTATAGTATCCATGTATAATCCACGATCATCTGTGACTCTCAGTTTTACCCTGACAATCCCTTCCGTTTTTATGACCAGATTATAAAGGGGGGAAGTCAGGTTTACAGCTTCCCAAAGGCCATCACACAGTATATCCCAGGAATAAGTCAACTTTTTGTCATCCCTTCCAAGGAATCTTGATCCGGACGCATTAAAATGAAATACATCGACTACAGTGCTGAACCCGCCATCAGCTGTGAAGGTTGCCTTAATGCTATCATTAAGGAGGTCGACGGTGACCATTTTTCGCAAAACCGAACTTCTGTTTGTAGGATCTTTTACCTCAACGCCTGCGTTGAACTTTCCTGAGGCGTCATATTGGTGAAGACTAACGGGGTTGTGATCAAATCCCGTATCCCAATTCCCGTCGCCATCGAAATCCCATCGGAATGTCAGCAAGTTGCTCGAATCTTCATCGTCATAGGTTTTTGAGGCATCAAATGAAAATTGAGTATAAATGTTTGAAGAATCCGGTTGAATAGATAAATGAACAACTGGTGGCGAATACCCCTGAGCTACTACGATTGTTGCAAAAGAGGTGTCGCGGATATCCGACATATTACGTGCCTCCATTCTGACTCTGTAAGTCCCGGGTTTCAAATAGCGGTGTTTAATCAATGGACTGGAGGTGTAATCCTGATCCCATATTCCATCGTTTTGCCAGTCGTATCGGATCAAAATAGGATGTTCATCATTGGCAGTCAGAAACGTTTCAGCGGCATTAAATTCAAATCGTGTTATGGTGGATCCGGATTCAGGGATGACTTTGAACACAGACTCAACCGGTAAAGGTTCAGCAGGTTTGTCATTGCATGACCATAGGATCAAAGCAATTACTATCAATACGATTTGTCTAGTTTTTCCGATGGCCATCACTATCGAGAAAATTCAATTGTTTGGTAAAACTTCCATATGCCAATGAATCAATGGATTGATCATCAAATTGAAAGTCCTTAGTCTCAGCAGTTAATAAGGATCCAAAAAGCCCCTGTCCATTGAATATGTTTTTATAATCAAAGAATTGGAATGGATCTTGGCCTTGTAATGAATTCAGGTAAAACCCCACTGATTCGCTTCCGGCGACAACAAAGACATCGGTACCCGAATATCGACGCAATAAGGAACTATCGGATGGTATCAACTCTGCCAGCTTTTTATAGAATTGGTTACTGTTCACTGTATAGGAGTAAAATGCGCCGGGATCATCGCGGCGGAAGGTGGTTGCAAAAAGAATATTTAAGGTCTTATCCATAATCCCCTCACTTCTAATTTCCTTAAAGTGCAACCTGAATCCCACCTGGTAGATTGCTGCATTTTCACTTCTTGTCCAGTGAACCAACGGATTATGATCGTCGAGGAGATGAATTTTTCGTCCCACCGGATAGGCCGGATCAACTAATGAGAAACTACCTAAGGATTGGAATGATGAGTAAGCCACATAATCCCAATTTTTGATTTCGATAATCAATCGATAGGTTGCTTTTTCCTTGATTTTGAAATTTCCCTGGTATATCCATTGTCTGTCATTCGGGAAAAACCCTGAATCTTTACTAACTCCCGTTGGAAAGAAACGATTTACCTCGGTTACCTGCGAGTTTTCCACTGTTTCAATGGTGACATTGACTTTACCGGTAATCAAAAGACTATCGGCCGAAGAAGGAGGAATGTCAGCGTTTATTGAAAGGTAGGATTTTGATAATAGCAATCGTTGAATGGTGTCGTCCTGATTCAAAATACAATATACCACCGGAACTGGCCCTGATTCATCGGAAACATGGATTTCGGTATCGCAGGAAAGTGCGAACATCGCTATACATATTAAGATCAGGTTCCTCATAATCATTGTAAAAACCGGATCATGACTTCGGTCGTTTTATCTTCTTCAACTGTAAAAGTATAGGTCGCATGTTTCTGACCCCATTTATTTCCGGGAAAGCCACCCGCCGAGCAGCTGTCACCCTCACAGAGACATGCGATTGCTGCTTCTAAATAATAGGTGCCCGGAGCCAGGTAAAAAGTGTATTTCTGCTGTGTGTCGGTGACATTGGCTGACTGTAGATATTTCCCTTTGTACATTTCATAGGCATTGACAGCAATATGCAAGTCGGTACGAATGATCTTACTGGTTGGTAACCAGCTATGTGTCACCGGAAAATCCGCCACCAAAGTTCCAAACGGTTCAGCCGTTTTGTTATCCGGATTATTTGGATCAGTTGGTATTAACTCACAAGAAATTAACAAAATCGCTAAACCGGCAATGAGTAAGTTTCTCATAGGGCACAATAGAATTACGTCAAAATGATGGGGGATATTCAAAGGTAGGTGTATTTAAACTAATTTCCTAATTATTCACCCTTTCTGCCTACTTTTAAAAAATTATCCAGGAGGAGCTTTCTTATAAGTCAAACGATATGAGAATCAGGCGATTGTTTATGTTTCTTGTTTTGGTATTCAGCTTTTATCATCTGGTAAATTCATATGCTGCCACACCACCTAAAGGTTCTCGGATTGTTCGTACTGCCGAAATCATGAAGTATCCGGATAACCGACCCGCCGCAAGCTTTCGGCTCGATGCAAAGGATCAGGGAGTTGTGTTCCGTCACGGCACCGGACCCAACCGGTGCGATTCACTCGGAGCACGAGATGTGTGGGTTTTTGAAAACAAGGGTACCTACTATATGCATTACGATGGTGCCGGCCCCAAAGGCTGGTTGTGCTGTTTGGCTACCAGTAAAGATCTGGTGAAATGGGTTCCTAAAGGACCGGTTCTCGATTTTGGCTCCAAAGAAGAGGATGATTGTGCATCGGCATCTTATGGTGTCACCTACCTCGACGGAAAAACCTGGCACATGTTTTACCTGGGTACTCCGCATACCTCCCCGGCACCCGACCTGATTCCCGCTTTCCCGTACCTGACGATGAAAGCTAAAAGCAATTCACCGGAGGGTCCCTGGATCAAGCAGAAAGATGTCACCCCTTTTCGCTGCAAACCCGGCACCTATTATCAGGAAACGGCCAGTCCCGGACATATTATCAAACAGGGCGATGATTACCTGATGTTTTTCAGCGCCTCAATGAAAAGGACCATCAGCATCGCCCGTACCCGCAACCTCGACGGACCCTGGACACTCGATCCGGCTCCGATTGTTTCACCCGAGGAGCAGGTCGAAAACAGCTCCCTCTACTTTGAACCGACCAATAAAACCTGGTTCCTTTTTACCAATCATATCGGGCTCGAAGGGTTTGAGTACACTGATGCTATCTGGGTTTACTGGACAAAAAATCTGAATAAGTGGAATGCTGCAGATAAAGCAATCGTTATGGATGGCAAGAATTGCAGCTGGAGCCGCAAGTGTATCGGTCTGCCTTCCGTGGTAAAGGTTGGTAATCGTCTGGCTATTATTTACGATGCTCCAGGCGGCGACAGCAAGAGTCACATGAAACGCGATGTCGGACTGGCCTGGCTGGATCTCCCGATAAGCTTGCCTAAAGATTAATGTCTTACTGTCTTATATTTAGTTAATTAAATGAAAACCATAGGCCTGATCGGTGGCATGAGCTGGGAGTCGTCAGCCGTTTATTACGATATCATCAACAAAACCGTTAAGGAAAAACTCGGCGGGCACCATTCGTGCGACTGTCTTATGTACTCGGTGGATTTTGCTGTGATCGAAGAATTACAACATAAGGGCGATTGGGATCAGCTAACGCAAATCATGGTGAAAGCTGCGCAGCGGTTGGAGCGGGGCGGAGCTGAGTTAATTGTCATCTGCACAAATACGATGCATAAAATGGCTCCGGAAGTGGAGAAAAGCGTGTCCGTTCCGTTGCTCCATCTGGTGGATGCTGTCGCCGCAAAGATCAAAGAAACCGGACTTGAAAAAGTAGCACTCCTGGGAACCCGGTTTACCATGGAACAGGATTTTTATAAAGGCCGGCTCAAGGATAGGCATGGAATTGAGGTAATTGTGCCCGATTTGGCAGGTATCGAAATGGTTCACCGGATTATTTATCAGGAACTCGTTCACGGGATCATTAAAGAGGAATCACGAGTGAATTTTCTCGCGGTTATTGAAAGATTGATGGCCCGCGGAGCTCAGGGAATTATTCTGGGTTGCACGGAGATTCCCCTGTTGGTCAAACAGGAGGATTGTACCGTCCCGGTTTTTGATACCACCACTATTCATGCTATTGCCGCCGTTGTTGCTGCACTGGATTAAACAAATTTGCCCCAATTTTGTCTCATACGATTCAATAACATTTATGAATAAGATCGCAATCATCATTGCCCTGGCCTTATATGGCGGAATCAATTACTGGCTTTTCCGTCGCACCTGGCAGGCCCTACCCGCCAATGCGCTGATGCACATAATTTTCATCATCCTTTTTGTGCTCTGTTCGTTATCGTTTTTCTTTGCAATGGCCCTCGGAAACAAGATGCCGTTCGTGGTTACTGCGGTTCTCGAAAATATCGGCGCCTACTGGGTGATCGGCTTGATGTATTTTATGATGGCAGCGCTGTTTTTCGATATCCTCCGATTCTCAAATCATTTTTTAAAATTTTACCCCGATTGGGTTTACTCCAATTATCAGCAGGTTAAGCTTATTACCCTGATTTCGGTCGTCGGATTATTTACGGTATTCTCCCTGATAGGAAATTATCGGTTCCGCCATCCTATCGTGCACCAGGTGAATGTGGCGCTGGCAAAAGGCGACGGTCAGGCCGGATCACTCACCATTGCCATGGCAAGCGATGTGCACCTTGGAAATATTATCCGTAAAGGCAGGCTGAAAAAATATGTGGAGCTCCTGAATAGCCAGAATGCTGATATTATCCTGTTCGCCGGCGATCTCATCGATCACAGTATGCGGCCGGTGGAATTTCAAAAAATGGATGAAGACCTGCTTAAGCTCAAGGCTAAATACGGAGTTTATGCCATCTTCGGAAATCATGAGTATTATGGGGATATTGAAAGGGCAACCGCCTTTTACAAACGGTCGGGGATTACTCTCATCAGGGATTCCACGGTAACTATAGATAAGCGGTTTGTATTGATAGGCCGCGACGATATCTCGCAACATCGCAGAAAACCGCTCGAAACCATCGTCGCTGGTATCAAGGATAATCTGCCCAGAATTCTGCTCGATCATAATCCCGTAAAAATGAACGATGCACTGAAAAATAATATCGGGTTACAGCTTTCCGGACATACCCATAATGGTCAGATATTCCCCCTGAATTATATTGTTGGAAGCATGTATCCTTTAGCCTACGGATATCTTAAGAAAGGAAATACCAATTTCTTTGTTTCCTCCGGATTAGGCCTCTGGGCAGCGCCGGTAAGGATTGGCACCAATTCGGAAATCGTGAGGATTACAATATCTTTGATCTGAGAGATATTAACCTGCCGATTTATGAAAACTCTTCTGATTAAGGTCCAGGTTCTCTGGACCCTCTTGCTATTGCCCTTATTCCTGAACGCCCAGTCCGGTCCGGCTACTTCAAAAAGCCAGGACAATCCGGATTATATGAACTCTTTTCAGAAAGGCCGTGAATACTATTTCCTCCGAAGCGGAAAAACCCAGTTTATTTTGCAGGCTGATCAAACTGGCACCTTGCCGGCATTTACCTGGATGGCTTTTAATGCCAATATTCCATCACAGTCCGCCAGCAAGAAGTCGGCCCTGAATTATACGCCGGGCTCCAACTTTGGAGAATCTGCTCTACAGGTTATTCTGGGTGATGTTTCTTTTACTTCACTTTCCTTTAATTCGAAAGTGAAATGGGTGGTCATGGACTCGATGCCGGCGGTGGAATGCAGCTGGTGGGCCGGGGGAGTAAAAGTTACCGAAAGATATTCAGCCTCTGATCAGCCCAACCGGATACTGCGCAATATAACTCTTACTTCCTCAGATCTGTTGGGGAACGATTCGGTAAGGTTGCGGTTAACTGTGCCTAAAGGCTCTTTTAAAGTAACTTCTGCCGGCCTGCTGAGCGCAAAACCTGAAGGCAATATCGGTATAGATATTACTGAAATGTCAGGAAAGCTAAGCTTTTCCAACTGGACAAGGGATGTGGAAAATGGAACTTTGGAAAGTCCCCTGATTCCGCTGGCCCCTGACGCTGCCGTCAAAATCGGAACCAGTATCTCATTCAGCTTTCCAGCTGATAAAACGCCGGCACCCATCTGGAACGAAGAAGCAAATCATTACCGGAAATTATCTGTTATTCAAGCAGATGATAGCCTGATAGGTTCGCTTTACCAAAATGCTTCATCCGCCTTGACAGGCCTGACAGCTGGAAGCGGCCGCATGGATGCCGGGGTTTTTGAATACGGCAACCAGTGGGTTCGCGATGGATCAAATGTGGCTATGGGTCTGATATACAGTGGAGCCTTTGAGAGCGCCCGGTCATTGCTGACCTATATTCTGGCCGATCTGGTGAACGATCAGGGAACAACGGTCGTGGCCGGTGGTTTCGATGCGCCCGACCGCGAGGAGTTTGATCAGATGGGTGTTCTGATGCATTGCCTCAAGCTTTTTGGCGAATGGACAGGCGATTACTCATTGGTGAAAAATTACCGGAATAAAATTATCGCCATGGTGGAGAGACCGCTCAATCCGGTCTTCCGCGATGCTACCGGAATGGTGCATAACCGCCGCGAGTTCTGGGAACGTACTTTCAGTGATGCTTACGAGCTGGCCTATCAGACTTATATGGTTCAGGGACTGAGAGATGCAGCTGCTCTATCGGACATTCTTGGGGTACCTGAAAAAGCCGGAAAATGGAAACACGAGGCGGACGTTTTCCTCGAAGCTATGGTAGCTCACCCAACAAAATCGCTGGTGGTCGACGGGGCATTTATCAAACGGCGGAATGTCGATGGCGATGCAACAGGTATCACCACCGGACGGCAGTTGTCGTATAAGAATGACGCACCCGGACCCACGGAATTCAATCACCGGTTAAATCCCGATGCCACGTATGCGCTGCCGGTAATGTTTGGTCTCATTGACCCCAAATCCGGACTTGCAAAGAAATCACTCGACAAACTGGAATCCATCTGGGATGCACGCTGGTTTGGCGGCGGATATGAACGCTATCATTCAAGTTCGCAGATCGACCAGCCCGGACCCTGGACCTTTGGCACGGCATTTATTGCGCGAGCCCAGCATTTCGCGGGAATGTACGACCGCAGCCGCAGATCATTGCAATGGCTCCGAAATATCGAGGGTGGGAATGCAGGTGCGTGGTTTGAGGAAATACCATTGAACCGCTCACAGGTTCCCTATAGCGGTATCGTTCCCTGGACTTCTGCCGAGGTTACCTCATTCGTCGTTCAGCAATGGCTTGGGATCAGTATTGCAGGAAATGAAATCCGGATCAGGCCGGCACTGTATGCCGGAGATCAGAAGGTATCGGCTAGACTGAGATTCCGAACAGGTTTTATCAGGATAGAATTGGAACAAAAGGGGAAAAAGACTTCCTGCAAAGTAAATGGTAAGCCACTTAGAGAAACAGAAAAAGGGGTTTTTATGATTAAAGTTTCCAACTTTAATCAGTAGGTTCTACCTGGTACAGCAGCCTGTTCAAAGTTGGCAACTTTATTTATGCACCATCCTCACCATCCGGTTTTCGATCATGTCCTGAAGCTCCACCAGCAATAACCGTTCCTGTGAATCTACATGACCATCCTCCATGGCAATATGAATAATCTCTTCATATTCCTCCCTGGTGATTTCCTGATCCTCAATCGCCTTTTTAATCATCTCCTTAAGCCGTTGAGCGCTTTCGCTGATTGCCATGTCACGATAATTTTATAGGTTTATCTTCTTATTAAGTAAATATATATAAAATTCATTAAAAGTCGACAGTTGGCAGTAGACAGTCAGCATTAGGCAGTCGATAAGGTACAAGTAAGATAATAGATATATGATAGATAATGAATTAAGGTTCAAGGCGTTATATGGCTAACCCCAGACTTCAGTCTGGGGGCCTGTCACCAGTCACCTGTCACCAGTCACCAGTCACACGATACCCGATACCTGACACCTGATACCCCATACCCCATGAAACACAAACTCCTCTCCATCCTCCTGATCTGCCTCGCAGTCAGCACCCTCTTAACCGCCCAGTCGTTGCAAAACGGCATGGGTAACCTCTACCAGCTTTCGAACGCCAAATCACGCTCGGTAAGTCCCGAAAACTTAACCGGTGGCAAGGGCCAGGGCGGAATGACAACCCTTGAAAAAGGCAGTGCAGCCAATGCAGCCCGCGAGCTCGGTCAGGGCTGGAAAGTGAATCCATATGTCCGGATCGAGCCGGGTAAAACCTTTACGATGGCGGAGATAACCGGTCCCGGGATGGTTAATCATATCTGGATGACTCCTACCGGCGATTACCGTCTGGCCATTTTCCGGATTTACTGGGACGATGAAACCGAACCCTCAGTTGAAGTGCCGGTTGGTGATTTCTTTTGCTCGGGCTGGGGATGGGGCAATGAGCCTCAAATCAATTCACTGGCAGTTTGCGTGAATCCCCAGAACGGCTTTAATTGCTACTGGCCGATGCCATTTCATAAAAAATGCAAAATCACTATGGAAAATCAATCGGCCGGCCGGCTGATCCTCTATTATCAGGTGGATTATTCGGAAACCGAAATTGACCCCCATGCAGGCAGCTTTCATGCCCAGTTCCACCGTGTGAATCCAAACCCTGATAAGCAGGATTATACGATTGTCGACGGCATCAAAGGCAAGGGCCAATATGTGGGTACCTACATTGCACATGGCGCCAATAGTCCGGGATGGTGGGGCGAAGGCGAGGTGAAATTCTATATCGATGGCGACTCTAAATTTCCAACTATATGCGGCACAGGCGATGAGGATTATTTTAATGGTTCTTACGGATTCGAGGAGAGAACCGACAGTCTGGGAAAATATCACTATACCGATTTCAGCACCCCTTATACCGGCTTTCATTTCATTAAGGATCCTGCTAATAAATCCACCCAACGCCGGTTTGGTGAGTACCGTTGGAATATAATGGACCCGGTTCGTTTCGATAAGGATCTTAAAGTAACGATCCAACTGCTTGGCTGGCAGAGCGAAGGCCGCTACCTGCCCCTTAAGGATGATATGTCATCTGTTGCCTACTGGTACCAAACGGAACCACATGTTCCGTTTGCCAAGCTGCCATCGAAAGACAATCTGGTCATAAAAAACTGATATATGACTAAGGGGGTGAGACAAAATATAAATTTTCATTAAGGATGTTTTAAGGTGGTACGATGCACTCTAAAGGGTCAATTAGGTTTCTTCGGAGTGCCTCGACTG
>CAINOB010000119.1 GCA_903851365.1 uncultured Bacteroidota bacterium
ATATTCTTAAAGCTCACAAGTTTGGCTGTCCGGCTGGTCGAATCGATGAAGATGTGCATGTTGAAAAACTTGCACAAGGCATTTAGAAACATATCCAGCTTCACCTTCGGAACATGAAGATTAAAGTAAATATCCGTGAGCGTGTAATCAAAATCAGGGCATAGGGTATTATTGGAAAGGCTATTGAAGATGGCAAGTTTCGAAAGATCAGCATCCACGGCAAATACATTGTCAATGTAAGAAAATTGTAGCTGTGCGAAGATCCTGTCCAGCATATACCTGAGGTACATCATCGGAACAATCACCGTGCGATTTCCAAGCAAAGTCGTATTATGAATATAACCACCACGGTAATTATTGAAATGCTGCTGCTCCGGATCATCCGACACCGGGTCGAAATAATTATCGTTGAAGATCTGAGGAAAACAAACCGGGCGTGTCGGATAAAATGCATTGTTGCATCCGTTGATATAAGCCAGTGCCTGTGATTCATTCGGCCAGACCATATGACCGAAATCCACATTTTGAAGGTTGGTGTTCTTAATCGAATACCAGAAGTCTCCTTCATGGGCATAGATTGCACCCTCAAAAGCTCCGCTGTTGCCGATTGTAACTTTCAATGTTCCGGAAAAGAAAGTGATCCCGTTCCATTGCAACTCCCCGAAGAATGTCTTATAGGGATCTCCTGTACTCTGAGGCCGGTTCATGAATCCCAATACCATGGCATTGCGCTGAGAATACTTCAACTTGAAAGGATAGGAATAGCTTCCCAGTTCGTTGAACATGGGGCTTTTCCCGTTGATGGTGATTGAAAAGTCATCCGGAATATCCAGATACTGGCCGTTTGCTGAGAGTCCGAGCATGAGCTTTAAGTTAATTGATTTGAATAAAATTTGTCCTGGTATGCCCTTTCATACTCAATTTCCATCGAGTAATAATTGATTCCATCCTTCATGAAGGGTTGAATCTTATTGGATGTGATCCTGATCCGGTACCTGTTTGTATCGATGATCTCATATCTCTCAGGTGAGAGAAGGAATTCACGCATCCAGTCAATTACCTCTTTACTGACAAACCCACTATTACATTTAAAACGTTGGGTCTCCTGGATATTATTCTCCAGGTTAGGCGTGTTAAACATCGATTCATCCTCAAAGGTGTTAAGGGTAATATTCTCCTTATCATAGCCAAGGATCTTTTCCCCTTTGCCATTCATGATCAGAGTCTCGTAAACCCCAAAAGAGTTTCTGAACACGAAATATCTCTCATACTGCCGGTACCTGCTGTCGATCTCGTACTCTTTGATATTGGTTAATACAGTCCAAACATTGTTCTCAAATAACTCCAACCAAACGGCCCAATATTTTACCGGTTTAGCCGTATAATATTCTTGTAGAGCCAGATTTTTGTAACCAACAGGAATTTCAATCATTTGCCGATTTCCTTTATGAAATTCAACGATGGTAACCAGGTCATGAGTATCATCAGTATTGATCACGTAGGCCCGTAATCGAAGATGCATAAGGGTGTCTGCATAAGCGAAGAAGTATAAGAATTCAAATGCATTTTTGCTCGTTGTCTTAACAACCGGGAAATGCGTATCGAATTTTTGAAAGCGGGTTGCAAAATAATCTTTATCAACCCAGTAATTCCACATCTCACGATTCAGACCGCCACGTTGTGCAATCTTTTGTGAATCCCACTCCATTCTTCCGGCTATACCGTTCGTAACAGGTGCTATACCTACCGTATAATACATCGTAAAATTAGACGCATTACGTGGTGCAACACTGTAACCTGTCACTAACGTGCATGGAGTATCCACCAGTGAGTTGAGTTTTGCCGCCAAATATTCTGACACATCGAATACCGTGGCCTTGGTTTCATAGGCAATTTTGTAATCAGAACCGATCAGGTTGGAATCAGCATCCAGTACATACAGCAGATAACCATCCACTGCCATAGAGACGGGTGCCATTCCATTTTCAATCGTATGCGGTTCAATAGCCCTAATGGTGTTGATTGGAAACACCATATCCCACTGATCCCCTTCTTCTCTTGCAGTGAGAAGAATGTATGGGACATCTACTCCTTCCAATACCATTTCCATGGTATAATGATTCCATAAGAG
>CAINOB010000120.1 GCA_903851365.1 uncultured Bacteroidota bacterium
CGATATAAATATTCTGTCCTGTAAAATCAATTTTGTTACTTTGTGTTTGCATAAGTCTGGTTTTTTATGGTTTGTAGAATGCTATCCTAAAACTAATAAATTTCCAGGCTTATGCTACTTTTTTGCAAACATAGGACCTATCACCGCCTTTGCTTCGGTCTCATCCATACCGAATGAGACAGCAAGTTCTTTCAGCTTTTGTATCTGCGGCCAGAAGTAGGTATGCCCCATTGCGCTGATCATGGCATAGGCTTCGATCTTCGGTTCGGTAACTTCAGGAAGGGCCCCCAATGGCTTCATCAGGACGACAATTGCAGCTTTTTTAACTTCATTTATCAAAGGAGAAAAACAAACCGGGTTAATACCTTTGTTGATGATGGATGAAGCGCTGGGGTTGATTCGGGCGATGTTTGAGAATCCTCCAAGTATCTCAGACATTTTTTGGATAGTCAGTTTGGGAGCCAGTGAGATTAGAACGGAATCTGGTTTGAGAAATTCCTTGATTTTTGCCAAGGTATCCATCATTACCGGCGGATGAACGGCCAGAAATACAATGTCTGCACCCGCGGCAGGTTTCAATTCAGTGGATGAGATCGAAATTGTCGGAAATTTCGACTTTAATGCGGTCAAAACAGCTTCCTGTGGATCAAAGACCATGATCTGCGGGAAAGTTTTAGATGCATTCATAAAAGCGGTGAGGAAGATCCGGGTTATCCTTCCGCCACCGATAAATCCGAGAGATTTAGTTTCCATGGTTTATTCTCCTGATTGTTTTGATGATTTATCTGCCTTATGGCGAGCCTGTATCGCAATGAAATCGATTTTCTTTGTCAGCCTTAGGGAAACTGCATATCAGAATGACATTTGTATGCCGTTGTAATAATTGTAAACAGGAATATCTCCGTATGCTGATAAATACCAGTCGTGTTTAAAAGCATAAGTCACTTGCGGAGAAAAGAACAGTACATCATATCCGGAGGATTCTACAATCTCCTCATTTTCACGATTTGATTTTCCGCGAAACTCAATGCGGATCTGGAGGTCCAGTATAACTCTTTTCCAGGGTCGGTAATTGAAATAAATGGCGCCTATCCATTGGTCTCCATATTTATAATAGAAGTTTTCAGATTGGATCAGTTGGGAATATTCATAAGAAGCAAATCCTGCCAATGCAACTTTACCCAAGCCTTTTGATATAAAAAGGTTAGCCATATACCTGTATCCTCCTGATGATGACTGAACCGAAATAGGTAATTGAACATAATCCATCTCCTGATCAAACATTCCAACAGGAAATTTAACCCCAATGGTCGGTGAAATGGAAAGTCTTAACCTGGGGTTACTATATGTGTTGAATTTAAGGTATAACGCTGCATCACCCAGACCATATCCCTTATATGAATCAATGCCAGGGGTTTCGAGTGTTTTATTAATAAAATATCCCAACTCAGAGAGGACAGTAAGCCAATTGGTTACACCATATCCAATTTGCAGTTCCGTATAATTACTAGATGCCGTCTCCTGAAATGGCAATTCAGTAAAATGAGCATCCTGGGAATAATAGGGTCCTGAATGGCTGTATCGGTATGCCAGGGATGTAGTCAAAACCCTGGATTGCAGGGCAGGTTGTTCAGCCTCACTGATGAAAGGGTTTCCGGAGGTGCAGCACTGAGCCCATGCCACATATCCCTGAACCAGAAAAAGTATCATTAAATAATAAACTTTTAAACCACTCATGTCTTCCGATTATTTTTTCCCTGGGTGATAGGGGGTAACCCGGATCATGATCGTGTCGCTCATCTCACCGGTATCATTGAAAACCCTGCATGTAATGGTATTAAGCCCGATACAGCTTTGACAGGCAGAATACTTAATCGTCTTTCCACTTCCTTTTAGTTTCCCATGGTTGACCACCCAGCCATACTGTAAACTTTCCCCACTGGCCTCAACTGTGATCACCGTGGTATCATAAGCCATTACCGGGTTAAAATTGGCTGTAAGACTGATGATCTTTATATCCGTGGAGGGATTAGCATCATTCTTTTTGGAACACGCCCATAGGCTGACTATTGTGAAGATCAATACAATTAAAATACTTTTCATGTGATAGAGCTAATGTTTGATTTTGTGAAATTCTTTGTCCAGATCATCAAAAGGGATATAACCAGCATGCCTGAATACTTCTTTGCCGAAATTATCCAGTAAAACCTGGTTAGGAATTGCAGCAATTCCAAAGTATTTCATCATATCCTGGTTAGCGGGTAGCAAAACATTTAAAAATTTCACTTTTATTTTCTTCGGGTAAGCTGTTCTTACTTCTTCCATTACTTTTTCCATCATCCTGCAGGAACTGCATCCTGTTGCGCCAAATTCGAGAAAGGTTATTTTATATTCTTCTTTGTTATTCCGGTAATTGTACGCTGAATCCACGTAAAGAGCCATGCTTTGCTTAATAGTGACACCGGCCTGTTCCTTCATCTTTTTGGAAATTATATTATTCATACTTCCTTTAAAGACAAAGATGGCAACAAGAAACAGAATGCCAAGGAGGATGAAGATGCCACTAACCATCGTTTTCAATCGCAAGGACCTATTTCTGCGTGTTTTCATCCGGAGAATTATAGCTTAAATTCAAAACATAATGCAATATTGCTCGTGAAGGCCATCTGGTTTTGCGGATTCCATCCCTGGTAACTTAGTGAAAGTGAAATTCCTTTGACCGGGTAATAGCTGATGCCGCCCATGTACAATTGTCCATTTTTCTGATAATTCCAGTGATCCTCATCTCCTCCAGTTGTATTGGATTGCAGGAGGTCAAACCTTGTAAAAAATTCAAGTTTCTTATTCAACATGTAACTCCCATAAAGACTGGGTCCAAAAAGATCCTGACCGGGAACATGGTTGTGGTTTTTATGAAAATTGTATTCAGCTCCGATTCGGAATTTGTTGCGGAACTTATACCCTGTGAAAATTGAGAAGAGTTGCTGATTTGCATCATTTGGCGCAACATTTCCTTTGTAATTGTCATAATAGGCACGAAGCGTCAGTCCTTTTGCCGGTTTTACTGTGATCCCCCCGGCAAATTTTGGATACCCCCACGAAGATCGGTTAAACCGCATTCCGTCACCATTTGTGATGGCTGCGTCAATGCTTATCATCTCAACCGGTGTAAAGTAAACGATGAAGCCCAGATCGCTGCTTGGTGTTTTGAAGTAGAGGTCTTGAAATGTTTGAAGTACATACCGGTATCCCCAGAATTTTTCCTGGGTGATATAATGGTTTTGAAGAATTCCCCCGGCTTGAATCTTTATGGTGTTGGTTGGATTATACTCAATGAAGGCAAATTTCAGGAATGAGGTGTAAACACTTCCTTCATTGTACAGATAACTCGTCTCCATATTGGTACCAACGGTATCTTTCACCTGCAGGTTCCCGAAAACCGTTGGACTCCCGGCATCAATCACAATCGTACCTGACCACTGGGGAGCAAACTGATAGGAATAACCCAGGAAAGCACGGTTTATATACATTCCATAACTACCTGCCGTGGCATTGTAAACCGTGCGGTCGAAAACCTGGACGATGATCTTACCATTGGGCTTAAATGTTGAATCGGATTGTCCAAAACTGACTGTATGAAACAATATTATTGCCAACGGAAGAATCAGCGATCGTTTTATCATTCCAAAATTCAACCATCCTAAAGTGAAATTCATTTGCAATTTCATTTTCATTTAATAAATCGTGTTAAATATATACCCAACGATGATAATTCCAATAGTTACAACCCCCACAAAAGTCAGGAGTAACCTCATTTTGAGTACTTTTCTCAGGATGATCATTTCAGGCAAAGACAAACCGATAACGGCCATCATAAAGGCAAGAGCTGTTCCCAGCGGCACACCTTTTTCAATCAATACACTCACTATCGGGATGATGCCCGCGGCGTTGGAGTATAAAGGAACACCAATCAGGACGGACAAGGGAACTGAATACCAAGTCGATTTGCCCATGAGATTGGCCATAAAACTCTCCGGAACATATCCATGTGCCGCTGCTCCAACAGCAATGCCAATGATAATGTATATCCAAACTTTTCCCACGATTTCTTTCACTGCAGTATAACCTGCTTGTATTCTGTCAGTGAGCCGGATTTTTTCCTCCTCACCTTCAGCATGATCTGCTTTAATTTCGTAAACCCAGCTTTCAACATGTTTTTCCAGTTTGAGTCTCCCGATTACCCATCCTGCGGAAATGGCAATGACCAGTCCGGTACCAATATAAATTGCCGCAACTTTCCATCCAAACATTCCGAACAGGAGGATCACCGCAACTTCGTTGATCATCGGGGCAGCAATCAGGAATGAAAATGTTACCCCCAAAGGAATTCCCGATTCAACAAAACCAAGAAACAGCGGTATGGCAGAACAAGAGCAAAATGGGGTTACGATTCCCAACATTGATGCCATTATATTACCCGTGAAAAGGGATCTTCCTTCCAAAGCTTTGCGTGTTCTTTCAGGAGTGAAAAAACTACGTATGATTCCTACCACGAAAATGATCAAAACCAGTAAAAGCAGAACCTTGGGTACTTCGAAGATGAAAAACCGCAAGGCATCCGTAATGTGTTTGCCTTGTGTTAATTTGAAAATATCATCGATCAACCAATTGGTTACAAGTTGCAGGTTAAAATAGATAAGTATCCAGAGTCCTAAAAGTATTATTGGCAAGAGCCATTTATATGATTTCATTTTTTGGTTTGTCGTGTAATATTCGTTGTTCGTAGAAAGACGAAATTATTATTTAAAAAAACTCAATCTTTTTTATTTCTTGGCCTCAGTTGGCACATACATGATCCGGATAGTTGTTCAGTTTTATCGATGATCAACGGCATTTCATCGCGTTCCCATTCCACGAGACCTCCGGCAAGGTTTGCAATGAGCGATCCCAAACCTTTTCCTTTTAAAATTTCACAGCCTCGTTGCTGTGTATTCCGGAAGAATCAGCAAAAATCATGGGTTTTCCCAATGGCAGGTGAAGATACGTTTCTTCAAGGATGCTGAAAGGGCAATATATCGTTTCAGGGACTTCAAACATCTTGAATCGATTCATATATTCCTCGCGCACATCGATGAGAATTGCTCCTTTTTGGCAAAGAGTCAGTGCCTGTTTTGGTGTAAGATTAAGCATGCCACCACTTTCAAATCCCGTATTTTTGAAAAAATCATCCATCGTTAGATAAAAAATACTGCAATGTAATACACACCGACCAGGATAAACAAAACTGCTACCACCCTGCGGAACCAAAGTTCAAAAGTTTTAATCCGGTTGTATAGTTTTCCAACGTTTCCCACCGCGTACGCAAGCAGCCATGCAAAGATGATTACCGGTAAACCAGTAGCAATCGCAAACACGACTGGCAGATATAAACCGTTGATACTCGTTATGGTCATCGGGATCAGCATCGCGAAATACAGCACACCGCTATAGGGGCAAAAGGCCATGGCGAAAACCATTCCCAGTAATAAAGTTCCCCCATAGCTCCGTTTACTGTGTTCTCCCATTTTTTCATTCAGGCCTGAAAACCCGGGAAATTGAATTTTGATGAAGTCGAGCATTAACAGGCCTATGATGATCAGCAATGGCCCCAGCAGTTTCTCTCCCCATCCCTGGAAGAGCATTGTTACATGCATTTTACTGGCACCAAAGAACAGGATGACCCCTAAACCGGTATAAGAAATCGCACGACCAAGAGTATAGACCAATCCCTTGATAAAGACCCGTCTGCGGTTTTCAATATCACGGCTTATAAAACCGATAGCTGAAATGTTGGTTGCCAGCGGACAGGGACTGATTGCTGTCATTAATCCAAGGATAAATGCCGTTACCGCCGCATACTGAGAATTTTCTAAAATTGCCTGCAACCACTGCATAAATTAAAATTTTCGCTATTTTAAAAGCCCATCCACTGCTTTTTTAATCTCCGCCTTTAGTTTATCAGGACGATCATTTGCATATAAGAATCCTTTATCAGTCAGATCGACTTTCTTATCTCCTGCGATCACGATCAGAGTCTGACCTTCTATTTTATATTTAGCGCCAATGGCTTCGCCGGCTTTCTCATCAAGGTTGACACTCTGGAATGAGACCTGGCCGCTTTTTACTTTCTCCGCATACAGTGTTTCCACTGCATTTTTGGAGACCTTTTCAACATTCTGGCAGGTCATACACCGACGGGTAAAGTGAAAATAATAGACTTCAATCTTCGTCGTCGATACCGGGGTGCCGGCGAAAATGGCGGAAGTCATCACCATTGCCAAGAAAAACAGGATTTGTTTTTTCATAACCAGTAATTTATTTTGTTAATAATTGCTTTAATTCATCCGCAGAGGGGACACGACCCTTCAACACGACCTTTTCATCTATAACCAGCGCAGGCGTTGACATGACGCCATACTTAATGATTTCCATAATGTCTTCCACTTTAATAATAGTGGCTTTGATCCCGTTTTTCTCAACCACTTCATGGGTGAGTTTATCCAGCGTTTTGCATTTGGCACAGCCTGGTCCTAAAATTTTAATTTCCATCATCGTATTTTCGATTTCAGATTTACGATTTCAGACATTATTAGTTAATCATCAGCACATCAGCACATCTGCCCATTATTAACTCATTTTCTGAAAAAGCTCTCAAACATTGCTTTGGCTTCTTCCCAGTTTGCTTTATTGACACAATACTTGATATATGGGGGATTGATCTCCCCCTGGATAAGCCCAGCCTCTTTCAATGCTTTCAGATGTTCCGAAAGTGTCGATCTTGCAATCGGGATTTCTTCGGCCATATCGCCGCTATAGCAGCATTTATCAATGTTATCGGCAAGGAAATCCAGAATGAATACCCTTGCCGGGTGTGCAATGGCTTTTGCATACCGTGCCATTTTCTCCTGGGATTCCGTATAATATTTCTTTTTAGTGGTCATGTTGTTTTGTATTTCGTAGAATAACGAAACAAAGGTAAATCAAATATCCAGGTGGAAATACAGATTTGACAAATTTGGAACCGGTCTCAATAAGCTGAGTCCCCTACCCTTTCACTTTTACCATCAAGATCACTGACCGGAAAGATTTATAATTTCGTTTCTGAAGGAAATACAAACACAAAACCAGGCTCCTCCCAGGCTAAACACACGCTCCGGCGGTGGTTCAGAGTCCGATTTCCCTGTCAACCTGGTTCCCCGGATAATCTGTGACTTTAATGTGAAGGTCTATTTCAGAGAAGCCAGAAGACTCCATCACCATTTTCTAATTTATATTTGTTCTAAATAGAAAAATGTGCTGTATCTTTGACAAGAATCATTTTCCTATTCCGGTTATAAAGTTAACGGATGAGTCGGAACGCGGTTTAAAACCTTAAAATTTGACCAACATGAAAATTTTAAACTCTTTTATTGCAATGATTCTGCTTTTCAGCAGCACAATATATGCACAGGTGGGCATCAATGCCGATAATAGTACACCCGACGGATCGGCGATGCTTGATGTAAATTCTTCTACAAAAGGTGTATTGCTGCCACGTATGACACAGGCACAAATTTTAGCGATTCAAAATCCTGCCTCTGGTTTGATGGTCTTCTGTACAACTGATAAGAAATTGTATATCTATGTTTCAACATCCGTTCAGTGGAAGGAAGTTCAGTATGGCCCGGGAATCCTGCAGCAACCATTTCCATGCGGATCAAACATTACAATCAGCCATGTAGCCGGAGCAGTTGCCCCGGTTACCAAAACCACAACCTATGGTACCGTCACCAATATTCCCGGTGAACCCACAAAATGCTGGATTACAAGTAATCTTGGTGCTGACACCAGGCAGCTGCCGTTGACGATACAACCGAAGCTTCTGCCGGCTGGTTATGGCAGTTTAACTGCAAACAGGGATACAAACATGATGGAACCATCCGAACGCCCAATACGACATTGATAACAGGCTTCTTTGAAACATCAGATTGGACAGCAACCAATGACCCGTGCAACATCGAGTTAGGAACTACCTGGCGCATGCCAACTTATACTGAGTGGAATAATGTTAACAGTGCAGGCAATTGGACTTCGTGGCTTGGCCCGTGGAATTCCGGTTTAAAAATGCATGCTGCCGGGTACTTGATCTTCAACGATGGTTCTCTGGGCTATCGAGGCATTTTCGGCAGCTACTGGAGCAATATGCAGCTCAATAACACTAACAGTTGGTTCCTGTCCTTCTTCAATTCGAACAGCCACATGGCTAACTACGCCAAGTCGTTCGGGTACTCTGTCCGATGCATTCGGGACTACTGATTTAATTGATTCATTTGACTATTTGACAATTTTATTTTATTTTTATTTTTTGTAATACCACATAGCGGACGTTTTTTTTAAGCCATGGCACTGTATTACGACATGCCGGTTTTATAAATTACCCACTCGGATTGTCAAAGAACCTCTTTTCGAAAATGAAGTTCGGCTCTCCATTTATTCGTGCGATATTTTGTAGTTTAGAAAAAATGATCAATATGGTTGCACATTGGCATACTACGAATGTATCTATATACATACACTTAATTCATATAACAATAATGACAAGGATTACAAGAATTTTTAAAAACAGGAAATTCGTTCATTTTTAATGATTTTAATGTCATTGTTTGTACCCCACTTATACCTCATGATTGTAACTAATTGTAAATCAATACGAATTACTTTCTGCATCGGGAAGTAAGAGGCTTCGCGTTTTCTCATCCCAGGCTCCTCCCAGGCAAAACGCACACTCCGGCTATGGTTCACAGTGCGATTTCCCTGTCAACCTGGTTCCCCGGATAATCTGTTACTTTAATGTGAAGCACTGTTCTCCGCAGGGTGGAATTCCAATTGACAGCCCGGTAAACCCATCTGGAACCTGATCCTGCTAATATTGCATCCCCTGCTTCAAGATGTTTGCCGTCCGCATTGAGGATGGCGACGGCAAACATCTTCACCCTGATGATGTTGTTTACCTTGATGCTTAGGGTATCACCGGGATGGCTCTGATAATGGCGGCATGAAACGGAATCAATAACTGGCAGCTTCATGAAATCGGATATGGCCATCGTGTACGCACTGTTAAATCCACTGGCTTTCGCCTTGTAAAGCTGCTGAAGATCCGGATTTGCTGCGGTCCCAATGGCGTAAAGCACGGCATTCCTGAATCTGATGCACTCCTTTTGAGCGTCGTTGTTTTTCCGTCGCCGTTTCTGAGGCATCTGTGACATATAGGTTATTCCATCAACCACCCTGAGGTAAAACCCGTCATTTATCCTCCCATGACCTTTCAGCAACCCCGGATCTATTTTTACCATTCTTCTGAGTTTAGTTTTAATTGCCTCATGCCCTGCGCCCCTTCTCCTTCAGGAGAAGGGAACGGGGGTTGTGGTGGTTGGGTTCATTCCCCGGCTTGCGACGGGGATTTTCATAGAAAGACAATGGAAATAGGAAAAGGTTGCATCGATGCGAAAAAAAGCTGCGATGAACAATTTCCTAATCAGCTAATTGATAGAACACAATTGAACCTGGAACTTGTTGAGATGTAATTAAAATCTTATCATGGTTTGATAGACTGGATCCATATGAATTACCCGGCCTAAAGGGCAAGAACAAAACATATTTCAAAATTATCATCAGCGATCAAGCCGGCAAACGGCAAATCACCCCCAGAACAAGTGAGGTCGTCAGGCAAAGTTTCTCCTCATTTCAGACTGGGCCAGCCGAAGAAGCTGCCGTAAGGACCTGTCAATATTTTTTATCAGGATAATTGCAAGAGTCTGAAGCATGACCCATTTGTAATTGGTATCAGATTTCTATTAATTTTGCTCCAACTCTAAAAACCAAAATGATGGCAGGCGTTAGCACATATCTTAATTTTTCCCGCAATACAGAGGAGGCATTTCTTTTTTACAAAACCGTTTTCGGAGGTGAATTTCGGGAACAACGTTCACGTCTGCCTTGATCCGGATTCCAAAGAAGAGACAAAGCGACTGTTCGACACTTTATCGGAGGGCGGGGCAGTCATTATGCCGCTTCCGGATATGTTCTGGGGCGCCTCCTACGGCACCTGTGCAGATAAATTCGGCGTGCAATGGATGTTCAATTATACAGTGAAGTAATCCATACTATAACCAACAATATAAATACGATGCAAAAAATAACTCCATGTCTTTGGTTCGATAATCAGCTTGAAGAAGCTATCAGTTTTTACACTTCCGTTTTCCCTGATCTCGAAGTTTTGAATATCAACAGGTATCCGGAAGGGACTCCTCACCTGGCCGGTAAAATACTGACGGCAATGTTCCGCATGGCAGGCCAGGATTTCATTGCAATTAACGGTGGCCCGCTGTTCCGGTTCACCGAAGCTGTCTCTTTTTCTATTGATTGCAAAGATCAGGACGAGATCGATTACTACTGGGCGAAATTCCTTGAAGGCGGAGAAGAGTCATATTGTGGCTGGCTCAAAGACAAGTTTGGTCTTTCATGGCAGATTGTACCCTCAGAACTTGGTGCATGGCTCTATAATCAAGATCCGGCGAAGGCCCGGAGTGCGATGCAGGCAATGCTGAAAATGCGGAAAATTGATATTTCAGCCCTGAAACAGGCAATTCAAGAATAACCTTAACAGTTGGCAACCTTATGGATATCATGAATTTGAAACGATCGTAAGGTTCCACTGGAAAAAGCCTGGAATATCATGGTAACATCTGAATACATCGAAAAATGGAACCATGCATCCGGCGACTGGTTTACCCCAAAAGCTGAAAATGATTTTAAAACCGATGGCAGATTCAATTATCGGATGGAAGCCAAAGACGGCAGATTTGGCTGCGATTTCCAGGGAATCAATGAAGTGAACGAAAAAATAGAGGGTGACTGTTTGGCCGCCCTCCCTTTTTTAATGGTTATCTTGTTTTAATGGATATGATTCTGCCTGACTACTTGTTTGATAAAGTGCGCGAGATCACCGTTTTGAGCGAAGTTGTGGGCCTGCCGATCAGTTTCGAGAGCTGGTGACCGTCGTCGAAGAGATCGCCCTTTTCTGTCGAAACATGGAATCCGGCATACAACTGCGCTACAAACCCGGGCAGGCCGGCTTTGCCAAGTGCTGCGGCATACTCCCCTGCCGGGAGGTTCATATACTGAACGGGTTTGCCGGAAACATCCGAAAGGACTGCTGCCATATCGCTCATGGTGTAAGTTTCATCACCTGCCAGTTCGTAAACCTTGCCGGAGTGTCCTTCACTGGTCAGGACAGCCACATCAGCTTCGGCATAATCGACGCGGGCTGCCGAAGAGATTTTACCTTCGCCAGCAGCACCCAGCAGGACGCCATGCGAAACGACCTGATCAAGCATGCCCATATTGTTCTCTGTATACCAGCCATGGCGCATGATAACGAACGGTATCCCCGATTCAGCCAGCGCCTTTTCCGTGACAACGTGCTCAGCTGCCAATCCCAGGGTTGATGTATCAGCCCGGAGCAGGCTGGTATAGACGATCTGCCCGACGCCTGCCTGTTTTGCCGCCTCGATCACATGGATATGCTGTGCAGCCCGTTTGCCGATCTCGTTGGCCGAAATCAGCAGTAACTTATCAATGCCCTGCAGGGCACCTGCCAGGGTGCCGGGCTGGTCGTAATCAAATTGGCGTGCTTCCACTCCGAGTCCGGCCGCTTTTTCCGGTGTGCGAACCATGGCAACGATATTGTCCGCAGCAATTTTTTCTTTTAGCTTTTCAATGACGATGCGACCCAACTGACCTGTCGCTCCTGTTACTCCGATTTTCATTTTTCAATCCTTTTTTATAAAGTGTGACATTTATTATTAATTACTTGCTTACAAAAAGTATTTAAGTTACTTTTGGAGAGTCAAAAGTACATCATTTCAGATCGCAAAACAAGAAGGCACGAAAAGGTGCCTTGGTTACCCGGAGGTTACGAATACTCATTATCAATGGTATATGATCGAAAAAAATCTGAAAAAATATGGAGAGGCCGACGGTTGTCCGATCCGGAACGTCGTGGACCGCATCGGCGACAAATGGTCGGTACTGATCCTGCTGCTTCTGGAGGAGGGCGTGGTAATGCGGTTCAACGAGATTCATAAGTGGATCGGTACCATTTCGCAGAAGATGCTGACGGTGACCTTAAAAACACTGGAAGCAGACGGACTTGTGCTTCGGACGGTCTATCCGCAGATACCCCCGCGGGTAGAGTACAGGTTAACCAGCCGCGGAACAAGTCTGATCCCTCACCTGCATGGTCTTGTGGGCTGGGCGGCACAAAACCTGCCGGATATCCGGGAATCGAGAAGGGCATTTGCCGAAGAGCCTCGCAGAGCAGCCGGTCAGCAGTTGAACTAATCTGTCATGAGCGCATCCCATACACTTTCCGGTTGATTCTACATGCCATGGGTACGAAGATTCGTTAACCCAGCAATTCGTTCAGGTTATGTATTGGTCAATACTTGCCATTTACAATTTTTCTTGAAGCCATTTGTACCTTGAACTCATAACTTCCCGATCTTAAACGCGAGCTATTTTGTTTATCGGGAAAGTAAGAGGCTTCGCATTTTCTCCTCCCAGGCTCCTCCCAGGCTAAATGCATGCTCCGACTATGGTTCACAGTTCGATTTCCCTGCCAACCTGGTTCCCCGGATAATCTGTAACTTTAATGTGAAGAACTGTTCCCCGCAGGGTGGAATTCCAATTGACAGCCCGGTAAACCCATGTGGAACCTGATCCTGCAAATATTGCATCCCCTGCTTCAAGATATTTGCCGTCGGCGTTGAGGATGGCGACGGTAACCATCTTCACCCTGATGATGTTGTTTACCTTGATGCTTATGGTATCACCGGGATGACCCCGATAATGACGGCATGAAACGGAATCTATAACAGGCGGCTTCATAAAATCGGATATGGCCATCGTGTAGGCACTGTTAAATCCACGGGCTTTCGCCTTGTAAAGCTGCTGAAGATCTGGATTTGCTGCGGTCCCAATGGCGTAAAGCACGGCATTCCTGAATCTGATGCACTCCTTTTGAGGGTCGTTGTTTTTCAGCCGCCGTTTCTGAGGCATCTGTGACATATAGGTTATGCCATCAACCACCCTGAGGTAAAACCCGTCGTTTATCCTCCCATGACCTTTCAGCAACCCCTGATCTATTTTTGCCATACTTATGAGCTTTGTTATAATTGCCTCATCCCCTGCACCCCTTCTCCTTCAGGAGAAGGACGGGGGTTGTGGTGGTTGGGTTAATTCCCCGGCTTGCGGCG
>CAINOB010000121.1 GCA_903851365.1 uncultured Bacteroidota bacterium
ACCCAGGCGATCTTTGGATCTGGCTGTTCAATTCTGGAACTTACCAAGTGTGCATTTTCTCCTGCCTTTTTCCAAATAGCACATCGTTCCGGCATATTATTACCAAAGTCATTATCGGTTGGGGCTCTCCAAAAATCTGGTACCAGCGGTTCCTTCATCAACTCGTTCCCTTTGAATTTGAGTGAAACCAACTGCCCCTTTGACTCATCGAAAGTGACTGCGAACTCCTTCCCTTTAAATGTTGTTTTCACTCCGGAGACGAATTTGACCATATTGTCATAATCTGCCAATGGAATAAGAAGCCGTTCCTTGTATGCTGGCAATTTAAACTGTGTAGTAGCATAAATATGCGATGCAGGTAAAATAGTCCATGGTTCCGGACGCACTATGGCAAGATTTAAAAAATATTCCTGACCAGGTTCCGGAGCTGGCAAAGAATAATTAAGATCGGTAACTGCCGATTCTCCCGGAAGCATATTTGGTACTTCTGCAATTCCGTTTTTAATTTGTTTACCATCCTGTTCTATACTCCAGAGCAATCGAAAAGCAGATAAATTCGTAAAACTGTAACCATTTGTCAATCTGATCTTTCCAGTCTTCAAATCCTCCGGGATGAATTTAACGTATTGGTAAACTTTTTTGACCTCAGTTAAAGCCGGGTGAGGTTTTCTATCTGGGAAAACAAGTCCATTAATGCAGAAATTGCCTGATGTCGGAGTTCCCAATGAACCGTAATCACCACCATAAGCCCAATACTTTTTACCGCGCTGATTGGTTTTGACAATGCCCTGGTCAACCCAATCCCAAATAAAGCCACCTTGAAGAAGAGGATGCGATTCTATCACATCCCAATAGTCCTGGAGGTTTCCGGTAGAGTTGCCCATTGCATGAGCATATTCACACATGATCAATGGCCGGTCATTTGCGGTATCTCCCGAATATTTCAAGAGGTATTCAATTTTCGGATACATCGGACACCAGATATCTGTATGCCTTTCAGTTGTATTGGTCGATTTCTCGGCCCTTTCATATTGAACCGGCCTTGCTGGATCCCGTTTCTTTATCCATTTATAGTCGGCTACCATGTTTCTTCCATCGCCCGATTCATTTCCCAGGGACCAGATTATTATTGAAGGGTGATTTTTGTCTCTTTCGACCATTTTCACTGTTCTGTCAAGGTGGGCCGCACCCCATTCCGGACGGTCTGCCAGGGTAGTATCTTTGTTGTAACCCATTCCATGCGACTCAATATCGGCTTCGTCGATCAGATAAAGTCCATACTGATCACAGAGTTCATACCACCTTTCAGGCTGTGGGTAATGCGAGGTCCTTACCGCATTGATATTACTAGCTTTCATCAGCATAATGTCCTGACGCATGGTCTCTTCGTCCACCACATGTCCATTTACCTGATGATGCTCATGCATATTAACACCTTTCAGATAAACCCTTCTACCATTGATAAGCAGCTGTTTGTTTTCAATTTCCACACTTTTAAACCCAACTGGAATACTCAGTGATTCACAATTCTGGCCACTGCTGTTTTTCAAACTTACAAGAAGTGTATACAGATTCGGTTCCTCGGCCGACCATGCTCTAACATTACTCAAAGTATCGGTAAAAGTTACCTGTTGGGAATTCCCTTTGACTTCCAGTTTGACTGATTTATTGAACAAAATCATCCTCTTATCCAACAAACTGGCAACCAGCTCATATACAGAGTCTTTTGTATTATAATTGTGAAGATCCAGTTCCAAGCGAAAAAGTCCATCATGATAATCGTTAATTAATGCGGCATGGACAAAAACATCCGAAACATGAACCTTATTGGTTGAAAACAGATAGACATCTCGGGTAATACCACTCATGCGCCAGAAATCCTGATCCTCGAGATATGATCCATCGCTCCACCGATACACCTCTACCGACAAACTGTTCCTGCCATTTCGGATAAATCTGGTAATATTGAAGTCAGCTGGTGTTTTGCTATCTTCGCTATAGCCCACTTTTTCGCCGTTTACCCAAACATAAAATGCCGAACTGACAGCACCGAAATGAAGAAAGATTTCACGGTCCTTCCATAAAGGAGGGATACGAAATTCACGGCGGTAACTTCCGACCGGGTTATCCTCCTTTTGTATGAGCGGTGGATTGCGTTTAAAAGGATAATCCTCATCCAGGTAAATAGGAATTCCGTAACCAAGCATCTCCCAGTTTGAAGGCACATCAATCAGATCCCAGTCTCGAATGTCATAATCATCTTTAAAGAAATAGAAGGGTCGTACGTCAGGATTTTTTGAAAAATGGAATGACCATTTCCCATTTAGGGTTCGATAGAATTCAGAGCCTTCGTGATTTCCAGCAATTGCTGCATTTTCGGTGCCAAAGGAAAAATAACTTGCACGCGATGGCTCACGATTACTATTTGTTACTTCAGGATTTTCCCAATCGTGGGGCAATGTCTCTTTATAAGCGACTCCTTCGTATTTATTAAAACGGGCCGTACAGGCTGGAAAAGCCATCACAGCCACCAAAGCAAGGAGGAAGTACGCTCTCATTCGCATAGATTATCGGACATTAACCGGGGATAGACCAACCGTTTTTATCAGGAAAGATTCTGTAGCTGAATAAACTTTCATCCAATTCGGATTGGTTAGGTCGCAGCCAATTACATGAGCCCCGGCATCAGGAAAAGCTACTGCCTGTTTTTTATTTGAAGGCGTTCCCAGTTTATCAAACATCCAAAGGATAGCAGATACACTAACGGTGTTATCCTGATGTTCCTTATCCTTATAATAATAACCGACAAAAACCGGCTGGGTAACCTTTGCGAAAACTTTGGGTTTCATAGTCTTTTCCAATAGTTGCTGAAGATAGACAACCGCTTCAACACGGTACTTATTATTCCAGTATGGGTCGGTTTTCGGATCTTCCGGGAGGATCCTGTATTTTCCATGGGAAATCATTCGTCCGAGTTGGAGACCAAGGGGCCGGGCCAGGAGGACACTTGCCTTGTTAGCAATTTTGACATTTGGAGAATATAGTATTACGGCAGCCACTACATCTGGATAGTCGGCAGCCATCTCAAGAGCCAGGGTACCACCGGTTGATGTTCCCATCAGTATCACTTTTTTCCCCAAAGCCTTGGCAACTACCAGGGCTTCCTTGGCAGAATTCCAAAGGTTATCGGGAGTCATGTTTAGTAAAGGATCCGGGGAAACCAATCCATGATCGGCTAATCGGGGTATATAAGTATTCATGCCGAATTTCTTACCCAGGTTTACATGCGTGGGGTTTCCTTCTTCAGGGGAAGCAGAAAAGCCATGGAGATACAGAAGGCAATACGTAGTTTGTTCCTTGGTGGATTCATTTGCGTAATAAACCTTTGAAGCATTACCCGGTTTGATATTTGGTACGGCAGCTTCTTTATCATTAACAAACTTTGAGGCTTGTGCCGAAGTCACCGAAATCGAGGGCAATTCTTTTTTCAATACCGGCTTCGATTTGCCCGGACCAGCCATTACAGTCATTGCCAGAACCATTAGAATTCCAGCAGTCATTAACAGTCTTTTGCTTTTCATAGGTATAGGTTATCTGATTTCTGATATTTAATGGAACAATACTCCCTGATCTGAAGTAGCAAGGATATCGGCAATATGCAAACACCTTAATCCGAGATGGTGTTTCCTGATATATGAATCGAGATGCATCAGACACGACATTTCTGTTGAAACAATATACTCGGCGCCAGTTGAAAGTGCATTTTCCACCTTTTGCTGAGCCATCGCAGTTGAGATTGGCTCATGCTTGATAGAAAATGTTCCACCAAAACCGCAGCAGGTATCCGTATTAGGCATTTCGACCAATTCCAGTCCTCTGACTTTTTCAAGCAATGCACGGGGTTCGCTCCTGATTCCATATTCCCTCAAAGCAGCACAAGCATCATGATAAGTGACCTTTGCTCTGAAACGTGCTCCTACATCCTTTACCTGCAGAACATTTACGAGAAAGTCAGTAAATTCATAAATCTGTGGACGGAGCCGGTTGTACTGATTTAGGTAAATTGTGCCTTTCAACAGTCCGGCATAATAATTTCTGACGTATCCTGCACAGGAGGCTGATGGACAGATTATGGGTCGCGAACCGCTGAAATCATCAATAAATTTATTAGCCAGATCTCTAGCTATGTCCCAATGTCCGGCATTATATGCAGCCTGGCCGCAGCAGGTTTGTTCAGGGTTATAGAGAACGCTGCATCCGACATTTTCCAAAACGCGATGAACATTCCAGCCTGTATCCGGATACAGTTGGTCAATAAAACAAGGCATGAAGAGATCGACTTCCATAATGTGATAAAAGTACCGAAATCCAATGCAATTCTATAAAATAGCTTCGGCAATTTTTCTGATATTATCTGCGCGTCCCATGGTAAAAAAGTGGATAATAGGCACTCCTGATTCAATAAGTTCCTTGGATTGCTGAATTGCCCATTCAATACCAACTTGTCTGACCTCATCATTGTTTTTGCACTTATCCATTTCACGGGAAAGCTCAGCAGGAATATCAACTTTGAAAGTCTGAGGAAGAATATTTACGTGTCTTTTTATCGAAACTGGCTTGATACCTGGGATAATCGGGACAGAGATGCCAGCTGCTCGGCAGGCCTCTACAAAACTGAAAAACTTTCGATTATCGAAGAACATTTGAGTAACGATGTATTCTGCACCAGCATCTACTTTAGCCTTTAGAAAAAAAAGATCACTTTCGGAATTTGGAGCTTCGATATGTTTTTCCGGGTAAGCGGCTACTCCGGGGGAAAAGCCGAGTGGTTCCGGATTTTCCAGGTCATCTTCTAGATATCTTCCATGATTAAGGTCGACTACCTGTTTTAACAGATCCAGAGCATGCTCATGGCCATTTCGTGTAGCGAGAAATCGTCCGGTCAATGGATTAGCATCTCCTCTGACAATTAATATGTTATGTATGCCAAGGTAATGCAGATCTATTAGTGCATCTTCAGTTTCCTCTTTCGAAAATCCTCCACAAATAAGGTGCGGAACCACATCTACCCGATAACGGTTTTGTATGGCGGCAGAAATCGCTACTGTACCTGGTCTTTTTCTAACGACCCTTGGTTCGAGTAGTCCATCAGGTCTTTCTTTCAGATCGACTTCGGCCTGATGGTATGTAATATTAATGTAGGGAGGTTTGAACTCCATTAATGGATCCAGAGTATCATAAATGGTATGAATGCTTGATCCTTTTGTTGGAGGTAGTATCTCAAAAGAAAACTTTGGTCCTTTCGACTTAGCAATATGTTCAGTTACTTTCATTTATAGTTTAAATGGGTTGCGAGTTGCTTTTCTGCGTGCTGTACTGAAATACCTCTGCGTCGTGCATAATCATTTAGCTGGTCCTCTCCGATACGTCCAACCTGAAAATACCTTGATTCGGGATTTGCGAAATAAAGTCCGGCTACTGAGGCACCTGGATGCATTGCCAGTGTTTCGGTCAATTCAATTCCTGTCCGTTTTTCAGGATCAAGAAGTTTGAAAAGAGTCAATTTATCTTCGTGGTCAGGGCAACTGGGATACCCGATCGCTGGTCTGATCCCACTATATGCTTCTTTAAGGAGTTCCTCTGTTTTAAGGTTTTCGTCGGGTGAATGGCCCCAGATTTCCTTTCTCACTTCTTTATGCAGAAATTCAGCAAAAGCTTCGGCCAAACGATCGGCCAGCACTTTTACCATCAACGACCGGTAATCATCATTCTCCTCTGCAAATTCCCTGCTTTTTTCATCACAACCTATACCTGCAGTTGCCGCAAACAAACCGATAAAATCTGTTATTCCTGTATTTTCCGGAGCAATAAAATCAGACAGGCAAAGATTGGGTTCCCCAGGTTCTTTAACTTCCTGATTCCGCAGAAAATAAAACCTTTCAAGCATTTGTGAAGGATCTTCCGGGTCAAAAACCATGATATCCTCACGATCCGAATTTGCAGGAAGAATACTTATGATACCATTGGCTTTCAACCACTTGAATTTTACAATATCCTTGAGCATCATTTCTGCATCAGCGATAAGATTCCTGGCTTCTGTACCTTTCAGAGGGTCTTCAAGAATAGCCGGATAACGTCCGCGGATATCCCAGGTATACAGAAAAAAAGACCAATCTATAAAAGGAATAAGTTTTTCGATTGGAAAATCGAGGTACTCGATGAACCCCAAACGATTTGGCCTGACGATTCCGGATCCACCATCCCAGTTAATCTTCAGGGCATTTTCTCTAGCCTTTGCCAAAGTGATGAACCCCTTGGTATGGTCACGGCTATTATAATCCTGCCTTATCTTTTCATAATCCCTTTTTATGTCCAGTTTTCTTGCTTCTCCCCTTTCGGCAGCCAACAAGCTACCTGAAACCCCGACTACCCGTGAGGCATCTCTTACATGAACGACCGGTCCATCATAAAATGGATCAATTCGCAGGGCTGTATGCAGTTCCGATGTTGTTGCCCCACCAATCAGAAGGGGAATATGAAGACCAGCCTTTTTCATTTCATCCGCAACATATGCCATTTCCTCCAATGAAGGGGTAATTAATCCACTGAGTCCTATCATGGATGCTTTTTCACGAATCGCAGTATCAATGATCTTTTCTGCAGGTACCATAACACCTAAATCGATAACGACATAGTTATTGCATTGGAGGATTACACCGACAATATTTTTACCAATATCATGTACATCCCCTTTTACAGTGGCGAGTACAACCACTCCAGCATTACCTGTTCCGGTACCATTGAGTTTCTGTGCTTCGATATATGGAGTCAGGTATGCCACTGCCTTTTTCATGACCCTGGCACTTTTAATTACCTGGGGAAGGAACATCTTTCCAGAACCAAAACGATCGCCAACCACACCCATTCCTTCCATCAGCGGTTGCTCAATTACTTCCAGAGCAAACTGGAATAAATGTCTTGCCTCCTCCACATCTTCTTCAATATAATCAGCAATTCCGGCCACCATCGAATGAATCAATCGGTCTTTTACACTAAGTGACCGCCAATCTTCGGTATGTCCAACACTTTTTTTATCTGTTTCACCAGTTTTCTCAGCATAAGCCAGGAGACGGTCGGTTGCATCCTTTCTGCGGTACATGACCACATCTTCAGCCAGTTTCAGCAGGGCTGGATCTACTTCATCATAAATCTGTAGCATCGAAGGATTTACAATTCCAACATCCATCCCTGCACGAATAGCATGGTAAAGAAATACGGCATGCATTGCCTGCCTGATATTTTCGCGTCCCCTGAAAGCAAAGGAAAGATTGCTGACACCACCGGAAACTTTCACTCCCGGAAGGTTCTGCTTGATCCATCGTGTCGCCTCGATATAATTAAGGCCATATCGATTATGTTCATCCATACCCGTAGCCAGAGCCAGTACATTGGGATCGATAATGATGTCATCGGATGGAAATCCTGCCTTATTAACCAGCAAATCGTATGAACGCCGGGCAATCTCAATCTTACGCTCCACGGTATCAGCCTGTCCAAGCTCATCGAAAAGCATAACTATCACTGCTGCTCCAAAGCGTCGGATATAGGCTGCCTGTTCCAGAAAAACAGATTCTCCGGCTTTAAGGCTTATGGAATTAACAACAGTTTTTCCCTGTGTATTTTTTAAACCCTCCTGGATTGCGGAGAACCTTGATGAGTCGATCATGACAGGTACCCGTGCTATATCCGGATCCGTTGCGACCATCCTGAGAAAGCGGCCCATAGCTTCAGGGGCATCCAAAAGCGGATCATCCATGCATACGTCGATCATCATGGCTCCACCTTCAATTTGTTCCTTTGCAACAGTAAGTGCTTCTTCAAATTTTGATTCCCGAATCAGTCTGGCAAATTGTTTTGAGCCTGCAACGTTTGTACGTTCACCAATATTGATAAAATTTGATTCAGGGCGGATTACGAGAGGTTCAAGTCCCGAAAAGGCAGTCAAATTTTCTAAGGGAGGGCTAAGGTTCGGCGGACTCATGAGGCCTCCCCTACCGGCTTGCATTTTACTGGCAAGATCAGCGATTGCACGAATGTGATCAGGGGTAGTTCCGCAACATCCTCCAACCATATTAACGAGCTCCTCTTCCAAAAATATCCGGATCCAATCAGCCATTTCAAGAGCTGATTGAGTATAGTCGCCAAGTTCATTCGGCAATCCGGCATTTGGATGAGCAGAAACGAAAATTGGGTGGCCAGATCCCGGGTTCCTGCTTTTAGTCAATCGTTTCAATTCACGCAGATAGGGCAAAAGTTCTTTGGCACCCAAGGCACAGTTTAGTCCGACAATGACAGGATTGGCATGCAGTACGGAGTAAAAAAATGCCTCCAGTGTTTGCCCGGACAATGTTCTGCCACTGGCGTCAGTAATGGTAACTGAAATCACAACAGGCCACTCTTCACCACGTTTCCGGAACTCCTCCTGCAAACCATAGATTGCAGCTTTGGCATTAAGCGTATCAAAAATCGTTTCGATCAGAAATCCGTCAACTCCACCATCGAGCAGTGCACCAGCTTGCTCCTGATAAGCCGCAGCAAGTTCATCAAAAGTCACATTTCTGAACCCGGGATCATCCACTTTTGGTGACATGGAGGCAGTTCTATTGGTAGGCCCCATTGCACCCAAAACAAACACCTGATCACCTGCAGCGCGTTTGGCGATTCTGGCAGCTTCAAGGTTAATCTGATAAACCAGATGTCCGGTTTGATAATCAGACTGCGAAATTGAATTGGCATTAAAGGTATTAGTCTCAATAACCCTGGCTCCAGCATCGATATATTGCCGATGGATATTAAAAATATAATCAGGTCGGGATAAGTTAAGGAGGTCGTGGTTTCCTTTTAATAACAAAGGATGATCAGCAAGTACGCCTGACCGGTAATCAGATTCGTTCAACCGAAGTTTCTGAACCATTGTACCCATCGCACCATCAAGAATAAGAATTCCTGACGACAGAGCATTTATCAATTTTTGAAAAGCGGGGTTTTTAATCATTTTAGTCAATTTTCCCTGTCCAAGCAATGAAAACGTTGAGTTTTCTGATCAGGTTCTTCATTTTATGCAAGGTATCAAGTTTTATTTTTCCGATAACATAATTATAGGCCGGACCCGTATATTTTTCAGATACAGATTCAAAATCAAAATGGCTCAGATCGACCAGATCATGATAACGAAGATAAACTTCCACCGTTATATCCCTTGTGTACACCGGGGATGCAAAAAAGTTCAATTTCTTGTACTCGTAGCGGTAACTGTGCTTTCTAGCTGTAATATCCGAAAGGACGGCAGAACCGGTCGGAAAAGCACCAGCCCCCTTTCCAAACATAAATTGCTTGTCGTAGAACTGCCCTTCAATTATAACACCATTATATTCCTCTTCCACATTATAAATATACTCATCATCGCTAACCAGCTTAGGTAAAACGAACATCGTAAATTTCTTTCCATTCACCTTACTTACCTGGGCTACCAACTTTATTTTCTTACTTTTCTCACGTGCATAAAGGATATCATGATCTGATACGGTGCTTATTCCGTAATGAAAAACCTCTTCCGGATCCACAAGCGTACCAAAACCATGCAAAGCAAGAATTATCAGCTTAAACATACTGTCGAAACCATCGACATCAAAGGACGGGTTGCTTTCGGCAAATCCCAGTTTCTGCGCATGCTTCAGCGCATCATTGTAATTCCAGCCCTGCTGAAAAATCCTGGTCAGGATAAAATTCGATGATCCGTTTAATATACCGGTAATAGACTGGAGCAAATCATTGTCATAATATTCCTCCAGATTACGGATTACCGGTATACTGCCACAAGCCGATGCATCATAAAGCAGAGCCACGCCATATTCACGCTGAAGGCCAATCAGTTCACTCAAATGATGTGCAAGCATATTCTTATTTCCTGAAACCACAGATTTTCCGTTCATCAAAGCAGTTTTCACTAAATGATAAGCTGCATCTGCATCATCAATCAATTCAACAATCAGGTTGATTTCCGGATCATTTAATAAATCATCAGGGTTAAGCGTAATAAGACTAGAATCGATAGACCTGGGCTTATCCTTATGTTTCACGCAGACAGATTTGATTACAGCATCAGCAGTCTGCACTTCTTGCAGTACTTTATAAAGTCCCTGCCCCACCACACCAAAACCAAATAGTCCTATTATCAGTTTATTTTTCTTTTCAGTTGTCATTTTTTCAATCGTTTATGATGGGTTTTAAAATATTTGTAAGGGCTTCAACTTCAATAAGGAAGCCATCATGACCATAGAATGAATCAATTTCATAATAGGTCGCATCCGGTACAAATTCCGCGATTAGTTTTTGTTCTTCGGGTGGGAAAAGCAGGTCGCTTGAAATTCCAACAGCTATGGTTTTAGCCTTTATTGCTGAAAGTGCAGGTTCCAGTCCACCCCGATTTCGTCCCACATTGTGAGAATCCAGTGTTTTAGTAACTGTTTGATAGGAATAAGCATTAAACCTTCGATCCAGTTTTTGGCCCTGGTACTGCTGATAGGAAGAAGCTTTAAAATTCTCCAGCTTTTCCTCATCAGGGTCAGTTTGCGTATTCTGATAAGTATTCCGGTTGCGGTAGCTGAGCAAAGCTACTGCCCGGGCCGCACGGATTCCTTTGGAACCGCCATCGGGTTGACCTTCGGCGAAAGTTTCGTCGGCCATCAGGGCCATGCGCTGAGCCTCATTAAATGCTATACCCCATGCAGAAGCACGGGCATTGGTTGCTACAGGGGCAATGTACCTGAACAGCTCAGGTTCCTGAATAGCCCACTCAAGTATCTGCTGCCCTCCAAGAGAACCACCTATACCAAGATGGATCCTTTTTATTCCTAAAAATCTTCTGAGTTCCTTTAAAACCTCAACAACATCACGGACAGTGATCAGAGGAAAGTCATGAAGATAAGGCTTGCCAGTTTCTGGATCAATAGAAATCGGCCCGGTTGTTCCATAACACGATCCAGGGATATTAGCACAGATCACAAAATATTTGTCGGTATCCATCAGGCAACCGGGGCCCACCATACCGGGCCACCAATCATAAACATCTGAATTGGCAGTTAAAGCGTGACAAACCCAAATAACATTATCAAGTGATTCATTCAACCGGCCAAAAGTATGAAATGCGACCTGCCATTTAGCCAAAGTTGCACCGCCTTCCAGATTCAGGGATTTGGTGAATTCAAAAATATGAGGTTCGAGCTGAGTCATAATTGTTCAATTGCCTGTTCAAAATCCCCGATAATATCATCAATATGCTCTAAACCCACGGATACCCTGAATAGATTTGGATGAACACCCGCAGCTATTTGTTCGGCTTCACTCAATTGCTGATGTGTTGTAGCAGCAGGTTGTATTATTAGTGTGCGGGTATCGCCAACATTAGCCAGATGGCTTACAAACTTAAATTTTTCGACCAGGTGCCTGTTTACCAGTTTATCACCTTTAAGAATGAATGTTAATACACCTCCAAAACCATTGTTTAGGTACTTTTTGGCCAATTCATGATTTGGATCGCCTGGTAATCCAGGATACCCTACGGCATCAACTTTAGGATGCTTTTGCAGATATTTCGCCAATTCCAAGGTATTTTCGCACTGCCTGTCCAAACGTAATGATAATGTTTCCAGTCCTTGAAGAAGTAGAAATGCATCAAAAGGACTTAGGGAAGGACCGAAATCACGCAAGCCAATAGTTCTGGCCCGAACAATATAAGCCTCATTTTTAAACTCTTCGAACCATTTAAAACCGTGATATTCTGGTGAGGGTTCAGTTAATTGTGGGAAATTGCCATTATCCCAGGGAAAATTTCCACCATCAATAATTACACCGGCAATGGTGGTTCCGTGGCCACCTATCCATTTCGTTGCTGATTCAACAACAATATTAGCTCCATAGTCGATTGGCCGGCATAAATATCCACCACCAGCAAAAGTATTATCAACGATCAGAGGAATTCCATGTTTTTGACCCAATCGTGCAAAAGCTTCAAAATCAGGAATTGAAAATGCCGGATTGCTAATGGTTTCAACATATAATCCTCTCGTATTTGAATCGATCAGTTTCTCAAAATCAGCAACCTGATCCGATACTGCGAATCTTACATCAACAGCGAGATTTTTGAAACTGTGGCGGAATTGATTTAAGGTTCCTCCATATAAAAATGGAGATGAAATTAGATTGTCTCCTGGTTTAAGAATATTGTTCAAAGCTATAAATTGGGCAGCATGTCCGGATGCTACAGCAAGGGCTCCAGTGCCGCCTTCGAGAATAGCAATCCGTTTCTCAAAAACCTCAACTGTCGGATTGGAAATTCTGGTATAAATATGACCGGCTTCTTTAAGGTCAAAAAGAGCAGCAGCATGATCAGCATCGCGAAACACATAAGAGGTTGTCTGATATATTGGTACGGCACGGCTTAGTGTGTCGGAATCGGGCTGGTGACCAGCATGAATCTGTTGGGTTTCAAATTTAAATGGCATGGCAATGTGAATTAATTGGTTGGCATGATGGTACATGCTAAAATAAGTTTACTAAAGATAGTATCAAAAAGATTGACCAATACTCAGGTCTGGAGTTCAGGGGCAAGCTGGGTTAGGCTTACCCCAAAAGCATTAACATATCCATCATCCGGAGGGAGGTAAGAATCTGATATGTCGAACGTTTTGAGATCATTGCGCTTATTTCGGTTGGCAAAGATAAAAACTCTTTTCATAAAACACAATTATTACTAGTTTTAACAAATAGTCTAAATAATTGTTCGACCAACTAATTTTACCGCTATGATAGCAGGCATTTTTAAAGAAAAAGCAGGTGAGAACAGAGTGATACTATTGCCGGAAACTGTTGCAGAACTAATCAGGAAGAAGGTTGAAGTATGGGTGGAAAAGGGAGCAGGCGATGGCTCCTACTCTTCCGATGAGCAATATATTGCATCCGGAGCTAAAATCAAGACAGCTGAGGAGATTCTTGCAGGAGCCGATCTTCTGCTGAGAATTTCGCAGCCTGAAGAAGGATGGTTGAAGAAAATAAGGGAAAACCAGGTATGGATCGGCATACTGAATCCACTGACAGAAAAAGAGCTGGTTCAGCAACTTGTGGCGAGAAAACTCACGACCTTCAGTCTTGATATTTTACCAAGGACCAGTCGTGCCCAGGCAATGGATATTCTCTCCTCTCAAGCCACAGCTTCCGGATACCGTGCTGTACTGGATGCTGCAATGAATCTGCCAACTTTTTTTCCAATGTTTATGACTGCGGCCGGCACCATTACACCTGCAAAAGTGCTAATTCTTGGTGCAGGAGTTGCAGGATTACAGGCGATAGCTACATCACGGAAACTCGGCGCCAGAGTTGAGGCCTTCGATGTAAGAACAGCCGTAAAAGAGGAAGTGGAAAGTTTGGGTGCCAAATTTGTGGAGGTGGAAGGAGCCAAAGATGATAAGGCTGCCGGCGGATATGCTGTTGAACAATCAGAGGATTATCAAAAAAAACAACGACAGGCGGTTCATGACCATGCCATAAAAAGTGATGTGGTTATAACAACAGCGCAAATTCCTGGCAAGGCTGCACCGATATTACTTTTAAAAGATACTGTTGAAGGGATGAAACCCGGTTCCGTGGTTGTGGACCTGGCTGCATCAACCGGTGGCAATTGTGAACTGACAGTAGACGGCAAAACCATCGATCACCATGGCGTCAGGATTATTGGCCAATCCTATTATCCATCTACTATACCAAAGGATGCAAGTAAAATGTTCGGGAAAAATGCCCTCAATTTCATGAGTTTGCTTATTGATGCTGAAGGTGCGCTTAACCTGAATTTTGCGGATGATATAGTGGCCGGAACCTGTGTTACGCATAATGGGGAAATTATCAATCCAAGAGTAAAAAGTCTGTTCTCATAAAATTCAATAACTATGGAAGACATACTGAGCTTTATCTACATTAATAAAGAGGCAATTTTTATTATTGCCTTATCGATTCTGCTAGGAATAGAAGTGATTTCGCATGTTCCTGCAATTTTGCACACACCGCTGATGTCAGGCGCAAATGCAATTCATGGCGTAGTTATAATCGGTGCCATTATTGTGATGGGCCATGCCGATACAACTGCTTCTCTTATTCTTGGGTTTCTGGCAGTTGTGCTTGGGACACTGAACGTTGTCGGAGGGTTCGTAGTTACCGACCGCATGTTGGAGATGTTCAAAAAAAAGAAATAAATAACAGACCATGAATACATTACTAAATATTCCAATAGGTGATTCGATTTTAGAAATCAGCTATCTGATAGCTTCTGTGTTATTCATCTTTGGCCTGAAAATGCTTAGTCATCCGGAAAGTGCACGTAAAGGAAACTTCCTGGCTGCCATCGGAATGAGCCTGGCTATCATTTGTACGCTATTATTTCATAAAAAAGAGGGAAAGCCTATTGAGCATATGGCACTTATTCTTACAGCCATTGCTATCGGTACAGCCATCGGATGGTCGATTGCGGTAAAAGTCAAAATGACAGCTATGCCCCAGTTGGTATCGTTTTTTAATGGTATGGGTGGTGCTGCAGCAGCTCTAATATCACTCATGGAATTCCCCAGAATGGCCCCCGAGTTGATCGAAAAACATGGAATGTTTAATGGTCACGCCCTTGCCATACTTCTTGGATTGGTTATCGGCAGTGTTTCCTTTGCCGGGAGTATGATCGCATTTGGCAAACTGGCTGAAAAGATCGGTGATCCAAAGCTCAAATTTATGCGAGTGGTCAATTTATTATTTCTGGTTGGCATTCTGATTTTCGTGGTAATAATACTATCGCAAGGTCATGTAAATCCGAAAGATATCAGTTGGATGGCTTATACTTTACTCGGAATGTCATTGGTTTATGGAATAACCTTCGTTATCCCCATTGGAGGAGCGGACATGCCGGTTGTAATATCACTGTTAAACTCTTTTACTGGAGTTGCGGCTGCGATGGGTGGTTTCTTATATAACAATCAGGTTATGCTGACCGGTGGAATCCTTGTTGGTTCAGCCGGTACCATCCTGACAGTTCTGATGTGCAAAGCCATGAATCGCTCATTACTTAATGTAATCATAGGCGCATTTGGAGGTGGCGGAGCTGGATTGGATAAAGTTGCCGGTTCGATAAAAGAGATTGGAGTTAGCGATGCGGCAGTACTATTGAGCTACAGCCAGAAAGTAGTTATCGTGCCTGGTTATGGTCTTGCAGTAGCCCAGGCGCAGCATATCTGCCATGAGATGGAAAAATTATTGGATGAAAAAGGGGTAGATGTGCGATATGCGATACACCCCGTTGCCGGCCGAATGCCAGGACACATGAATGTTTTGCTGGCCGAAGCCGATGTATCTTACGACAAGTTGCATGAAAGCGATGAGATCAATGATGATATGCGAAATGTGGATGTAGTTGTTGTGATCGGTGCAAACGATGTTGTCAATCCCGCTGCAGTCGATGATCCCTCAAGTCCAATTTACGGCATGCCTGTAGTCAGGGTTTGGGAAGCAAAAAGTGTTATCGTGATGAAAAGAGGTATGGGGAAAGGCTATGCAGCCATTGAGAATTTCCTATTCTTTAATACCAATACCCGGATGCTTTTCGGCAATGCAAAAGACAGTATTCAGAAACTTATAGGTGAGATTAAGAACTTATAGCAGGAAGTTGGAAAACAGTCTATGCCTTTGAAAGTGCTTCGGTGAAGCTCACCAGCCTGTTTGATTTCTCATCCCACAATCGCAGACGGAGTGATTTAAAGCTCTCAGCAATTGTTACAGGTTCGATTTTGCGGAACAACATGTTCTCTTTATGGCATTGTTCAAGCTTGTAGTTGGGTATTCTTGCACTCAGGTGATGAACATGATGAAATCCGATATGTCCGGAAAACCATTGCAGCAATTTCGGCAATTTATAGAAAGAACTACCATTAAGGGCAACAGTTTCATAATCCCATTTATCGGTGCGATACCAATGCACGCGGTCATACTGATGCTGAACGTAAAAAAGCCAGACTCCCCAAACAGATGCTAAATAATAAACAGGGAGTTGTATTAATAGGAGTACTTTAAATCCCAGGATAAGGCCCAATCCACCGATGAGCAACAGAAGGGTCAGGTTTGTCAGGACAATATTCCATTTTTCGCGCTTTTGGAGTTTACGGGTAAAAATCCTGTTTTGCACGATGAATATCAAGGGAGGAGCGATAAGGAACAGTACCACTGGATTACGGTAAACACGATAGAAAATCCGCTTCCAGAAAGAAGCAGCTTTGAACTCTTCAATTGTCATTGTCATAACATCTCCCTCTCCACGTTTATCGAGGTTGCCCACTGTTGCATGATGTTTATTATGACTGCGATGCCATGAATGATAAGCTGTGAAAGTAAAGAGTCCGGTAAAGAAGCCAATCCTTACATTCCATTTGTCCTGTTTAAAAAAGGATTTATGACCGCAATCATGGAAGATGATAAATATACGCACCATAAATCCGGCAGCCGGAACGGCTAAGGCCAGCGTGATCCAATAGGAAATATGTATGCTGAAATACATCATTATCCATAGAATCAGCAATGGACCTATAGAGTCAATAAGTTGCCAAATACTTTTCTTTCGGTCAGGAAAATTATATTTTGAAACGATAGCGCGCCAACCAGTATCGCTAACAATATTGCCACTTCTTTCAGTATCCATAGCTAAGACCCTCCCACCCATAAATATACGGAAAATAAAAGGATTAAACAATGGATCTCAATAAAGGTTTAGATTCTTAATTCAGAATCTAAACCTTCTGTAATGGAGTCCTTAGTCAATAAGAATCTGTAATTCCCTTTCTTCTTTCCAACGGCCCCGGGTGAAATCTGGAAATTTTACCGGCACGGAGCCCAGTTCAACAGAAATTTCAGAAATTGGAGTTATTACGCTCCAGGA
>CAINOB010000122.1 GCA_903851365.1 uncultured Bacteroidota bacterium
AATGACTTTGGTAATAATATGCCGGAACGATGTGCTATTTGGAAAAAGGCAGGAGAAAATGCACACTTGGTAAGTTCCAGAATTGAACAGCCAGATCCAAAGATCGCCTGGGTTGATTTTAAATTCTCTATCTCAGATTCCTCTGGTATTTTCGCTCTGTTGGGAATTCAATATAAAATCTATGGAACAGGGGATATCATGGTTGAATACCAGTTCGAACGAAGGCGCGATTCATTACCGGAAATACCAAGGATAGGTTTAAATATGATACTTAAAAAGGAATACGATAAAGTTAAATGGTTTGGCCGCGGTCCGGGCGAGAATTACTGGGACCGTAAATCCGGGTCATTCGTAGGCCTTTATAAGTGTAATGTTAAGGACATGTATACGCCATATATCCGACCACAGGAAAATGGTTATCGTTCCGACGTCAGATGGTTGAGTTTAACTAATGGCAAAGGGCAGGGATTATTGGTTATTGGTGAACCTTATATTTGTTTCAGCGCTCTTCATAATAAGCGTGAAGATTTTACAAGTTTGCAGCGGAATTATGACGAAAAGCTTCTGAATCCTGCTCAGTATAACAGACACACCTCCGATGTGGTTCCGCAGGACCTGGTTAGCCTCAATATTGACCTTGGCCAGATGGGTGTTGGCGGGGATAATTCCTGGGGGGCACGAACACATCCCGAATACAGGATCGAAGGAAGGAGCTACCATTATAGATTCCGGTTAAAGCTTATCGGTTTAATCGATGGTGAACATAAGCTGGCGCGCCAGAAAATGGATGGATTTAACTAGCCCGTTCTGAGGCTTTTCCTGTTGGTTGATTGGTGACGAAGTTGAAAAACATTGGCTGTATTTCCGGGTAAGTTAGATTATCCGGAATTTTATTAAAAAGAGCTATTTCAGAGATCTCAAAATCAGGAAGCTGTCCCAATTTTGTTACAACAGCCAGGAAAATCCGCCCATAAACATTTTTTTCTGATAATCTGCCCTCATAGGAGATGATCGGACGGATTTCATAAACCAACGCTCCGGTTTCTTCATACAACTCACGATGAGCAGCCTCTAATGGAGTTTCACCGGGTTCGAGGTGCCCTGCCGGAAGTTCCCAGGTATCCCTTTCCTTATGCCTGACCCATATCCATTGGTCATGATATTGGCTCACGATAATTGAAAAAGTATAATCGATTTTATCATCCTTATCGGGATGAAAAAATCGGATTTCGGAAGCTAAAGATTGAACTTCTGATGCCATTCCTTGAAAATGTTAGCCTTATCCTCTCCATACTTGGTAATTCCTCTCAGGGCTGATTCGAATGATCGCTCAACTTCAAGGTTCTTCAGATCTTTTGAAAAGAATTTGTCGCAATAGGCTATTAATTGTTCGGACTCGGAGATTGGCTCCATGGGTCGCCTCGGTAATAATCCATTAAACTTGTCGATATCAGTTAGGGTAAGCCCAGTTCCGGTATGTCTTTCGCAGACTAATGCATGAAGCGGTAACCCCTCAGTGAGTAAAAGATCATGACCTTTATATCCATGGCAAATGTATGGGAGATCACCCATGCAACCGATATCAGTAGCGCTCGTATAAAAAATCCCGATATCATGAAGCATGGAAGCTTCATGAATAAACTCCATCTCCTGATCGGAGAAGTTCATTCGACCGGCAAGTTTAACCGCCTTTCGGGCAACTGCTTGACTGTGCGTTTTAAGCACATGAAATGAAAGACTGCCAGGCGGATAATATTTTGAGATAATCAGGTTGGTATCCATAATTACCTTCGAGCGTGAACGCTCCCGCTGCCGGTAATTGAACTATCAACCTTAGGACTACCATCATAACGAACACTTCCACTTCCTGTAATATGGGCATTCAACCGTTCTTGTAAGGTCAGCTCCATTCCACCTGAACCGGTAATCGTTACATCTGCATTGTTGGCTTTCAAATCATAACCTGCAATGTTACCGGATCCGGTAATACTCAAATCCAGATCCCTGGCATTTCCTTTAAGAAACAAATCACCTGAACCACTGATATTTGCAATTATATCTTTGGCATCGATATTGGCATCGATTTTACCAGAACCGGAAATCCGGATCTTAAGTTCATCCTGATTTGTAAATTTATTCATGAACTCAACATTGCCTGAACCGGATATTTCAATTAGTTTGAGCGTTTCCATGGTTATGTAAATCTTTAAAGGCTCACTTTGCCATACTGATCTTTTATTGTCAATATGCCAAATCTCTCCGGATGCATGAAGGTTCAGATTATCGATTATATTTTCCTGACCTTCAATCCTCACTTCCTGAACCGATCCCTGCGTAAGATAAATCTTCGCCGAGCCGGGAATGTCGATACCTTTTATTGTGCCGGGATCTACTTTGCGTTCTACAACCGGACCCTCACCACGGATCCCAAACTGGCCGTTCTGCCAGCAACCTGTTGAAAGTATCAACAGAGAAATGACAATAGAAAAATTGTAAAATTTCATGTTAGAAAAGTTAAGGTGTTTGTCATATCCTTAGACGCATGAATAGCTGCACTTGTTACAAGATTTATTTCAGGGGCGGCAAAAAAATTGTCTTTTCTACCTCCCAGGCACCACGTGTATGCTTGAAAGTTATTTCTATAATTCCCAATGTCGGCGATTCGGGTGATAATTTAATTTCAAGTCCACCGATAAAATTCGTGCTTCCATCAGAGTTTAGCTTGGTGGATTTTAAATATTTAAGCCCATTTGGATGCAAAATGATCAATTTGTCGGCCATTTGAACGGGCTTCGGTAAGTCAAGAATTATTGGATTGCCGTCAGGCCAGAGTATCGTTGCCTTCGAATTGCCTGCGATACTTATGCTTTGAGGAATGAAATCATTGGTATCAAATATTGGGACTGGTTCCTTCATCTGAATGGAGTAGATGATGTGCCTGTAATGGCTCATTCCTTTATCACCAGGAACCTGAATCCAGATTTCAGGAATCGCATCGCCATCACAATCTTCTATTAACATGGTAGGTAAATATCCGATGGAATTTTCAGGAATGCTCATCAGGCACCTCTGTCCCCCAGCGAATTCGACAAAATATTGGGAAAGCAGGTAATCGGTTGCATTCTTTGGATAATTCGCCAGATACCGCTGCCCGCCCGAAAATTCGACCAATAAAAAGTAATCGGAATAAGCAATCCTTGAAGCATTCGACGTAAATCCCATCAAACTTACAGTACAACTCATCTTTCGGGTATTCACATTCACCTTTTGGATGATTTGGGTGCCTTTTGGAATGCTAAACTCACTTACAGCCCATAGTGGAACTGTCGGAAGCGTAAATATAATCTCGCTGTAATCAACGTAATCTTTATATTGACAGGAATAACCATGATTTATCCAGATAGCGGAATGTCTGGCGAGTTTTTCAGTTACAGGTGTCGGCCCGTTACTGACAGGTCGATCCATTACCTCTGAAATTCCTCTTATCAAAGTATCCCGGCTGATGGAATCTAACCTTTGCAAAGAATCCAGCTTTTGAACGGCGAGGTCAAAATCATGGCTGGCTGCAGGATCCCTTGTTCTCCTGTCGGAGTGATCAACGTTTATGACAGATCGGAAGAGCACACGTCTGAACTCCAGTCACCGGCTA
>CAINOB010000123.1 GCA_903851365.1 uncultured Bacteroidota bacterium
ACCCATTACTGATAGCCAGTTGGTGATTTTATAATCTACGCTTGAGTTTCCAAAAACCCTGTCCCTGTTGAACCCGGTAAGGTTTCTCAGGTTGTAATATGGGTTGTCCCCATCCGGGAAAATATACCCTGAATTACCTTTATCCTTGAAAAGCTGTTTAGCATAATTCACATCAAAATCCCTCTGCATCCAGGCATAATCCACTCCGATACCCGAGTAACCGTTGTTCGGAATATTGTTACTGCCTTTCTTAAGATAAGTGATGTTGGTTACTGCTGTCAAACGATCGGTTGGCCTCAAAGTAAAGCTGCCATTCAATGTTTGCTGGGCCTGATCGGTATAATCGATGATCCCTTTGGTATTCAAGTTGGTAAATGCTAAACGGCCGGTTGCTTTTTCGCCGTTTGCTGAAACAGCCAGGCTGTTTTCCGAGTTTACACCGGTTTGAAAAAAGTCCTTGTAATTGTTCGGCCGTGAAATCCATGGACTATTGGGTCCTGTCGACCATTGATCCAGCATAAGGCCTGCATCAAGCCTTGGGCCCCAGTTGATCGGCCAGCTATCGTTAACGCCGCCGCCACCACCATCAACCCAGTTATACCCGTAGGTTTTTGAATAATCCTGATAAGTCATTTCGGGATGATCGCGTTTCCAGATATATTCTTCTCCGTTCCAGCCGCCACCATATTCATTCTGGAATTTTGGCAGATAAGCCACTTTATCAAAAGTCATGGAGGTGGTAAAATCCACGCCCAGTTTACGGCTGTCCTTGCCTTTTTTCGTAGTGATCAGAATTACACCGTTTGTTGCCCTGCTACCATACAAAGCTGCAGCGTTTGCACCTTTCAGGACGGTCATGGATTCGATGTTGTTAGGATCAATATCCGATGCAGTGTTTCCCCAGTCGATTCCGCCACCGCCATCAAGGTTTGTGGTGTTATTGAAAATCGGAGTACCATCGATAACAAACAAAGGTTCGTTACCGGCAAAGGATTTATTTCCCCTGATTACAATCCTGGAGGATGCACCAACGGTACTTCCGCCGCTTGTAACTTGTACCCCGGCAATCTTGCCCGAAAGAGTGTTAACAATATTATTATCCTTGGCTTCAACCAATTCTGTGGAATTGATGTCCTGTACTGCGTAACCGAGGGTCTTTTTTGCCCTGGTAATACCGAGAGCAGTTACCACAACTTCATCAATATTCTTAACATCAGCAACCAGGCTGATATTATAGTTATTCGAAGCCGTTATAGGGATATCAAGTTTTACGAAACCAACCGATGAAACCTCGAGAGTGCCGCCCGGGGTCTTTAATGATAAAATAAATTTGCCATCGGTTCCGGTTGTCACACCGGTTTGTGTTCCCTTTATCATAACGGTGGCTCCCGGGATCGGCTGATTGTCAGCCGCAGAGGTCACCTTACCAGTCAACTGGCGAGTTTGGCCGAAAAGGGTTCCGGCAAAAAACATCGCCAACAATACAAAAAGTAGTTTTTGCTTCATAGGTCAAAGTTTTACTTGTTTAGTTTCCATAGAATTCAACAACCTAAAACTATCCCTTAGCGAAGCGAAAATAAATCACTTTATTATCAACTTGATATACTATTTTATTGATTTGCCCCCCGCTTACCGCCTACTGCCTACAGCCAACTGCCTAATTCCTCATGTCTTTCGACGTAGCCAGCCCGATTACTCTTCCCTGCTTACCTACAGCACAGTAAAAATGATATACCACACCATTATTACATACTACCCAGGGTTTATGTGCAAATTCCTCATCCCAGGATACTGATGGTTCAACCAGATTCTCCCCTTGCCATTTCGTCCAGTTAACCAGGTCATAGGAACAGGCAAAAGTGTCGAATGCCTTTGGTTTCCAAAAAGCTCCGAAATAAAACATAACCCAAACATCCCCGATCTTTACAATATGGGGATCTCCGGAAATCCCGCTGCCATTATCTATAACCGGGTCTTTACCATACCGGATCCAGTTTCGCATATCATTGGATACCGCCATACCGATGCGTTCGTATCCACTTTCGGTTTTTCCGTTATAATACATGATAAACGGCCATCCGATAGTCTCCGATTTATCGTAAAGGACATTGCTTTTATACTGGGTCAGTTTTTCCCAGTATCGGCAATCCGGCTGATCCTTGGTCAGCACCGGTGCATCCAGTCTGATCCATTCCCCCGGCTTCGATGGATCACTCGTCCAGGCAATACCCACAGATAGAGGATCTGTTTCATAACCCTTTAGAGCGCCACCCAAATAGGAGAGCCAATATTTCTTATCATATTGAATTAAACTGTACGAACCTTTCCACGTAGGATCCTGCAAAGCAATATATCCGGCTGCCTGAAAGGCATCCCACGTGCTATCCCTGAAAGAAAGTATCTTGCCGGCCTTCTTCCAGTGCAGCAGGTCATCACTTTCTGCAAGATGTGTTTCATATCCAATTTTATTCATGCAGATATAAGTCATGTACCACTTGCCGTTATGCCTGAAAACGCCCGGACAGTCCACCGGATCACCATTTTCACCAGTGAGTACAACACCGTATTTATAAGGAGTTTTAACCTCTCTGAAAATATCGTTCATCACCTTATCGGGTACTGGTTTGCTCTCCATAGGCGGCGAAAGCATGATCCGGAAAGGTTTATCACGGTCACACACCAGACGGCCATCAATAACCTCAAGTTCAGCCGCCTGCAAAGCGGTGTGACGGTTCGATGATGGCGAAACGCCATTGCGCTCAGGTGCATTTTCGGTATATGGATGGGTAAAATAAATGATGTAGGCACGGTCGCCACACACCACAACATCGGCATGTTTGCCAATAGTCCCATCACTGTTGCGGGTACCGGGCTTGTCCAGTATTTTTCCCTGATATACCCATTCTTCCAGATTTTCCGAACGATATACATCCAAACCGCTGTTGGGATCTTTGATCAGCCAGTAATGGCCCTTAAACCGGAAGGTTTTCGGTCCTTCGCCGTAAAGTTTTGAAACCCCCGGGTCTTCCACCACCTTCCATTCTTTTAGGTCAGTGCTTTCGACAGCCAGCGTGCGCGATCCATGACCTTCATCCTTATACCACATTCGCCAGTGTCCGTCTGGTTTTTTTACCAGTGTTGGATCGATGCAGTAATCTGAGCTCAGCGGTACTCTTTTTTCAAATTTCCAGTTCCAGAGGTCTTTTGATGTGTAGTGCAGAATGTGACGCTCGCCGCCCCAGTCGCGATGCGTATTTGCCGCACCGGGCACATAACTCACAAACATATGAAACAAGCCACCATCATCGCGGATGATATCCGGAGCCCAAAAAGAATATCCCGGATCGGGATGTGTTAGAGGTGCCGTGCCAATATAATTCCAGGTCATGCCCTGATCCTTCGATTCAGCAATTCCAATTTCGGTGCCATGACACCACTCCACTCCCGGAACATCTATTTTAGCGCGGCGCTGCGTATAATACATCCACCAGCTTCTTTTGACCGGATTCCAAACCAGTACCGGATCTGCCACACCATCATAAACTGGATCGCGGTACAATGGCGCTGGCGTGCTTGCAGCAATTACTGCAGGATCGGTGGTATGAACTACAGACAAAAGTCCTTGACAATGACCGGAATAACAGTGAGCCATCAACAAAAGTGCCAGGGCAACAGAAAATCTCAATCCGGAAAATTGTTGAATTTTCAAATTAGCAAATTTTCAAATTAGCACATTCGCATATTTACAAAGTCCACCCATTTCGGTATTCGCGTTGGATGTATTTGTTTGCCTCCTCATCATTGGTCACTTTCATATTATCGCCATCCCATAGCAATCGCTTGCCCGAAACGCGCAATGAAAGGTTGCCCATCAGTACCATCTCGGTAAGTGGACCGGAATAATCGAAGTTTGAGCAAGGCAGTTCACCGCCTTTGCAAGCATTAACCCAATTAATCTCATGACTGGTTTCAACCCTTTTGAGGGTTTTCGGCAAATCTTTATACTCCAGGAACCGCTCTTCCGGGAACATCTGAACACCGCCACCATAAGTTTCGCAAACAATAATTCCCTTGTCGCCAATAAACATGGATCCACCTTCTGCAGGTATCTTTTTAGGATCCACTTCAGCTGGCCAGGTAGGCATTAGCCCGCCATCATACCAAGTAAGCCTTACCGGCGGCATGTTTTCACGTGCCGGAAACTGATAGTTAATTATGGAAGCGCTCGGATAAGTTTCCTGATTATCAACCCTCTTCCACATCTCACGAACCTCATAAGAATGGGATCCCTGAACCCAGACAGGGTATTTAAGCTTCAAAGCATGGAAAACCGGATCCAGAACATGGCAGCCCATATCGCCCAGCGCACCGGCTCCGAAGTCATACCAGGCCCTCCAGTTGAAAGGCAGATATGCTGAATTATATGGACGCTCGGGTGCTGGCCCCAACCATAAGTTCCAGTCGAGAGTACTCGGCACAGTCATGATTTCTGAAGGCCTGCCTATACCCTGAGGCCAAACCGGACGATTGGTCCAGCTATGGACCTCCTTGATTTCGCCTATTGCGCCGGCCCAGATCCATTCGGCCAACCGCCGGGTTCCTTCACCCGACCGGCCCTGGTTGCCCATCTGGCTGACAACCTTATATTCTCTTACTGCCTCAGTTAGCTTTCGTGCTTCGAAAACTGAGTGCGTAAGTGGTTTCTGTACGTAAACATGCTTACCGCGCTTGATGGCAGCCATAGCAGCAGGTGCATGTGAATGATCTGGCGTGGCAACAATTACGGCATCAATGCTTTTCTCCTTGTCAAGCATGACCCGGTAATCCTTATACTGAGGAGCATTCGGAAACTTTTTAAAAGTGGCGGCAGCCTGAACAAAATCGACGTCACAGAGCGCGACAATATTCTGGGAACTGACATTCCCGATATCTCCGGCACCCATTCCACCCGATCCGATGGCAGCAATATTCAATTTATCACTCGGGGCAACATATCCCTTACCACCAAGAACATGGCGCGGAACAATAATCATTCCTGCACCGGCAACAGCCGATCTGGAAAGAAATGAACGACGGTCAAATGTTTTTTTCATACTGGGGTTTAAGTTTCTTATGAGAAGGGTAAATTTACAGATCTTTGCATAAAACTATATAGTATGCGTACCCGCATTCTCATTTTAATTCTGATTCTTTTCCCAACCGGGAAATTATTAATGGCTCAGGCTCCGGAATTGTCGCCTGAATCAACCATCAGCCTCCTCACCTGCGGCCCTGGTCCCGAAGTTTATACTTATTTCGGCCATAGCGCACTTCGTGTGACCGACCCGGCTTTAAAGCTCGACAGGGTATATAATTACGGAACCTTTGATTTTAATGTTCCCGATTTCTATGGACAGTTTATCGATGGAAAACTCTATTATATGCTCTCAGTTGTCAGATATAAAGGTTTCATTCCTGATTATATGGCTGAGAACCGTTTTCTCAAGGAGCTGCAACTAAACATCACTTTGGAGGATCGGCAAAATTTATTCAATCTTCTGGAATTCAACTATCTGCCTGAAAACAGACATTATTGGTACGATTTCTTTAAAGACAATTGCTCCTCCAGAATCCGGGATATCGTTGTTAAAGCAACCGGCGGCAAATACCTCTGGCCCCCTGAGCCCAAGGAACATCTCACTTACCGTCAGCTTATCATGCCTTACATCAGCCTCAACCATTGGGCCAGAACAGGGATATTGCTGATGCTGGCTTCGGGAGCCGATGAAAAGGCCACCCTGGAACAATATATGTTTTTGCCTGACCATATGCACAGGCTGTTTGCTCAAGCCAGGCAGGCAGATGGCACACCACTTTGCAAACCTGAAAAAATCCTTTTTAACCCCCCTTATCCAAAACCTAAAGGAAACGGATTATTGCATCCATATACCTTTTTCAGCTTGCTCCTCCTGGTTTCATTTGGACTTTTCTTTTACCGGAAAACCCCGGAGCGACTGGCAAAAACTTATTACACTATTATTTTCGCTCTTTCAGGTCTCCTGGGAATCCTCTTTTGCTATATGTGGTTTTTCTCCGGGCATATGGTTTGTCACGGCAATCTGAATATCGCCTGGGCATTCCCTCTTAACATTTTTCTTGCTGTAACCATCTGGTTTTCTAAAATCGGTAAGGTTAACCAACTATACAGCAAGGCAATGATCGTTCTGATTTTCCTTTTTCTGATCACCTTCCCATTCTGGAAGCAGAAAATTCCCTTCGAGGCCATTTTATTCTGCCTGACTCTTCTCCCGGGATTTATCCGATTTTCTGGACTGAAAATAGTCGGCAAGGGCAAAGCCAAAAATCAAACTAATTAATAACGGTTCCATATACAACCTCCTGTTTCATAATTACTTCTCGTATCTCATCCAAAATATCTCCTACTTCCTCCCCAATCAGGTACATGGCCTCGGAATCCGATTTCATGATCATTATATCCTGAAATGCCCTATTTAAAACTGATCTGAAATTCAACCTTATCTCGGTTGTTTTCCAGGCTATCCAGCCCGGGGCTTCAAAATCCCATGGCCTTCCGGTATCGCCAAGAATTCCCATCAACGACCTCAGTGTTCCAACTGTTACTTCCTGTCCATTAGAAACGGAATCATCAACCTGAATACCTACAATCAGCTCTTTCTGATTCTCAATCAAAAGATTCAGATTTAGTCCGTTATACTCTCCTAAAGGTATCCTGACACCATAGAAACCAGGAAATGACGGGTCACCATGAAAACGTTCCATGAGCTCGCTGATCCTTTTGCGTGAACACGAATATCCTAGGTATTCCCAACCTGGTTCTAAACCGGAATCGATGGCAATTTTCATCAGGGTTTGCCAGAATCTCTTTTCAGCATTTGTGCGTTCTTCTTTCATTTTGTTCATATTTTATGATTCAAAAGAATAACCCGGGAACGTAACCTATTTACGTTGCGGGTTTTTTTATATTTAGATGCAATAATTATGTAAGCGCAAAAACCCCCGTTACTGTTGGGTTACAGAACGAGGGTTGAATTTTATGGGAAACAGTATATAAACTAAACCATCAATGGTTTGATCAATTGATAGGCCATTTTCTTCATTTCCCTGAGCGCTTCCATGTACTGAGCTGTGTACATGGCTTGAATATTATCAAAGGCCGTGTGCAGCCACCATTTTTTCAAACAATATAATATATAGCATTCCCGGATCCTGCCATCGATGATGGTTAAGATATTGTCATCGTAGGCTTCGTTGTCAATTAATGAGAATCCAGTTTCACTATTTGTGGAACCCTCATCTATAAAAACTGAGTTAACAACTCCTGTAGCAATCTTAGCCAGGTTGGAGAATATCTCCGGAACTGCGTATTTTAAGAAATTGTTGAAGAAATCCCGCTCGCTATCAGTAACGGAATATTCATCAAACTCAGTCTTCCCGGTCTCATCCTTTATGGTTCTCGACCGCATAGTGGTTAATAACTTAACCTCGTTAAACAGGCTATCGGTGGCTTCGTAAAAACGAATTGTCCCTTTACCCGTACTGCCTGAAATCTTTTGGAATGACATTTTAAAATCTCCTATTGGTTACATTATTCTATATTTTCTGGCTATTCTCTTCCTGCGGTTCACTACCGAACTTTTTAAATCCGATACAGCTTCATTATAGGCCTGTTCTGTCTCCTGGAGTAATTGAATGAGACCGATCTGACGATACCATTCCTTTACGATCCAGTACTCGAGGACGGTCTCAATCTGGTTATCCATGACGGGGGTGATATTGGGGTCCCAGTACAGGGGTAAGTCAACCGTGTAGGAAATTTCGTCCGAGGTACTTCCTTCTCCATAAGCGTAAGCGTTCTCCACTTCGTGCGAAAGAGACTGGATCATCCGGAAAACAATGGCCCCTGCCCGGGGGCAAAGAATATCAAAGTCAGCTCGCTCCTGGTCTGTGAGAGCCATCTCTTCATAAGTAACCTTCCCGTCATCCCCTTTCAGCATTTTTACCCTGGTAGCCGTACGATTCTTCACACGGGCGAAAAGTCGCTCGATGGAATAGGAAAATGTCGTATTGGTACTGCTGGTTACCATGTGCTATGTAGTTGTTTTAGGGGGATTCGGATCCGTGGTCAGTTTGGTTAATCCTTTAAAAGCTCCCATCAGGACGGCCCAGGTTGCTGCAGCCGGGTCCTTGAAGGGTGCCGGAACGAATATAAGTATTGCCAGTGCCCCGATTGGAGCAGCAAAAATAACAGCACGGTTGCCCCAGACTTTCCATTTAGGATTATCTGGCTTATTGTAGATCGCCGTGATCTCCTGAGCTTTTGTCTGAACGGCCTGTATTGCTGTCATCCTGCCTTAAATAAATGCGTTTGTTTCGCTTGCCATTATACTACTTTCTTTTGCTCAACACTATAGAGCCGTTTTTCGTGTTCCTGTACTTTTGTGTCAATGCGGGTAGTGTCAATCCTTAATTTCCCGATATCGGTACTGTGTGAGTCCAGCTGCTTGGTATTATTGGTCTCTATGTAGGCGCAATGGATCTGGAAGGAATTTAACTTTTCCGCTAGTACCGTGTTAGACTTGGTGAGTTCCTTTGTCGCTACGGTATGTTCCTTTTGGGTATCCCTGTTATTTTCCAGATATTTTTTTATCGTGTACCAGATAATAATTATTGCGGATGTAAAAATTGCCAGCATTAACCATTGAGCGTAATCAGTTCCTTGTATCATTGCGGCTGAGGTTTAATGGTTAATATTTAGGATTCTCTACGGCAGCCGGGTTGACTGCCGTAGGGTTTCCATTCATAGTTAAGCGGATGGATGTTTTAATGCCTTGATAGCAGCAACCAATTCAATACCAGCTGCAAGTATTCCGGATGCGGCCAATACCATTTTAAAGGCGGCGACTACCACTGCCTTAACATCTGCTTCCGGGAGGTTCAGTTTTTCTTGGGCCTCTGCGATGATGGTTGCCTGTTCTGCGTCATCCAGGTCTGAAAATTCAGCCGGCACTCCGGATAATGCTTTTACCACTCCTGGTAGTTTCATCAAGTCATCCGCATAGCGAAATAAATCGCCCGGGATGTTGAATTTACCATCTTGCAAGGCGGCTTCTGTGTCTACCCCAATGCCGCAAACGAACCCGACAACAGTTTCGATGTTCGTAATTCCAACAATCTCTTCAGTCATGATTAATTTCCTCCATATTAAGTTGATGTAAATATCAATCAAGACCTTCCGGTACGAAGTTTAAATAGTAGCTAAGTATGGAGTAATTGACGGGTTAACCGAAAAATTCAGAATTGGTTCACCGCTGATTTTTAATTCCAGAATATTCTGATTTCTATTTTGAGATCCCTTGCTGCAAAAACACCGGGGATGGGTCCCCCGGGATAATTGTTATCGTGGCCTGATCTGCCGAGGAACGGCCAGGCCATCCAGGAATGAGGCAGGGTAAAATTGGTTAATACCACCAGATTCCCGTTAAAGTTCCAGCTGCAGGGATGGGTGTTGATGCGAACGTCATACCAGATGCCGGGCCGCAGCGATATCCGACATTCAGTCATTTCGTGCAAGCGATAGGTGCCATTGGTGATCTCATAGTACCGTGGCCACCAGTACAACTGCCCATCATCATAGCCGATGGCGCTGTTCAATCCGCCAAAATGATAGTTGTACGTGCCCAGCGCGAGGCCTTTGAATCCCCATCCGGGCGGATCGGTGAGCGGCCCTACCCACCAGGCAGAATCTAATTTAAACTGATAATGTAGTTCAGGTGAAGCCCATGGGATGGCCGGATATTGTGGACGAAAAATATTTTCACCTTGATGTACCGTATAGATCCCCCGGCAGGCGGTCATAAATAGAAGTAGTATGAAAATCAGCTTTCTCATCGCTAACTAAAATTATAACACTCTCCATTTTTGATGATCGTTGTCGTAAATGGCAGGTCTTCAGGCGGTATCTGCTGTATGGTGCTTATCAGGATGTCGGACCCGGTGAAGACGATGTATTTTGTGCCATTTAATTCAATTTGCAGAGTTAGGCATTTACCTGAGCGGTTCTTAGGGTACTTAGAGTCTTCTACCTTATAAGCCAGCACGATAATTGGCACATTCAAAATTTTAGCCATCTTAATTTTGTCGCCCGCGAATGGCTGACTCTTGTTTTCTATACCTAACTCGCTGAATGATCTCATGCCTTTAATTTTTTAATCAAGTTTATACTATTGCTGTACTTCAGCCAGCCCCAATAAGAGGCGAGTGACCGATAATTAGTCTGGTTGTCGGACTTTTTATATTTCAAAAAGGCCTTAATAAATCGCTTTTTTATTGACTTCCTGATCATCGTGTGAGTCGGATAGAAAACAAACCCAACAAAGTCAACACCGGTATCAGCCGGGAATACCCGCCAATCCTTTTTAACGGTCAACTTCAGGTCGGCCAGATAAGCGGTTATTTCGATTAACAAAGCATGTAAGAATGCTTTATCATGGTGAAAGATCACCATGTCGTCACAATACCTGAAGTAATACCGCACCCCTTTAATCTCCTTGATCCAATGGTCGAACCCGGATAAGAATAGGTTTGCGAATGATTGGGATAGGTAGTTGCCGATTGGTAATCCTTTGGCAGAATCAATAATCTCATCCAACAGCCACAACAGATCATTATCCTTGATTTTGTGTCGGATAACGGATTTTAGTTCATCATGATCCACTGATGGGTAAAACTTTCGCACATCGAGCTTGAGTATATATTCAGCATCAGGTTGACGGATGGCAAACTTTACCTTTTCGGCGGCACTGTGGATGCCTCGGCCCTTGATACAACTATAGGTATCCGTGGTGAATGTCTTAAAGAAAATAGGCTCAATCACATTCATGCTGGCATGATGCAGAATACGGTCCGGGTAATATGGGAGCCGGTAGATTTCTCGTTCCTTGCCGTTGTCAACTACCTTTTTAAAAACGTGATATTTACTCGTTTTAAAGGTCTTATTAAGCAGCACATTTTGCAGCTTGAGTAAAAGTTCATCTCGGTTTGCATCGAATGCTGCGATTTCGCGCACACACTTCTTCCCCTTACGCGCTTTTTTATCTGCCAGGCTCAAATTTTCGATTGAGCAGATTTCATTCATTAAATTGCCGCGTCGCTTCATTTTTGCTGGATCTTCACAGAGTCTTCGCTTTCGCTACCAACACCGTTTTGATTTGTTTTATTTTTTGCCAAGGGGCAAGGTTTGGACATCGTAATATTTTTCCAGTATAGCTGAGAACCGATGTTCGTATTCGTATCCGAAGCCTCGTTATTCGAGTTAACGTTACCGAAACCCGCATTCGCCTCATTATTCGCATTACCACTAACGATCGGAGCCTCCATATCCACAACCTGTTTTTATTTTCAAAATTTTTTCCTGCTATTTGCTTACGCTCCGGGGTCTACGACCCAAGAAAGCAAAGCCGAGAACCGACCTCCGTATACGTAACCGAAGCCCCGCTATCCGAGTAAACGTAACCGAAACCCGCATCCGCCCCAACAATCGCATCACCACCAACGAACGGAGCATACCAACCCGCAGTACCTACATTCTGGGGTGTATAAAAGTAGTCACACCAATAGGTAGTTGAACCCCCACCAATGGCGGATGGTAACAAATCACCGTGCGGGCCAAATACTATAGTTGTAACCCTTCCAGGTGACAGACTCAGACTCATTACTGCTCTTGCTTTCCCCAAATTTACATTATTATCTGAGAAATAATTCGGGTTGTCAATAATATAAGCATAGGATGCGCGCGGACTGACAGAATGATAGATTGATATCCCATCCATCCATTCCCAAATGTCTCCAAAAGGCGATTCAATGCCCCTATATCTCGGAACTCCTGTAGATGTGGTGGATGTGCCTCTTATGGTTCCGGTCAAAGTATAAGCACCGCTAAAATTTCCAATTGTATTTGACACTCCGCACTTGATGCTCGGAGATCCATCCCAGCTTGCTAGTTCCGTTACGCCGGCACCTAACCCGCCTTGTGCATATCCAAGAGCGGTATATGTAGGGTCATAAGCCAACTGACAATTTCGGTTTGCGTATTCAATAACATACAACCAATACAATGTTTTCCAAGCCTGGTAGGATATCATAGACCAATTGGCTCCCCTATTTTGTGCATAGATGCGACCGTTGGTCCGCGAAAAAGAAGTAGTAGGATAAGTTGTTCCATTTCCGATGCTTCGCATTTTAGATGAAGTAACCGTTGCCTTAAAGGCACCGACGTACATTTTTGGCATGTACTTGTATCCCGCTTTATAGGTCAGGCAAAATTTAGCATAATTCCACCCGGCCACAGTTTCAAAAAGCTCATAATGAGCCGGAATTTCCACCATTACCTGTCCGGCGGAACCAGTTAAATCGGGAGACCCACTGGTCCAGTCTGTGGCATTCAGATAACTGTTCACCACCCCATTATCGTACAAAAGACAACCCTTCATCAGCCTTTGTATCGGTAGCATATTTTTGCTATGGATAGACGCACAGGTATCCTCATATATTCTGGTAACCGCAGATGCCGCGTCTGTTGGATCATATTTGATTCCATACCATTTATTGTTGTATTGTTCCTGCCCGAAGGAGGCTACCCCAATGGCGAGGGCAAACAAAAAAATCAGTAGTTTTTTCATAGGATTTCACTTTTAATGGTGGCTATCTCAGATTCGGTATCCAGTAACATTTGAGCCCGGTCAGCCTTCAACTGAACCAGTGCCATGTTTTTGAGTTTTTCCAGGATAACAACCTCGTTTTTCTGAAGGTATGCGAGCAGCAACATGGTTACTATTGGCTGGTAGGGCACAACGATGTGAGTGGCGAAATCCTGTCGGTTACGATCCTCTTGATTTACCTGTCTTACTGGCATCGTGGTTACTTTGAGCAACTCTTCATAAGCCAATTTTTTTGCTTTGAATTCTTGTAGTTCCATTGTTTAATTGATATTTAAGTGATTATTTTTTAGTGTCATCGTTGTTATAAGAGCATCTTGCCCCGGTGGTTAACGCGGCCCATGTGGTACCATTAGTTACCTCTGGAATGGCAACCCCGTCGCTATAATGCTGGGTCTTTAAATTAGAGGCCATCCACACCTGATTGCCTATTTTGACGGTCGGATATTTGTTTCCGTCATAATCTGTTACAGTGCATGGATCAGTGGAGTTATCTTTGATGAGACGGATTGGAATACCAGTCGCTTGGGTGGAAACATGGTTCGAATATAGAATTTCAGTATCGTTTGTGATATACGTTATATACCTACTCGTTCCTGACGCTGTAGTTGTCCAAGTCATTCCGTATGAACCCCCAGAAATATATACTCCATCAGAGCCCCTTATTCCAACGGCAAACATTGTGAAACCACTTGAGTTATTTGTAGATTGATTATACCCTGGACTACCGGCAGTAACCCCAGAATAAGTCCATGTAGTTGTAGCTGCTATGGAATAAGCAACATCATTTCCGCTTCCACCATAGCCAAATCCATTATTTGTAAGATATGTATCTAAAGTAGTCCATTCAGTCAGTGTTGGAACATGCCAACCTGAGGGCGCGATTTCACTTTCTTTTGTGCCGTCCCCATCCGTGTCACCATTAACCGCATACCAATTATACAAATACCCTGGCGAAGCTTCTCCAAAACAATTGTAAATGGAAGCAATAGCACCGCTGGTCATTTGCACGACCTTATAACGATCACTTGAACAGTAAGATAAATAATATCCGTCAGGTATTTTATCACAATTGGTGGCTCCGATGCCCAGATAAACATTTTGACCAACCGCAATAGATGAATATTCATAATACCAGCCGCCTAATTCGTCGCAGTAGCCATCTCTCCAACAGACATACCCGGCAAAAGCATCCTGCCAGGACCCAGCGATATAGGTATCCATCGAATAATCAATAAATTGCCCATTTGATAGGCCGGTTGGTCTGCATGCGGTACCGGAATGAGACCAGAAAAAATTCCCCTGGCTATAAGCATTTAAGGATAAAATCAATCCAAGCATTAACAATATTCGTTTCATAACATTCCTTTCGTTCCATTCCAATGTAAATAGGTCCCATCATACCACCAGCTAAAAACGTCTCTTTTACTGCCTCCTGAGCAGGTGACCAGGTTAGCCGATGTATAGATATTTGGGTTGATATCGTTGGTGTAACCGCTAAATGATAAAGTGTAGGCTGTTGATGGGTTATAAATGGCAATATTCCCAGTCATACCGGCCACCAGGTTCGATAGAGTAATCGTTGTATTTCCCGATATTGTTAATCTAGCGTGAATACCATTGTTGACATTTAAAGATGGTGTAGTGCCTGTTAACTCCTGCACATTTTGATTAGCAGGTGCAAAATCGCTGATCTTAGCATAGGCGGCAGAACCCAGCCTTTGGTTTAGCTCGCTGATCAGGTTATCCCAATCAAAAGTCCGTAACGGGACCCCTTCAATCTGGTATGTTTTACCAATCGGTATATTTACCCCTGTGGCATTGGTGTTGAACTGGGGGTGAGAATCCATATCCATGAAGGTGTGATAATTGGAACTCGTATAATAAAGAGCATCATTCCAGTAGATATAACTATCAGCGATTCCAGAGGTGCCAAAGGCCAGTTTTTTCGTATCGTTAAAAATGACATCACCGGTAAAAGTGCCGCCGGTACCCTGAACAAGTGAACTTAAGTCAGCATAGGCAGCAGATCCTAAAAGCAATTGGAGATTAAAAACCGGATCAGTGGCCAGCCAGGCGGTGTGGATAGGATCAGCCTCTGTAAACGATGTTAAATAGGCCACGTTTGTCCCCGCTGTCGCTAATCCCTTAGCATTGATTGTGATATTATTATAAGTTCCAATATTGCTGTTTACGGTTGCTAATGTTAAAGCAGTTGCCCCTGAAGCATCTCCTGAATGGGTGGCATTGGTAATTAACCCAGAATAAAGTGAGTTGGTTGCGTTCTGATCGTGAAACCGTGAATCGTTACCCGCTGCAAAGGTTCCCGACCCTGTACCAAACGATCCTACTGTCAAAACCCCACTTGCCCCGGTAATAACTGGTAGTCCCGTTGTCGATCCTATTGCCCCCGCATTCGTAATATTCCCATGGGCATGAGAAATTGCCGCAAATGAACCGGAAAAATCATGGGAGTGATCTCCATAGGCGGCGGTTGAATGAGAAGTGCCAAATCCGGGAAAAGTAACCAATCCGGAATAAAGAGAATTAACCGCATTGTCTCCGGAATTTGTATTGGAGGTGTTGTCTAGTTTTGTTTTGTCAGCACCGGTAAGAAAACCGTCTGCTCCTCCAGCAATAGCATTCGCGTGGCTATGATTATAAGTGGAGAAAACATCAATATTTGTGTAAGCGGAAGAACCTAAATCCTTTGCCGATACAGGATCTGTTTCGCTATATGACAACTTGACCGTTGAACTGTCTACCACGGAAACTTCAACTCCTCTTTCACCATATAATTTAACATCTGCATTAATCTCATTGCTCCCGTGAAGCCTGATCTTAGCAGTATCACCGGAATTAACAGCGGATAGATCGTAGAGCATTTGTTCGTTGATAGTCGAACCAGAAGCGGAGTCCTTGACATTGTAGGTAAGATAAACATCGATATAGGAATCTCCCGAATAGGAACCGGTAGCAGAGCCTGCAACGTAATAAATCCCATTATTAATACCATATTCCCCTGATTCTAAATCACTATAACCATAGGTTGTCCATTTTCTTGTTTCGGGAACCATTGTATAACTAGATCCACCGAAAGGAATGATCCATTGATTGGTACTACTGACGTTCTTGCCTTTAAATATCGTATGTGGTCCATAAGCAGTAGTAAAAGGTGCATAATTGATATAATCGTAACTATTTGTGGTTGCAGCATTGTATAGGTGCATTACCGTAAAAGCAGAGATTATGTCAATGAATCTACTTGGACCGGGAGAAGGCAATAATTGAAATGGAGTTGTATGTAAAACATCCAAACTTGCTTTTGGAATAGTTATTTTTTTAAAGAATCCATAATTTGTTCCCCCGCCTGAACTATCCGGTGCCGTAGAAGCAATCTGAATAACATGATCTGATACCCTATATACGGAAATATTATTCCCATTCATAAAAAACATGCTATCCTTGGTTCCATTGTCATTCAGAAGTTCCATCCAGACACCATCATCATTATATGTTGCTGATAAATTAGTTTTTCGAACAAATTTCAATGTGTCCAAGTCATTCTTTGTAGCAATCTTCGCTATTGTATCATGCCAATGCAATAGGTTGGCGGAGTCCTGCTCGTAATTCAAAATACGACCAGACAGGTTGTTTATTGAATCTCGAAGGTCCTGTAAATCTGATTGGTGTAGAAAATAAATTGTATCCTTTTTGAGCAGGAAGTAAACCAGAGTGTCTTTTTTAGCAAAGTAACCAGTGTCCTTGCCTTGAAATAAATGAGAATTATCTGCAATTCCATGAACGGGTAAGAATTGACTTACGTCTGCCATAGCCATCGACCCAAATGTATTTGACGTAGCGTAATTATTTAAACTTTTTTGCACCTGGGTTGGCGTTGTAATACGTGTAATGGTATCTCGCCAAAGCAAGGCATGGGCCTCAACATACTCTTTTATTGCATGCTGTGTCACGCCATAAACATCTTCGTTATTCCAGTCGACAGAATCCACTCCGGCCAAAGAAGAGTCCCGCAAATAGTATGACGGATTTCTTAGGAACGCTATAATTCTCCACTTTGCTGAGTCGTGTTCATCGGGGTAATCACCAGTGGAAGTATGGTTGGCCTGACAAAAGTAATGCACGACCATGTTTCCGTAATCGTATTTAGTAATATCACCAAAAACATAATTATTAGAAGTTGCCCAAGTAGTTGCATTATTTAAGTCAAACACAGAAGAGAGATCCATATAATCTGTTCCTATTACGAGAACCGATAATTTCTTGGTCCCGGCCGTTGATCGAAGTATCTGATAGGTTTTATTGCCGTAGGCATTTATAAGGATGGTCCCCTGGGGTAATGATTTTCCAAAAATCTTTGTTGAATCCTGTACCCTGACAACCAATGATCCTGACACCTGCCCGTAAATGGGAAGTGAGACGAACAACAACAAACCTATCAGATACCTCTTCATGGTTATTTCGAATAAGAAACGCTTATCACATCATATCGATAAATAGGGATGTTTAATTGCACCCTTTTAGCCGCAAGGTTGGGGACCATCACCGTGTACTGGCCAGTGGAAGCGTGCCGAAGTTCCACCCCATTAACTGAGACTGTAAAGGCACTTGAATCCTTTGGAGTATAAGTTAAGGTGACAGTATAATATCCCGCCCCCGTAACCGAAAGAGAATCCGTTGCGGTCTCATAGGTATCGGCAGCCGTTGCATCCGCTCCCACGGAGATTCCATCCAGTTTGGTTTTGTCTGCTCCAGTCATTACCCCGGCCTGAGTAGTAGTTGCCGCCAGAATAGACAATGCCTGATAACTAGCCTTAGTAGAGTCGATGGCTACCGCATAATTAGTCGCTCCACGGGTACCTGAATTCTTGACGGTAGTTCTGATCCACTCAATTGTTGAGGCCGCATAAGCCGTGTTAATCGTAGCCGTAGAGGCTACTCCCGAAGACTTTACATTCCAGTTTGTAGAGTCGGCTACGCAATAAATTTGTGTCCCTGCAGGGAGGTTTATTCCCAGTGCTGTTGTCCGGGTAGCCACACGAACAACTTTGGAGGGGGTAACTTGCCCAAATCCATAGAGGCTCAGAGCAAGCACAAGCGAAAGGATAAATAGCTTTTTCATTTTAATTGTGAATTATTAGTACATCGTAAATCATGGTATCCAGGTAAAGACTGATAGTATCGGTTCCTAATTTGGCCCAACGTGTATTTTCAATCATGGACCCGTTATAGAAAACCTTTGTCGTAGTGGTTAAGGGGAAAGAGATTTTAATATTATTCTCCCCGTTGACTGTTATTTCCTTTTTGAAAATCTTTGCTACATCTGGCATGGCCCCAAGATTCCAATCTCTTCCGGTATCGTTTTTGAAGTGGAGACTATCCTGAAAGGAATATACACCCACAAAGTCCGAAGCCGGGGTCCCAATCGGTACAGTAGAGTTCTTGATCTTCATAAAGGCACTCAGATTGACAGAGGAAAAATTCCCGATCTGCGCCATGGCTGAGGTTCCGACCAAAAGAAATAGTCCAATGATTATCTTTCTCATGTCTTGAAACGAATTAGCGTGAGATCAATATTATAGGTGCCCCCATCGAGGAAAAAATATACGTGGGTCTGACCTGACCCAAACATCTTACCGCAATAAAAAGACACCGGAATATTAATAACCAGGTCGCTCATATCGGTTTCCATGATGACATCTGATCCACCGGCCGTCAATCCGACTTTATTTATACCTCCAACTCCGGTAAGTAGGGTAAACGAAACATCGTTGATTCTGAATTTAGAACTGTATGTTCCCACATTGATATTCTGGGACCCGGAGACACCATTTTTGGGGAAGTTCTTTATGACTTCGACCAGTTCTCCCTGTTCATTAATAACAACGTTTCCCCCGTTTACCTCGATGGTAATTTGAGAATCCGCGTCCTCGGCAAAAATTCGGACATTCTCTTCCGCGGTAACATGGATTTGGGGAATAGTATCAGTGTTTTCAACCGATATCCGAACTACATCTTCCTCGCTCGAGCAATCCACATGAACAGGATCATCGGAATCATTAGTTATAATCCGGACAAATTCATCGCGGCTGGAAACATCAATTAATACCGGGGAATCTGCATCAGCAACAAATATTCGATGCGGTGCGGTCATAATACATCAGATTACGACATTAAAGATTACACCCCTGCCCATACTAACCTGGTCCGTGGTGGAACTCTGTCCATCCGCAACCAGTGTGAATTTTCCCACAATCTTACCTGGGGGAAAGGTTAATGAGGATCCCGACCGGACAAAAAACGTGATGACATTTCCCTGTACACCTGCCAAATCATAACCATTGGTTTGTTTTGTACTGTACTTAGCGAGAATCTTTCCACCTGATTCGTGATAGAGTTCCAGGATAATATTTTCATAACCGGTTGGTACAATCGGATCATTGTTAACATCCTTCAGAGTGACAGATAATGACCTGGATGAACCCTGCATTATTGTTATCATATCACGGCCCTCATATTAATCCATTCCATCAACTTCGCGTTGGCGGCTTTCGCCAGTTCGAATTCTCCTACAGTGTTTAGGATAGTTTCCGCAACGAGCCAGCTTAGTGGGTCCACTAATTCTTCGTCCAAATCCTCCGCTACGCAAGCAGCCAGATATAATCCTCTGTCGATAGCATGATTGGCATTTCTCACGGAATAGTATTCCAGTACTTTCCCGACACCGGGTTCTGAGCGGTATACAACGATTGGTTTATCAGCCGATCCACGAATAAATGGATTTGACTGTCTGGCATATCGGGGATCATTCTCGCTCATCGCGGTAGTTACGGTCCTCTTCCAACAATTCATCTTCAGGGCAACGAAGCGTACAAAATCATCTGGAAGGATGATATAACCGGTTCCGTCATCATTTGAACTGTTTTCAGTCGGGGTTCCGGAACCACCATTGGAACTATCATCCGAAAAAGAAGTGGGTGTTGGAATATAGGGAGGAACAATCATCAATAGCCGTTTTACCGAGTCATTTAAGTAATGATCGATACGTCCACTATCCACAACCTGACCTTCTTCAAAGGGTCCCAGTTCGTCGAGGCGGAGTTTAACTTTAACGATGATCTCCTGGCGATCCATTACTCAACCCAATTAGGAAAGAAAATCTTCTTTTCGTCGGCAAATTTCTTGGCAGATTCCTTACTACGGACATCCGCGAAGGTGGTACCCGGATAAGTTTTGCATAGATAATTTCTTACCTGCTGAAAGTTTAACACTTCCGGGATGGGTGTCGGACCAGGATTCTCTTCTTTTACAGATTCCTTCTCCGTTTCAGGCAGCGATGCCGATTCAACCACGGGTTCCGGTATTGGTTCATCAACCGGGGGTTCCGGAATTGATTCATCAACTGGAGGAAGTGTGCTTTCCGAAAGAGTTCGGTTATCGGGAATATCGATTTCCGGAGGAACAGGAGGAGTAATTTTTTGCAACTTGTCAGCTAATTCCGACTTAGTTGGCACAATGAGAATGATTTTAAATTTCTGATTAAAATCTTTCCGGGCCTCCAGTGCATCCTGAATAACTTTATCGTCTGTTACATAACAACCTCCATGGGGTTTTGGGTATTCTCCGCCTCCCTTAAAAGCGACCTTGACGATTATTCCTGAACTCAGAGTTACCTGTAAATAGTCTTCATGAAACAGGCTTTCATATTTTTTTATTGGCATTTTCTTCTTTTTTAGTTCATTAAATTTTTCTTTAGCTCAAGGGGGTAAGGTTTCCCCTACCCCCGAACTAAAGAGAAGGTACACGCACAAAAAACTAGGTGCTTGAGCCAGGACTCAAAATAGCATGGGTCAATGGGTAACGGACTTCCAATCCGAAGATTTCTTCAATGACGGTAGCGTTACTCAAACGAGTTCCGGATTTAATCAGGTCAACTTCACGCAGGGCGAGGGGTTTAAATTCCTTCCTGTAGATATTGTTCATATCCAACTGTATGGCTTTTTCAGGAGCCCAGTCATCCAATAATGGATGATAGTACACCAGTAAGGTTCCGTAGTTGGTCTGAATTCTGTCAAAGGTGACTCCGTACATTTCTTTAACCGAACCGGCATCCCTTTGACGGACAACAGTATCAGCTTTAGAAAGCCATTCCATCCAATCTCCACCAGCGAATACAAAGCGGGTTTTCGATCCGCCGTTTCCGGTGAAGATACTTTTGGTCATACCCATAAATTCAGCATTCGCATTTGCCGGGTTTTCTTGGAACTCGATGTTCTTAGTCAGAAACCGGATTACTCCAGCTGAGGTGTATTTATAGTTGTTGGCTTCATCATCGAAAGACTTACCTTTCTTCCCAAACCAACTGGTAAATTCTGAACCTCTCCGGTGATCTTCCATGGCGGCAGCTTTCAAATCGTTCATCGTCCAGGCAACCTCTTTCTTATGGTATTTCTGGTAGATTCCCTGTTCGATCTGCTTCATGTGGATCTGCATGTAGTTCCCCGTTTTATTCGGGAGAATTCCATACTGACCGGTTTGGGCGTCAAATTCGTTTTTCGCAGTACCCATTCTTACGATACGGGTAGAAATATCCATATCCGGAAGGTCGGCACCTCCTACTATCAACACATTCAATGAATTGGTTGCATTGGTTTTAGAAGTGACAATCCCTACGAACGGACCATCTACGTCAGTATAGGCCGGAATCATGAAGGTATCATGAACTGCCCAGTAGTGGACGTTGCTAACCGTTAAGGTGTGGGTATGAGCGGAAGAACTGTAGGTCCCGGAAGCGGAAGTATCGAAAGGAGCAGCTAATGTATCGGCCCATCCCCGGAAATCGGTCTGGTACCAATCAAATTCCCAACTGTCTCTCGGTTCTGCGGATCCGATTCTACGGAGTAAAGTATCTAACGGATACAAATCCGGGCGCATTATGGTAATGGCCGAGGAGATGTCGTTAAGGAGCAGGTCACTTGAGGCGGCTCGGGTTTCTTCGGATCCCAAAGGACCCTCTACGGTAGAAGCTGCCGTGGCGATTGCCCAGGTAGTCCCTCCGCCCCCGATCAGTATACCAGGTAACTGACTGAAGTCAATGACCCCGGTCAAACCTAATATACCTATAATCACCACCACAAGGGTAGTGAGTAGCGATAAAATTCGAAAATTTCTCATCTGTTTATAAATAAGGGTTATACAATTAAAATCTTTCTTTCTTTTTTACATAATCCACGATGCTTTTGGCTATCGGGTTGCCTTTAGGCGGTTCGGGTTGCCCCTGACTCGACACATGAGGAATACCATCCCCCTTGTCGTCCTTTTTGCCTTTAATCTCCTCAATCCGGACGTTTTTACCTTTGATCTCTCCTTGCTTACGACCCTCAGTTACAGCTTCATCGTATTTAAGGGCTTTGTACATAAGATTCAGAAAATCAACGGTATAGTGTCCGTCCATGATCTCGGTCAGGGTTTTCTGCAGGGTCCCGGCAAACTCATTCATCTCCGGTTCGGAGAGTTGCTTTTCAGTCCGGAATTTTTCCACGTTTTTAACTGAAGATAACCGGTTCTGATGTAGCATGAGTTGAAACTCCTTAGCAGCTTTGATCCGGGATTTTCGGTCCTTCCGGGCCTGTTCCCATTTTTCGAGGTCCGGATCACCTTCGGCAGGTTTTAATGCTTCAACATCCACGTGTCGGGCGAGGGCTTCTTCGAAAGTTGCCCCCTTGGACATGTCTCGGATGATCTCCCCGATTTCAGGTTGATCGTTCAGAACCTCTACCACTTTCTGGTTGGCCTCGTCATTTTCCTGAACATAGATTTCCAGGTCATTCAGGTGGCTCATGGTGGCTTCCATCATCTCTTCCTCGGAAGTGAACTCCTGTCCGGGAAAACTTTTTTTCACACGTTCAAAGAACTTTTCTTTTACATCCCCTTCCTCTTTATTCTCTTCCTTGTCTTCCGGTTTCTCAGGAATCTCTTCCGGTTCTTTAGTTTCCTCTGGTTTTTCAGAATCATCAATAATCTCTTCCGGTTTGATTTCCTCTTCCGGTGAACCTTCTAATTCTTCGTTTTCGGTTGCCATAACTAGATTGTTAATAATTGTACGCTTCGCTTGTAGTTCAAGTAATACTTGATGTAAGTATAGGTACCATCCTATCATTTTAGCTGTTATATAGACTTGATGTTTGGAGAATTAGAACACTTCTCAATATATTTAGCCCAACCAAAGGAGGTTTGTATGGATAAGATCCGACCCTATACCGCTCTTCGCCGGGAGCGGGCATTCGAAATCTACAAGGAGGTGATCCGGAAGGAAATTGCCCAGGCGCAAATAGATAATAAGCCCCATCGGGCAAAATCCCTATCGAAATCTTATCTCTATCAGGAGGTGGCCGAGCAAACCGGTTACGATCCCGTGTATGTGGCCCGGTTAATTCAAAAGAAACTTAAGGAGAAGGGCATGAATCGGGAGCGGCATTCCAAGATGGCCGAGATTATGGACGAGGAAATACAATTCATCTTATCACATTAATGGATATCCCGGCCCTCATATTGGAAAATGACAGGCGTAACCGGGAGTTTTATGCCCCTTATGATCCCGAGACGGGGTTAGGGTCCCCCTTGGCACGATTCCCCTTAAAGGTTATTGGGGACCATATATTATATCTCCCGGAGGAGATGCGGGAACTGGAAGTGATTCAGGAGATACTTCGCTTTGATTCATTATTAGACTTTGTGGCTATCACCTTCCCGCAGGGTGATATGGGAGCGAAACTGGAGGAATCATTAAAGGAGATCAATCAGAGGAGGTTTCATTACGACTTCGAATACTGGGCTTTCAAAACGATTATCATCCAGGATAAGAAGTCCATGCAACTTATTCCCCTGAAACTTCGTCAGGCCCAAAGAAAACTATTGATGAGTTTCGAACGGCAACGGTTGGAGGGGATTCCAATTCGTACAATCGTCTGTAAAGCAAGGCAGTGGGGAGGTTCCACCTTGAGTGAAATATACATGATGTGGATCCAGCAGGTCCACCGGGAGAACTGGCATATCGCTGTCGTCGCTCATTTGGATGATGCTGCAAAGCATATCCGGGGAATGTATGTCCGGGCCGCAAAATACTATCCCGAAGAAGTGGGAACCATCACGCTGGCACCATACGAACGATCCTCGAAAAACTTATTGTGCAAAGAGAAGGGGTGCATATTGGGAGTTGGGTCGGTGGAGAACCCGGATCAGTTTCATAGTTACTCTTACGCCATGTGCCATCTGTCGGAACTTGGCCGTTGGTCAGAGACAACAAAGAAGTCAGCTAACGAACTGGTTCAGGCTCTCCGACCGACCGTTCCTGATGTTCCCTACTCGATGATTGTCATGGAGAGTACCGCTAATGGACGTGGTAATCTATTCCATAACGAATGGCAGGCAGCTGTCAGTGAGGTCTCTCGGTATGATGCAATTTTTGTAGCATGGTTCGAGATTGATCTTTATATGAGACCCGTCAAGGATTACGCTAAATTCCTTGAAAAGATAGATCATCATCCTAAACGGGAATATTATTGGACCCTATGGATGAAGGGAGCCACTCTAGAGGCCATTAATTGGTACATGTATTTTCAGGCTGGGGAGAACCTGTCAGATTTACAAATGTTCAGGCAGTATCCTTCCGATGCCGAGGAGGCTTTTTCCTCCACCGGTCACCGGGTGTTCTCTCCCCTGGTTACAGCCAGAGCGCGATTAAATTGTTATCCTCCATTATTTAAGGGTCAATTATTCGCTAAGGGACAGAAAGAAAAGGATGCATTCATTGATATTCGTTTTGATTCTACCCCAAATGGCGCTCTTTGGATATGGGACCCACCTGATACCTCAATAAAAGTCAGTAATCGATATGTGATTATCGCGGATATCGGAGGAAAGAATGATGATGCCGACTTTTCCACAATAAGAGTTCTTGACCGGTTCTTTTTAACTCAGGCCGGGATTCCGGAAGCGGTTGCTACATGGAAGTCCCATCTTGATCAGGACCTTTTTGCGTGGGTATGTGCTCAGGTAGCTTTCTGGTACAATAAAGGATTACTTATTATCGAGAGTAACTCTATGGATACAGAAGAATTGGAAGGTAGCGAGGGAGACCAATTCCTTACCGTATTGAATGAGATTGCCAATTACTACAGCAATCTGTATACGCGTACCGATCCGGGAAAGATCAGGGAAGGACTACCAGTTCAATGGGGATTTCATACCAACCGGCACACGAAACCACTAGTGGTTAATACCCTGAATGCAGCCTTAAGAGACGAGGACTATATCGAAAGAGATAGTAGGGTCATCGACGAATGTGATCAGTTTGAGATTAAGGCCAATGGGAAGATGGGTGCCGTGGAAAATTGCCACGATGACTTATTGATGCCTACAGCTATCGGCGTATGGGCAAGTGAATATTACATGGATGCCCCCAAGGTCATCTCGGAAGAAAAGAAGAGACCGCCCAAACGAAGAAGAACGGAGGCCTCATTATGATCGGAATGTTCAATATCGACTGCATGGATTTTATGGCCGGAAAACCGGATAACTACTACTCATTAGCCATTGTCGACCCTCCATACGGAATCAATGCCCCAAACATGCAAATGGGGACTCATGTTAACCGGAAGGGAAAAGGCCAATATCCAGGAGAATCCACCGCTTCGAAGTTGCGCAAGGGTAGATTGAATAAAGGTTCGGGTAAACTTAAGGATCGGATATTAAATACATCGGACTGTAATTGGGATACCGAAAAGCCAACCGATGAATATTTCAAAGAGTTGTTCCGGGTATCCGAGAATCAAATAATCTGGGGAGGGAATTACTTCCCGCTTCCACCCTGCAGGGGAATGATCTGTTGGGATAAAATGCAACCCTGGGACAACTTTAGTCAATTCGAATTAGCGTGGACCTCATTCGATAAACCGGCAAGGATGTTTCGGTATTCCAATACCGGTGGTGCCAATATTGAAAAGAAAATTCATCCTACCCAAAAGCCGGTAAAGCTATATGAATGGTTATTAATGAATTACGGAATGGGGGGGGGGGCAAAATACTCGATACTCATGGAGGATCGGGATCTATTTGTATTGCATGCCACAACCTCAAATACGAATTGGACTGGTGCGAAATCGACCGTGTATTTTTCTCGGATGCGAAGAAACGATTCATGGAACACAAACGACAATTAAAATTATTCTGATATGAAACTCCTTCAATTTGGTCTCGGTCGTTGGGGACAACATCATAAAAGGATTCTTGAGGATCTCGGGAATATGGTAGAGACCCATGATATCGAAGACAAATATTGGAATATCCTGGATTGTGAACATGACCAGGTGGATGCTGTTATAGTCACCACCTCATCAGAGAATCACTGGCCCATTGCTCAATATGCTATGGATCTGGGATTGCCGGTATTTGTCGAGAAACCTGTGCTATTGAAACGGTCACAGTTGGATGAGCTCCGCAAACGGGAGGATAAGAAACTACTCATGGTCGGGCACCAACGCCTTTTCCTGCCCCGGATCGCTTCTCTGAAGGGAATCTGTCACCAAATGATCTCGACGATAAATTCCCGGAATCCAAGGACTGAAGGTGTTTTATTTACCTTAATGGTTCAGGATATCGCCATCGCCCATTATGTCTGTGGTGTAGATTGGTTCGAGTGTACAAGAGCCGAAGGGGGACTCAATAGTCTATCGGTAGAATTGGTGCATAACCATATACGGGTAGAACTACTCGCTACTTTTAATAGTGACGGAATGGATTGCCAGTATTTTCACGATTCCAATGGGATAACTTCAATCTATCACTATCACAATCAAGATTTACTTAAAATCGAATTGGAGGCCTTCTGCGCTTACGTAAGCAAGGGATTCCCCATAAAATTTAACGGAACTACTTCTGCCATTCAGGTAATGGAGAGTTGCTTTAAAATTCAAGACAAATTGGGGGAGAAATCATGAAAATCAAGATACTGGGAATCAATTTTAAAATTAAGAAGGTCTGCCGGGGAGTTTTGGATAAAGGGGCCACGATAGGGAGAATGAACTCCGGTTCCGGAGAAATTTTCCTCCGAGACAACCTGCCGGCTGATATTGAATTATCAACTGTTATCCATGAAACCATCCATATTTTATCGGTCAACCTGGGATTGGATTTAAGCGAAGAACAAACAACTGCACTCGAGGCCGGGATTATGTCGGTGATCATGTGTAAGGAAAATGCCAAAATCTTAACAGAACTCTATTATCATGCAAGATCAGTTAAATAAGATCACCGTTAATAGTTTCAATGTCGAATTTGGTTACGAGTTGATCTCAACCGTTCCATATGCCTATTACCTTTTCACAAAGGACCAGTTGGCCGGAACAATTTCCGGAAAGGGAAGTGAGGCTCTATATTACTTTTCCCCGAACCATATAATCAATCCTGCCCCCAGGGATTGGGCCAACATACGAAAAATGACCACTCTGAATCATTGGATACATAAACCTACCCTGGACACCTCGCAGTTCTGCCCGCCCCCCTACAAACAATTCTACGCGAACGATAAGTATCATTTTGATCTGGTAATATACAATAGGTATAACAAAGAATGGCCCGGGGTCCCCGAATTAAACCGGCCAATCAACTTCTTTTCCCTGGACCTTCTTAAATCCATCTTCGAAAAATTCAAAGGAAAGATACTTTACTGTAATGTGGATGGGAAGCGGGAGTTACAAGATAAGGCTCATGCTATCCCATTGGGAGATTGGGATCTGATTAAGAAGTACCCAAGAGTAACTTCTATCCATGATTTGGAAGAAGACTACAATCTGGCCCAGATGCTGGTCTTTTCGAACTGCCCGTTATTTCTTACCACGAATGGAGGGGGAGCAATTCTGGCTTCTTATTTCGGGGGGACCAATGTTATTTACACGAATCCTGTAACTGTAAAGGGAAAGGTTTACGCCCGGGAAAACGAGACGGGAGACTTTGGATATTATCCTCTTTTCGGGGGTTCAAAAATAATCAATGTGCATGACGATAAATCAATACTCAAACTGATATGTTAGAAAGAACCCAATTAATCAACCGGTTAATCCGGGAAAATAAATATAAGAGTTACCTGGAAATTGGACTGGGTAGCGGAATCAATTTCCGGGAGGTGAATTGTAAACAGAAAGTTGGTGTCGATCCATTTCAACCGGCCACTTTTCAGATGACCTCTGATTATTTCTTCGCCCTGAATAAAGAAACTTTTGATATCGTCTTCGTAGATGGGCTGCATGTTGCGTATCAGGCAGAAATAGATATCCTGAATTCTTTAAAAGTCCTGCGTCCGGGAGGGGTTATTGTCATTCACGACTGTCTTCCAGCAAAAGAAGAAAGACAGTTACCCGAAAGAGTGACCAAAAACTGGCAGGGGGATGTGTGGAAAGCCATTGTAGCCATGGCCCTGAACCAATGGAAAATGAAATTATTCGAGATAGAAACCGGTATCGTATTACTGTGGCCGGAGAAAAAGGAATACACTATTCCCGAGGGAGGGTTAACATGGGATTGGTTTCAGAAACATTTTAAAAATATGTTATGTGGATAGCCTGGTTAATCAGTAGCGGAGGAATCTTTGGATCCGTCCGGGAGATGATCGAAACTTCGAATGTTCTGGTTGACCTCGGGCATAAGGTTACCATATATACTCCTCAGGGAGTGGATGCAAAATGGTTACCCTGCAAAGCGAATTTCCGGAAGATGGGTCATCTTGATAAAGACTGCCCGGATGTATTGTTTTTGATGACCACTCCCGAGGAACCTTACTTTTCCATCTGGAAGAATAGCAAGGCAAAGATCAAGAGTTACTGCATGATGGGGTATGCCACGGATGCGCTGCACAAAGAACCCGATAGATTCCTGAGTGAAAAACATAATTGGATTGTCAAGAATCACTGGTGTATATGCGATGGAAGTTGGCAACTACGGGACATGAAACGGTTTAACCCGGATGTTGGTCCGGCTATTGGTGGGGTCAACCTCGATCAGTTCCACCCTGTGGAGGTTCCAAAGTCAGTTGACGTGGTGTGGAGTAATGATCCCCGACCGAGAAAAGACTCTATCACGGTAGCTAAGGCCATTAACGGACTCTCCAATGATTTCTATTTCAAAAAAGGTATTCCCCAGGATAAGATCGCGGAGTTTCTCAGTAAAGGGAGGGTGTTTGCCGACAGTCACGTTCGAGGCGGTTGGTGTAATCCTGTGGCTGAGGCCATGGCCTGCGGGGTACCGGTGGTTTGTACGAACATTCCTTGCAATGAAGACTTTGCCATTCATGGGAGAACAGCTTTGTTGGTAGAACCCGGCGATTGGCAAAAAATGCGGGAGTATATCGAATTACTTCTTACGGATATCGATTTGTATAACGATCTGCGCGACGAGGGACTTGCCCGGATAGCCAAATTTGACTACCGGCTAGTGACCCCCAAATTAGCAGATGCAATTCAGAGACACCTATGATCAACATTATCATTCGTACCTCCGGCCGGCCACGGTACTTCAAAAGTTGCGTTGCCTCGATTGAGCGTCAGACTTACCGGGATTATCGGATTATCGTAGGAATGGACACTCCGGAAACCTATGCGGATAAATATCATCCCTTTCGGTACCCAAGAACAAAATCCAATGGAACATTCCTTCAGTTAAAAGAAACCCGGACCCTGCACTTTCCCTATAATCTTTACCTGAATACCTTGATGACCAAGTGTGAACCGGGGTGGGTGATGTTTCTGGATGATGACGACGAGTTTTTTGGAAGCAATGCTTTAATGGATATTATTCATCATCTGAAGGTAACAACAGATGTCCCGTTCTGGAGGGTGAGAATCAATAACCGGGTGGTCCCCTCGAATGAGAATTTTGGGAAACGTCCCGTGGTTAAGGATGTTTCGTGTATCGGGTTCGCTTTTCACACCGATTACATTCCGCTTATGCAGTTCGATCCCTATAAACAGGCAGACTACCGCATAGCGAACCGCCTATTTTCAATTTTAAATCCTGTATGGATAGATAAGGTATTAACCCAGACTCAGCGTCGGGAAGGAATCGGCAGGGGCCTAAGACAGGACAAAATATAAAGACAATAAAAGATGAAACAAGTTAAGATTTTTGGACACGGGGAAATCGGTCAATCCCTTCACGAGGTTTACGAACGTGCAGGCTGGTTTGGAATAGCATGGAGAGATCTGGACACGGGATCCGGACCGGATAAATGCGATATCTTAAATGTGTGTATACCATTCTCTGATCAATTCGTCAGTATAGTGGCGCGTGAGATATGGTGGTCAGATGCCAGGATAGTGATCATTCATTCCACGGTGGCTCCGGGAACCACAAAAGAAATCATTGATCTGGTCAAAGACAAAGATGTTCTCATTGTGCATTCTCCCGTAATCGGGGTACACCCGAATTTAGCCGAAGGGATCCAGACTTTCACTAAATGGATCGGATGTGAGACTAATGCAAATGCAGAATTAGTACGGGAACACTTTAACCAAATCGGTATTCCAAATACCCGGAAGGTTACCCCAGCTATCTCGACCGAGATCGCCAAACTTATGGATACCACTTACTATGGGGCATGTCTTGCCGTGAACGCCGAAGCTACTGAGTGGTTAAATAGTCAGGGGACCCGTTCCAGTTTCTGGGTTGAATATCTGATGGAGTACAATCGGGGATATCAAACCCTTGGAATGGGAAACATAGTCCGTCCCTATTTTCCTGCCCTAAATATGCCGATCGGTGGACACTGTGTTGGAAACAATGCCAGGATACTTAAGCAAGTACATGACTTTCCGGCCCTTGATCAAATCATTAAATACCTCCCAAATGAAAATTAACCAGTTAATTATAGAGTGGTGGATAGCCCAGAAGAATCTGCGGAGGGCCCAACGCCGGAATAAAAAGTTGTTGCACTTCATCAAATTAGCCAATGAGCTCACCCGCGTGGACCGGAAGAGCCGGTATGTGATCGATCTGGAGAATAGATTCAAGATCCTCAGTACGGTTGACATTGACCGGATGAAGAAATATAATGAATTGCCCAAGGGGACTACTATCATGGATATTTATCGCAATACCGTGTATACAGCAACTTATAATCCGGATGTTAAGGATGCCTGGAAAACCATGCGTTACCGTGAAAAGAACAAAGCGGAAGGGCTGAAACAATGACTCATTTCGTCTTTGTCTACGCAAAGTCCCCCGCTGTTTGGGAGGAATTGCACTACTCGATCCTGAGTATCCGGAAGTTCTTCCGGGGGGAATTTAAAATATTCGTCTATGGGGATGACCCCAAAGAAAAAGGAGTTGTCTGGATCAAGACTGACAAGATTCAATCGGAGAAGAATTCCAAGACCACGGATATCAACTATAAAATTCTCAGGATTGCCGGCAGTAAAGAGATTAACGAGGACTTTGTGTATATGTATGACGATATCATTCTGTTAAAACCGTGTACGGAGGAAGACTTTAAACCTACAAGGGCCGTGGATTATGCTCCCAAACCGGGGATGTATTTCGGGCCAAATGCCAAACCCTCCCGGACCTGGATCAACCAGTGGTTAAAAACTATGCTAACCCTGAAGCAATACCAACTCCCAACATGGAACTATGAGACCCATCTCCCGAGATGGTATAACAAAACTCGTATCATGGAGATTATGGATCGATACCGGCCTGTGGATAACGTGCTGCTATTCGCTTCACTCTATTTCAATACTTACTGTTTGGCTCCGGATGAATCCCTGGAAAAGAATAAAAATATCAAAGCTGGCTTATATGATCCTCATGAAGCAGCATGGATACAGGCTAATGTTCCGGGGAAACTTTTTCTCAATTATGATAATGTAGGCCTGAACCAACATTTAAAAAACTTTATCAAGACTTTACTAAAATGAAAACACCGAAGACCCCCGAAGAACTCGCCAAAATGGTTGAGATGGGCGTTTGGTTTAAGGATGTCCGGGAAACTCAAAGCATGAATATTTCTGAGTTTGCAAAGTTTATCGGCATCAAGGATCGGGAAGTGAGACCGATTGAAGAGGGTAAATCAGAAATAGAACCCTTCGTTCTTAAAATCATTAAGCGAAGGACCGGCCGGGAGTTCGGGGAAAAACTTCCTGAATTCGTTCCGGATGCAGAAATAATGGATATGACCGCTTCGCGCCCCATTGAGCAAACACCACCACATTACCCATCAGATAGACCACTAGTCAGGGTCAGGCCAGAAGCATTGGCAGCCAGGAAAAAAGTATTAAAGGAAAGAGCAAAAGAGGTACACCATCCACGGAAAGAGGAGGAACTAAAGAAAGTCAGCGAATGGCTAAAGGATGGAATGAAGTTAAGGGGCTTCTCGCATTCTGCATTGGCAGCAAAAGCGAACATTAAGGAGTCCACCATTCGAAGCCTGCTGTATTGCTACGCCAATATGAAGAGTGATGTCAGGCAAAAGATAATGAACGTCTTAATGATACCGGGCCCCAATGGCGAACCGCAGGCATACCCGAAAGGGTCAGTTGAGGAAATTGTGGACCCAATTCATGAGAAGCTACCAGTGAAAGATAGTGGACCTGATACATTGTTGAATTCGGTCAACGCGGCAATAACAGAAAAGAATCCCCCGACGTTTGCCATGATAATTGATAAAATTATTAAAAGAAGCGACGGGGTGATGCCGGTCATTGAGGAAGCCATAAAAAATTCCCAAATCACTTGCACTCCCTTATGTAATGAATTTCAGTTGTCGAAAGTAGTAGGTAAACGTCAATACCTAATTTTCCTTAAGGTATATCCCAAAACTAAAACATTCCGGATTGAATCATGGAAGCGAGGCAACGCATTCAATTTCTCGGCCAGCCGGGATATTACCTTGGGTTGTGCAGTGGCTGACCTGATTAAGGCAGCGGTTTTAAAGGCAGATGAAGAATTTTCACTAATACCATAATCAAATGACAAAGAATCAAATTATTGCGATTGCTATTATCTGCCATGAGGCAAATAAGGCTTACTGTGAATTCATTGGGGATCATTCGCAAAAGAATTGGTGTGATGCCGAACAATGGCAGCGAGACTCCGCTATTAAGGGCGTAGAATTCAGGCTTGATAATCCGAATGCCGGAGATGACGCACAGCATAACTCCTGGATGAAGGAGAAGATTGATCAGGGTTGGGTGTACGGTCCAATAAAGGATGCTGAAAAGAAAACACACCCTTGTCTGGTTCCGTTTAACTCCCTCCCGGTCGAGCAGCAAATCAAGGATAGGCTGTTTTGCGCCATCGTTGATGCTCACATTACAAGGATAACCGTGACTTTCGGAGAGGCCGTAAAAGCCTTAAAACAGGGAAGGTTGATCACTCGTGCCGGTTGGAATGGAAAGGGATTGTTTGTTTTCATGCAGGTTCCCTCTATGATTCCTTCTGACGTTGTTCCGAAAATGCAGTCTTTACCTCAATCGGTGAAGGATGAGTTTCAAAAAAGAACATCTGGCCCGGCCATGGCTCAAGCCATAAGATACAGTAATCAGCTGGCTATTGTTGATTTAACGAATGAAATAAAAGGATGGGCTCCGTCTGTATCGGACGCATTGGCTGAGGATTGGGTTGTACTGGACTAGCATGAAACAACTAGTAATGAAAATCTTTGGGGGTCTCAAAATCTTTGGGGCCCCTATCCTATCCCGGTCGGAACGGTTGAAGGGTGCATTGTCAGACCCTGATATTCATCTTTTACTGATGATGGCCTATAATGAAGGCCGGGACGATGTGTTATTATGGCACACATGCAAAACAAAAGAATCATTAATTGAACTTCTGGAATCAGTAGTATGAAACCATCCGACTTCGTAAAGCAATTCTACCCCTTTGCCAGGGAGACCGAAACCAAAACCGGAATCTCTGCCCTGTTTATTCTTGCCCAGGCGGCTCATGAATCGGCGTATGGCAATGCTGCTCCTGGATTTATGTTCTTCGGAAAAAAAGATTTTGACGGGATTAATGGGAATGAACAACTCCTCAGGACCACGGAATACAGCCAAAGGATGGACTTAAAGTTTCCCGAGATCATTTCTATCACTCCATGTGTAAGAAACGGATTACCCTATTATAAGTACGTTGTGAGGGATTATTTCAGGAAGTATAATACCCCCGAAGAATCCTTTACTGACCATGCACAGTTTTTCTTCAAAAACAAGCGGTACGTAGATTCACTTCTGGTTAAAGAAGATCCCCGGGAGTTTGCCCGAAGAATTGCTGCAGATGGCTACGCTACGGACCCCAACTATGCAACGTTGTTGATTTCCATGATTGACAAAATAGAGACATTGGTCCCCAAAGAGGTTATCAATGCAGGAAGTAGCGTGGGGTACCAGGGATGAACGATATAAAATCAATCACAACCCAAATGGAAGAAAGCATTCAGAAGGTTGTCGAAGAAATTATAGACACTTTAACCTATGTAAATATGAGGTCCGGATGGAATATCCCCCGAAAGATTGGGAAACCTCGTAAAGGATTTGGACCCAAGAAAACAATGAGAGTCAGAAACATTTGCAAATCATAAACATGAGGCTGCCCACCAAGACAGCCTCTTTTTTTATGCAAAGACTTTCGGCCCGGCCTGCGGTTGCTGTAATCCTTTCTGCATCTCCAGGGGAAGACTAGCCATCGGGTTATTAGGATCCACTCCGGCAGCCTGTGCCTGTGACATTAATTCTTCCCGCTTCTTATTCAGGTCATCGAGAATCTTATCGGCAAACGGCAAGGAAGAATTCTTTAAGAAGATTTCTCCATCGATAACCTGTTTGTCTAAGAGTTGCATTAAAGTGTCATCAATCATCTGCCGGTAGACAGGAGTATCTGCAGAAGAAGATATATTGGCGAAAAAGGCGACGTCCTTCACCGCTTCCGGATCGTAATACTTCGCTTCCTCCGAATAAGCATGACCGGATACTCCCAGATAAATCTTCTCGGTATAGAATTGAAGTATCGTTTGAAGAGCTTTATTGTCCCGTCTTTTAATCCACGAGGCGTAACTTTCGATCACATCCCGGTTGTTTAGTGAGCTATTCTGTGCCTCCATGGCATACCGGGAAGCAGGGGTACCAGAAGTTGCGGTCTGTCCCTGCATAGCCTGGTTAACTCCCGTAAGTTGATTGGCTAGTTGCATCTGCATGGCGATCATTTCGGAAGCCCCTATACTTCGGGAATTGGAAGATATGACTGAAGGTTCAGGAATCCCAACTTTTCCTTTATAGACAATAACACCTCCCACCTTGGTATACGCATCTGCAAAATCTTCCGGCTTCATATTTTCCGGGACAGTACTTTCTTCAATTAACAAAGTATCCTTGATTGAGGTCCCGATAAGGTAGTCAAGCATGGACATGTTTCGGTTGATGTATCGCTGTTGATCAATCACATCTTCATGTATCCCCCAGACTTCTCCGTCGAGTAAAGGATAAAATCCAAAAACGTAAGGGTGGGACTGATGAAAGTACGGGGTTTCCCCTTCGAACAAACATTTCCCATTTGGAGTCAGATATTTTACAAACCAAAACTGTTCATACCGTTTTTCAATTTCCATACCCACAACTTCTTCCGTTGGGATTCCCGATACGGCCCCTTGAACAATCCGATTTTCCATCTCCGCTTTAAGCTGGGGTTCATCTTTTAAAGGATAGAATTTGTAAGTCCCTGTGGCATAGTCGTGGACCCAGAGTCTCCATTCACTTTTTAAAAACCATACCTCGAACATTCTGCATTTACCTTCGTTGGCATAGTAGAAGTTAGTAGCATCCACCGCCTTCGCTGACAATGCATCCTGACGAACGGTATTGTAACCTCTTTGCACCTGGTATTCCTCTTTGATCCATTCCTCATCTGCCTTACTTCTTGCGAAAGTGGAGACGAGTATATCATAATCGGTGTCAATAATCTCTCCGGCCAGGTTCAGGTCACGGGTGCGAATATCGAGTATCTCAGTATTAAAGAATGTCCGGTTGACGTTGACGTTCTCCAGTAAAAGATCGTTTCTATCCAACTCCTTCCAATAGGAGAAGCCCACTTTCCCCACTACCATACCCGAAAGCAGGTGTTCGTGGAATTGCTGGGCATCCAGTTCCTTTGATTCATTCAAATCCTTAGCTGCCTGCAAAGCGTTGGTCATCATCTCCGAGAGGGTGGCATCTTCACGGGTTCTGGAGTTAACCACACTCTTAACGGGATTGGATCGATATTGTCCCAAGAGGTTTTTCACCAGCTGCCGGATAACATTCTGTTTTAATGGAAGACGATTCTGCGAGAGAATAATATCCTCCTCAGTGGTGAGTTTCCCGTCTTCATCCACGGCCTCTTCGAACCACTGATCTCCCCGTTCATACTTTCGGGACCGTTGTCTCCGGGTACGGAAGTCTGACAGTGAGGACCAATACATCTGGCAAAGATCCAGAAGTTTCATATTCTCCTGAATATTCTCCTCAGTATTCAGTCTGGAAATCGCACCACCTGTGCTTCGTTTCTGCCCCCGTTGTGGCATCAGGTAGGAGGCGGAATACAAATTCTTGTCAATTGCTTTAGTGGTCATTATCGTGAGTTTTTCAATTCGTTATACATTGCATTCACATCGTCCCTCTCGGCTGTTGACAAAGACTTATCTTTTCTTTTGTTCTCCATTTTGGTCTTTACGATGTTATAGAGTTGCTTTCTTTCATCAGGCATAGCCATCTTATATATGTGCCAAGCCTCATCATAACTGAAATGCTTAACGGTACTCTGGAGTCCGGTTAGCATATAATTCTCCTTTAAGTCATCATGCTCTTCCTTTGAAATCACATGGGTTCTCAACTCTTGATTTATACGACCAAAATTTCCACCGGTTGCCCTTAATTCTATTGCTAATTCCCGCTTATGATCAGAACGTTCCTTTTGTTCAGTGGTACGACCACCGACCGGAAGTTTTCTGGCCATCATTTCATAAGCCCTCTTTTCTGCCCTGGACATATTCAGGTCATAAGGAGCCGGGGTGATACCCACAAAGGGCAGTATTTTATCCAGTGTGGATTTCCCAACCGATTTTTGAGCATTCCGGATACCAAAGGGGATTAACTGGGTACCCAGATATTTAATTACTTCGAGGCCTTTTTGGTAAAACGGATCGTCTTCATTAAAAATCTTAACCCCGTAAAAATCTTTATTGTTTTTCATTTGGACCACAATACTATTCACCGGAGAAAGTTTATTCTTAATTGTTCCGATAAAATTAGTCCCATAATGATATAGATCTTTCACGTAGGTAGGAAGAGAAGATCTTTCCCAGTCCCCGCTAGAGGTTATTCTTCCCGTTTTTGGGAAAAAATAGTCTTTAAATTCATCTGGCCCTTTTCCTGTGCGAATGAATTGTAGGAGAGCATTATACAACATGGTAATCCCAAACAAGGAAATCACATAGGCAATCTTATGGGTATTCTCCGACCTCTTCCCGCTCATGGTATCTTTTAAAACCCCGAACAATTCCTTGGGGGCCCCTCCGACTTCACGGATTGTTCCCAGGTTCCAACCTACCGAACGAACCGAGGCCATGGCAACATCTTTGAAAACCTTATTCCAGAACAGGTTGTCATAAACCAATTGACCCATCCGATTGTCCACGCTATTCCACGCATATTGCAGGGCAGCCCTTCTTTCCTCTATTGTGGCATCTGGATGAACTTCCATTTCATACCGTGCCATATCCATGAACACTCCTAGTTTTTGGCGGGGAACAATGTATCCAAGAATGGGTTTAGATGTCAATTCGATCAGTTTTAACGGGAATTGCCATGCGGCTCTTATATATCTTCTGTTTTTTATGTGGTCGTGAAGTTTATCACCAAATTTCTGGGCGTAAAAGTCATCCATCTGGGCTCTTCCCCCGGCTAATTCCATATATTCAGCGATAAGTTGTAACTCCGGGGTGGCGGGGTTGCCGTACCATGCCTTCATCAACTTGTCTCCCTGAATAAAATTAGTAACCGGAGCAGCCGGGGTGATTGCAAAATGCTTCAATGCGGATCCGATCTTTCCCTGGTACATATATTCAAGACCCAGTGCGAATTTGGATATCGAAGCATCCATAGAGGTAAATCCAAGGTGAAAGGCTGATAATCCTAATTGTACTTGGGTGATCGTATTCCCCAATCCCCTGTAAATATCATAGAGTTGATTACCTCTTAATCCTTTCGACAGGAAGTTATTGAGTATTGTCGCAGCGTTCTCCTGTGCGTAATAGTGCCCGACAATCTGCAATCCGTCATCGGTCTTGATTTGGACGGTACTTACTTTGTCATCGATCTTAACAAAACCTTCAGGTCTGTCCTTCCCTACCCTTACATACTTGACATACCCGGCTTCTTTTAATTCATTAATTGTCCGGTGAGCCATGACATACTGCTCCATCTCCCTGATCTTCGACAAAGCGGCTTCGACCGGGTTCCATGTTATCGGGATTAACCCTTTGTCCACCCCTTCTTTGGTAGTCGGAACGGTTCTCTGCTTCAGGAATGCTTTACTTCCTTCCAATGGTCGCTTACCCGAGAATAAAACCTGTCCGGCTTTCTTTGGGTCCTCCCAGGCATGAGGGAAATAGTTTTCAATGTAACTATCCAGTTTGCCGGTTCCAAGCTCCCTGACTTTCTCTCTCGAAGTATCCAAGCCCTCCCGTAGTGCATCGGAATAGTTCTGAAGATCAATATTATCCTGCGGAATCCCACGTTCCATATTATCGATGAAGGTCAGACTTTCGTCTTTGGTCATCTTGTCGAACTCTATCTTAGCCTCCTTCAGTCGTGCAGCCATCAGGTCCATTGTCCGTGCCTGGTGTCCCAGATTCTCGCGCATGACCTGAGACGCCATCTTGCCCCCTCCTCCTCTGGTGTAAGGAATCAAAGTGTTGAGCAGGGACTCCCGGAACTTATCATAGAATTCCGTGGATTCTGTTACTCCGGGAACATGAGAAATTTTGTCGTTGAATCCGATTTTATCTCCGGCAAATTTATATGCCTTAGATTCATTCTCCTTACTTGACCATTGTTGGTTTCGCGGAACAATTTCCGTATCAGATATAAGTGTTTTCCCGCGTTCCTCGTCGGTCATCCGGTCCCGTACCTCAGTATTGTAGGCTTCCACCTCACCAGAACTATGGAAATAAGCAATTATCTTACGACCCTTTTCAATAACTTCCGGATTATTTTCCGAGATCCCCTTATCCAAATCAGGATGGTATTTTCTCCAATTTGGACTAAATCTGTCCAGATTATCAATTATTTCCTGGGTAGAAAGATCTTTGAATCGAGATAAAGCCAATTCAGGTATACTATTGTAATTAGCCCCGGATTCAAACCCTTCAATGTCCTGTATAAAATGTTGAAGTTCGTGGAGTAATCCAATCCTTAAAACCGGATACAGGTTGCTTTTTTGTGAAAGTCCTTCGGCATTTTCCCCTTTTGCAAAGGTTTGATTGACGTAGATTTTACCGTCGTAGTAAGAACATTGTTCTCCTTCGTCGGCTCCGTTGTGGATGTAGACTTCGGCTTGTCTGAGTTCGTTGTATTCATTGAATCCATCCCAATTATTGTCTATTAAATCAACTAATTTATAGGTAACGTATTCCTCCGAAGGTATGGGATCTTTCAATACATAATCCCATGCATCGGTATTTAGTTTAAAACTTTTGTCATTACGGTCCGACCTCCAACGGCCATCAATCCCCCGCTGCATACCCGTTTCTTTGTATATCTTTAAGGCGGTATCATGATTTTCGGGAATGGAAAGATCTTTCCAATAACCTATTTTGGGGTCAGTCTTTTTCTCAACTTCTTCGGCTTTCACCTCACGGTCTGTTAATTCGGGTACCTTACCGTGACCAACCGGACCGCTGAAACGGAACATTTTAACATTGTCTCCCTCCTCTTTGGTCTCAATGGTATTAAAAAAGGTATCGAATGCCTCGTTAATTGCAGGAGTTTCCTCTTTGAATGGATATGGATAGGATTCCATGTTCAATCCCGATTCTCCCATCCACTCAGTCCACGCCTTGAAATTGGCGAGATAATCGTTTTGCTCGCCTGTACGTCCAAGTTTTTCAATTACATAGTTCTCAAAAGATCGTGCCGACAATTCAGTTGGTTTGGTCCAGTAAACATCACTACGGGAACTATCTAGAATCTTTCCCCTTCCGGGTAGGCCTGATTTGTTGATCGCATCCATTACTCCCTTAAAAGCATCGACCATCTCTGTTCTTATTCTCTCGTCGGGTACAACTACTCCATCCTTCATTACCACCTTCTGCCGTGGTTTTTCGGTCAACATGTTAAGTTTTTCCCCTCTCTTCCGGGAGAAATAGTTATCAAGTGCATGCCACCATTCATGGGCCAGGCTTCCCGCACCTCTTGTCTTGGTCAGATTGATGACTATTTTATCCGGTTCGTAATGGGCTGAGAATTTTCCACTCCCTCTGGCACCAAACGCGATGCCTAATTCACCACCTAATGAAATGGCCTTGGATGGTATTCCTATTGCATTGGATAGGTCCATAAGGGCATCATAGGCATCATTCAGGGATGTTTGACGTTCTGCATTATCTACCCAATTTCCGAATTGAGTTCCGCGAAATCCAAACGTATCGGAAAATACTTCGGGCGTTACATCCTTTCCTTTGCGGTAATCCGCTCCAACCCGATCCCTGTTGGTATCCCGGCGTTCATTGATAGCAACCTTCTTGCTATTCCAGAGTTCCTGGAGTTGTGCGTCCTGATCTTTTAAGAATTGGAATGCCTCTTTTGAGGATTCGATATTTTCCACCAAGCGGTTAACTCCGGTGGCCGTTTTCTTACCAATGAAGAATTTTTTCGTGTTACGGTCCTGATATACACTTAGTTTTACTCCCTGGGATTTATCCTTATTGTTTGCAATGATTGATTGCAAACGGTCGGCAGCTTCCTGTACGGTCTTATGGTCAGAGATAATCGTATGTCCTTTGACTATACTCACCCGTTCACCGTCTTTCATGTGAAACTTTTTAATCTCAAAGGAGCCTAAATTGATATCCTCTTTAGGGAATCCGAGTGCTTTCTGCACTTCCTCGAACCAGGATAATTGATTGGCAAGATCAGAAGACTTAACTTCTTTTATCTTATCTATTAACCGCTTACCGTTCTCTTTATTCTCCAGCAATTCCTTAAATACATCAATACCATGCTGAACAGTACCTACCCATCGTTTAACCTTGTGGGTTGATCTCGGTTTCGGAGGGATAACATCGTAAAAGAATTTCAGAATCATCGCTCCGTCTTCAGTGAGAGTGCCGTCATTAACCATCTTAACAAAGTCTGGCCGTGGGAATGACTTGGAAAGGGGTTGACTAATCAGGTCATTCTCGGTGACTTTCTGTAATCGCTTGTACGTATCTTTCTTCGCACCCTCTATCTTTTCTCCAAAGTCCGTGATTTTCTCACCAGGTTTATCGGGAATATTCAGTACATCTCCTGCAAACTTCGGTTTAACGGGTGTTGCTTCTTCGGGTTTTACCGGCTGTTCCATCTTCATCTGGCCGGCAGCTTCATCAGCCGCACGTTCTTTACCGGACTCCAATCGTTTTATATCTTCCTCCAATACCCTGATCTGACCGTCATAGTCGGCTAATGCTTTCTTGACATTCTCGCGGGAAGCATTAAACTCGGTATCGAATAGAACGGCCCCCACGGGTTTAGTATCTCCGAAGAGTCCATTACGGTTGCTTAATTCTGCTGATTTCTTTTCCCTGGCCGTGCGGATGTTGGCCAGTTGATTCTTTTTGTCCGCAATTTCGGAATCGATCTTCTGGATAGCGAGATCACGCTCTGAGGGTTGGGTGTCCTCAGTCGGTACAACAGGGTTTATTTCTCCAGGGACTTCTCTTTTTCCTTGGCTTCCTGATTTTTCTCCCACTCCCGGGACTTCTTCACTAATTCCGAGATCTTTTCCATGGCTCTCATCTTTTGGAGCGTTGGAATCCCGGGCTTCGAGGTAGGCTTTAATTCTTTCATAATCTTTATCTTCATAAGGGAATCCTGTAAATAAATCTTCTTTCAGGGCCTTAAGGTCAGTAATTGTATTAATGCCGTTTTCATTAATGATCTCGGCGTGCTTCTGATCAATGGACGGGAAAGCCTGATTTTCTTCATTATCCAGGTTCTCAGATACAAATTTATGTTGTTTTATATCACTCCCGGTAACTTGTTTATATCTTTTTGCAAGGGCATTCTGCAGGTCGGTTGTCTTACGTATAGATTTATTAGGGTGATCCAGAATGAAGTCTACAATCATCTGCGGAGTCACTTCAGTACCGTGGATATCACTCAATTCCTGTGCGATCCCATCGATATCATTTTCCCGGTCATTTTTGGCATCGATCCAGTTGATGGCAATATTACGCCCAATCTGATTATTATCTCCGAAACGAGCAAAGGAGCGGGCCGAAACCTTTGATTTCAGTAAGTCTTTTTGCCACTCCGGAAGGTTTGTTTCTGGAATATTCAATAATTCCTCATTATATGCACTGGCGATATCATGTGGGTCATTGCCATATTCTGACTGCCACCTACGATTATCGTTCGCTCCTGGCGGTGGGGGAGGAGTTTCTTCAGGTTTTGAATTTACATCAGGTTTCCCGAATATTGCCTCACCGGCAGACTTTGGTTTTTGGACGGAATTTGTCTTGACAGTTTTTGTCTTGTCATTTTTTGGCAACTCAGGATAAACAATATCCACTCCATCAGGTTCCCCAAAGAGTATATCATTAAGCAAGTTTTTATCTGCTTGTGGAATATCACCCTTGGCATTCAGGCTAATCTGATCAACCAATTGAGTTTTATGATCATCCCCGGCAACCTCCGCCTTGGCATTATTGATTAACCACCTGTTCCATTCCTTGGTCTGTTTATTGGCAGTACGGGAACTCGTGGCTTTATCAGTAGGAATAGGTGAAAGGTTACGGCCCGACTTACTAACTGGATTGGATGCGTCAAGTTTGAAGGGTTCCAACTGTTCGGATTTTCCGATTGGTTGTACCTTTTCGGGTACGTTATTCTTTAACTTCTGTATCTGGGCCTGAATTACCTTGATTGATCCACTATCTTGCGCAACTCCTTTAGCAATGAGATCCTTTATGAGTTGCTCCTTTTTTGAAATCTCCAACTCAGGAGAAGTGACAACCGGGGCAACCGTCTCCGTTTTAACTACCGTTGCTTCCGGTTTAGTTTGCTCAATTACGGGTGGGATTACTTCTGGCGCTGCCTGTATTGGTGCGGATTCCAGCGGTTTTTTCGGATCAATAATAAGTTTATCGGAAATCTTTTCTTCTGTATTCCCCGCTACCATTGGGGCGCTCACTGATATTTGGTCAACATTTGGCTCCTTAAGATTCTCAGTGATCGGTGCCTCAACTGTAGGTTTGATGGTAGATTTCCCAATGATCACAAATTTTGCCTCTGCATCCGGATCCGTCTTGTCGATTTGGTTCTCAATCCTCCAGGTCCTTTGGGGATATTTGCTCTTTAATGCGTTTAAAGTTGTTTTGGGTTCGGAATTAAAAACCTTGTTTATCTGTACTTCTTCATTGGAAATAGGCACAGATGGAAGCGAAACGGTCTTTTGTCCCTTGGCCGGGAGGTTGTAAATCGTTCCCGTAGACTCAACCGGAGTTCCCTTACCAACTTCTTCTGGTATAACTCCCGGCGCCACTACCTTGTCGGTTTTTTTCTGTTGTATCTCGGCTGCCTTCTGCTCTGCCTGTGCCTGTTCAGGAGGAATCAACTCGTCTGGTTTAACGAACGCCACCAAATCTTGTCCGTCCTGTTGATATCTGACTTTCAATTCACCGGTTACCGGATTGGTCTGATCAACTGTTATATCCTGTTTATCTCCGTTCTGGTCGGTCCATATCCCCTTGCTTCCGGTATCAAATTGCTGATCACCTTGGGTTGGGGGTTGCAAGGCACCCGTTTGAATACCTTTATTAATTTGCTCGTAACCAATCCTCTGATATTGAGTCTGTCTTAACTCATCGGCAAACTGTCCGGCTGGTTTAACTTCGCTTCCTGTCAAGGTTTTGGAACTCACCTGCCATTTCTTGCCGGCTCCATCTACTACGGTTACCACCTGGTCAACGGAAGGATCCCCTCCGATCACCATTACGTCCTGTTTGGAATCGCCTTCTCCGACTGTGGCTTTAATTACACTTCCATCCGGACGGGTAACGATTCCCATGATCTGATCGATGTTCTTATCTGCCCTTTGTTTATAGAAGTCGGTCTCCAAATTGAGTGCGGCTTCCTTATTTTTAGGTGCCTCTTTAGCTATTTGATTGAATAAATCCAATGGAACGGTGACTTTTGTGGTTACCACTTCAGGGGCAACCCTCATCTTTTGACTATCACCAGTATATCCGACATAATTTCCGTCGTTGTCCTTGCCGATAATCTCAAATGGTTCATTCGTGTTCCCGTTGATCCCAATCGTAACCCCACCATTAGACTTTCTTGAGTCCATCTGTTGACGGGTAACAGCCAAAGTCTTCAATGGACCAGTAAAAGCCATTGTCAAGGCTCCCATACCATAGGATTCACCCACTTTCTTAATTGCTTCAAGGAACCCAGTCTTATCCTTGTCCTTTTTGAAACTGTTTTCGAGAGCAATATCCAATCCGGTGATTGAACCCATGATGTTTCCACCGGTAATGGCGTTGGAGGCCACATCCTTTATGATCCGTTGGGCTATTTCTGGGTTTTGTTCAGCAAATTCCACCAATACTTTTCGAGCTCCATTCTCAAAACCACCTTTTAACAGGGTTTCTGAAACAGTTTTGGTCATCAATTGTTCGGGAACAAGTTTGCCTAATCCGATCATAGAGGGGATGGCCATTGTCAGGCCACCGGCAAGCATATAAAGATCCCTCGTCTTTGCGTCAACGGGTTGCCTGGTTTGTTTCATGTAGTCCTCGTAGGCCGTTCCCATCGATCCCGCACCCTCAAGTCCGTAAGCGATTCCTGTTGCAGCACTGATCAACGGTGCAGCAGGTGGAAGAGCTACACTTGCGGCCACCGAGGCAAAGAACGGGATGGCTCCCCCGAGTACCTGTCCGGCATCCCACCAGAAACCATCTTTACCTTTCGCCATTGCGGCAGCGGAAGTGATATTATGTATCCCATCATCCAGAACAGATTCCCCAAAAGTCTTCGTAGTTGCTGCATCTGCAATGGCATGAACAGTTTCCTGATTGGTTTTAGCCTTTAATTGTATGCCGGGGATAGGTAAGATACTTCCACCAGGAGTAATAATCTTGGCCTCAGATTCGGTCTGAAGTGCTTTGTATTGGTCGAGTTTTCCAGTTGCTTCCTTTATCTTTTTCTGGTAATCCTGGTATTCACCCATCTTGCCCCACTGTTGAAGGGCATTTTGTTTCTGATCATCAAATGTTTTTTTAACATCCGTATCCAACATGTCGAACCCCGGAGCCAACTTAGCCATATCATACGGTCGGGTGACATCATTTAATTCGTTCTGTAACTTCTTTCCATATTCATTTAAGACATCAACCTGTGTTTGATAGTCCTGTGCTGATTTGCCAAAATCATTGTTGACATCTATCTTCTTATGCTGAATATCAGTGGCCAATTGGTTGATCTTCTGTTTTCCTGTAACATCAACCATCACCTGACCCACACCCTTCTCAATATTCCCCAACTGCCCCTGTAGGTTATTCGCTATGGATCCGAAGAATGAACCCTTGGATTCAACTGGACCGGGAACAACTTTTGGTTCAACAACGGGTTCTGTTATCTCGGGTTGTGCGATTTCTGGGGGGGTATAGACGAATCCCGTATTCTTGGTGGCAGGTATATCGGGGGTACCCGTAACGGGAGTAAACCCATACTTTTTAAGCAGGTCCTCTTCCGGATTAGTGACTACCTGAACATCGGGTTCTGTCATGGTATTAACGGTAACTGATTTGAGCCTTCTGAAGTAATGCCTGTTGCTGTTCCTTGGTCAATGCCTTGAAAGCAGGGTCATTCTGTAATTGAATCAAACGATTGTCCTGTTTACTTTGAGTAGTGGTAGTAGATGGAGGAGTGATTAAGGGTGCGGCTTGGGTACTAGAAGTCTGCTGTGCCTTCAAATTATCCCCATGGAGATACTTGAAATATTTATTTACAGCGGTCTTCCTTCCATCCGTTGTTGTTAGATCGGCATTTTCTAATCCCTTATATCGTTCATCCAATGTCTTATACTGACCCGTTGGCTTTCCTTTTTTATCCAGAATTGGTTCCTGGTTCTTATCTTGAATGTTTTGCAGAAGATCTACAGTGGTAAGAAAATCACCCTCGTTTAAATTGTAATCTTGTCCTTTTGAATCTTTTGGAGTAAAATAGGCCTGTTTGGAAGATGGTTTCTCAGCGTTGACTTCCTTCTGCTTATCACCTCGTTGATCAATCAGGCCGCTCTGAATATTTCCCTGCTGGTCAATTTGTCCGCTCCGTATCGCTCCAGCTAATCTTGCCAGGTTCTCTTTGTCTGGTAAGGTTTCGTCCCAGAACTGAGATTTGTTTTGGGATTTCAGTTTCTCTAATTCAAGAGCCTGATCTTTGGATAACTGCCTTTGGGTCTCCAGATATAACATTCTGTCCTTAGAATTCTCCTGGCGCGTTAACTCATTCTGTTTCCATTGTGCCTGACGATCTTTATCGGATTCATCACTCTGCATCTTCCACCGGTTCATCCACTCTTCATTTCCCCGGTTATATTGGTAATCCTGTAACATGAGTTGCAGTTGTTCGGCATTGGCCCTTTGCTCCTGGTTCATCTGTTGGTTCCAGAGTTCATCCATCCTTGCGATGTCAAGTTGGGACGTTCCTTTAACAGGTGATATCGGGGCACCCTTTGAAGCTCCATAAGCGGAGAATAAAGATTTAACCACATTCCCAAGTCCATTAACCATTCCCTGAGCAGCTACTCTCCGCTGCTGACGGGCGAGTTCATCCTGAGTTTTTGCCTGATTGTCATGGACTAAACCCAAAAAAGGATTTGTACTCCACTGTTTAGGTTGAGGGGTCACGTCTACCGTCGAAGATACCATTCCTGATTTCACATTGGGATTCATGCGATTGCGAAAATCCGTCGCCGGATCAATCAGGTTGAAAGGTTTCGGTCCGGGCATCTTGCTGAAAAGGGCTAATGCCTTCGCGTAGTCGGTGGTGGGATCCTGTGTGCTCATATTGTAAGTATTAACTACCTGACCAATCGCCAGCAGGATTTGTATAAGTGAACCCACCGCCTCCGCCACCGCCTCCGATACCACCACCAGCAAACTTGGCTAATGAACCTAAGCCACTGATAGCACTATTAGCTAGCTCAAAAGGGGCTTGGATCATATTCTCCGCAGCTGTGGAATAGTTCTGAGCCCTTCCCATTTGCTGGTTCATTTTAGCCTGCAACCATTGAGCAAGTCTGGTTTGGTAACTCTGAGTAAGTTGATCCTGACGATCGGTACCGTAACCCACCAATTTGTTGACAGCATCCCCATATTGCTGAGTTGCAACTTTCCTCCCGGATAATTGATTTTCAAAAGTGGCTCCACCGGTGACGGCGTTATTATTCTGGCCGATCAGGGTTTCCGAGAGAGTTCTTTTGAGTTGCTCTAGGGCACTGGAAACGGCTTCGGTCTGAAGGAAGGAGGTACCGGATTCCTTTTTATACCAACTTCCCAAGTCGGAGATCTGGTTGTTTACGGTATCCTCTGCCTTTTGATTCCACTCCCCAGCTTTATCATACTGTTTCTTAATCCCTTGCCCGTAAAATCCGGCAATTCCTCCAAGGGGACCGCCTAAAATACCACCCAATAGTGGTAAGTTATTCATTAACCATGAAGATTGATCTGCCATGACAATTGTTGATTAATCGGGTGAAAAGTACATTCCGGAACAGATAAACGAATGTCTAATTGTAGCGAGGTTCATCGTAATACTCACTAAGATAGAAGTACTCCACTTTACCTTTACCCGGACTAATATTTCGTTATGCCTAAATTGTATTTGAGTGAGGAAGAGAAGAAAGAGGCGGTTCTCTATATGTGGGGATACGGGTTATCCGTTGCCAAAACAAAGTATAACGTCAGTTGCCAGGCGTTATACAACTGGCGGGACGAATTAATTAAAAAGGGTGTACTTGAGCACATCAGCGCCGAAGAAGCAGCTGCAAAATTGGAGGTTCGTTTCGGTGCCCAGACAGCACCCATGCTGGTTGCCGAGTTGGAGGAATCCGACCATTCCCCATTGGAGTATCTGAAAGAAAGCCTGAAGACCCGGATGGAGGTTCTGAGAACTATCAACCGGTTACTACCTAAGGCAAAGAGTCTCCGCGATGTAAACGATTGTCTGAGGGCCCTGAATGAAGGTATCGAAAGTCACTCGGTAACCAATCCGCTGGCCCAACTTCCGGATAAGAAATCAATGTGGTCAGCGACGGAACTCATCCTGAAGCACAGAAGAGAATTAGAAGAGGCAAAAACAAATCAAAAAGCTATTGACATTACACACGAAGAAGTAAAATGAAAAACTTAAAAGCTATCGAGTTAAAGGGAATCGACCGTAGTGGGGGACGATTCACTGATATGGGTATTCTGCAGGAATCCATGAACGTGGCTAAACGTAAATCCGCTTTATATGAGGTCATCGGTAAGAAAGAAGTTAAAGCAGAATATGTCTTTGACCTGGAATCCTATGACTTCCTTTACCGGTTCCCGGCTCTTAACGATTTGATCGGGGCCCTGGATTCGGAGCACAAAGTTTATCGCATTACACCAACCGAAGAAACGGAGATCCTAACTTACGTGGGCAACATTCAATTAATCACCCACCTGGGAAATATTCTGATTGTTCATACGGACCTGAATGGTTATAATGTTAAGTACGATCCTGACGCTGATACCTTCACGGAATTATCTTCCCTTCCTGTCCCTCAGTTTTTTTGCCGGCCGGATCTCAATCGAAGATTGGAGAATGGAGAAACCGATCAAAAAGCTGTATTCAAAGATGCAATGGCTGAATTAACCTATAAATTATCAGGATATCGTAAAGATGGATATATGGAAGGTCATGTGCTATGCGTCATGGCGTGGAGGTTGTATGACAATACGTACATTAAACACTCCCAGGTAATGCATCTCCGTCTGGGGACCAATGATTTGTATATTGACGGTACCTCGACGGCATTACCGGTTATTACCGGGTACCAATTCAAGGAGCTGACTGTAGATAAGATAGCGGGTCAGTACTTCTTCAATACCACTGATAAGGCGTTATTGAATGAATGGACCGGAATAGCAGTCAGTTTGTGTCTCTTTATTTCCCAACCGATATCGGAATTCGTATTTGATGAAGATAAATCGAATTATGAATTCACCGCGGGAGGCAGTGGGGCAACGGCACCCATGATAATCAACAAGGATATTAAAAACTTGGATCGTTCCGTTACGGAGTTTTATAAGATTCATGAAATTGCTTTGGCTGATATCATTAAAGGGGGCGAAACTGAACTGTTTTACCCTGATGCCGGTCCAATCGATATTCTCGCAACAAAACCGCTCTTGCCTATTGATGAATCCTCCCATCACCTGTTTACCGCGCATAATTCCTACCTATATAATTCCCGTCTCCATCACTGTAATCTGAACACACACTTGAACCTGGGGCTCAACATGAACGCATACGCTTTGGAGGATTCCGGAGGTTCAACAGGGCCAACTTACGATTATGCTGTCAATGCCTGGGGATTTGTGGGTTATACCCCATTAGCTCCCGCTGATGTATGGACTTTGACTCAGGTAGTATTTCTAAGAACCACCGAAGGTGAGCGCGTTGTGGTGAATAGTTTTAAGCAGATCGATGGAGACGTCACTGTGTGGGAACATGATTCTCTTCCGGACACTATTTTGTTAAATGTTGTCCTTTCCTACCCGGATCTCCGAGCTTATAAAATGAAGTTTTATTTATACAATCAATCTACTGGCAAATATTACTCGGTTCTATGTATGGATGGGGATTTTTACAGTTTGACACCAAGTTCATTTCACAATTACTCGTCTTACATGAACTGGAATGTTATAAACAACAGACCTCAACCCAGGGAGATTGATCTATCCAATCCGGGGACGGAGATATCGGATGTGCAGTATTTGGCAGCTACCCAAGGATTATCCAACAGAATCGTGATTGATACGAACCGGATTCAGGTTACCGGGCTCAATAACCCCTTTACGTTTCCTTCTGCGAATTCTTACCGGGTTGGAGCGCATGGAAACATAGTCTTAAAGACTTGTGCCATGGGAGAGGCGATTTCCGCGGGGCAATTTGGGCAATTTCCACTCTATGTTTTCAGTTCCCAGGGAGTCTATGCTTTGCAGGTGGGAAGTGGAGAGGTTCTATATGCCTCTATTTTGCCTTTAAATTCCGATGTGGTATCTAATATCAATTCCATTATTAATGTCGGCGCGGGGGTGGTTTACGCGACCACCAGGGGGTTATTCCTTATCAGTGGAAGTCAGGTGGTGGAACTTTCCAGCGCGGTGGAGGGGAAACTCGATAATCCGATACTTACGAATAACGAGTACCTCGGGTACCTGAACACAGATTGCCTGGTTACCTTAAGTGGATATCTCTCAAGCGTTCCCTTTATCGATTACCTGGCGGATGCTATAATCGGATTCGACCGGAAGAACCGGGAGTTGATCGTATCAAAAAAAGAGCTTAGCAATCTGAGCGATTGGCAGGGTTCAGGGTCCGGATCTGGCGAAAGAGACTGGCCGGGAAAGGGTGTGGGGATCCCGATGCTCGATGATGCCACCCGGGCCGGATACAGTTATGTCTATTCTTTCTTAAGTAAAGAGTGGTCCAAGATCACCCAGCGGTGGTATTGTTTTCTGGATAGTTATCCCGATATCCTTGGTGTGGTTGGGAATTGCATGTACAATCTATGTGAAGAATCTACGGAGCCGAACCAATACATGATACAGACCCGTCCAATCACCCTGGCGCAACACACTTTTAAGAAGATTTGCTCGGCCAACCTGTATGGACACTTCGAGCCGGAGAAAAACACATTGCATTCCTTTTATGTCTTCGGTAGTCAGGACGGACAAAAGTGGTATCCTCTGCAGGGACAACAGCAACCATTCCTTCCACATGAGTTCGTGACTATCCAGCGGGCGGATGGATGGTGCAAGTATTTTATATTTCTGGCTGCCGGCCAACTTTCCCTGGATTCTATTCTGGAACACATCGAGGTTGAATTCGACGAACGGTATAAGAGTAAGTTGAGATAATCTTATCTTCCATGCGGAGAAAAAGTTACGAAGGGGCGATAGAAGTATCGTCCTTTCTGCATTTTTATTCAATAATTTATACAGTATTTTGGTGTCGGTCTCGAAAATTACGGGGGATAGACCAATATTCATGTATAATGTAATGTATTATTTTACATTAATTGAATGAATCTCGGGGGATAGATTTCCGTTAAGACCAGAGGGAGTGAGAATGTTAACCAACTGGCTAAATCCTTAATTGATTGATGTACTTTGTTTTACGAATTAACTTGAATTTTCAAGTTTAATTGAACCCCTTTTTCACCCTTCAACTTCAAGAATGTAACATTTGTTACAATATTGTAACGTTTGTTACAAAAACAAACCCCGGTGGTTGGCGAGGCTTAATGCTTTGATTATGTTGTATCCGGTCGGTTTCCTCCCCGGTTACGCCAGAGGGTTATAATTCCAAGGATTATCACAACGGTAACTGCAATCTGTGCCATCATTTGTTTATCGCCATATTACCGGCTTTCATGGCTTCTTTGAGGGTGTCAAAAGAACCAATCCATATCGATAACCGAATTCCTTTGGGTCCTTTAACTTTTCGGAGCTGCCATGTGGTTTCATCAAAATTCTTCCGGGGGCACATGATGATACAGTCTCCCTTCCTCCAACCAGCACCTTCCGGTAACCATCCGATCTTATATCTTCCGAATATTTTCATTTTCTTCCATTGATTACATCGTTGAAAAACTTAATGAATCCCGAATCCTCTTCTTCTATAGGATCAATCTTTAGAATATTGATTCGCTCGATGATCTTCCGGCCAGCCTCCCTTTCGCTTGGGGCATCCACATCGGTCTTCATCTTCTTGCCGAAGAATTCAAAATAGACGGTAAATTTCATTTTAATGAGAAGTTGGTTCTGTCAAATTCCCCGTGCTTAGGATGAATGAACCAGGCAGATTGGCTGGGTCCGGCATGCCGACCGTCTTTATGGTCATAGGCATCGGTCCCCTGTACACTTCCGCTGCAGCTGTATAATGGATGATCCATGGGTTGGTGCCAATGCCCGAATATCATTTTGTGAAATCCGATCTCGTTTCTCTTTGCAAAATACTCATCCATCATCAGACCCATTCTTGCGGTTGCTTCCTTGGCAATCTTCCTTTCAATACTATACCAGGGGATCCCCATCCAGCCTCTTATATTATGGCCGTGGAGAATCAGGTATCTCCGGTTGAGAATGCCGATCACAATTTCGTAAGCAGGATAAATATTAAACTCGATGTTTGACTGTTCCTTAGTATATATCCGGGCAATTTCCCCGACCAGGTAGTTCATGGAGTTTAATCCGGCTTCTTTAGCTTGAGGCTTCTTGGTTAATCTCGAATGATTATCCTCACATAAAAAATGAACCACCACCTTTGAGAAGTGGGGGGCAACAAACATGATTTGTCTGGCGAGCAATTCCCCGGCACGTACCACCTGAACCGGTGAGGGGAATGCATTGGTAATCTTTAGTTCATCGTGGATATCCCCGCTGATCAGGTCTCCCGTGACCAGGATGTGTAATTCATCAATCCGATAGGCCAATCGATGTAATTGTACCCATTTGACAACGCTCTCAGTATAATTCATGCAGCGAGCGTCACATATTTCAGGATTGTATTCATTAAAGCCTTCGATTTCATCCGGATTCTGAACACTACCCATGTGAGTGTCTGATATATGCATAACCGCGGCGCAGATACTTTTCCCAGGCATAGTCTTCCGGGGTCGGTGATAGTAGATAGGAACTTGGGGGATTGCGGATATCGCCTCCTCCACCTGGGCAAAGAACAGTTCTAATTTTCCATGTTCCTGCCGGTAGATATCCAATACTCCTTCGAGTTTCTTAATCTGCTTGCGGAGTTCCGTGGAGACTTCTCCATGCTTCTCCTTTAGTTCATTTTCGCTGATTCCGGTCATCGGAGTACCCCTTCATTTTTAAGTCTTAAAATATCCTCTTTGTGTCCCCAATAGATGGTTCCACCGGCCTGTCCATGGTGATCATCGAACCGGTGGTCCTCCATAGCTTGCCGATACCCGGTCCCCATTTTGAAATTACAGAACACGACAAAATCCCTTTCCGCGAGAAAATTGTTTTTGGTAAGTTTCCCTACCATGGTCTGGCAGATAAAGAAATTATCATGCTTACTGCGGAGTTCAGCTTCCGATATCCCCTTCACTCCGGGAACAACCGGGATGGGGGTTTCTTTAACTGTCTCTTTTGGCAAACTTTCACTAAAGAATTTATTGCAATCGTAACACCGGTAATTCTGGATTCCGGCATGGGTGCCGTTCTTACTAATACGGGAAGATCCACATTTTGGGCAAATCATAATTTAAAGATTTAAGTTTTCATCATTGTGCGAGAGATCGCTTTCATGATGTTAAAGTACCCTGGGTCTTATCTTTATGAGGGACAATTAAATTGTAAATACATACAATTACTTCTAATCCATGCTAATACAATAATATTACCATGGGCTTTCCTGAATTCCTGCCGGGTTAGATCATTTATCCAACCATTCGGGGTTAACCAATCGTATTTCATGAGGTAAAATGTTTACACAGTAATCCTATGAATTCGGTTTCTGTACGATGATTAATAGTGTTCTTCCATCCCCGCGGATGCTCGAGAAAAATCTCGATATAAAACTGACAGCTATTCCGGGTTAAGCAATGCTGGCAGCCATGTTGTTCCCCTGGTTGTTTCAAGGGAATCTTGATTGTATAATCAATCTCGGGTTTGTGGGTATCGCTCATCTTCTCCATCCGATCGCTTTAGAAATTTCGGATGCTTCACCTTCCGGCAAGGCATTTCGTTTCTGTGCTATAACTTTTGCATAATATTCGCCGGCTTCTCCCTGAAAAATTGGATCACCGGTACTAGCGAACCTCCATAGCGTCAGCAAGGCATAATAATCCATGCTGTCGATTCTTTGTTTTTGTTCTGGGGTCATTTCTTGATTTTTTATAGGCCAAACAACCATCCCAGAATCAGAACCAAAACTATGATGACTAGAATTCGGGATATCGGAACCATTTGCTGGTCGCGTTTGGCGGTTTTCTCTTCGTAATACAGGTCGATTTCTTCTTGTTTCATGGTGAATTGATTTAGGGGATTCATTTTATGCAGCGATTTTCTTATTCATTAATCCTTTAGCAGTGGCTTCCACTAATGCGGTAGCCATATGTACTTCAACGGCGTTTCCAATGAATTTTTTCTGGTCAGCCTGGGTACCGATAAGTATGTAGCTTTCCGGGAAACCCATAATCTTTTTTAACTCCGGGATACGGAGCATCCTCATTTTGATATCGATGATTCCATAAATAGCCATGAATTCCTTGATCTTGACCAGGATTTCGCTGTCTCCTTCTATAATCTCATAGACTATTCCTTCTTCGTAAGGAATAATGAATGATGGTATATTACTTTCATCTGTGGCAACATCGATAAGGTATGGTGGCATTTTGTCCATTCGGGCAATGAGCGTAAAACATGGGCGATCGATAGATCCACCTGACGAAGTAAATTGAGGATTCATGAGATAGTGCCATTTCCTGTTGGCGGTAATCACCGGGGCCGGATTCTCAATCGAACTGCCAACATTATTAAAGTTGGTGTCCATCACCCAAGGTTTGACCGTCATTAGGTTCTGCTTGGGGACCGTGGAAATGGCAGGACACGGCTTTTCTACATCCGAGGATTGCCCACCTCCAGTATATTGGTTCATGATGTACCTGTCAACCACAACTGGTGCAAATTTGGGATTTGCTGTCAGTGTCCCGATTGGTTTATCAATGCTGGCCGGGGTGGATTGTCCGTACTGTTGATCAATGAACCGGGTTTGAATCAATGATATCCGGTCTTTGGTTGTCACCGTTGGACTCGGCTTCTCAATTGATGAAACATTGTCACCGTTTCCGTAGTATGAAGCCAGAAATTCTGTATTAATCAGCTGGTGATGGTCCTTGCATGTGATGGTTCCTGCAGGACGATCAACTGATACTGACTTACTTTTCGGGTCCCCGGAAAACGCTTTCGATAAAAATGCCTTCTGGCCCCCGGCCACAAACTTGATCAACCCTGCATAGATTCTTTGCAGTGTAGCCTCCACCAGCGGTTTCTTGCGATCAAAAATACTCCAGCCTTCATCGGAAAAATCAAGAACCTCTTTTACAGCTTTCCATTTTTTCAGGGGTTTCCCGAAAAGACTATTTTCTGGCTTTTCGGCGTGTGTTGGTTCCGGCCAATAGATTTCTTCTCCCAGTCCTGCAAACTGCCCGAAATACCGCTTGCGTGATGTGAACGCGCCGTAATTGGCAGCATTTAGAATTCTGTGTTCAAACTTATACCCATAAGACTTCACAGAGTTAATCCATCGGAGATAATCAATACCGGCGTCTTTGCTTATTGGTTTTCCTTTTTCATCCAGGGGTCCCCAACTCATGAATTCTTCGACGTTCTCAATCTGGATTATTTCTGGCTGTATCGCGGTGATATATGGGAAAAGATGATCCGCTAAGGTTCGGCTGTCTGCATCTCTGGCTTGTCCACCCTTGGCTTTGCTGAAATTTGTGCATTCTAAACTGGCAAACAGTACAACCTTGGCATCCGGGTAAATAAATTGCAGGTAATTGACATGCCTGACAAGCCGTGTCATGCGCGAAGTGTTGTATAGAAGGGTAATGTCCTCAGTAAAATGTAGGGTCTGCTTATGGTTTGATTTGTGCGATCGGATGGCGTTTTCATCGTGATTGATACAGGCAGCAACAATGGCGCACTGTTCACCACCAATCCGCGCATTGTGAACACCGGTTGTTGTACCTCCTCCACCGCAGAACAGATCGACATAGATCAAGGTTACATTCTTCATCGGGCCCCTCCGATATTTCTTTTGTCATAGATGTTGTGGCAATGCCGGCAAAGGATTTTGATGTTTTGGGGGGCCCAGGACAATTCAGTTCTACCCGATTTCTGTGCTTCGTCCACACTGACCGTATGGGCACAATCCAGTGGGGTCCCACCGTTAATTCCGCACTCCTGGCATTTATGATATCCCAAGGTCTCCAATTGATCAGCTAATACCTGTCTCTTAGCCTTTGTAACCATACGGTTGACATAGGTTTTGCTTACAGTTCGTCCGTCACTACAGTGGTAGTGGTTTCCTTTGCTAACAGGTTTAATTTTGGGTTTCATACGAATTTTATTCGGTAGTATTCACTTAAAAAATTAGCCTCGACCAGTTTCGGGTCCATGCATACAACCGGTTCGTTACCGGGGATCCCGATCATTAATTCATCCCATTCCCATTGCAACATTTCAGCATCCGCCATGTGCACTTCGCTGGAAAGTGGGTAATCAAAACCGAACTTTCCTGCAATAATCCGCATGAGTTTATCTTCAATAGCCTTGTAATTTGTCAGTTTGGGCTTGATGGGCCGGGGAATGTCGCGCAAATAGGCTTCGCTGGCATCGTGTAGAAGGGCCTGCAGTTTCAATTCTTTAGGTGCTATCCTGCTGACCATCACGCTGTGTTCAGCCACTGAATAGAAGTTGGGTAAATGCCCGGAAAACCTACACTCCATTGATAATGCATGAGCGATATCCCTGATATTTATCATTTCCGGAGTTGGCTCAAAAACATTCATGTATAGGCCGGTGAAGGTTCGGATGCAATCCTTGGTGAAAAGATTTTCGGTCATGGTCGGGCCTCCAGTTGGAATTCGTAAATCCAAATCCAGGGGTTTAAATCCCATGATCCTTTGCCATTGATGGATTCCCATAGGCTTTCATAAGACCAAACAGCATCGATATCGGAAAATGCCGCATCTGGCTGGGTGTATAGTTTATATCCGGTAGTGCCGTAATCGCAGACTTTTTCAATGCCCTCAGCAATGGCATCCTCCTCAGTTATATCCTGTAACCGCTCACATCTTACCTTGGTAATTCGGATAAAGAATCTAGCCTTGTCGGCTGGCATGAACATTTTGTTTTTCCAACGCAGGTTTCTATCCATTATGTCATTGGAACCATTGTATCTGTAAAAAGTAAGGGTTCCGGCAATTCCTCCATCAATTGCGCTATACGGCTCTTTCAAGTAAACCACTTCTCCCGGAAAGTACCTAGGCTTCATTTTCAAACCATGCCAATCTTCCGTTTGTCCATTTCTCAAACCACGGCCATCCGGTTGTGACGTAATAATTCTCCTGGTCTGCGTTTTCCGGCCTTCGATAACAGCCAGAAACATTTCTTCTTTGAATAGGATTCCCTTCATGGCTGAATCTCCTTCTCCAAGTAATCAATCATTAATTTATGACTGGCTGCTTTTTTAATGGTCAAATCAAAAATATCTTTCCACTTATGTTTTTCAGATAAGTAGGCAATTTGTACCAATGCTTCATACTGATCTTTATGATCTTGCAATAGTTCTGCTTGTAGGTCTTTCAGGCTCATGATCTTCTCCGTTTCTTTTTAGTTCGATTTAATACCATTCTTTTGGGGGACTTGAAGGTGTATTTCCCTCCGTCAATCTCTCTTTCAATCTCTTGCCAGCATATCCATGCCCCAAATTTGCTTTTGGGTGGGATATAGTCATCTAATGCTTTTTTTAGTTCGTAAAAGGCATCAGATAGTCCTTTATCTCCGGATTGAATTATTGCGGTTTCGAGGTTGGTTGCCACTTCTTTCCTCATGATTACAGGATTATGATTAGAATAATTGCCCACATGACAGCTCCCACAAATAATCCCAACAGAATTCCTTTGGGGGCATCCAGACTTTTTGATTCCATGATTTACTTTTTAAAAAATTCCGCGAATGTCGAATTACCCCATTCACCTTTAGTTAAGGTGATCACTTCACTAATGGTGTACTGCTTTTTCCTCTGGGTGAGTCTTTCGGTAACAAAGTTTTTCGTTCCGAATGAGCAGGCGCCGGTGATTACCCGATAGCATTCAATCGTCTTTTCGTAGGTTATGGCGCTCTCTCTGGTAAGATTTTCATAATCTGACTTATTACGGTCAGATATTTTGAAAATCAAATCCTGTTTGGCTTCCTTTATGGTATCACCGTGGGCATATTTTTTGTCGTTGGTGACAATGAAAAATTCTTTGGGGTCCCCGATTTTCTTAACCCGGTAAACGTTTTTCTTCTTGGATAATACCTGGGCGAAAATGCCATCAACTTTGATGAATTTCTCGCCAAGCCACGTGAAAAGATGGTTGTCGGGATCAATCTTTGTGTATTTAGGATCTGTAATTCCGGTGCCACTCAGGTAGAGATAGCCACCGACAGTTAAGCCCTCGGGTAATGAGGTAATTCCGGTGCCACTCAGGTAGAGGGAGCCACCATAATACGGTTTCCCGTTTTTAGTTTCGAATTGAATTTTTTTCATTATTCTATTTTTAAGAGTTGGATTAACTTTTCATTGGCTCCCAGAAGGGTGTTGGCTTTTTCCTGGTTGTCTTTTATTTCGGATTTCCGTTTTTGAATGAGATTATTCACTACTTGGGATAGAAGTGCATTTTGTTCCATTGGGGCCAGTTTTTCCAGACTGTTGGTGATATCGCTTAGATATCCGTCCATTCGATGTTTTTCCATCAATAAGGTAGATCGTCTCCCCCATCAGGAGTGTTATTATTTTGGGGACCCTGATTTTCAGGATTAGAATCCTGTGGCCAGGTCAACATCTTGATCACCTCGGCAACGATCTCGGTTTTTTGGCGATCATTTCCGTCTTTGTCGGTGAACTTTGGGTGGGTGGTTTTTCCTTCGATATAGCACATCAGACCTTTGCGGGCGTACTTTTCCACAAATTCAGCCTGCTGTCTCCACACCACAATATTGTGGAACTCAGTGTTTTTAATCTGTTCTCCCGCTTTGTTTTTAAAGGTTTCGTTGGTGGCAACACTGAAGTTTGCCACGGTTACCCCACCATCCAGGTGTTTCACTGTTGGGTCTGCGGTGATGTGACCCAGGATAATTGCTTTGTTAACTGACATATTCTTGATTTTTAAATTGATTGTTCATAGTATAATTCATTCTTTTCTGCAACCCCGGTATACCATGTTGCCCGGATTGTCTTCAGGGATCCCGGAAACTGATTCAATAACCACTGATAGTTTATTTCCAAAGGATTTTTAATCCATTTTACACAGGGGTATGATTTATCCCCGGTATTGATCTGACAGAGGATTGATGTCATCGGAAGGATCCTCCTTTGACTTCTATCTGGTGAAACATGGGCATAAACCGGTCGGCAATACGATTATGGGAATCGTTGTACCGGTTAAGTACCTGAATAGGACTTAAGTTTGTTGAGCAAAAGGTGATGAGACCTTTTTCGTAGCGATCAAATAAAATGGTTTGAATGATGTTGGCCCCCGAAGAATAATTTAATTCCATTCCCAGGTCGTTTATGGCAATGAATCTGAAATTATGCAGCTTATACCGGATGGAGTATGTGTCCATGTCTTCATCTTTGTAATAATTCTCCCGGATGAATGGCGTAGTAAATGTTGACACGTTTCTCCCGTAGAGGGAAAGGATACACCTGGATACGCATTTTATCAGCATGGTTTTCCCGGTTCCGACAGGACCGTACAGGAGTAACCCTTTTCTGGGCAGGACCCTTATGTAATCCTTAATTGCATTGAGAACAGGGCGGTTTTCATCGGTAATAACCAATTCTCCTACCTGAGCAAACGGATCCTCCCGAATGATATCATTCAGATGTTTTTGCATCGTTCTGACCACGGATCTTTCGTCCAAGCTTTTTACTGAGGTATTCTTTAACATCTCGTTCTCCTTCGGTATCACAACATAGTTCTGTGGGGTTTCCATCTTTGGTGGATCTTGATTTGGTTAATATTTTGGTAAAATGGTTCCGAAGATTTTCGGTGGTCTGAATTTGTTGTTTCCAGAATGAATCTTTCTTCAGAAACCGGTATGACTCACGGATATCATCGATTGAGAATTTATCAGACTCAATCATCAGGCGAATTGGAGATAGCCATTTATCAACCCGGGCCTTTTCGATATGAGGGGCCCTTATGTTAAGGGATTCTAAATTTGATTTTATGAGCTTGTAAAATTCCAGTGTGAGTTTCAAATAAAGTTCTCCCTGATCCTGGGTATTTTCTTTGATCAGACCCCAGGATTTAAACTCCGAAAAATCATGAGGGGCAACAGATACTTTAGTATCTGTTATATATATACTTTGACTTTGACTGGCATAGGCTAAGCCATTGGGTAAGTCAATGGGTAACCCATTGGGTAAGCCATAGGCTAAGCCATCGATTTTTTTATGATTTCCCCATTTTCCCTCAGCTCCTTTCCTTCCTCCAATACTCTGTTTATCAATCTTCTGTAATACTTCAATTCTGGTTAATTCCATCTTTTCGTTATGTAAATTCCCCTCTTGATCCTTGATAAATTTTCGAAGGACAAAAGGAGGGATCGTTACACCCCCCCCCTGGGGGTTAAGGGGTAGCCTTATGGGTAACCTATCGGTATCCGAGGTCACACTTCCGTTCTCCCATTGATAGCATAACATCCTCATATAAATGCCAACTTCTTCATTGGTCATCTCTGCGGTATCCACCAAAAACCTCTTAACATCAATGGGCCATGTATGCAGGTTGCTCATGATAATTATCCTACTAATTGTGGATTTTTCAGGTTCGTTTTCATCTCCTTAAGGGTATTATGGATATCGGTCACAACCGGACCATACCCATACCTTTTATCATTCATCCAGACCGAATTCACTGTCTTCTGCGCGTGGATAACCGTAGCATGATCTTTACCCCCAAGTTGTTTACCGATGTATGTTAATTTCAGATAAGGCACGAATTCCCGCGTAAAAGCCATAGCCACCTGTCGGGGAACCAGGATTTCCCTTTGGCTGGTTTTGGTGATCATCGCGGTTCGGCTAATCTTCATCTTTTCACAAACCACTTTAACTACCATATCCATATTGATGGTGAGCGTTTGATCTTCCCGGTCCAAGCCGGGGATGACATAATATTCAGGCATTTCCATATCTTGGGTTTTCATAATGCGTGACGGCATCTTAATCCAAACTTATCGTCACTTGAAAGACTCTCGATATCATTCAGCCACAAGGGATCCGTTCTTTTGTCATATTTCTCATAAACATCTTCATCCGTGACCTCAACGGTTTCTCGAGTGGTGGTTACCGTTAAGTCCGGATTTAGTTGATGGCAAATGATATCTATTAACATGGTTTGAATTTTAAGTTTAGGTGCGGGTGAGAGAATCGAACTCCCATCTAAGGGTTATGAGCCCTTCGGCGTACCATTGGCACCAACCCGCAGTGTTGCCCCGTTTCGTGGGGCAGACGAACCTATTGCTCGATAATGGCAATAGCGGGGCAGATGGAACGGATAACCTCTAGTTGGTCATCTATTGCCTTATCCCTCACTTCTTCCATGGTTTGGTTAGCAGCGGGGGAAATAAGGATAAATCCAACCTCCCGGCCATTGATCTGAGCAAAGGTTTCCACCTCGAGGGTCTCAGCCTGCATTCCTTTGAAAATCGGGATCCTGAGCGTGAATGCTTTGGGTAGATTGGAGTTGACCACCTGTGAGAAGTTGTCGGTTCTATCTCCTGATTCTTTAACAGATTTCTCAATCTTGTTATTGATAGTTCCGGAGAAGTTCATCAGGTCGGTAACCAGCTTCATGTTATCCGATGCACTCGGGAAGAAGGCTCTATTCATCTTGAAAAACATCCCGAGTTCGGTAGGAGTCCATACTTTCCCGTCATTGATGCCGAATTCTTCAAACTTCGGATGAACAGCCAGCAATCCTTTGATAGTACCTCTCTGGTACTCGTCGTTCTCATTGAACACCAATTCGATGCTGATTTTCTCCCTGTTGACCAGGATATGACACCGTTTTTGGTTGATCTGATCCGTCTGATCCATGCGTTGTTTCAGAAATTCAGTCACGGACCCGATGGTGCCAATAATAAAGATTTTTACCGGCGCCTTTACCGGAAGTTCGTTTACACTTGATACTTCCCGGATGATGAGTTCTGCTTTTTCGCTACCGGGTGCGAAATTGATTTGAAGTCTTTCGTTTTCCATTTTATTTGTAGTTAATCGTGTGTTCCGGTTCTGCCGATCTGGAATATGGTTCCCTGAAGTTCATCGGCATAGGCCGGTCGGCTTTCGATCAGGTCCCCATCCTCATTGTAGTAGCCCACCTCACGGGTTTTGGAATCAATGAACTTGTAACACTTTTCAGTGACCAGTTCAGCCTTGTTTTTCAGGCCTTTTAACAATCTTTGTTTCCCTTCCCGAAGTGGTTTTAATGAATCATTAAATTCTTTTACCGTTTCTCTCTTCTCTACCTCAACATCGTTGATCTTGATCGCGGTGTCGGAGAGTTTGTCCTTCATCTCGGAAAGTTCTTCCGGGCTGAATCGTTTCATGTAATCTTTCTGTTCAACCTTGTCACAGTTGTCAGCGAGGAAGGCTACTCTGTTGGCCCCTGCTGAAATGTCCTTAGCTAGTTCTCTTTGCATAATGTTTTATTTTTTGAAAAATTAGTTTCGAAGAAAGGGGGCCAGCTCCCTACCCACGACCAGCCCCCATGAACACGCTTATGCGTTTACCAGTTCCCTCTCAGCCAGTTGACGTTTGGCGTAGTTTATCGATTGTTCCATGTGCTCCTTCTGTCCGGGGGTCACCGTGAAATTCTGCTCAAGAACCTCAACCAAGGCGAATTCCCCTTTCTCGATCCGGGCAATGGCCTGGTTTAGTTGTTTAGTTGTCAGGTCCGGTTTACCTTCGGTTTGTTCGGGGGTCGGAGAATTTTGAACCTGAGGGACTACAATCACCTTCTTTCCCGGGGTCATTGCTGGAGTATCGAACTCATCTGGTTTATCTCCTACCGGAATGGTGAATATCCTTAGAAGAAGGTATTTATATGAGTAGGTTTGAGCCTTCCCTACCCCCTTATCAGATGAATCTTCTCCGGTACCCGAGGATACAGCATCGATATATTCTCCATCTTCGATGTTGAAGATTCTGTACTTGGTATCCACGGTACTAAAACGGCTCATTTTGGGGACCCCATCCTTATTGGCTGACAGGGTATCCGTGTGTTGGTGTACCTGTTCGATAGGAATAATGATCAGTCCGTTTGTGATCAGGCTGGCCCGGACGGTCCGAAATACCTTTTCATCCGATACGGCTTTGAATGCGTATGATCCGCTGCCTACCGTCGTGTCTTTCTTGAGGTAACTTACCTCTTCCATGACTTTGGAGATTTTTTGATAGATGTTCATGACTTTAGTTCATTAAATTGATTGCGTGCGTGTTCAATAAGAGAGTTAATACCATCAATCAGGGTCCCGAGAATGATATCTGTTTCCTTACTTAAGGCTGATGGTCTCTCGTAGATTTCAAGTTCAATGGCCCCAACAAATACATTGAATGACTCCTCGTCGAGGCTTTTGTCAATCACCAGGTCATTGGTGTTGGTTTCGGGGACCCCGGATAAATCCTCTTCTAGAACATGAGTACCCTGTTGAAGATTCGCGGCCTCGGTTGCCTTTTCGATGATTATATCAAACGTGGGAGTTGCAATGATCTCAGCCTTCTCCTGCTCAATGTTGGCATTGGCTTCATCAATAATCCGCTGCGCTTCTTTAGCCTGAAATATCTCTTCGGATTTAAGGATGGCTATTTTAATATCATCGACACTCAAATCCGGTGGGCATTCCGGGGACTCAAAATAGGTCCGGTACTCCTGGCGGGCAGTTTCCAGTTCTTCTGCTTCTTTCTGTTGAAGGACAGTGATTGAGTTTTGGGCCATGCTGATTAGCAGATCCCGTTCTTCCTTTATTTTCGGAAGGAACTCCTGATATACACCCTTCAGGAAAACATCCTTATTTAGGGCCTCGATGATCTCACCGAGCTTCTCAATAGTAGCATCGGTCATCCAGATCAGGTAGGTGTCCCGATATTTCTGAATCTTTTCGGTAAGGGCTAACTTCCGGTTTGTTTCCCGTAACAGTTTCTCAAGCCTTTCCTTTTCCTTCTGATCTTCGTAGCTTTTGATTTTCTCAATCAGGTCTATTTTTCGGGGCTCCAGTTGAGCGGTTAATTCTTTTGCCGTGGAATCGATCAGATTAGCAGCTTTCAATACAGGTGCCTTCAGTTCTTTTCTCCGGTCCTCGATATTGGTAATCAAGCGTTGTATCCGGGTTCTTGCACTGCGGGCACCCTTGTTAGTTTTGGTGTCCACAATGACCAGGTTTTCGGTTTCCGAGAGAACGCTTTGGATCTCGGCGGATACCTCTGTGAGTTTTTGAATTTGCGTGTTCGGGTCCATGATTATTATGTTTTCTTAAGAATCTTTCAGGGAATAGTATTTTCTTTTGCCCCGGATTTTGGGTTCAAGTCCCAGGGCGATAAAGGTCCGGTGGTCTGCAATCCCCAATATTTTCATTGCCTGGGTGGCAGAATAAAGTTTCTCGGGGACCCTGGAGACTTCTTCCCTGACAACTTCGCGGATAATGTTCCGGAATTCTTCAGGGGTCATTTGGAGAGTGATAGATTCGGTCATGGTTAACAGGCGATTTTTTTGAATACTTCTCCCAGAAGGAATTTCCGGCCACTCTGGGTCCAATAGAGATGTTGGGTACTGACGGTTCTCCCCAATGCATCGGTGTGGTAGTGTGTTTTGTAGGCGGTATACCCCTTGTCTTTATAGGAGGAAAACAAGGTGTAAGTGCCATTTACCCCATAGATAATCTTCCTGCGTACCAATTCCCGGTTCAGTGAAACTGCCGACATACCTAATTCCTGAGCAATCACCGTGGTGGCAATCAATCCATCAGACTGTAGTACGGTATCGTGGTATTCAACTTTCGGGGCCTGAATCTGGAGTTGTTGGGTTTGTTCCTCCGTGCGAATACGAAGTTGTTCTTTTTCAGCACGTTCTGTTTTTAGTGCCGTTGCCAGACTGATAATGAAATCCGGGTTTAGAAGATCTTCCGGGTTAACAGCGGTTGCGCCGTGTTTTCCAAGTTCCTTCAGCCTATCATTACACCAGACCCTGAACTTAACACTCAACCATTGGGCATAATCCAGGGCAAGATCTTCATGAAACCAGGAGCCACCATATCGACCTTCTTCGGTCAGAATTAAACTACGGGAAAATCCCGCAGTTAAACTTAACTCATTGATTAACTCAATGGTTGACGGAAGTCTTAAGTAATCATTTGGCTTTTTACCAAATTGCTTTGCCATCTCGGTGGCATTTACATAGACCACTCCGTTTTCGTTTCGGAATGATACCGGCTGATCGTTGTACTGAAAAATCTTTAGTGTGTTCACGATTTGCCTCCTATTTGTTAATACCTTTGATTGAAATTTGTTATGGCTTCCATGTTTTAGGATAGCAAGTACTGCTCATACAGGGTCGTAAACGTCCGTCCTGCGTATTCGGCCAACGCCCTCGATTTAAAGCAAAGCCGAGAACCGACGTTCGTATACGCAGCCGAAGCCCCGACATCCGAGCGAACGATACCGAAACCCGCACCCGCCCCATCAGACGCATCACCACCAACGAAAAACCAGGGGTAATACTTGTACTCGTTCGAGTCATTCCAGTTTGGCTTCCATCCTTCGTTTAGAACTTCGGACAGGACCAACAACTGAAATTCAGCAATAAGTCTTTTGGTGTAATCACTTTTCAAGTCACAGATATGCTTATATTCCAACCTGATCGATGGTCTTATCTGCTCCATGATGGATAGCGCATCTTCGAAAGACTTCATTCGCTCCTTAATATCAACGATGAAATAATCTTTCCCAAACTCAGACGCTAAAGCCTTTTTGACCTCCTTACTTCCGGTTTGGTGAACCTGGAGTAATTTTACTTTTTCGTTATTCATGTTATTCGTTATTTGTGCCGGTTAGTAATCTCATTTTGGTCTGACGTTCATCCGGGAGAAGTTTCCGGGTCGAAACCAGTTCGCCTTCATTGTTATAAGCGGCCATTACGCCCTCGGGTTGATCGTTGTACTTGAAAATTTCTAAAGAGTTCATGATTATTCTCCCCATACATCGGTTACACCATACTTTGCGAAAATGGTTACGATTGTTTCTGCCTCGCTAACTCTTGGCTCAACCTTTCCGTTGAGGCGTCCAAGCCAGGCAGCACGGGTTTTAATGCCGATAGCTGACATGATCTCGCGTTTGATCTTTGGGACATCCTGATGTTTTGCCTGTCCGAATCCCATTCTGAATGAGTATTTTCCGTTCATATTAATTTGGTTTATTGTTCTATTGTTTTGTACATTTGTATAGTGTGTGTAAACAGTATGCAATATTAGAACAATGTTCCGACTTGTGCAAGTTATTTCGGAACATTCTCGAAATTATTTTTTATTGAATTGATTTAATGGGAGTTAAGGAAAAAATTATTGAATTTATTGCTTACAAAGGATTGCCGATTAAGCAGTTTGAGGAAAGATGTGCCCTATCCAATGGCTATGTCTCATCAATGCGCAAAGGATTCGGAACGGAAAAATTGGACAATGTCCTACGTGAATTCCCGGATTTAAATAGAGATTGGTTGCTTTATGGCGAAGGTGAGATGTTAAAGGATTTGGGGCCGGTGAGTGAGCTCAAGCCGAAGTTATATGCAGATCATCTTGAGGTTAAACTCGTAACCTTAACAGCCCGCGCCGGATATTCAGAATCTTATTATGCCGATGAGTATCTTGACAAAATGCCATCCGTCCTCATAGAATCCGATGCCGAATACCACGGTAAATACCTGGCTTTCGAGGTTGATGGGGATTCCATGGAACCGGAGTATCATACTGGAGATATTGTTATCTGCCGGGAAGTCAAACGCGACCTTTGGCGATATAAACTACATTATAATGACTGGGATTTTGTTATTGCTCATGGAACCAAGGGCATCATGTTAAAGCAGATTATTGCCCATGATACAGAGACCGGGGAGATCGTTTGCCACTCGCTTAATCCGGATGGTCACCCGGATTTCATTTTGAACCTCGGAGAAGTTGCATACCTATACAATGTCGTTGAGCATAGAATTCCGGGGAAGAACGTCATGCGGCGAAGGGGATGAAAATTTTGATGAAACGATTATGCAAACGTTAACGGCATACGTTGAAAGTAGCGCAACAATTTTAAATTATTGAACAATGAGTGAAGATAACGATGCTTCGAAAGCGCAAAAACTCCTTCAAGAAATATTAGGGCTAGAACATATAACTGACAAAACAGAACTGAGGATTGAGATAAACAGGAAGATTGAAAACATGAACAAGGTTGAAATACTGGACTTAAAAATGAAATTAGGAACAAAGGCATCTGAACTTGAAGTAGGTCAAGGCTTTCAAGATAGAAAACCAAAATTGTTTTTAGTAACAATGCTAATTATGTCTGGAATGTCTGTTCTATCTTTTTGGCTTTTGTTCTCTTTTGACCTATTTATATTATGGAAAGTTGTTCTTTGGCCAAACGCAATCATTTGTGGAATTTTGGGATTGAGGACATTATACAATTTGGTTAAAGGAAAATATCGCGATTAATCTGGATTAGGTGTATGTCTTGTACAATGTGGTGAAAATTGTGGACAGAAGTGTACGACTTTAAATATTATTACCATGAAAGAAAAAATCGGAACCGGATTAACATACCTTCTCTATATACTACTGTCCGCAGCTTATGTTTTGGGTCTATTCCACTCATTTAAGAAGCATGGTGCCGGTGATGGATTTTTGGGAACTGTGCTTTTCCCCTATGCAATGTATCGAGGTGTAGAATCATTTTGGCATAATGATTTTGCCAAAGTTGATTGGAATAAGAGACTGCAAGCGGATATGAAAAACTGTGTATACTTTATTGATCAGTCAGTAAATCCTGGGGCTGACGTATATCAATTCAATAAAGACATAGAAGAATTTTCTTCACGGATAAGGAAATATCCCCAACTCAAGAAAAATTTCTTAATGGATGGTTGCCGAAAGTATATCGGTTTTTCGCGTGGCATTATTGAAGACATGAAGATATCCTCGGTAAGTTATTTCAAAACCGGTAGTTTTGAATTTACGAAAAGTAAACCTGTCTTAGATATAGAGGACGAATTAAGGAGAACGTTCAAAATTCAAGATGAAATAAACAATATTTGGACCTCACTGAATGAACAATTCGAAGCAGTTAAACAAATAGATATAAGCGTGTTATCAACAGATAAGATTTCGTCGAACATGGCCGAATATGAAAAAAAGGTTGACACTTATAAAACAGCCTATCTTGCCAATTCCGGAAAAGTATTCCAAACTCTATTTGGTCAGGATATTTGATACCCATCTACCTATCAAATAATTTACAACCGTGGCAAGATTGCTTTAGTCAGGTGTTCTTAAAAAAAACATGCTCCTTCAGTGACTCCGCGATCTCCTTTTCTCCTACTTTGACATATTTCATAAATGATGCGATGGTTTTGTGTCCGGTTAATGCCATAATACTGATAATGGGAATCCCGGCCAGGTAACAGTTCGTCGCAAAGGATCTTCTGGCGGTGTGTGAGGTAATCATTTCCCATTCCTTATATTCCCTGGTTATCCGGTTTCCCCCTTCAGTCCGGGTTTTGCTAATCACCTCCACCAAGTCTGCTTGTAAACCAATTACCTTCAAATCTTCATTCATATTTATATTGGATTTGGGTTTCGGTAATATCCCCCGATATTTTTCGATGATATCCATAACTAGGGGATGCAAAGGAAGCGTTACCCGGCCACCGGTTTTCTTCTGGATATACGAAAGGTACCCCTCTTTGAAATTTGCCATTGTTATTATCGAAACATCTGAATATCTAAGGCCAGTGAATGCCTGTATGATAAAAAGGTCCCTTGTTCGTTCATACCGGCCCAGAAGTTTGCATTCCGCTATTTTTTTGAGTTTATCTACGGAAAGATAGATATTCTCCACTTCCTCCTGAGGGGCCTTAAAACGTGAGGTAAACACGACTGAGGGGACCATCTCTCCCCGATCCTTAGCTTTTTGTAATACTCCTTTGATTATTTGAACAGATCCCCAGATATAATTCTTGCTGTAGGATTTGACCTTTGCAAATTTCCGGACCTGAAAATACTGGATCCAGTTCTCCAGAAACTCCATTCCGACTTTTGATACCAGGACTTTCCCATGTATCTTTTCATAGTTGCGAACATGAATTGCCAATGAATCATACATTCGGTAACTTTTATTGTCTCTGGCTTTTAGGTTGTCACTCTGTTGTTGGACGCATTCCAGAAGGGAGAGTTGGAGACCCGAGGTAATCCGTTTCCCATCGAACTGCAGAAGGAGGTTATTGAGCAAAACTATATCCGGGTCCTTCCCTTCCCTTTGCCAGGTACCCAGAATATCCGTTATCTTTGCCACCAGATTTTCAATACGTTCATTGATAGCCGCCTGATCCCTACACGGCCGCATCCGCTGAGATTTGGGGTTCCAATCTTTTATGAGACACTTTTTACCGGCTGGGTAACGCAAGATACAATCCCGGGAGAAGATTACATAAACTTGAATGGTTCCGGATTCTTCCTGGGCAGAAGATTTTTTTAGGTACACACGGATACTGGCCATTTTGTTGGGATTTGGTATAATGTTTCCCAGGATAAGAATTGGGAAACATTTTTCAAAGATAATGGTAAACCAAATATAAGCAAATATCCAATAAATGACTGTTTTTAACTGTAATTGAATTATTGTAAACCTCATGAAATACCAGTATTTACAAAGATTTCCAGTAATTCACTGTAGCGCCCGACGGAGTAGATGCATGAAATATGTCAAAATGGAAAAATGGCACTGAATAAATATGCCGCTATACGCTACCGGATTATAGATGAATGTATCCGGAGCCGGTCAAAGCCCTATCCTACAAAAGAGGAATTAAGATCTGCCTGCGAAGAAGCACTTTATGGATCCAGCAACGGATCAGATATCTCCATGTCAACGATCGAGAAAGATATCTGGGCACTTAAAAACGAATCGGTTTTTGGTTATGCTCCGATCGCTTTCGACCATACACATAAAGGTTATTATTATACTGATTCTGCATTCAGTCTCGATCTGCCACTCACCCCTGAGGATATCGATCTGATCAGGCTTGCCCTCCATACCCTGAATCATTTCAGGCAAAGCCAGGTTTTTCATGACCTGGAGACTGCTGTCAACAAAATTCAGGGTAGAATAATCCTGGCTGATCGCTTATCGGAATCGAACCTCGAAAAAGTGATCCAGTTCGAGGCTGTCCCGGAAAGCAAAGGACATGATCTCCTGCCACTCCTGCTCGACTCCATCAGGAATAATGAAGAAATTGAATTTGATTATGTTCCGTTTGTTGATAGCCGCCAGCGCCATTACACCTACCACCCCTACCTCCTGAAAGAAAATAAAAACCGGTGGTACCTGGTTGGGAACGATATGGAAAATAACAAGGTCAGAACCCTTGGTCTCGACAGGATGTCAAATATCCGCTCCACTGGAAACACATTCATGCCAGAAAAAAGCTTTAACCCCGACCTCTTTTTCCGTTATAGCTTTGGGATTGGAACTTATTCAGGAATACCGGAGGAGATCATTCTTAAGCTTGATGAGGTCCAGTCTCAATATATAATTTCCAATCCCCTCCATCCTTCACAGGAAATCACTCTCGTTAAACCGGGATCATATCAGGTTAAACTCTTTGTTATCCCCTCGGATGAATTAAAAATGCAGATTCTGAGTTATGGATCAAAAGTGGAAGTCATTAAGCCTGAGTGGCTCCGCAAAGAAATACAGACAACACTGACAAAGGCGATCGAAGGTTATTCAGACAAGAACTAATCAGCTTATTTCCTGATATTTATTGTCACTAAACGGACACGCGTATCAGTAAGTCCGCCACTATCTTTCACCTGCATCTTAACAATATAAGTTCCGGCCTCACTATAGGTCCGTGTTGCTATTTTTGTTGTGCTGAATTCTGTTTCATACACATTATCATTATCCCAGTCCCAGCGAACCTGCAATTGATCAAGACCATCTTCTTTGTCAGTACACAGAGAAGCATCAAAAGTTATGACATCGTCGATCAGACCGGGTGATGGACTGACGGAAAAATCAGCGGCAGGTGGTGTATTTGGATTAGACACCTTGATTTCTTGTTCGAATGTTGATCCATAACCCTCTGTATCAATAACCTCCATCACCACCGTATAAACTCCGGCAGTAGTAAATGTATGTTGTATTTTCTTAACTGTCGAGTAATCTGTGTCATAGATTCCATCTTTCTCCCAATCCCACCTTACCCGAAGGGTGGCTGCGGAATCTTCAGGGTCGGTGCATCCTGACGCATCAAAACTAAACTTGGTTTCAGTGGTTCCCAGAAGAGGATCAACGGTGAAAATGGCCGTTGGCTTGAGGTTCACATTGGAAACATCTATTATCCGGGTGGTGGAACCAGAAAGCCCTTGAGTGTCAAGGACCTCAAGCTTTGCAATATATCTGCCAGGTTCACGGAAAACATAAACGGCAATCTTGTTAGTCGACCAACCGGTTTCCCACACATCATCGCCATTAAAATCCCAGCGAACCTTAAGCAAAGTAGTTGCATCCTGTGCATCGTAGGAACCTAAAGCATTAAAAATAAAATAATCACTGATGCGTCCGGATTCCGGTGTTACCGTAAAATTTGCCACAGGAGCTGATGAGGATAAACCTACTTCCAGCGTAATTGTCGTTCGTGAAGTAAGTCCACCTGCATCCATCACTTCCAAAACCGGCTTATACGTTCCGGGGGTAAGGAACTTATAATAAGTTACTTTGGTAGTACTGAATTCCGTATCAAAATGGTTATCGGCATTGAAATCCCACCTGACCTGTAAAGCAGCCGAAGGTGTTTCCAAATCTTTGGAAGCGGAAGCATCAAACTCGAAATTCGTGTCCGTAAATCCAGCCTGAGGATTGATAACAAAAGAAGCTGTCGGTTTCTGATTTTCAAGCACCCCAGTCTGTGATTCCAGGTATAACATGGATTCGGCAGACAATAGATTTTCCGGAACCTCGCTACCAAAAACACTTCCGGTTCGGGACATGATCCCCTTTTCAGAAATTTTTTGCTCAGTCTGCCAGCTTGGAACATTGACAACTGAACTAAAATCAGCCGTAAATCGGTTTCCTATTAATAAAGAGGGTTCACCACAAAAATAGGGAGTAACTATTTGATTTACATAGAACTCCCCAGTGTACGAAGCAGTTCTTGGTCCACCGTAGGTCAAAATATTGGCTGATTTTCCAGCGCTTGTCCTCACGAATTTCCAGCTATCCCAGTAGTTGTAATTTAACGACACGTTGCCACTGGTTATCCCCGAGAGTTTCATGGTTAAAACAGTATCACTTAACGTAACTACATGAAATCCCAACCAGGTATCAACCTGAAAGGTTATCGGAAACCCATTGATAATAACCGGTCCGTAAACGGCATTTTCAATGCGTATGCTATCCGTGGCATTCGCTGCGGTCGTTGTTTTAATGTTTATGGAACCGGTGAGGTCAAGGGCATACCTCATCGACAAGCCAAACCGGTCGAACCATGGATTAACACCTTGTCCTGCAAGCATGAAATGAGTTAAGGCAGATACTGCAGATAGCTTTCCGGAATCAAATTTAACCTGCAAAAGTTTGTTCTGCCAGGTATCGTTATAAAGATATAATCCACTAAGGTCGAGGGTATCGGATTTCCAACGTTCGGGATCTAATCTTGTTTTGGTTTTCAGCACGTTGCTGCCATTATTATCCTGCACCAGAATATTCTTGAACAACTCCCCGATACCAGCCTTTTCGAGCTGAAATATCATGCGAGAACCCGCAGTAACAGATGAAGTTACCTTACCATAGAGACCATTGCCCGCAGGATAATAAATCAGATCCCCGGTTTTTATCTGGGGCGGAGTGCCAATAAGATCAAATCTCACCTGTCCATTTGTGCGGACCGGATTAGTGAACACCAGAGTATCCAAACGAACAACATTATCCTGAAAATCAGAAACATTGACTCCGGGCGTGATAGGTTCTTCATTGGCTGGTTCTCTTTTACATCCCGCAATTGTCAATAAAACAAGCTGGAAAGCAATCAAGAAAATGATATTTGAAGAATTTCTATTCATTTCACTGGCAACTATCTGATATGAATTGTCATAACTTTCTTGGTATTAACCTCTAAAGCAACATCAGTCGATACCTCATCCACACTATTATCTTTCCCATCATATCTGACGTAAACAAAATACTTTATTTCCTTAAGATCAACGAAAAGCACCTTACCACTGGTATCAGTTTGACGCCAAACCTGGACTGGATTAATTCGTTTGTTCCATTCATCAGAGCTATCAAACAAAGCCACAGAAGCTCCAGAAACGATGGCGCCAGTCTCATCAACAACCTGAATTTCAAGCTGGGGTAATGTTTCAATTTTTATGCAACCGGTATTCAGCAAGCCTGCTATCAGTGCTATCGCGACAATAATATAGAGTTTCTTTCCGCTCATTTCTCATCCTTCCCATTTATCCGGATACTGGCACCCAGATTGATAAAAAAGGCCTGATTGATCGTCTTGCCCGGCGCTCCCCACAATGGGTTATATTGACCCTCATACCTGGTACTGAGAAAATCGGTTCGGGAATTATTGTTGAGACCTGATATTCCCTGTCGGATTCCAAGTCCTGCGAGAATGCCAATCTGATTATTTAGCTTGTAAGCTACCCCAATATTACCTAGCAATCCCATATTAAATCTTTTCATCTGGCTTATCCACCCTGCATCGCTTATAACATTGGTCATAGTTAATCCAGTGTTGTGATTGACGGCCGAGGATCCCATCTCTTCAAAAATTCTAAATCCAAACGAAAGGCCCAGGTCCGCCCTGAGTTCGAAACGTTTTGAAAGATTGGATCGATAGGAAAAATATAAAGGCAGTTCAGCAAACCATAATTCGTTATTGATGAGAACATTAGTCAATGAGGGATCAAATCCGGCATAGGAATCAAACTTATCGAGCGAAACCGATCCTGAATATTGTGACAACTGGATCCCGGCGCCATAACCCCAATGAATTGATGAAAAATACGTATACGAAAGGCCTCCGTTGACAACCATACCACGGTTATTAATCAGGCGGGCATCTGTATTCAGGGTCGTATTATTGAACCCGGTATTTGCAGGACTGACCACAGCAGATATTACGCCCTGCCCCGCAGGTGGCAGCTCCATCCCGTAAATTGTAAAGTTCCCCGGAGCGTTATCGCTGTAATAAAACGCGATAATAAAAATAATCTTCTGCTTTGAGGAGAATACCTTACCTCCTGAAATCCCACTAATAAAACGATTAAGCCTTACCCGGAGGATATAACGGTTATTTCGGTCATATTTAGGCTGATCAATCGTAGGCCTGGATAAATCGAGGGTTAAATTCAAGCCCTCAGGAAAAAGATCGGCCAATTTGACTATGAATTCCTCGATACTAATTTTAGTAATTTTAGCAGGACCTTCTAAATCATTAACAACCTGCACTTTAGGATTAGGGAAAAGGTGCATAAAGGACCAGACCACAGAGGAATCAGCTTGACTATTAATCTGATTATGAAGAACTTGATATTTGGTTAGAAGTGCAGTAACTGAATCCTTCAATAAGGCTTTATTCCAAACGGGAATGTCCTGAGAAAGCGCAACCTCTGTCGATAACATGAACATAATCAGAACAATAAAGCCTGATTTAAGAATGCTGTTCAGTCTCATGAAGTTGAGGCACATTAAAGACACCGATAAAGGTTGGTATCGCAAAAATAGAAATTTACCGGGAGAGAAGACTGTTTAATTGATATTCTTCCGTTTCAATCGTGCTGTTGTTCATTTCCAGCGAATGTTTGCGCGTAAAAATGCGCAATTCACCAGTCAATGGATTCACCAGGCAGGAGAATTGAAAAGCTTCCCTGAAAATTCTTTCATGATAATCAATGGCGGTATGCAGGTAGTTGATTACATCCACATTCGACTGTCCCCACCAACCGACAAGTGTCAGTCCGGGCAAATCCCGGGGAACCAGTTCATTGGCAAGTTCAATAAATCGACTGATAAAAACGTCGTATTCATCAGGTTTACCATCCGCGACAGTCTTCGTCACCACTTTTCCATAAAGGTAGCCTACCAGCTGATAGGTATCTTTTGGAATCGCCTGATTTGCTGCGATTGCCATGATTTCAGACACTACTGCCGGATCGAAATTAACAGAAGTGACGAGCGAATCACTCCATGTATTGTTTAGCGAAATCCGGGAGTAATTCTTGCTATCATTTTCATGCTCTTCGAGATCCTTTTTGCTGCTGTTAGCCGGGTTCAGTGCAAAGCGGTAAAGTTCATCCCATTTAATAAAGGCTGCCGGATCGGGCATTGGATCAAGATATCCGCTTCTTCTTCGCAGAAAACCAGCTCCCTGAAGAACATCGGAGCCAGGATTCAGAAGTATACCCAACTGCCACTTTTCTTTAAAAAACGACCGGTGTACCTTCATTAATCCCTCTGGTATCTCCATGCTGTTATCTGCCGTGGAAGTGAACCAGCCTATCAATCTAAGTTTCTTATTCTGCAGCATGAGTTGGTCCATCTCTTCAATTAGATCCGTTCTGGCACCGATTTCATTAGGTATGGATGATCTCAGGTATTTTGAATCACAAACTTTTTCAATGAAAATTTCGCTGCCGGACGTTCCCTTTCCGTGGAGTTTATATTGGTTGCCAAACAGGTACCCACCAAAATCATCACCCCTCTTCTCAAGCAATGCAGCTTGAACAAAGTGGTAAACCGATTTTATGGATGAAGCATTGAAATGCACCATTCCGACGGCTGCCTCAGGGATGGTTTCCTGATAATTCAAGGTAAAATACTCATCAGGAAGTTCACTTGAAAACAGGCCGACAGCCGGTGATTTTCCAGGTTGCGTAATTGAGTTACCCTTTTCAGGAGTATTTAAACCGGCTTCAATGATTTTTCTATTTCTGACTGAGTTCCTTATACCGGAAATAAGAACAATAATGAGTACCACTAAAAACCCAATCCAGATAAGTTTCGTAGAAAGGTACCAGGGAGTTTCCTGATCAGCCGGGACTGCAGCCATACCACGTTCTAACTGATCAATAGCCGATTGAACATCAATCTGTTTGGCAACAAATGAGGCGTGAGGATTTTCAATTTCGCTGATGGGCTTTAAGCCAATAATTGCTTTGCTGTAACTTTTCCAGGTATTTTCGTGAGAGAGTTGGAGGGTCAGGAAGTTCTTCTTTAACTGGTTGTGATTCGAAATCAGGGTATCGATTCTTGGCCCCATTTTGCGGCGAGTCTTTGAATCAGCCACCAATGTACTGATCTCCAATGCAATTGCTTTCTGATCCCCATTAAGTTTATCGAGTGAATCCAACTGACCAGTCACAATTTTATCAAACCGGCTTCTAATCAGATTCCTCAGGCTGTCATCAATCTGTTGTCCTGTTGATGACCCAGGTTCTGATTTTACCGGGGTTGCTAATTTGAGCTTCAAGATTTCGGATCTGAAATCCAGAACCTGAAGGTTAAGTTGACTATAACGTTCACGGTAAAGTTGAAAGGAATCAGCCGGAATGCTATCCCGGCGTATCGACGATCTTTCAGTTTCAATGCTGCCGGTCAGGGCATCAAGGTCCTTAAGATATTCCGGACGGCCAATTTCGGTAACTGAAGCCTGGCCCTTGACTTCCATAAACCGATCGAAAAGTTTCCGATAATTTTCCGATACCGAATGCATGGCCCGTGAATTTATCGCAGGCTTAATGGTTTCAGGTCTGGCAACGACTTTCGGTGATTTCACCTGAAATATCATTTTAACCTCTTTTGATCCTTTAACATCGATCAGTTCCGACTTCCCTAATTCATAATCATCCTTAGTGAGCGCGTACTGAAACCGGGCTAAAAACTTAACCTCGCCATAATAACCATTCAATACCTTGATATCCAGACTTTCCGTTGTTGAGAAAAGCAAACTGGAAGGTTTTTTTTGCTCGAAAAGTGCACAGGAAATATTTTGCGATGGCTCCCTGGTAAAATCATATTTCGATAAGGACAGAACCGGCATCTTGTTTACATCAGAAATTGGATGGCCATCCTGATTGAACCAGGTCACAGAAAACAGTAGTTGATACTGACCTTCAGTGGGTTGAGCAATTAAACTGCAGCTGAGGGTACCGGCCATAGGCTTTTCGGACCGGTCGAGCCAGGTAAATGAAAACGTATTCTCCTGAGCAAATGAACTAGTCAGAAGATTGAAGATCAATAATATAAGAATCGGATACTTCTTAGCAAGGAATTGCATAACACTCAATACATGTAAGTTACGATAGGTTGCGGATGTTTCCCATGCGTAACAAAAGTATTAAAATTTACTACGGGTTCGTCAAAAAGAAGCAGGAATTGAACTCAGCAGCCCAGATCAACCAGCTTTTGATGAGAATTTGTTATTCTCAGGATCAGATCATTCTTTAACGCACGAAAGTAAGCGCGGGAATTGCCATCTGCCTTGCGGTTAAATTTATTGATACGCTCAATCATCTCCTCCTTCAGTATAATGATCTCATTGATAATTTCTTCGTATGCAGAGAGATCCCTTTCAGGGTGTTCTTCAATACAAGCATAACAATCCAGGATCACTTCAGTAATCAAATAATCGATATCCTTTTTAAGGATTTTTTTGCTAGCCATAATGCGTCGTTAAATATTTTTCTACTTAAAAATAAGAAATTTATTCTTAAAAACAACAGCAACACAAAAAACAACTTAAATATCAGAATATCCGGAAGTTTGAAAAATCATGCAGAGGACAGGCTGATATTTCAACCGATTCAACAATTGCCCTTGGAGGACCAGTTCTACACCATTCAACCAGGCTGTTCACTGCATCAGGATTGCCTTGAGCAACAATATACACTGATTCATCAGGGAGGTTTTTCACATAACCCGTAAGTTGCAGATTACGGGCCGTGACAAGGGTCGAATATCTGAATCCCACTCCTTGCACACGGCCCGTAACTTTAATCACTGCGCATTTAGGTTCCATGTCATGAAAATATGCGCTGACTGCAAATTTATTCCTTGATTTTCGCTCCTGTCGAGTCTGCCGGATTTGCCGTTGGTATGCTTACCATCTTTTCTGGCTGAGATTTATCCTGATCAGATTCGATAACGACTCTGACAAAATATACCCCATCGAGCGATACCGTTATACGGCACCATAACGTTGCCTGATCTAATGGCAAAGTGAATAATAATTCCCTCGGCCGGCTCTTTATAATTTTCCCACCAGCTTTAACGCAAGCCCTGTAATAACTTTCAAGGATTTCTACTACCGACATCTCCTTGTCGACAGCATTTTTATTATTCCGGACTTCCACCTTGATATCCCAGAAAGGTCCCATAACCTTTTGTTTGTAAAGGGTATCCTTAACGTTCCAGGTATATTGCTGATGATCGTATTTACTATGCTGTATTCTGGTAATCAAGGCTTTTGGAAGATAATTGACACGAGGTGGCAGAGCAATAGAATCGACAAATTTTTCATATCCCACGGTCGGTTTTTGATCAAACTGAAGGGTATTTACAAAATTCGCCTCTCTGATAATACGCAGCCTGTATACTTTGTCATTGGATAAAGCCAACCTCCCCCAAATGTTACCGGCATCCGAAGGAATAACAAAATGAACCTGGGTGGTATCCTGAAAAAATATACTTCCCTTATTTTCAGTAACCTGGTTGATGATAAATTCCTTGAACTTTTTTTTCTGATGAAATACAGAATCATAGGAATAAGAAATTTCCCAGTAATGCCCCATTGACTGACGGTTGTTATTGCCAGCATCATCCCTGATATCCAAGTAATTAAAATTATTATATTTTGAAATTTTACCTGGCACCCCCTTATATGACTTGATGCTTGGTGGCGTTGGAAAAGTTTCAGTCTGGGCAAAAGAGCTTAATGCGGAAGACAGAAAAATCGAA
>CAINOB010000124.1 GCA_903851365.1 uncultured Bacteroidota bacterium
CCTTGTGTGAAGGAAGAGGCATTTACTTGCCCTTGACGGGTTCTGATCATACCTTATCTTGGCGATTAAGAGCTTTGATGGGGCGCAAAATTATTGTTAATAACTTCCTTAATTGGTACTAACATATATAGAGCTAAAACATCTCCTGCCTGGTTGTTATTTTTATTCACTAATAATTGACCATAAAATTTCGGGAGTCAAAAGGATGGTAAAGACATATTAGCTAAACGCCAACAGAACAACCCAAATATCCTTTGACTTATCGTGGATTAGTGGTGGCGATTTGACCTTAGAAAGGCCACTTAATATTTTACATAAAGATTGAAGTACCAGATTTTATCGCATCATATTCTCGCTGTTTATCCCTTATTGACTGAAAACTCACCAGTGCAGGTCTCTTATGCGCATCACTTACCTCCTGCATCATCCGGTAATTTGCCATTAGCAAATCCTTAAGCTCGATAGGGAAAGCCTGCTGACTGGACCCCAGTTCGGGATACAACCCACTGGCATATTGGTTCACCCTGGCTGATTGTATGGCTCCAAGGATTTCGGGGAAATTAGTCTTTATATTTCGTGTGGTGGGCCCATCGATCACGATTTCCGGTTCGCGTTCCGAGAACAAACCCAGGGTTGGCTTAGTGTAGTAGCCAGTTTTCACGTTCCCCAATAGGTTTGCCTGGTAGGTTCTGCCGTCCGATGCACCCAGGACCGGATACTTGCCTTTTTCAAATTGCTGGGATTGGATCAGGGCGACGTTTGCCACCGTCCGAACCACTGCGGCACCGGTCAGAAATGCACGAAGTGTTTGTGTTAAATCGGCATTGACACCAACGTTGGAGTTGACCCTGGCCACTTCCATGATTCCCTCGATGATGGTCTGTGCGATTGCAATTTTCTGCTGGCGAAGAGCATATTTTTTCTCGATGGCTGCCTTTTGTTTATCGGTCAGACCTGCCACGGCAAGTTCCCTGTTCTTTGCTGCCTCCTGCATGGTTCCAATAGCATCAAGTACCGTGTTGGCTCCCCTGGCATAATCCTCCAACTGTTGAAACTTCTTCTCCTGGGTTTCCTTGTCGAGTTCACGAAGCTTGTCATCGCGTTCGGTTGCCCCAATAATATCCTCCTTATAATCCTTTTCAACACGGGCTCGCCGGCCTTCCATAGTCTTTTTATTCAGGTAATCGTCCTCCAGTATCTGTTGGGCAAAGGCACTGGTCGGCTTCATGTCCTTCATGGTGCTTAGAGTATCCTTATCCCAATCCTCATAGAATTTATCGTATTGATCCTGAAGTTCCTTCATTGACTTTTCAGTTTCCTTTATGCCGGCATCTCTGATATCAACCAGCGTATCCGAAAGTTTTTCTTCTTCTTTCGAAACCTCAAATCCATGATTTTTTAATTTATCGATTACTTTCCTCTGATAGGCAATGGAAAGGCCATCTAAAGACATGAGGTAAGTATCCTTATCGATCAAGCTCTGTGCATATTGATCTTTAACGATTTTACGGCTTTCAAGTTCCTGTTGGAGAATATCTTCAATAACCTTTTTCCTTTTCGTTTCATCGTCCACCGATTCAGTATTGGAGCCTCTTGCTTTAACCAGCAAAGCATCCGCTTTTTCAAGTTTCGCCTTGATCCGGAAAAAGTTTGCTGTTCCAATCTGAGCATTGACCAGGGCAAGAGTATATTGAGTCACTTTTTCCTCTAGAAAAGAGATTGAATCGGTTCCCAGGCTATCCCCTTTCCTTTCGGCCCAAAATATATCTTCCAGAGTATTTCGCTGCTGTTTCATGCCTTTTATGGTATCCGACATATTGAGCAAACTTTTGGTCATTCCTTCGACATACTGCTCGCCGTTTTCTTTTGCCTTGGCCAATTTGCCTTCATTTGTCCAGGTGGTTAGGAATTGCCATGCCGTAAGTTTCGTATTATCAGCGCGCAAATCTCCAACCTTTGATCGTTGGAGGTCATAATTTGCTTCGGCAAGTTTTATGGTTTCATCCAATTGTGCCTTAAGGTTGATTTTCTGATCCAATGACATCTGGCTCAGTTTATCCTGGTCCTCGGTCAGCATTTGATAGGATGTCCTCAATTCCTCATTGGCACTGGTAACTGAATCTGTGAGTTCCTTTTTACGGGACTCCATCGCAAGATATCCCTCATTATTTTTGTTATAAACCATCAAACCCGCAACCAAGGCGGTAATTCCTGCGATAACCAAACCAACAGGATTGGCTAACATGGCGGCATTCCAAGCGTATTGCAGAGTGATTGCAGTACGCTGGGCAAGCGTGAGGACCGTTACCTGAGTGGTTTGAGCTGCGGTCATGGCAGCATCCAATCCTCTTGCTGCAGTGGCTAATTTTAGTGCAATGGATGTTTTGAGAGCAACGGCCGTGTTCCATAGCGATACGGCTGAATTCTTAATAAGTTCCCCGTTATATGCAAGTAAAGCCCCAACCAATGAAACCAGGAGAACACGGTTATCACTGATTATTTTAGGCAGAGCCATCATGGTCCGAAGAAAAATATTGAGGGTGTTGGTGGAGAATATCAAAGCCGGCGCCAACTTTTCTCCTACCTCGATATACATGAGGGTGACTTTGTTTTTCGCCTGGGCCAGTTTAGCGGCCATGTTATCGGTATTCTTGCCAGCCTGCTCGAATGCCACATGGGTACCCGTAACTCCCTTGGTAAATTCATTGATCTGATCACGGTTCATGACCAATATCTCGCCCATTTTTGCCTGATGGACTCCGAATATTTTGACTGAAGTTTCCCCTTTCTTGTACCTGGCTGCAAGTTCATCGATGGCACGGTTGATATCGAATACCCCGTCTTTATATCCGATCCCTCGTTTTCGCATTTCCAGCAGTACCCGATCAAGTGAGGTCCCGGCCACCTCAGCCAATTGAAATTTTGGGGCCACCCCTTCAATGATTCCGGTCATTTGCTCAATGCTGATACCCATCAGGTTTGCCGTGGTACCGGATTTCTCCATGACTTCTGTTAAGTATGGAATCTCACCGGCACCAACGAGGGAACCGGCTGCCAGTGTGTTGATAATACGGTTTGCCTGGCTGGCTCCCAAATTGAATTGGTTCATGGTCGTGGTGAGGGCCAGGGTTGCCGGTTCCAGTTTTGATTTCGCGGCTTCCGATAGTACGATTGCTGCTTCGGTCACCACGGCCAGGGATTCCTTGTTTTTTAAAAGCTCCGGACGTTGGGATCCTATCTTGGTATAGGCATCCACGATATCGGTAGCGGATTGTTTGATCCGGACACCGGTTTCGGTGATGGATACCGAGGATTCCTTTGCCTTTTCGCCGAGCCAGTTCAGGGATCTGCCTGTAAGTCCTGTTAAAGCAGATAGGTTGGATAATCTTTCCTCCATCAACATCGATGCCTCGGTTGTTTTCCGAAATGCCATCACAACACCAATTATTGTAGCGATCGCAGCCACACCCACAGCCTGGAAGCGGTTGAACCAATCCCCCATCGCATTCATCGCCTGCCCCCAGGAGCGGTTGACGTTCTTTAATTGATTGGTGTGCTCGTTCAGAATTCCTTTAAGTGAGCGGATTCTTTCCCCATGAGCGACATACTCTTTTGATCCGACAAGCATTTTAGCCTGCTCGTTGATCAGGAGCTGCATTTCGGCCCGGATGCTCTTGATATCGTTGTTTATCTGTTTACCATTGATATACAGATAGATCTCCCGGGTGTATTCTCTTGCCATCAGGTATTGAGTTTCAGGTTCTTGATATCGAAAATATGATCGGCCTTGGTCTTGGCGATGATGTCGGCCAGAAGGGGTATGGCTTTAATAAAAACCGGGTTGAACCAATCTTTCGGGTGACGTTTCAGTGGACCCGAAGCTGGATGGATCACTGCATTATTTGGAGAATTTGACGAATGGGATTTGTCATTACGTTTTCCCCTGACTACGGTTCCGGCTACCATAATGTATCCCCGGCCAACTCCTTTATGGAAAAACACGCCGTGCTGCGGGAAATTGAAGATAGCTGCCTCGGTTTCCCCGAAATCCTTTTTGGTTTTGAACTGGATCCGGGTGACCAGTTCTTTTTTGCCTTTCATGGAAAGCCTGGCAACACTACTTTTTAGGAGGTTCCGGGTCCTGAATCCCCACTTATCAATTAGAGCGTTATAAGCAGCGGTTTCACTCGTCGACATCTGGGACATTCCATACCTCCGGATTTATGTCGTTCTGCACCGGCCAGGATAATTCAAAAGCGTACCGGAATCCGTAATGGATCAGGTTCATGTCCGTGATGGGTGTTCCGGTGATGGACCGTGCATGGAAATAGGCCAGGCATTCAGTTTTTCGATCTCTTTTGTCGGAGAGGATCTTTACAACCAGTTCATCCCCGATCTCTTCCAACGTATCCCATAATAGGTGGATCGCGTCATAATCGCCTTTATCGCTGACCTTGCCGATCAGCATGAACGCGCAGCTGACGCGCTTTTGGAGGTTGTCAGAATCTTCATCCACGAAAGAAAAGTCGTAACCCTCGAGGATCAGCGCCGGGTAATTGAGGTTTGATTTCATACCGGTCAACATTTCTTCAAGTTCGAACCGGAAGAAGTGCTTTTCGCTCTCGGTGTGCAGGATCCCTTTGTGCATGGTGGCCAGGCTTTCGATGTAGCTAACCAGGTCAAGAAACTTTGCCTTCATGTCGGTTGGTTTTGATGCGTTTATCGAGGTACCGGAGTACAGTGGATATGGGTAAGTCGGCGTATTCAGCCTGCTGGACGATGTTGTCGCCGACAATGGCGTCGTACACGTCGATCCAGGAGGATTGCTCCTTTTTTGTTTGATCCTCGGCCGGTTGAAAAACGTTCGGGTACTGCTCAACGAACCATTGCCGTATAAGGAAATAATTCACGAAAACGGCTTCCTGCTCCTCGGCAGGTTGCCTGGCAATGATCTCGGCATGCGGATTAATGTCCACCTCCTTGAATGCTCCGGAGCGGTAATAACAAGCGATGAATTTCGAGAGGTACAGCTTGTCTTTGGAGTCGGCATATTTGGCAAAAAAGGTTTCGGCAAATATGAATGTCCCGAATGTTTCATCCTTAAGCCTGGCCTGTGGCCGGACATACGGCCCGATCCCCGGCAGGATGAATTCGTAGTAAGGGTTATGGGTTTCCAAAAACCCCAAAAGGTCAACGATGCAGAATTTTTGGTACGGGGATAGCCGCCTGGCCAAATTGGGTTTGATTGAGAGCATCGTCGCTATCAGTTCATTATCTGAAATGGTCTCTTGCATCACCCGGACCGCGGCCAGTAGTTGCTTAGGGGTTAACTCGGACCATGCATCCGGATGCTGGCATTTCAGCTTACGCGAATACCGGAGCCACCGGATGGGGCAATGTTCCAGCGTAATCGGGGTCATACCCAGGTAGTGTTTTTGGTTTTGTTGTCCCGGATAAGGGGTGATCCTCCCGGGGAAACATATAATGGGTAATCAGCTTTGTTCGCGATCAGGAAACCTCTCAGCAGTTCAAGGTATTCGTTGCCGGTTTTCTCCGTTTTCACAGCCAGATTGTAATACTGTTGGTCGGTTAATGGGGACGAAACTGCGGAATTCAGTAGGGTTGAAGCCTGCGATTCGAAGAACAGGCCTTTGTCCGTGACGTTCATACCCAGCTGGAACGAAGCACGGCTGACTGCCAGGTATGCGAGCGGGCGCTGGAGGTAAGGAATGAGTGCCCGAATTTTCGCATCGGGTTCATCCTTCACGATTTCCGTTTTGACCAGGGCAAAAAGTGGACCGCCAAGAAGAGCTGAAATATCAAAATCCTCAACCTGACTGATAAACCGGCTGACTTTCAGGTAAACCAGCCGGGAATTATTGATATCAAAGATCGCGTCGAATGCCTGGGTGTTGGGTATGATTGATTGCCTGCGGAGCGTGTAATTCGCACTGGTTTTGAAATGTGGGAACGTGCTAATGTTCGACTCGATGTAGCCCAGCATGGTGTCCAGGGCATTGAATCCATTGTTCCGGAAGCCAGATTTCACGGCATCTTCCTGGTATTTATACAATCCTTTCTCGGAGTCTGATTCTTGCCTGTGAAATCCGGCATCGTTCATGATGGTATTGATGAAATCGAAACCGGAATAATAGGTCAGGTTGATCAAGGCCCGCTGTGCGTACTCGATCAGCGTATCGAATTTCGATTTGTTCAGTTCGGTTACTCCATCGGGTAGGGTGGCTGGCGTGGTATAATAGGCTAGAACCTGAGTGTAGAGATCATATCCGATCAGAGGAATGATGTAATTAACTTCCGAGCTTTGGATGAATGCGGAGATGTTTCCGAATGAAGTTGCTGCGCTGACCGGAACATACCTGCGGATTTCCTCCATTTTCACGTTCAGGGTTGGTTTAAATAGCATGTCAGTTGATTTGTTTCTGGGTACCGGCCCCGGTGTCCAGCGTGGTTAATATCGTATTGCGGAACCGCAGCTGCACGTCTTTCACTCCGTTGAATGCAAGGTAGGCCTCTATGGGATCCAGAATGTTTTGCCGGTCGAGCCAGGCGTTTGCAATGTTGACCAGGAATGCTTCGCGGATGTTGGATCCTCCCTGGTTACCGGCGTAAGTTCCCCCAGGCATCCCTGCGCCGAGAACGTTTGGGTTGATCATCAACGAAAACAGGATCTCCGAGTTTGCTGCAGCTGAAGTAATCAGTTTATCGGACTCTTTGTACTTATTGTCGAGGGCCTCGATGTACCACATTTCTTCCGGCTTTCCGGAAGCATTGGCTGCATAATGTGAGAAGATTGCCTTATTGGCATTAGCAGTTCCCGTGAGGGATCCTTCGATCTCGTCCATGTCTTTTTGGATCAGGGCCATCCGGGCCACCTCGTCTTTGTGAGCTGATTTCGGGTACCGTTTGTCCCAATAGGCATAAGGTATTTTGATGTGCCATAGCCAGGATATTTGATTGGCATAAGCCCGTTTCAGGAACACCGGTACCTGGTTAGCGATATCCACCCATCCGGCCCGGTAAGCGGAGTACCATGCCGGAAGCGGATAATAATCCTCGTTTCCCCATTCATCACGGATCAGGTAAACGAATGATTTTCCTCCGGTTTTCCCGGCAATCCTAAGGTTCGTGAGATCGGCACCGGGATCATAATTATCCAATATCGGCAGTACTTTGAAAGCATTTGCCGGAAAATCCGGCCAGTTGCCATGGATGATACAGTTTTTTATGGTTCCGTTCTCGGCTTCTGTCAGCCGGCAGTGTTGGGCGTTAATGGTATTGATGCCCACCATTTTTGATCCGTCGGCGTTCGGGATGAGTTCCGCATAAGATATTCCGAGTTTGAAGTAATCCCGCAGTGAGTTTGCCATGTACCGCCGTACTACTCTCCCTTCCAGGAATGAGGTAATATCCCGGTTGTTTATCACTTCGAGGACTTCATCCCCTTTGTCATTATAGCCTGTGACTTTAACAGGGAATATGCCTTGTCCAAGGGTAAAGTTCCTGATATATTTTAACCCGGTATTCAGCACTCCGGTACGTCCGATTATATCCAATGCCCGGACAGGAAAATTGTTGTCTGTTCCCCAGGGTGATACGGTATACTGATTGAATATTTCGGTGGAATCCAGTTCCTCGACCGGCTTTACCGGTTTCACCGGCTTCACTTCTTCCGGTGAGCCAACGGTGGTTGCGAAATAGGTTTGACCGTAAGCCATCAAAGGATCTCCGGCCTTATTGAATAGTATTTTAGCCATTACAGTACTACCTCCAGTGAGTTATATTCAAGGATATTGTCGATGCCCACCGGGTAAACATGCCCTACCTTCTCACCATTGGCATCAATGGGTAAGATACCCCGCATGCGGTTCGCTGACAGCGAATACGGTAAGCCCACAGAAACTCCACGGGGAACGAATACCCGTTCCCCATCCTTTTTGATGAATACGATACTGAATGTGATCACTGAACCTTCCGGACTCTCCTTGATATCGAGAGCCTTCAGCATTAGGTTACGACGTATCTTACTGGCCATGCAATTTGATTTGCGGCCAAGATATGGGTGGGGCTAAGGATTAAAAAGGACAGGGGAAAGTTAAAGTCTCCTATTAAAACTCACACGAATACGGTAAGACTCTTTTTAATTGATGGCAATGCCGCTAACGGTAAGAGGTTCGATTTGCGAATCCCTGTTTTGTTAAAATCGTTAAAGATCCCGATACCAGGCATTGAAACTGAATAACCTTCACCATCATAACTAGTGAGTGTTAAGACTAATCCGTTTTTCATCCGCAAGGCTACTTGAAACAAACGAAAACTCGATTTGTTGGCAGCCCTGTTCAAGAAATGATCAAAGGTGAAAAGCTGAAATTTTAACGATTACGAAGGGTATTGGAAAATACTTGAATTCGATTTAACAATATTATTTAGCCATTTTTTTACACAGAATTATTTCTACTATAATAATTGCTAATCCAAAGAAGATGATTAAAATCAACGGATTTCGAGATTCATTGGGCAAATACTCGTAACAAATCATACCAGCCCAATAATGGGGATGCGACATGCCAGTTGGGCATTTTTTGAGATACTCCGCTTTAGCCAACTGTAGTGCCTCTGGCACCTCGTTTTCGAAAACATGGTCATAAAAATTAGATGCTATTGAAGATGCAGCCTTGTCTGATGCAATCCAAAGGTTTTCAATAACCGATGGAGAACCTGCCAATGCGAACGCATAACCCGGACTCATCAAACCTTCGCCATGGTTGAATGGTCCGAGACCTGATTCACAACCATTTATGAACACAAGCTTATTATTTAACCTGCTATTAATTATGACACCCCAATCCAAATTCTTCATTATTGTTGACTGATAAGGGTTTATGGAATCCATGGCCACGTGTCCGGCAAAATGAATTATCGGTACGTTTTCTAACGTGTTAAAAATTTGTTTAATAGAATCCTCATGGATGATCCTGACTGCAATGAAATCTTTACATATTATCCTTGATTCGTTTTGCACTGCATGAAGTTGTGGATCTGACCCATCGACTATGAGTGCGAGTGAATCTTTCTCAACAATCTTGCTGTTTCCAGTTGGTTTTTGTATGGGAAGCGAAATATAACTGATCGTAAATTTGTTTGTTAAATATGGCAAGTTTCGAAAGGTCAAAGGCATAGTTCCAGATGAAAACGTCGGGATTTCAGTCAAGAGAATTTCAAAAGGGAATCCCAACAAAATACCATCGGGATGAATCAATAGCTTGGATGTTCTGATTTCGGCATTTAAAGGTTGTATCAAATGATTGTACAAATAATTGCTTAGAATAGTGAAATTATAAAACTGTTCTTCAGAATAGTATCCCGTAAGAGGTTGGGATAGAATTCGTTTAAAATTATTAATTGAGTCCTGCAATTCTTCATCTTTTGGAATAACCTTATAGAACCGATGATGCCTATTGACGCCGAAAACCAGGAAACAGGTATCATATTCATGGAAAGCCAAATAACTTCTGGTCCTGAAATTTGCCGGTCTGAATAAATCAAGCAGTTGCAATTCAGAAGGGTAGACGGGATTTATTAAGGCAGACTGAATTGAGTTTTTCAATTCAACAATTTTTTGCGTCCAATAGCGAAGGGAATCCGTAAGTCTTGCCTCCGGTTTCTTTAGTAATGCACGTCTTACCTGTTCCAGCGAGGCTCTTAAAATGTAATATTTAGCCTGGAGATGAGTTAGAGCGATATCCTTTGAAGGTTCAATCTGCAAAAGTGCTGAAATGTACAAAGAGATGCTTTTTGACTCTATCGTCCAGATAAATGCCTTATCGGAATATCCCTTTTCCTTGGTTACTTCTGCCAGTTGGACGGCAGTTCCGATGGCCCCGTTAAATATTTCCCGTACTTTGTCAGCAAGAATAAAACCGGACTCAGTGAATAGATAGCTGCGCATCAGATAATCGATTCTGGCAATGGCTTCCTGGAAAGTCCGATATGCTTGCATCAAATAGGCAATCTTATCTTTGCTAATGGCAGTATCGGATTTCTTTTGAAGAAGCGATGCCTTTCTTAGAAGGGCGTCTAAATAAATGGTCTCATAGTTGGTCTGGCGATAATTTTGTAATTGCAGATTGAGTTGTTTCAAATCAGGGGCAAGAATTCTGGCAGCGTTAGTATAGCAAATTAGCGCTGAATCCAGTTGCTTTTGAGCTTCATAACAATTGCCCAAATATTTCCAGGAATTGGCAGTCTGATAATGTTGGTCACCGACTTTCCTTTGATAACCGATAAGTGCCTCAATAAAATAAGTTTTAGCAGCACTTTTCAACCCTTTTTTAAGCAAATACCTTCCATAATTTCGATACGTAAGTAAAGAATCGAATTCTCTATCTATGGTCCTTGATTTCATATGCAGGAAAAGAATGGAAAACAAAGAATCAGCTTCTCCCAAGTCGTTCAATTCTGTTGAAGATATGGACATATTATTTAAGAGCATTCCCTTTTGATCCTCTGACAAACGAAGAGTGGAATCCTGATAAATCAATTTAGAAAGACGTAGACATGACTTAAAGTCGCGAGCTTCATGATAGGTAGCGGCCAGGTTTATTCTGAGCGTTGACTCAAGATTCCGATCAAGTTCGGCATGAGCGTTATTAATCCCCAATAAATAACAATTGCGGGCTAACCCTAAATCTCCTAACCTGAAAAAGGATTCGCCTTGATAGTTTCGTAAGTAACCCAAATATTTGCCGGAATAAGGCTTGTCTTGGTATTTGTCAATGGTTTCGTCACAAATTCTTAGCGAAGTAACGGTATTGCCTTCTTCTAAGATTTTCCATACCTCATTGGTCTTTTCATAAAGATCCTGAACACCGATTTTCCCATTCTGTGCGAAACCTAAGGAATACGAAAATAAAAAATTGAGAATCGTTAAGGTTATACAATTGTAGATACGCAATATCATGAACGCCTTTTAATTAACAAATTTTGAAAGTTATGGAAAATTGCATTGAAATCTTAAAAAAAACGATGGTTCCTTGGGAATTGTCAATTTCTGAAATGTTGAATGTCCGTAAGCCTTCGGCCTTGAGCGTATTGTGAGTGAACATATTCGGTTTTACTTTTCCAGGCACAAAAAATATGTCGCCATGGAACTTTTTCAGATTAGGAACCCGTTGCATTACAGATTGACCAGCGGATCGGTCGCTAAAA
>CAINOB010000125.1 GCA_903851365.1 uncultured Bacteroidota bacterium
AGCAATTTTCTCATTGAGCACAATTATATCAGATTGGATGCAAATATAATCATTGTTGAGGACTATTAGTGTTCTAATAATGGAAGAAATCCAAATAATGGAACATTGTCCGATTTTAGAAATTTCGTAAACGTCAGTATATCAAATTATTAATTCAATAGTCGATTATATTGGCATTAGGTTTGATTGAAAAGATAAAACAAATTTAAAATGAACAAAGCAATTTTATTTTTCGTCCTCGGAATTGTGCTTTTAACAGTAGCTTGCAAGAAAGATCCTACTGTTGTCACTATAAGTAGTTCCACTAAAGATTTGATAGTGCCAGCGAATTTCGATTTTAAAACAACCTCTGACATTGGATTAAATGTTTTCGTTAAGAGTTCAGCAACAGTCCTCTCCGGTGTACCCGTGAGCGTTTACCTTGACAATCCGGGTTTTAGTGAGGCTCCGAATCCTGATGCAAGGATTTTTGGAACCTATTCTTCGGATGATTCAGGTTGGATTAAGGCTCCTATCCGGTTGCCAGCAAGCCAGGATACAGTGTATCTTCAAACCGGGTATTTTGGTTTGGAATCCCTGGTTGCGGTTCCAGTAGTCGGTGGGGCGGTAAATTATACATATGGACAAGGTGGCAACTCCTTACCCGGGCTAGTTTCCGGGAATTACGCTTCAGGAAGGTTAAAAGGGGGGGTAACCTATTCATATTTGGGTGCTTATGATAATCAAGGTGTGCCGAAATATCTTGTGACGCCAAGGGATATTCTCCCACAAAGCCTTCTCAGTGATTTAAGTTCATTGTTGCCGGAATATAAGAATCTTACAATAACACATCCGGAATTTCTAGCAAAGGGTAACGAAGCATCTGCCGTAATTACCCAAGATGCTGACGTATGGGTTACTTTTATTCACGAAGGTGCCGGATGGATGAATGCACTGGGTTATTATGTTTTTGATACTAATAACCCACCCAAGACCGTAAATGATATTGCTCTCAGGAATATAATCTTTCCCAATGTCTCCTTCAGCGGAAGCGGTGGTGGACTAACCTCTGGTGACAAAGTTTTTCTCGGGCGTTTTCCGGCAGGTAAAACAATTGGCTGGTTTTTAGTTACACAGGGATGGTCAGGAGGAAAGGTCTCCGGATCACAGCGGATTGTTTACTCTGAGCCTTCCTTCAACTCGGAAGTCGACCCGCTTAAAAAGCAGCATAACGTATTGCTTTACGATGCAAAAAGAAGTTTAATGATCCTGGGGTTTGAGGATATGGATCGTGAAAATGGGTCGGATAATGACTTCAATGATGTCCTCTTTTACGTGACTTCCAATCCTGTCACCGCAATTGATGTTCATGCTGTACCACATGTTGGAGCTGCCCCTGACCTCGATAATGATGGTGTTCCTGATGCATTGGATGCATATCCGGATGATAAGAATCTTGCTTACGATTCTTATTATCCTTCAAAAGGTGCCTTTGGCTCGATTTTGACCGAGGATTTGTGGCCGGCTCTTGGAGATTTCGACTTTAATGATCTGGTGGTTGACTATAATTTTCAAATTGCTTCGGACGCCAAGAATAATATTAAACAACTAACTATTCAGCTTAAAACGAGAGCGATAGGAGCTACCTACCGGAGTGGTTTTGGAATCCGTTTACCTATTCCAGCTAATCTCATTCAATCAATCACTGGTTATGATGTAAAGGGGAATTACATAAAACTGAATGGACAGGGAGCAGAGGCTAATCAATCTGATGCTGTAATTATTGCATTTGAAGACGCTTTTGATGAGTTGCCTCATAATGGAACAGGCACTGGAGTAAATGTTATTGCAGCTAATGGTTGGACCGAGCCCAAAATCATGACAATCAAAGTTGTTCTTACCAGTGCACAAGCACTAGCTGCGATTGGTCAGGCTCCATATGATCCATTTTTGATTGTTGATGGCACAAGAGGTAAGGAAATTCATATGGGTGGACAGAAACCAACAGATCTTGCAGATCCGTCTTACTTTGGTCAGTATCAGGATGTCACTGACCCAAAGACCGGAGTTTACTATAAATCAGATAAAAACCTTACCTGGATGATGAGTCTTCCAACAAGCTTTGACTACATGATTGAGAAGAACGATATTATCAAAGGATATCTGAAGTTTGGATCTTGGGCTGAATCTGGTGGAGTATTATTTCCAGATTGGTACTTAAATAAAGCCGGATATCGTGAACCTTCGTTAATCTATAAGCACTAAAGGAGATTATTCAGGTAAAAAAGCCGTTCGGGAAATCCGGCGGCTTTTTTATTTTATCAGTTCATAAAGTATTTTGCCTGAAGAACCTGAAGGAGCCGAAATATTGAGAAGATGGGCAATCGTTGGAGCAATGTCCAGCAATGTTACGGGCCGGTGGATAATCTGTTTGCTGGTTTTCCATCCGTACCATATCATTGGAACGTGAGTATCGTATGAATAAGGAGATCTGGAATCACTATCGGTATTCTCTTCCTCTATCCATCCGGGTTGTAAGATCAGAATGATATCTCCCGTCCGGTCAGGATTGAAGGAATTCTGTACCATGTCACCCCAAAGGCTTGTAACTTCTCCTTTAATCAGCCGGTCTGAAGGAATTGCTCTGGCAACACCATCAAAATGTGTGAGGAAACGTGCTGCCTGATCTTGTATGATGGTAAAAGAGAGTTTCTTTTGATCGATAAGGGTTTCATTCAGGTATAGCTGGTTCTTAACATAGTTCTCCACCCAAGCTCCATCACCATAAATTGCGCTCAGATACGAGTTTAATAGGCTGACTGCATTTCTATATCGGAAGAACCCTCCGGGCAGATTCAATGCTTTACTGTAATCGGGGTCCATGCATGAACCATGAGTAGAGGTGAGAAAGATAAGTGCCTTATCTTTGCCAAGTGTCTCTTCGACCTGATATATAAGCCTTTGCAGATCCATATCGAGGCGAAGCAAGGCATCTGCAACTTCTCTTGAATCCGGACCAAACAACTTAGTAATCTGATCAATAGAAGTATAGCTTACCCATAAAATATCTGTTGCCGGGTCTTTTCCTAACCCTTCCTCAAGGAAAGCTGCCAACGCAAAATCGGTGGTCAGAGTATTTCCAAAAGGCGTCATTCCGAGGATTTCATTATCCTGACCCAGACTTTCATGACGTATCCGGCTTAGACTGTAAGGGAAAGTCTTAAACTGATTAAAGAAACCGGTTTCAAGTCCATTGTCATCGGGCGGGCAACTTGAATAGAGGTTATCGGCTAACAAAAGTTCCCAATCTCTTGTCATGTAATGTCCGGCGGAATTGCGTGAATTGAATGTATTGACCCATTCAGGAAGTGTATTGGCATATTGTGAGCTGGTAATCCAGTTGCCGGATGGAGAATCGAACCAATAGGCAGATCCTGGCAAATGCCCCTCGAGAAGAATAGCTGATTCAGGCCTGAAGGATACGGAGATTACTTTTGATTTGTAGTTTGATGACAATATCAGTTGGTCACCAAGAGTATTGGCGAGAAGCTGGTTTGCAGAATGCCTTGCATTTCCATTGGTTCCTCCAATGGACCTTGCCAGATAATCCTTTGTGCAATTTACTGGCTCACGACGGAGGCGGCTATACCAGTTTTCAGATATTATCCCATGAATTGCTGGTGGTGCACCTGTTGAAATACTGGCATTTGACGAACCGATATCAGCAAAAAGAAATGGTACCGATGCATCGGTGAAACTCGTGCCTTGTTTCATGAGTCTCTTGATTCCTCCTTCACCGAAAAGATTCCAATAGCGCTCAATCCAATCATACTTTAATCCCTCAACAACGATGCCGACAACAATTGCAGGTTTATCGGCAATTGCCTGAGCGTTAGAATTTAGCCTAAAGAACGGACCTGAGAAAACGATCAGGATCAGAAATATTCTGTGAATCAATCGCATCTATTAATTGTTTTATCAGACATTAAATCTAATATGAAGTATGTCACCATCTTCAACAATATAATTTTTCCCTTCGATGAAAAGTTTCCCGGCATCGCGACATGCAGCCTCAGTTTTCAAAGTAATATAGTCATTATATTTAATTACTTCAGCCCTGATAAAGCCTCTCTGAAGGTCAGAGTGAATTACGCCAGCAGCTTCGGGTGCCGTGGCACCCTTATGGATTGTCCAGGCCCTGACCTCTTTGGGGCCCGCTGTAAAGAACACTTCGAGGTCCAGGATTGAAAAAGCTGAACGGATAAGTTTATTAACCCCGGGCTCATCCAGGTTTAACTCGGTCAGGAAGGCCAATCGGTCTTCTGGATCTTCCAATTCAGCAATTTCTGATTCAGCTTTTGCTGCGATAATTAATGTTTGACCCTTCTCAGATTTAACTGATTCAATAAACTCGGCTGAGTAATGATTTCCTGTAACGGCTGATTTTTCATCCACGTTGCAGACATAAATCACAGGTTTGGCAGTCAACAGGCATAAATCAGAAATATGTTCCTCATCCTCGCGGGTGAGATTCATTGTTCTAACGTTTTGAAAATCCTCAAGATGAGCCTTGATGCCATGAACAACATCTAATCCATGTTTTGAAGCCTTATCGCCAGCTTTCGTTGCTTTTTCAAATTTGATTATTCTTTTTTCTATGGCATCCAAGTCCTTAACCTGCAGTTCAAGGTCGATCGTTTCGCGGTCCCTAACTGGATTAACAGTTGTATCAATATGAGCCAGATTTGGATCATCGAAACATCTCACTACATGAATCAGCGCATCACAATTTCTGATATCTGCGAGAAAACTATTACCAACACCTTCACCTTTGGAAGAGCCCTTGGTTAATCCGGGGATATCCACAATATCAACGGTGGTGGGCATGACTCTGGCTGAATGAATCAGTGAATCAAGCTTCCATAAACGCTCGTCAGGAACTTTTACCTGACCGAGATTTGATTTATTGGTGCTAAAAGCGAAATTGCTGGTAGCTACTTTTGTTTCTGAGATACAATTAAACAAGGTTGTCTTCCCTGTGTTTGTGATCCCGATAATGCCGCATTTTAGTCCCATTAGAGTTTTATTAGTCCGCAAAGGTAAAAAAAATGCTATTTTCGCTCGGTTCCTTTTGACCTTACTAAAGAATATAAAATGGATACACAATTAGCGGATCGGGCTGCGGACAATATTAGAATATTATCGGCTTCCATGGTGGAAAAGGCAAAATCGGGGCATCCCGGCGGGGCAATGGGAGGTGCCGATTTTATTCAGATATTATTCTCGGAATTTTTAACTTTTGATCCACAAAATCCTTCATGGCCATTTCGTGACCGGTTCTTTCTTGATCCGGGCCATATGTCACCAATGCTTTATTCAATACTGTCGTTATGCGGGTTTTATTCCATGAATGACCTGCAGAATTTCCGACAATGGAAAAGTCCGACTCCTGGTCATCCCGAGGTTGATCTTAGCCGCGGTATTGAAAATACCAGTGGTCCATTGGGTCAGGGGCATACAATGGCCGTTGGAGCAGCAATTGCTGAACGTATAATGGCGGATCGTTTTGGGGACTGGACCTCACACAAGATTTATGCATTTATTTCGGATGGAGGAATTCAGGAAGAAATCTCACAGGGAGCAGGTAGAATAGCCGGATTTCTTGGACTCAATAACCTGATCATGTTTTATGATTCTAACGACATTCAACTTTCAACAGAAACAAGTGCTGTAACCCGTGAAAACACAGCAATGAAATACCAGGCATGGGGATGGCGGGTAATTTCAATTGATGGTAATGACCAGAATGCAATTCGAAAGGCCCTGACCGAAGCAGTTTCTGAAGATAAAAGTCCTGTCCTCATTATTGGTAAGACTATTATGGGAAAAGGTTGCCGGGATTCAAATGGTAATTCTTTTGAAAGGAAGACATCAACACATGGGCAACCAATAAGTAAAGCAGGTGCTTCGTTTGAAACTACGATTCGTAATCTTGGTGGGGATCCAGCAAATCCATTTCAGATATTTCCTGATGTACAAGATTATTATCAAAAAGTACTCCGAGCAAAGCTTGATAAAGTTGCTGAGCGAAAAACTGTCAACCAGTTTTGGGCCTCTGAAAATCCGGACCTTAACAAAAGGTTGGAAAATTGGTTAAAGAAGAAAATGCCGGCTATTAATTGGAGTAAGATACAGGCTAAACCTAATATTGCAACCAGGGAATCATCAGGTCTTGTATTGGCTGAGTTAGGAAAACAGATAGATAATCTGGTAGTTATGTCAGCTGATTTAGCTAATTCAGATAAAACTGACCTATTCCTGAAAAATACAAAGGCTTTTGGTTATCAGAAATTCAGTGGTGCGTTCCTTCAGGCTGGAGTTTCAGAGCTTAGTATGGCAGCCATTGCAAACGGCATGGCCTTACATGGCGGGATTATCCCTGTTTGCGGTACATTCTTTGTATTCTCGGATTATATGAAACCTGCAGTCCGCATGGCTGCACTGATGGAGCTTCAGGTTATTTATGTATGGACTCATGATGCATTCAGGGTGGGTGAGGATGGTCCAACACACCAACCGGTTGAACAGGAGGCACAAATACGGTTGCTCGAAAAACTTCATAATCATTCTGGCAAGCCATCGTTGCTTGTATTACGTCCGGCAGATACCGCTGAATCTATCATTTCATGGAAGCTTGCATTGGCTAACAGGAAAACTCCTACCGCATTACTTCTTTCGCGGCAGAACGTTAAGGATTTACCTGCAGCTGATGGACTGACTCGATTAAAATGCGCAGAAAAATCGGCCTTTGGTGCATATATCCTTTTCAAGACTGGTACAACCCCCAAAGTAACTCTTTTAGGTAACGGCTCGGAAGTTGCGACACTAGCTGAAGCCTCTGAGATATTAAAAAGGAAGTATAAGATAGATAATCAGGTCGTTACTATTCCATCAACTGGATTATTCAGCCAACAGAAAAGTAAGTATCAGCAAGAAGTTATACCTTCTCAAATTCCGGTTTTTGGCCTGACTGCAGGGTTACCGGTAATTTTAAAGGAATTCGCAGGACCGAAAGGAAGTGTTTTGGGGTCTAGATCATTTTGGATATTCTGCTCCTGCTGAAGTCTTGGACGAAAAGTTTGGGTTTACGCCTAAAAATGTCGTTAAGCAAGTCTTAAATCTTGTAAAAGAATTTAATGGATCGGTCCAATGAAGCTGAGTTAATTAATCAATTCCGGGATCCTGCACAAAGAGATCGCGCTTTCCGGATGATTCTGGCTAAATATCAGGAAAAGCTTTATTGGCACATCAGAAGAATGGTTGTAGTCCATGAAGATGCTGATGATGTTTTACAGAATACTTTTATAAAGATTTGGAAGGGGCTTTCCGGATTTAGGGAGACTTCAGGTTTATTTACCTGGATGTACCGGATAGCAACCAATGAGGCGATAACCTTCCTTAAAGCTCGTCAGCGCGATAGGGCAATGATCGCAGATGATCCGGATGATACCATCAAAGGAAGACTTAAATCAGACCCATACTTTGATGGTGATGAAGTATATGAAAAGTTGCACATAGCGATAGATTCATTGCCACCAAAACAAAAAAAGGTATTTCAGATGAAATACTTTGATGAAATGACCTACGAGGACATGGCAAATATCCTCGGAACTTCAGTTGGCGCCTTAAAAGCATCCTATTTTCATGCTGTTCATAAGATACAAGCTTCATTTGAATCAACAGATTAAACCGCAACAACATTTGCTAGTCTAAAAACATGGAGATAAGATAATGGACAATAATAAATACATATGGGAAAATGACCGATTCAATAAGAATCCTTTCAAGGTTCCTGATGGATATTTTGAAGGTTTTCCGGATCGGATGTTGGAACTTCTGAATCAAGAAGTTATATCAGCGGAAGCCGAAAAGAGGAGATTTATCAGACCTTGGATGGCATGGGTTTCTGGTGTTGCTGCTGTTCTCATGTTAGGTTGGTTCGGGGTTCGCACTTATTATTGGAAACCGTTGCAAGAAGTTAGATATCAGGAAAATGTAGCAATGTTTGTCGACTTCTATGGTGAAGAATTGCATGAAGGGGATCTGGCTGGCTATATTGTTGACAATAAAATAGATATATTAAAACCTGCGGCTACAGAGGTTAATGAACTTATTCAGATTGAACCGGATCAAGCCGAAGAATATATTTTGGAATCGATAGGTTTTTAAGAAATCACAAGATGAAAATTCAAGGATGGATAATTGGTTGCATGCTCATCATGGCTGGAGCTGCATTTGGACAAGATGAACCGCCTCGTTTTCAGGATGCAATGGCGAAAATGAAGTCAGAAAGGGTTTCCTTTCTGACTGAAAAACTTCAATTTACGGTTGATGAAGCTGAAAAGTTTTGGCCATTATATAATGAATACCTCACAAAAAGAGAAGACATGATGTGGGGAAAGCGGGAGAAAATGCATAAGAACTTTGATCCAAGCCAGTTGACCGATGAGGAAATGGGTAAGATGCTGAACGAACTTTTAGATCAGGAGGTTAAGCTTGCTCAATTGAAAAAGGATTATTTTGAAAAAATCAAGACGATACTGCCCATCCGTAAGGTATTGACACTTCACCGAGTAGAACAGGAATTCATGAATCACATGCTGAACAAGATCCGTGAGAGCAGAAGTCCTGGTGATACGCGGGGCGGTGGAGATAAAGGTGGATTCAGAGGTCCTCGGAATTAGTTGTCCTGATAAATTCTGCCGATTTATGGATATGAGGATAAAGTATCTGATCCTGTTTGATAAACGGTACAATTTTCCTATACTCTTCCAATAATCTTTCAAGTTTACCCGATGTGCGTACTGGTCGGCGAAATTCGATTGCCTGTGCAGCATTCATGAGTTCAATTCCAAGTATCGTTTCCAAATTTGTGATAATCCTGTATGTTTTGGTAGCAGCATTGGCTCCCATGCTGACATGGTCCTCCTGACCATTCGAGGATTCAATGGAATCCACTGATGCAGGAGTTGCAAGTTGCTTATTCTGACTAACCAAAGAGGCAGCAGTATATTGAGGGATCATCATTCCGGAGTTTAAACCCGGTTCAGCAACTAAAAATGGAGGAAGGTTTCTTGCGCCGGAAAGCATCTGATAAACTCTTCGTTCTGAAATATTTCCCAATTCTGCCAATGCAATTCCCATCAGGTCGAAAGCAATGGCTAGAGGCTGTCCATGGAAATTTCCAGCTGAAATAATCAGGTCCTCTTCTGGGAAGATGGTCGGATTATCCGTCACCGCATTGATTTCCCTTGAGAATACCTGCGAAGCAAAATCCAATGCATCTTTTGTTGCACCATGAACTTGTGGTATACATCGAAAGGAGTAGGGGTCCTGAACCTGAGTTTTTTTTCTGTTAATTAACTCGCTGTCAATCAGGTGGTGTTTAATTGCTTTGGCAGCATCAATCTGGCCAGGGTGTGGCCGGATTTCCTGGATCAAAGGATTAAAAGGTTCAATTCTTCCATCAAAAGCATCCAAGGAAAGTGCGCCAATTAAGTTAGCCCATGAATATAGATTAAACGCGTTAATCAGGTTCCAAACACCATAAGCGCTCATGAATTGAGTTCCATTAAGTAGGGCAAGACCCTCTTTTGCCTGGAGTTCAACGGGATCCAACCCGAATTTGCCTAGCATTTGACCAGCTGGAACAATTCCGTCATCCATCCATACCTGGCCTTCTCCAATCAGCGGCAAGGATAAATGTGCGAGCGGTGCAAGGTCGCCAGAAGCCCCGAGTGAACCTTGCTGATAAACCACCGGGATGATATCATTGTTATAGAAATCTATCAAGCGCAACACTGTTAATAATTGAACCCCTGAATGGCCATACGAAAGTGATTGGATTTTTAGCAGAAGCATAATCCGGACAATCGCCTTCGGTACTGGTTCTCCTGTACCGCAAGCATGCGACCTGACCAGGTTAAGCTGAAGGGTTTGAAGATCACTTATTGGAATAACCTTATTATGAAGGGCACCAAATCCTGTTGTCACGCCATAAATCGGCTCAGATTCAGAGGTGATTTTTCGATCAAGGTATTCCCGGCATCTAACAATCTGTTTTCTTGCCTCATCTGATAAAGCGAGCTGAACAGGATGGCTAATGAGATCTTTAATTATTACAAGGCTTAGTCTCTTTGGACTGATCAGATGTATCCTCATGAATTTAAATTGTTTTCATGACTTCTTTCGTCAAATCGGAAAAGGCAACGTTAACCTGCTCACCGGATGACATGAATTTCAGAACTGCCTGGCCGGCAATGCGTTCGTTTTCACCTATCATAACTACCAACGGTATTTTACTTTGATCGGCATACTGAAGCTGTTTTTTTATCTTGCAACCATCAGGATATATTTCACATCTGATACCTGCCAACCTCATTTGATCAGCGATTGGCTGACAAGTTGCTGATTCATCAGGCCCGAAATTGAGGAACAGAACCTGAGTACCAGTTTGTGCGAGTGAAGGAAACCCATTTACCTGGTCGAGAACATCGTAAATCCTGTCCGCGCCAAACGATACTCCAACTCCTGAAACTCCCGGCATACCGAATATGCCCGTAAGATCATCATAGCGACCACCTCCACAAATTGAGCCAATCTGTACATCAAGCGATTTTACTTCAATTATGGCCCCTGTATAATAATTAAGTCCTCGGGCAAGTGTCAGGTCCAGTTCAATCTTGGAATGCAAATTAAAAGCGCTTATGATTTTTAGAAGAGTCTCAACTTCCTCGATTCCTTTCATTCCGGTTGCTGAACCTTGAAGTAAAGTTTTTAAACTGACAATTTTTTCAAAGGTAGAACCTGCGCTGCCAATAACCGGGATAAGCATTTCTATTGACTCGGTCGGAAAGCCTTTCAATAACCACTCTTGTTTAACTTGCTCAAGACCAATTTTATCCAATTTGTCAAGTGTGACCGTAAAATCCGTCAGATTATCCCCAAGCCCAGTAGCTTCCGCCAAACCGGCAAGGATTTTCCTGTTATTGAATTTGATAAGGATATTGAGTCCCAATTGATTAAATACATCATCAATAATTTTAAACAGCTCAGCTTCATTAAGTAATGAATCGCTGCCAATAACGTCAACATCACATTGATAGAATTCTCGGTAACGACCTTTCTGCGGCCTGTCTGCCCTCCAAACAGGCTGAATTTGATACCGTTTGAATGGAAAAGTTATTTCATCCTTATGTTGAACAACGAATCGGGCAAAAGGAACAGTCAAGTCATAGCGCAGAGCTTTCTCAGAAATCTGGTTTCCCAAAGTACGGCTCACAATAGCAGAATTTTCCGGTACCTGAATGAGTTGTTCCAGCAGATCCATTTTGATACCTCCAGCAAAATCCCCAGAGTTCAAAATTTTGAAAACCAGCTTGTCTCCCTCTTCGCCATACTTGCCCATAAGTGTTTCAAGCGTTTCCATTGCAGGGGTTTCAATGGGAAGATACCCGAACAATTGAAATACGGAGCGAATAGTATCAAATAGGTAGTTCCTGCGCATCATCGGAACAGGTCCGAAGTCGCGCGTGCCTTTGGGTATAGAAGTTTTTTGATTCATAACAAGTCCCGGTTGGCTGCAAAAATAGCATAAAAATGGGACTCGTGGAATTCCTAACTCCGAGTATGCTAGATCGAGAAATGATACAGGTAATCTGAAATCCGGGTACCCATGCGGTCCCTATAGTTCTTAGCACCGAACGATTCCAGGAATTCCTTTACATTTGCCGGACCAGCAAGGTGAGCGGCTGCAAGTATACCCATTCGGGTTATCGGAATTGAATCATAGAAGATTAGCCCAACGTATCTGTCTATTGATTTGATCATCACGGACTCATTTATTTTCAATAGGATATCCATAGCCTTTTCTTGCTGTTGCTCAGAAAAAGAACCCGGATCAGACTTGAACGCTTCCAATGAGATATTACCATAACCAGTAGCATCCAGAGCACTTTTACCAAACTGATATTTTCCAATAAATCCGAATCTGCTAAATTCTTTCCAGTTATTTTCAGATTCATATTTGGCAAGTAATTTTTTGAAACGATAGTACTTGACCCTAAACTGGGCTTTGTCTTTTTTAATAATATCATCTCTCATTTTTCCCAGCAAAGAAAATGAATCACCACCCGGTGGGAGATCGGGGGCCGGAAGGTATCCTGGCATAGCCAAAGCAATCAGCAGAAAAATTATATATACAAACTTCATAGAATTCTATTTTAATGAATAACGCTTAACGACCCGTTTTGTTGCAAGCAAATCAGGTAGATGCGGCAAAGATACAGATATTCTGATAATTACAGCAATACTGACAGATATGAATTTGTATATGAGTGGTTTGAGTTTATCTTACCGGTATCATAACCGGATGTTTTTCGTTCAATCGCCTAAGAAAAAAGAAAAGAAGGTCGTTCTGCTGGCGCTTTTTTACTTTCATAAACTCATCATAAAGTTCAGTATCCTGCATCAGAATAACAAGAACAGATTCTCTATTGAAATCTGATACTTTACCAGTCTCAAAATCAAGTAGATACTGACGCATTTCCTGGCTTTTTGTTGTCCGATTATAAGGTCTGGAATAGTAGGGATTATAATATCCTGAATTATAGTAATCGGAATAATAAGGATCGTAATGTGTATCGATGACGGTTACGTCGGCGATAAAATGACAAACATGGCCAATAATTGGCAGCCTGTTAAATTCGCCGTTATATTGGATAAATATTTTTCCATCCTGGCAATAGCCCCAAACATTTGCTGTTGGAATTTCCTGCTTTGCCCCATATTGATCAAAATAGCCAATGGTTTTATTCTTTACGATATTGCGATAGAAATTAAAATCAGTAGGATCATCATTGGAAATTATTCTAACAGAAGGGATAGGCTGATTTTCGCGTACCTGGCTGAAATCCAGATATAAACCTGATGTAAACTGGAACTCAGGAGTATATTTTACCCTCTTAACGGAATCAGTTTGTGCGATACCGGAATAAAAACTGAGCAGGCTAAGAAAAGCTAAAGTTATATAACGCATAAATTCAAATTTACTTTTTTTACTTTTAAACATTCCTACTTTGATTATGCAAAAGTACAAAATCTATGCCGCAGGTCAGTTGATTGATACATCGGGTACTCTCGAGGTTAAACGACCATATGATGGTAAACTATTAGCTATTACTGGTTTAGCAGATTCAGAAATTTTGAGTCAAGTGATTATTCAGGCAAAAAAAGCTGAAGGTACGATGAACCTGCTCCCAGCATATAAAAGAAGTTCAATTCTGGCAAAAATTGCTGATGGAATGGTCGAGAGGAAAGGATTGTTATCGGAGATTCTATGCCAGGAAACTGGCAAGCCAATTCGTTATGCAATTGCTGAAGTAGAACGTGCAATCCAGGTTTTCAGGGTGGGTTCGGAGGAGGCCAGGCGGATACCTGGTGAATTTCTTTCGATCGACTGGACAGTTGCTGGCGAGGGGAAGGAAGGTTGGGTAAAATACTTTCCAGTTGGGCTTGTCGGAGCAATTTCACCTTTTAATTTCCCTCTGAATCTTTCGGCTCATAAAATTGTGCCGGCCATTGCAACTGGAAATCCGGTTATACTAAAGCCTGCTTCCCAGACTCCCGTAACAGTGCTTGAGCTGGCCAAGATAATACATGAATGTGGCCTTCCTGAGGGTGCTGTATCAATCATGCCTATGTCGAGGGAAACCGGAAGTCTGATGACAACAAATAAAGATATCAAACTGATAACATTTACCGGATCCCCGGAAGTAGGTTGGAAAATTAAAGAACAATCCGGGAAAAAGAGGGTAGTCCTGGAACTTGGTGGCAATGCCGGCGTTTTGGTTACAGAATCTGCAGATATCAATTTAGCTCTGCAAAAATGTGTTGCTGGGGCTTTTTCCTATTCAGGTCAGGTGTGTATTCATGTTCAACGGATTTTTGTTGCTGACGGGCTTTTCCAAGAATTTATCAACCGTTTTGTAGAGTCAGCTTCATTGTTAAGAATAGGTGACCCTCTGGATTATTCGACGGATATTTCTTCCATGATTGATGAAGCCAATGCTTGCCGTGTTGAGTCTTGGGTGGAAGAAGCTGTTGAAGGTGGTGCAAAGGTGCTTTGTGGTGGTAAAAGGGTTGGCTCTTTTTTTGAACCTACAGTCATGACAGGAACGCAACATCGTATGAAGGTTTGTGATCTGGAGGTTTTCGGGCCTGTCGTTTGCATAGAGAGGATGGGAAGTTTTGAGGAGGGGATATCAAAAATTAATAATTCGGAATATGGATTGCAGGCTGGTGTATTTACCAACCTTATTAACGAGATGAATATTGCTTTTAATAAACTGGAAGTGGGTGGCGTTATTATAAATGATGTACCTACCTTCAGGGTTGATCATATGCCCTACGGTGGCGTCAAGGAATCGGGATATGGAAGAGAGGGGGTGAAATATGCCATGTTGGATATGTTAGAGCCACGACTTCTGGTCAAGAACAAATAATGAATTTCCTGTAATACAATTTAAATGAAAAAACTATTCTTTCTTCTTGTTTTGGTTGTTTCCATTGTTGCTACCGGGCATGCACAAAATGCTAAGAAGCCTGTTGACTTTGCCTTGTACGATAGTTGGAAAAGCCTTTCTTCTCAGCAAGTTTCCGATGATGGTAATTGGCTGGCCTGGACAATCAATCCTCAAAATGGAGATGGTCAACTTTTTGTCAGGGCATGGGGTGATGCCTCCGAAAAACGAATATTTAACCGTGGTTCACAACCGAACTTTTCACCTAAGTCTGATTTTCTTGCTTTTAGAATAATTCCGCAGGCAGATTCTGTGCGAAAAGCCAAGATCAAGAAGGTTAAGACTGAAAAGATGCCCAAGGATACTTTGGGAATCTATTTATTAGGAAGTAATAAACTCATTACCTACCCTAATATTAAGTCGTTTAAACTGGCTGATGAGTCCTCCGTCTGGATGGCATTTCAACTTGAAGAAATTAAAGCTGATGCAAAACCAGAAAAGAAGGACACTACCGCCGGTGCAAAGAAAGATGACTCAAAATCTAAAAAGAAACCTGAATTTAACGGTGTCCCGTTGATTGTGATGAATCCGTTGACCAGGGATTCTCAGAATTTTCCACTAGTTACCGAATATGGCTTTACTAAGCATGGTAAATGGTTGTACATGGTCAGCATCAAGGAGGATTCAGTAAAAACCTCGACTGTCAGAGTTTTCGATACCGGAACAGGCATTGCAAGGAATGTTTGGGAACAAACCGGAGTGATCAAAAACCTTATTTGCGATGAGAATGCCACTGAACTGGCATTCCTGTTTTCCACTGATACAGCCAAAATCAAGAGATACAGTTTGTACTATTGGTCGGAAAAAGACGCCAACCCCAGAATGATTGTTGATGCGACAACTCCGGGCATGACTGCGGGTATGAGTGTTAGCGAAAACGGAAGAATTAACTTTACCCCAAATGGGCTGAGACTTTTTTTTGGTACTGCTAAGACGCCAATAGTTAAGAAAGAGGAGAAGGATACCCTCCTTGCTGATGACAAGGTATCGGTAGATATCTGGCACTGGCAGGAAGATGAATTGCAGAGTATACAGTTAAAACAAGTAGATCAGGAACGCAAAAAAACTTATCAGGCGGTATATAATATTAAAAAGAACCAGATGCTTCAATTGGGAGATTCTCTGTTCATTGAAAGCTATCGTTTGGTGAAACAAGGGGATTCAGATTTTGCACTTGGTTTTTTTGATATTCCTTATCGATTGCAAAACTCCATAAATTATAAGAATACAAAGGATATTTACCAATTGGATCTGAATACAGGCTTGAAAAAGTCTTTATTCGAAAAGGTTGAATTCAGCCCACAACTTTCTCCGCAAGGCAAATATCTTTATTGGTGGGAGCCTACAGACAGTTCATGGTATTGTTTCAATATTCGCGAAAAGGTAAAAGTGAACCTGACGCACAGCCTTAATTCAGGATTTACCGAAGATATTCATGATACCCCTGATGATCCGGGAAGTTATGGAGCCATGGGATGGTCAGATAATGATGCTAATCTTTTTCTTTACGATAAATTTGACATATGGAGCCTCGATCCGGACGGCAGGAAAGCAGCTGTTTGTGTAACCGGAGGCTACGGAAAGAAGAATAATATCAGCATTAGGTATATTTCGTTGGACCCTGAGGAGAAATTTGTTGACCCCAAAAAAGATAACCTGTTTAGCACGAGAGAGGTTAAGACCAAAAAATCTGGTTTCTGCCGGTTTTCCATTGAAAAACCTGAAGTCAGGATGATACTCCAGGGTGATTGCACCTACAGCAGGCCATCAAAAGCAAAAAATGCCGACAAACTCTTATGGACCCGAAGTACTGTCAGCGAATTTCCTGATTTCTGGACAGGCGACTTAAGTTTTAATAATGCAATGAAAATAAGTAATGCCAATCCGCAACAATCTAAATATATATGGGCAAGTGTGGAATTGGTTGAATGGAATGATCTTGATGGGGAATTGCATCAGGGATTGTTGTATAAGCCGGAAAATATGGATCCTACCCTGAAATATCCCATGATCGTATACTTCTATGAGCGTCATTCCGATGCTCTGCATACACATTACGTTCCTAGAGCAAGCGCGAGTATTGTTAATCCGCTGGAATATGCGTCGAATGGTTATTTGATTTTCATGCCGGATATTCATTTTAAAAATGGACTACCTGGCAAATCATTTTACAATGCAATAATGAGCGGGGTTCTTGAACTCGGTAAAAGGAGTTATGTCGATATGAAGCATTTAGGCATTCAGGGGCAAAGTTGGGGTGGTTATGGCACCGCATATATGATTACTCAGACAGGAATTTTTGCTGCTGCGTCTCCGGGAGCACCAGTCAGCAATATGACCTCCGCCTACGGTGGCATTCGTAATGAAAGCGGGATGGTTCGTCAGTTCCAATATGAAAAAACGCAAAGCAGGATTGGTGGCACTCTCTGGGAGAAACCGGAATATTTTATAGAGAACAGTCCGATCTTTTTTGCCGACAGGATCACGACCCCTTGTTTGATCAGACATGATGATGGTGATGGTGCGGTTCCGTTTTCTGAAGGGGTGCAGCTTTTTGTTGCTCTCCGACGCTTAAATAAGCCAGCCTGGCTGGTTAATTATAATAATGCACCCCATAATTTGACTCGTCAGGCTGACAAGAAAGACTGGTCGGTCAGGATGATGCAATTCTTTGATCATTACCTTAAAGGAGCTCCTGCTCCCGCTTGGATGACTAATGGAGTGCATGCGATTGATAAAAAGGGAAGCGAAATATTTTATTGGAAGTATACGGAAAAATAGGCCATGTGTGTGTTTCTTACATTACGGGCTGATAAATCGAAACTTGAAAAGAGGTTTGATGCGACCTTTCTGGAGGAGGAAAACTACCGGCCAAACTATGTTCAAAATGCTTTTGAATTTCCAAAGTGGCCGATCATCGGAGCTGAAAACCCTGCGGTGATAAGGTATATGAATTGGGGGCTGATTCCAGCCTGGATAAAAGATGAGGAATCAGCTAAGAAGTTCAGGGTAAATACTGTAAATGCACGTGCAGAAACCATTTTTGAAAAACCTGCATTTCGCAAGGCTGCTGCCACGTCGCACTGCCTGGTATTGGCTGATGGCTTTTTTGAATTCAGGGAGTTTGAAGGCAAAAAGTATCCATACTTTATCAGGATTGGTAAAGGCCGGCCCTTTGCATTGGCCGGCCTTTATGAGTCCTGGTCAAATCCTGCTACCGGCGAGATAATTCCTGGTTTTTCGATAATAACAACCGTGGCAAATCCGCTAATGGAACTCATACATAATCGTAAAAAAAGGATGCCGGTTATTTTAGAAGAGGGTGACGAACGTGATTGGCTAATTGTTGGCAGGTCAAATGCGGGGTTATTAAAGCCTTATCAGGAGGAGGATATGGAAGCATGGACGGTATCAAGGAGAATAACAGAACGCGGTGGTGAAAAAAATAACGATGAAATTTTAGAGCCTTTTAATTATCCCGAGCTATCACGTGAGCGGTCAGAACAAGGATCATTGTTTTAAGGGTCAAAGCTCGATTGAGCCCTCTTCAAATTCTCCGAATTTTAAAGATAACATTGCAACCAGCTTCCTGATTGTCTCGATTGCTTCGGCAGTATCCTCAGAAATGGTCCTTTTCTTCATTTTCATTAGCATGAAACCATAAAGGACAGTAAGGCAGACTTCCATATCACTCATTTTGTCCGTGACAATCATTTTTTTTCTGAAATCACCGATATTATAAATAGCATCCTCATATAATACCCGGTAATCAGAATGATGCGGACTGTCGATCAGCCGATAATGAAAATCATTAAGATCATCAAGCAAGCCGACCAGGTATGCCAAGTGACCAGCGGATTTTATCTGTTCAGATTTCATTGATTCAATGAGACCTTCATACCATAATCTGATATCCTTTTTAATATCCGGATCTACCTGATATTGATCAGCGAGTTCCTTATTAATGCGGTCTGGATCAAAATTGTATGCCCGGATTAGGTCTTCAATTTGCCACATGTACAATATATACTCGGCAATGTTTTCTGCTCTTTTCTGCTGGGAGATAATCATTTGATCAATTCTAGATATCCAATTTATTAATATCTCTCCTTTGTTTTTTTGTCGGTCTGCCAGTTCCCCTGTCGCGAACATAGAAAGCGCTTTCCTGGTTGTGACGTACGCGGTCGAATTCTTCCTGAGGTGTCAGATTGATAGTGTTTTCGGCTGCCAATGTTGCCGAACCTCTTTTCTCAATGAGTCCGGTAACCTGATAAGTTAAAGTCAAAGGAGGTTTTTTTACAACTATAATATCGCCAATATGAATATTTCTGCTCGGTTTCACGGGTTCGTCATTTATAAGGATACGCCCACGCTGGCATTCTTCAGTAGCCAGGCTTCGGGATTTATATATCCTTACGGCCCAAAGCCATTTATCAATTCTGACACCTTCTCCCACTATTCTTTAATCTCCAATTTAAACCCAGTTCCGTGTATGTTGATAATATTTACGATTGGATCTGATTTAAGGTAGCTACGAAGTTTAGCAATATAGACGTCCATACTCCTTCCCATAAAGTAATCGTCAGAGCCCCAAATGCTGACCAGTAATTGTTCTCTTCGGACCAGTTCGTTGGCATTTTGGCAGAGCATACGCAGCACCAAAGCCTCTTTTTTTGTCAACCTTCTTTCTTCTCCATGTAATTGAAGAAGCTGATTTGGAAAATCGAATATGATGGAGCCTATTGTGAAAACGTCCTGTTTGATAGAATCGGATACTTTGCCTAACCGACGAAGAATAATATCGATCCGGAGTTTCAACTCTTCCGTACTGAATGGCTTTGTAATATAATCATCTGCCCCCAGTTTAAGCCCTCTGATGCGATCAGATTCCAATCCCCTTGCTGTCAGAAACAGGAAAGGGGTTCCAGGTTTGAAATGCAGAATGTTTTCTGCAAGCGTAAATCCATCTTTAACGGGGAGCATCACATCTAGTATACACAGATCGAATGGTTTGGATTTGAAGGTATTAAGACCAGTTAATCCGTTTTTCTCCCAAGTAACTTTGAAGCCTTCCAGGTCGAGAAAGTCCTGAAGCATATAACCAAGATTTTGATCATCCTCTACCAGGAGGATTTCTGCTTTAGCTGGTTTCATAATGGTAAAGTTATGATAAACCTTGAACCATTTCCTGGTTCGCTTCGAACCGCAATAGTTCCGCCATGTGCTTCGATCATAGTTTTCACGTAATAAAGCCCTATTCCCGTACCTTTTACGTTATGCAGGTTACCGGTGGGCACACGGTAGAATTTTTCGAAAATGTGTTTCTGCGCTTCGGCTGTTATACCGATACCATTGTCCTTGAATTCAAGAATAAAGTTGGAATCATGAATGGAGGTGCTGATGAGAATCTCAGGCTCTGCAGTCGCATATTTCTGGGCGTTATCAATTAAGTTATGAATGATATTGGTGAAGTGAACAGGATCAATAAATAATTCTGATTTTTCCGCCTTAAAATCCAGGTCAATGACCGCACCTTTGCGACAATCCTCGATGCATAAAGTGTCGACAGCATCACGTATTAGTTCATGAATATCGGTAGGGTGACGGTCAACATCGAGATCTTCGCGATTTCTGACAGCTACTTGCAGAATTCGGTCAACCTGTGATCGCATCCTTCGGTTTTCCTGATTAATAATATCTATATAGCGGTTAATACGATCCGGCGATTCCGATATATCCGGACGTTTGAGTACTTCGCAGGCTAATGAAATATTAGATATTGGGGTTTTAAATTCGTGCGTCATATTATTTATAAAATCGTTTCGCATTTCCGTAATTTTTTTCTGGCGAACGATGGTCAGCACGATAAAAGCAAAACTGGCGATCACAATTAAGAGAAAAATAACTGAAGCGACCAACCATTGAATCATATCCTTAACAATCAATTGCCTTGGTTGATTGAATTGAACCTCCATACGATGGCTTTCCTGATGGTGCAAACAGGATAGGCTGATTTTATGAGGCAGGCTATAATTTTTATGTTTTAGCTTTCCGGTTTTCTCAAAAAGAACCTTACCGGAACTGCAGTTGACTATACGGAACTCAAAAATTGTATCCAGACCATGATAGTCAAAATGAACGCGCATGAGTGAATCTATTTCAGCTGGTTCAAGGTTAATAAACAATGAATCGGACCGAGCAGGTACGCTAAGGCATCCACAAGTTTTATCGCATGCCTTACCCTGATGGTTCTGAACATATTCATCAAGAGCACCTTGCATAGCGATAGTTACCCGGCTGTTGAATTGTTCCTCACCGAGACGCAGAGCATGATTTATCCAAAATAGCTGGGTAACAATCAATCCAACAAGTGAAAGTGCGGAAGCAATAATTATCCAGCGGATCGTAATCCTTTTCATTTCGGCTAATTTTTAGGCAAAGATAGGGTATGGTAATAAGCGGATGTTGTGGTTAACAAGAATTTAACAGCGAAATTGGAGTTCTATCTGAACCAAGAAATTATCAAGGACGTGTATTAAATTGATTCATTGTCCTGTCGATGCCAATAAAGGCAAAGCTATGGATGATTTCACCTGCAATTTTAATTCGTTCGGGGAGCTTTACTTTTTCTTCAGGAGTCCATTCGCCCAGGACATAATCAATTTGATTGTATCGTTTTTCTTCGTTGCCGATTCCAAATCTTAATCTTGCATAATCTTCATGTCCCAGAATCTGAGTGATATGCTTTAACCCGTTATGTCCACCATCGCTTCCTTTTTTTCTGAGTCGAAGCTGGCCGAAAGGTAAGGCGAGATCATCTACCATGACCAATAGGTTTTGATCCTCAATTTCTTCCTTCTGTAGCCAATAACGCACGGCATTACCGCTCAGGTTCATGTATGTAGATGGTTTGAGAAGAACAAACTCCCTCGACTTATAACGGTATTCGGCTATATCACCATAACGGCGAGGAGTAAAAACAATATTGGACGCTTCGGCAAAAGCGTCCAATATTGTAAATCCTATGTTATGCCTTGTGTTGGAGTATTCCTTACCAAAATTACCTAATCCTGCGATCAGATATTTCACCTGGCGGATGTTAAATGGTTAATTACCTATTTGGTTTCAGGAGTAGCTGCATCTGCAGCACCTTTAGCAGCACGAGTCGTTTTTACAGAAGCAATAACGGCATTTTTCGGATCCAGAATATTAAAATCAGGATAAGAAAGGTCACGTACTTTTATCGATTGACCAACTTCCACTTCAGTCACATCAAGCAAAAGTTCATCAGGTAGGTTCTGAATCAATCCACTAATTTTTACACGACGCATTTCAAGTTTCAGTTTACCACCTTGCTGTACACCTTTTGCGAAACCTTCGAGACGTACAGGAATACTTACGATTACTGGTTTGCCATCTGCTATTCTGATAAAATCGATATGCAGAGGACGGTCGGAAACTGGATGAAACTGGATATCTTTCATGATAGCAGGAAAAATCTTGCCTTCAATATTCAGATTAATCTGATAGGTGCTAGATGTATTGATTACCAGGCCGTATTCTTTTTCATTCCCTGTGAAATGGACTGGTTCCCCGCTGCCATAAAGCACACAGGGAATTGAATCTTCATTACGAACTTTTTTGGTTGCTTTTTTACCCAGATCCTTGCGGAGGGTACCTTTTAAATCAAATGTTTTCATTGCATTAAATTGTGCTACTCAGGACTGAACTGCGTTTAGCCGGCATCTCGCAGCAGCAGCCCCCCATTACACTTAAAATAACTATCCGGCTGAAAAGAGGGTGCAAATGTAGTAATTAAAAGAGGAAAGTAGTACTGATTGATTGATTATTATACGCTTTTTTAATAATGTCAGCAAAAAGACCGGAAATGGAGATAACCCGGATCTTTGGGCTGGGTTTGCGCAGTGGGATTGAGTCGGTAACTACTACTTCCAACAATGCTGATTGTTCAATCCTTTCGTAGGCGGGTCCGGTAAGCAACGGATGCGTGGCAACACATCTAACCGATTTTGCGCCGCTATCAATGATCAAGTTTGCTGCTGTAGTAATTGTACCTGCCGTATCGATCATATCATCTACTAAAACGACATTCTTATTTTTAACATCACCAATAATGGTCATCTCACCAATCACATTTGCTCCTTTACGAGTTTTGTGGCAGATAACCATTGGGCAATCAAGATATTTTGAATAGGAATTGGCCCTTTTGGTCCCCCCTGTATCAGGTGAAGCTATGACCAGGTTTTCGAGATTAAGCTGGCGTATGTAATCAATAAACACGGTGGAAGCATACAAATGATCCACCGGCACATCGAAGAAGCCTTGAATCTGATCGGCATGAAGGTCCATGGTAATAACACGGCTTACACCAGCAGCAGCCAAAAGGTTTGACATAAGTTTTGCTGCAATTGACACTCTTGGCCGGTCCTTTCTGTCCTGTCGGGCAAAGCCGAAGTAGGGGATTACTGCAACGATTTTGTATGCTGAAGCCCTGCTGGCGGCGTCGATCATCATTAAAAGCTCGAGCAGGTTTTCTGCTGGAGCGAATGTTGACTGAATAATAAAAACAAAATCTCCGCGGACGGTTTCTTCGAAACAGGGTTGAAACTCACCATCACTAAAACGCAAAACCGATACTTTTCCCAGTTCGGTGCCATAAGCGGCAGCAATCTTCTCTGAGAGGTATCGTGATCCTGTTCCTGAGAAGAGTTTTATCGGACTATTTGGCTGCATAGATTCGACTTTTTGGTAAAAGAGGGTAATAGATCAACGCGAGCAAAGTTAATTAAATATCAAGGGTTCGTTACCGGACGGTTAAAAAGTAGGTTCGTTTGTTGAATAAACTCCAAAAGCTCCTCACGCCCTTTTTTGTCTACTGATGAGGTAATAAATTGACGTGGAAGCTGTTCCCAAGTTTTTAGCATTTCCTTGCGATAAGCTGCGATATTTTTATTTAGAACATTGGTGGTAACTTTATCTGATTTCGTAAATGCAAGGACAAACGGAATCTTTTCCTTGCCTAGAAAATTTGAGAAGTTCACATCAAGGGCCTGGGGTTCGATTCTGCTGTCAATTAACTGGAATAGGCACATGAGGTTTGACCGTTCGATCAGATATTTGCTGATAAAAGCCTCCCATTCCTCTCGCATTTTTTTTGAAACCTTTGCATAACCGTAACCAGGGAGATCAACAAGGTACCAGGTATTGTTTACCAGGAAATGATTTATTGTTTGTGTTTTCCCAGGAGATACCGAAATACGGGCCAGACTTTTCCGTCCAGCGATCATATTCAGCAGGCTCGATTTACCAACATTTGATCTTCCGATGAAGGCATATTCGGGTCGGTCAGGAGCGGGGCATTTATCAGGATTATTGCCAGCACTGACAAAAGTGACTGTTTTTATGAAGTTTTCAGGATTCAAATCAGTTAGCCGGTGATTTCTGAGGATTATCAATATACACTTCCAAAACTTTAGTTTCTCCACGCGGTTCAAGGACAACTTCTTTAAAAATTGCCGGTAAGAGAATGGTGTGCCCTGTTTTTACAAGCATTGGGTTTTCCTCGCCATAATTTAAAAGGAAAGAACCCTGAATGCATATATATACAATGAAGGAGTCGATATCGAGATAATCACGTTCAACATTTCGGTTGAACCAGATAAGGTTAGTCGTGAAATAAGGGCAAGAAACAATTGGTGAAGGGCGATTTAAACAGGCTGGATAATCATTTCGATAGGTTGGGTAATGCTTGAAGTCAATAGCATCAATGGCCAGATCGGTGTGCAAGGTACGTGGCCTTCCATTTTTTTCAAGACGGTTCCAGTCGAAGATCCGGTAAGTAATATCGCTCGTTTGCTGAATCTCGGCAAACAAAATGCCAGCTCCGGTGGCATGGACGCGACCTGCCGGTATGAAAAATGCATCTCCGTTCTTAACTGGTTCAACATTCAGAATTTCCTGTACCTTTTTTTGCTCTACATAATCAAGAAATTCCTCCCGTTTAATTTCCTTATTAAATCCTGTGTAAATAACAGATTCAGGATCAGCTTGAATAACATGCCAAAGCTCTGTTTTCCCGTATGCATGGTGTCTTTGTGCAGCGAGGGTATCGTCGGGATGAACCTGAACCGAAAGAACATCATGAGCATCAATAAGCTTTATGAGCAGGGGAAATTCTGTACCATGTTTTTCGTAAACAGAATCGCCTACTAGATCTCCCATATAAACCTCAATAAGTTCCTGAAGATCATTTCCTTCCAGGAAACCTTCTTTAACAACAGACAAGTTATCCTCAACTCCGGAAATTTCCCAGCTCTCCCCGGTCATTTCGGGTGCATCTTTTTTCCCAAGTACATCCTTTAATTTGCTTCCTCCCCATAATCGGTACTGATAAAGTGGCTTAAAGCGTAACGGATAAAGCATATTTGGTTTATTTAGGTTTGGTTTTCGAAATAGTAATCTCCGATAATTTTGTACTCCGACCATTGTTTGTTTAATTCAACTGCATCGAGGTGGGCCGGATGGGACTGGTAAGCTTTCAAGTCTTCAACATTGTCGAAGACGCTGTCAATGATTACATCGAGTGATGATGGTCCATGAATGCAATCTGATTCCACACGGTACTTCCGTATCTGAGGAATCTGGCCGATAAGAGACCTGAATGTCACCAGAATATTTTGTATGGCCTCGTTTCTTTCGGATTCTGAAGAAAAATCCTTTATTTTGAAGAGAACGATGTGTCGGATCATATTTTGGAAGACTTAATCGGTAAATATACAATTACCTCCCGAATCTAAAGCAAATTATGTTAATCGTAGGTATTGCAGGTGGAACAGGCAGTGGAAAAACCACTGTCGTAAGAAACGTAATGGATAGTTTTCAGAAGGGAGAAGTTGCTCTGCTTCCACAGGATTCATATTACAAAGACAGTAGCCATCTCCCTTTGGAAGACCGGCAGAAACTCAATTTCGATCATCCTGATTCGATTGAATGGTCATTATTGATAGAACACCTCAAAGCGCTCAGACTTGGGTTACAAATTCTTCAGCCTGTTTATTCCTATCTAACCTGCACACGACTCCCGGAAACAATATGCGTTGCACCAAGAAAAGTAGTTATTGTAGAAGGTATTTTACTTCTGACGCAGAAGGAAGTCCGGGATATGCTAGATATTAAGGTTTTTGTGGATACTGATGCTGATGACAGGCTTGCCCGGGTTATTCGCCGGGATATCCGTGAGCGTGGAAGGTCGGCTGAAGCTGTTTTGCACAGATATGAAAAGACCGTTAAACCCATGCATCTGGATTTCATTGAACCTTCAAAAAGATATGCCGATCTGATCATTCCTCAGGGTGGGGAGAATAAGGTTGGTATCCGTGTGCTGACTTCACTTATCCGGCATCATCTATCAGAATAACCAATCAGTCAATCAGTTGATGATAAATTTCTTGACGATGCTTATAAATAGGTCAGGTTCCTCTGCATGAAGCCAGTGTCCAGCATTCTTAATTGTTACGATCTGAGCCTGAGGAAACAATTGCCTGATCAACTGAATATCCGGTTCAATAATGTAAGGTGATTTTTCTCCTTTTAAGAAGAGTACAGGGAACTGGCTGAAGCTCTTTCCTTCCAGAGATTTCAGGTCCAAACCATTTCCCAGATTTTCCAGATTCCTGCTGATAGATGGGATATTTATTTTCCATTGGTAAATTCCATCTTTGTTTTTATGCAGATTTTTCAATAGAAACTGCCGAAGGCGTTTGGAAGGAATATTCAGCTCAAGCTGCCTGTCAACATCGCCAATTGATTTAACCATAACAAGATCCACTTTTCCAAGTGCTTGAAGAATCTCATTATGCTCTTCCATATGGTTTGAGGGACCGGCATCCAACAAATAGGACCTGGGGCTGATATCTGCAACGATCAACCGGCTGACTCTTCCGGGATTTTCAGTGGCGAACCACATTGCCGCCTTTCCCCCCATGGAATGGCCGAGGATAGATGCATTCTTTATGCCAAGGCTGTCCATTAGTTCCTTCAGATCGGATGCCAGCTCTTTGTAATCCATCTGGTCGGAATGAGGTGAGGCACCGTGGTTACGCTGGTCAACGAGTATAATTTCGCTGATTCCGGACAGTGCTTTTCCGATGGTTAACCAGTTATCGCCACTACCATATAAGCCGTGAAGAATGATCAGAGGATGGCCAGTTCCGAGTTTTTGATAGTTTAACTTCATTGTCGCTAAACCACCAGTTTGCCCCGGTACAATTGAATAGTATTTTCCAGACCCAGATACAGTGCATCGGATATCAAGGCATGACCAATACTGACTTCATCGAGATGGGGAATGGTCTTTGCAAAAAAGTTGAGGTTTTGCAGGTTCAGGTCGTGGCCCGCATTAATTCCCATGCCAAGCTCTGCAGCTACGAGAGCTGCTGCCAGAAAAGGCTTGATCGCCTCATCAGGATTAATATGGAACTTCTCAGCATAAGGTTCTGTATATAATTCAATCCGGTCGGTACCGGTTTTTGCGGCATACCTGATCATTTCAGGATTTGCATCAATAAAAATGGAAACTCGGATTCCCTTATCCTGAAATCTTTTGACGATTTCCCGGAGGAAGATTTCGTATTTTAAGGTATTCCAGCCAGCATTGGAAGTTACCGCATCATGAGCATCAGGTACCAGAGTAACCTGTTCGGGAAGCACTTTAGTTACCAGTTGAATAAATGATTCGGATGGATATCCTTCGATGTTGAATTCGGTAGTAATCAGTGGTTTGAGATCTAAAACATCCTGATACCGGATATGACGCTCATCAGGTCGGGGATGAACTGTAATCCCTTGGGCACCAAAATTCTCGCAATCCCTTGCAGCTTTAAGGACATCCGGGACATTACCACCCCTGGCATTCCGCAGTGTGGCAATTTTATTTATATTTACGCTTAATCTGGTCATCTGGGCTTGAATTAATTGAAAAACAAAATTACGAATTATACTTCGATATGCTTGCCAAAGATCTGGTAGCTTACTTTATTCCACCGGTAACAGAAACTGATTCGGTGAAACAGATTCTTGATCGCATGACTGAATTAAAAATTAGTCATTTGCCGGTTGTTATGAATGCGGCATACCAAGGAATTATTGCAGAATCAGATCTTGGAGTTTTTCCTGATCAGGAGGTGATAATTAATTCGAAATCTATTGAATTCATTAATGTATCAGTTATTGAAGATCAACATATTTATGAGGTTATCGACTTGGTTTCCAGGTATAATCTCACATTGATACCTGTTTTGTCGGCGACTGGGGAGTATAAAGGCAGCATAACGCTTCCAGTTCTGGTAAGGAATTTCAGCTCTCTCACTGCTGCCGGTGAGCCTGGAGCGATCCTGGTTCTTAACATTGCACCTCAAGATTACTCACCGAATATTATATCCCGGATCATTGAGGAAAATAATGCTAAAATGATCAGCCTATATATGATACAGGATCCTAATAATCCGGAACTGACTGTGACTATCAAGATTAATACTCAGGAAACCAGTTCAATTATACGTTCATTTGACCGTTATGGATATTCCGTAAAATCGTATTTTTTGGCCAACAGCCAACTGGATGATTTTTACCGGTCGAGATATGAGGAGTTTATGAAATACATGAATATTTGATTGAACATGAATATTCAACCTGTAATAAAGCAGATATTTTTATTTGGCCGTGAGTTTGATTTAGGGTTCCGAACTCCATTCAACCTGCTATTAAATCAATTATTCACCTATGGTGTAGAGGTTCAGATCTTTGGTCCTTTAAAGGACTTTATCGGAGTTTGGGCCGACACAAGATGCCAGGAATGCAGGGTATTTAAATCTTACCAGGACCTTAAAGGTCTGGAAGGAGTTATGCTTAGCATTGGTGGTGACGGAACTTTTCTGGAGGCTGTTACGCTGGTCAGGGACCTTCCTATCCCGCTTGCCGGAATCAATAGTGGAAGGCTTGGTTTTTTGGCTGACATATCGCAAGATGAAATCTCATTTGCGATTGATTCGATATTGCAGAATACAGGTGGATTTGATGAACGCGCACTTCTCCAGGTCGACAGTGAACCATTGCTTTTCGGTGGGTTTAATTATGCATTAAATGAGATTACTGTTCATAAGCGTGATGATTCCTCAATGATTAAAATCAGTGCCTTTCTGGATGGTCAATTTCTGAATATTTATTGGGCCGACGGCCTTATTGTCTCAACCCCAACTGGATCGACCGCTTATTCACTCAGTGTGGGTGGGCCACTTGTGCTTCCTGATACGAACAACATTATTCTATCCCCGATTGCACCTCATAATTTGACTGTAAGGCCATTAGTTTTCAATGATTCCATGAAGCTGACTCTTCAGGTCGAAAGCCGAAGCGGGAACTTGCTTGTATCTGCGGACTCGCGATCTGTAGTTATTGAAGACCGGCTTGAACTCACCATTTTCAAAGCTCCATTCCGCCTGAAGACCATTCGCTTGAGAGAACAAAACTTTTATCAAACGCTGCGAACCAAACTGATGTGGGGAGCTGACAGGAGGAACTGACGAGGATCAAGCCTGCTGTGGGAAGCACCTGTTTCACAGGGGCTCGAGAAAACCTTTGCAATTTATACTATATTTGCGCTTTGGCAGTTATTGTAGGGGGATCATAAAAGGTGCCTGTTGCAATTCACCAGAAATGAGAAAAATAATTGTAATAATCGGTTTTATCACTGTTGCTTTAGGAGTGAATGCTCAAAAAGGATTTGACTATGGATTGTTTCTAGGAATGAATGAAACCCATCTTTCATCGATCCTGCCTATACCGGATTCCAAGGGTATGAGTTTTGGAGCGGGAGGTTATTACCGGTATAGCTGGAATGAACGCTATTCCTGGCGTGTGGGGGTGAATGCGGGATTGAATAAAGTGGTCGATGGATATGGACTGGTTGAGTTCAATTTTCATCCATTGAACTCTAAGCGGATCAAGAAAGTCTTTACCTCTTATATTGCAACAGGGCTAAGTTATTTGGTTGATTTTTCTCAATATACTGCTGTGCAGAATGATCAGAATGCTTCTATGACTAAATATATGGTCAGGAACATACGGATACCCTTTAATGTGGGCGTCAAATACAATATTAGTTCCAGAATGACACTAGGGATGGAATGGGCACTTAGAAAAGGATACGAGATGGATTACTCCCAATTACCCTATAGATATACTCCCCTGATGGCCAATTGGCGTTCGAATTTTAGTGTCTCGATTGGATACCTGGTCAGTAACTATTGCAAAACTTGTCCGTTTTACGAAAACGAACGAAAGAAACTTAAATGAGCCTGAAGGAGAAATTGATACGGGATAAATTACCCGGACATGTTGCGATAATCATGGACGGCAATGGAAGATGGGCTGTTCGGAAGGGCGCAGCCCGGATTTTTGGTCATCAGAATGCCGTAACTCCCGTAGATGAGGTAGTTAAGGCTAGTGCTGAACTCGGACTTAAATATCTCACTTTATATGCGTTCAGTACCGAAAACTGGGCTCGGCCAATTGAGGAGGTTGATGCTTTGATGGGATTATTGGTTTCGACAATTAAAAAGGAAACCAAAAAACTTCTCGACAATAATATCCGGTTAAGGACTGTTGGCAACCTATCTAAGCTTCCCGAGCTTACTCGCCGGGAACTACTGAATTTAGTAGAAGCAACTGCTGCAAATACCGGTCTTACGGTAGTTCTGGCAATTTCTTATGGCTCAAGAAATGAGATTATCCTGGCTGCCCGTCAGATCATTAAGGATGCTTCAGAAGGGAAAATAACTGCTGAAGAAATGAACTTTGATACATTTGAAAGCTATCTCCAAACTTCAGGTATCCCGGATCCGGACTTTTTAATAAGGACAAGCGGAGAATATCGGTTAAGTAATTTCCTACTTTACCAGTTAGCTTATACGGAATTATATTTTACCTCAAAGCTGTGGCCTGATTTCAGGGCGGAAGATTTCTATGAGGCATTATTAGAATACCAAAATCGCGAAAGACGATTTGGGAAAACAAGTCAACAATTATAACATCTGAATAATCAGCATGATAAAAAGATCAATATTAGCTGTCGCCCTTTTTCTTTCCACCACCATTGCTTTTTGCCAGGAAACGAATAATAAGCCTTTGCGGATATTTGATTATGCGCGGACTGCTCATGATTATCAAATAGGCGGAGTAACCGTTTCAGGAGTCAAGTACTTAACTCATAATGTTTTATTGCAATTTTCCGGGCTTGATGTTGGAAAAACGATAACTGTTCCTGGGGAAGATATACCGAATGCAATTCAGAAATTGTGGGACCAACAGCTTTTTTCAGATGTTAGGATAACAGCCACGAAAATTGAGGGAGATATGATTTTCCTGGATATTTATCTTCAGGAAATGCCGCGTCTTGCTCGTTTTTCTTTTACCGGCGTGAGTAAACAGGAAGCTGACGACTTGAAAGAAAAAGTCAAACTCGTTAGAGGTAACCTCGTAACCCCTTATACTATTTCACGGACAGAATTTCTGGTCAAAGAGCATTTTGTTGATAAGGGTTATTTAAATACTGAGGTGGCAATCTCCCAGAAGGCAGATTCTACGATGCAAAACTCAACCGTTCTGGATATCCATGTTGATAAAAAGAGCAAGGTCAAAATCGAAAAAATAACATTTGTTGGGGTTAGTGTGTTGCCTGAGAAGAAATTGCGCAAGGCAATGAAAGAGACAAAGCAGAAAACCTGGTACAATATATTTAAGGCATCGAAGTTCTTGGAAAGTAATTTTAACGATGACAAAGCGCTTGTAATAGCAAAATATAATACACTTGGCTATAGGGATGCGAAGATTGCAAAGGATTCATTGTTTCGAAATCCAAACGGAACGGTTGGTCTGAAAATCTGGGTTGAAGAAGGAAAACAGTACTTTTTCAGGAATATTTCCTGGGCTGGAAACATTAAGTATACCAGTGATTTTTTATCCACTGCTCTAAAGATCAAGAAAGGTGCTGTTTATGATCAGGCAGTGTTGGACAATCGCCTGAGGAATGATCCGGATGCTGTAGGTAATTATTATATGGATAACGGGTACCTTTTCTATGAAGCGCAAGCTCAGGAAGTAAACGTTGATAAAGATTCCATCGACCTTCAGATTGTCATTCATGAAGGCCAGGTTGCCCGCATAAATAAAGTAACTATAACTGGCAATGACAGGACCAATGAGCATGTTATACGTCGTGAGATCAGAACAAAACCAGGTGATCTTTTTAACCGGTCATTGGTGATCAGGACAGTTCGTGAGTTAGCTCAATTGGGTTTCTTCGATCCTGAGAAGATCACCCCAGTTCCGATTCCAAATCAGTTGGATGGTACTGTAGATATTGAATATCAGGTAGTTGAACGAGCTAATGATCAAATCGAGATCTCAGGTGGCTGGGGAGCTGGAATGGTTATTGGAACTCTAGGCGTTAAGTTTGGAAACTTCTCGGCCAGGAATTTTTTCAAAAAGGATGCCTGGCGGCCACTTCCTTCCGGGGACGGTCAAAACCTGAGTATCAGGGCACAATCGAACGGAAAATATTATCAGTCCTATAGCGCGTCCTTTGTTGAACCGTGGCTGGGGGGTAAAAAACCGAATTCACTTTCCGTATCACTTTATCATACTGTTCAGACCAACGGAAGGATTTCAACTGACCCGTTGAATCAATCCATGAAAATAAGCGGAGCTTCGGTGGGAATTGGTCGCCGGTTGAGCTGGCCGGATGATTATTTTACCCTCTTTAATCAATTGTCATTTCAGAGATATTTGTTGGATGACTGGTCATATTTCGTGATCAAGAACGGAGTGAGTAACAACTTTAGTTTTACCAGCACATTTGGGCGTAGTTCAACTGACCAGATTATTTATCCGCGATTGGGGTCAACATTTTCATTGAACCTTCAAATTACCCCACCGTATTCCCTTTTCAATGGCAAAGACTACTCTAAACTTACTGAAACGGAAAAATACAAGTGGATAGAATATCATAAATGGACCTTTAAATCATCGTGGTATACAAAGTTGTGGACGATCGGGAATAAAGAAACCGAAGGCGAAAAGCGCGACTTCGTTTTAGTTACCAAGGCTGAGTTTGGGTACCTGGGATATTATAATAAATATGCTCGGTCACCTTTTGAGAATTTCGAAGTCGGGGGTGACGGAATGATGGGATATAGTTATTACGGGCGGGATATTATTGCGTTGCGAGGATACGCAAACGGGTCGTTGACGCCTTCGAACGGTGCAAACCTGTACACGAAATTCACTACTGAATTGCGTTTTCCAATATCGCTTAATCCTAACGCTACCCTGTTTGCCCTGGTATTCTTTGAAGCAGGTAATGCGTGGTATGAATTCAAACAGTTCAATCCTTTTGATATGAAAAGGGCAGCCGGCGCCGGGGTCCGTATCTACCTGCCTATGTTTGGACTTATGGGTGTTGACTGGGGTTATGGATTTGATGATATCCCGGGAACCACTGGTAAAAACCACAGCCAGTTCCATTTTGTTCTTGGACCACAGATGTAATGTTTTGGTATAGAAATTGATGTAGTTGGAAAAATTGTAATGCTATGAAAAAGATATTATTCACAGTAAGTTTATTGATTTTCGGAGTGACGATCGGTTTCGGTCAGAAGTTTGCATACGTCAATACGGATTATATTCTTGGCCGGGTACCAGCCTATGATGCTGCCCAGAAGCAATTAGATAAATTTTCAGAAGAATGGCAGAAAGAGATTGACGCCAAACGCACTGACATTGAGAAATTATATAAGGATTATCAAGCCGAAAGGGTTTTGCTCACCGAGGAAATGAGGACAAAACGCGAAGGGGAAATTGTGCAGCGTGAGAAAGACGTTAAAGATTTGCAAAAGAAATATTTTGCACCGGACGGATCTCTTTTTAAAAAGCGTCAGGAATTAGTTAAACCTATTCAGGATGAAATTTTTACTGCAGTAAAAGATCTTGCTGCCGAGGGAGGTTATTCCATTATTTTTGATGTTGCAGCCGGACCAACCATGTTATTCACTGATCCGAAGTTCGACAAGAGCGACGATATCCTCAAAAAGATGGGAATTCAAAATTAATTTCTATCTTTGGCGACCGTTTTAAGTAACACATTATTAAATTAATATGAAAAAGATTCTTTTCACCCTGGCAGTTTGTGCCATGTTTATTCTCGGAAGCGGAACAACTTCTTTCGCTCAAGTTAAAATCGGCCATATCAATACTCAGGAAATTCTGCAATTGATGCCAGAACGTGATAGTGCTGCCAAAAAATTTGATAAGTTCAATGCTGAGATTACGAAGAATTACGAATCGATGACAGTTGCTGTTAATAACCTGATCGATACCTATACCAAGCAGAAAGATTCTTTATCTTCATTTATTCAAAAGGCTAAAGAAGCTGAAATCATTGATATGCAGGGTAAAATCCAGAATTTTAAAGAAGTTGCTCAGCAGGAGTTGGATAAAAAGCAGACAGAGCTTATGACTCCAATTGTTGACAAATTGAAGAAAGCTATTAAAGAAGTTGCCGAAGCAAATAAGTTTACCTACGTTATTGAAGGAGGTCCAGGTATTCTTCTTTATGTTCCAGAAGATGAGTCATTGAACTTAGCACCACTAGTTAAAGCTAAATTGGGTTTAAAATAGACTTAAAATATTGATCATTAAATCCTTGCCGTGAGGCAGGGATTTTTTTTATGATGAAATCTGCATCGATAGGTGTTTTCGATTCCGGTATTGGAGGATTGAGCGTCTGGAATGAGTTGATCCGAGAAATTCCCGGTGAATCAATGATATATCTGGCTGATTCTGCGAATGCTCCTTATGGTACTAAATCAAGGAGCTTCATTGTCAACCGTTCGAGGGCAATCACAAAATTTCTGATTGCGCAAGGTTGTATGTTGATTGTGGTTGCGTGCAATACGGCCACGGGTGCAGCAATAAGTACCTTGCGCAAAGAGTTTGATATTCCATTTATTGGCGTTGAACCAGCGGTTAAACCAGCCGCCTTAGCCTCGAAGACCGGCCATATCGGGGTCTTAGCTACTGCTCAAACTTTTAAGGGAGAGCATTTTAAACGATCGATAAAGCTCTACAGCCATTCGGTGGAGTTGCATGAAAAAGCAGGAACAGGTTTGGTTGAGTTAATAGAGGGTGGCATGATTGACTCCCCAGAAACGAGAGAGCTTCTTAATGGATACTTACAACCAATGGTTGAAAAGGGGATCGATCAGCTGGTTCTCGGATGCACGCACTACCCATTTCTTATTCCAATCATCAGGGAGATCCTCCCTGCAGGAATAACAATTATTGATCCCGCTCCTGCCGTTGCACGCCATACGAGGAAAGTTCTGGAAGAAAACCATGCATTGGATTCCGGATCAGATGATTCTGAATACAGGTTTTATACAACCGGAGATCCCTTGAACTTAAAACACTTTTTATTTCAGCTGACTGGGGAAGTCTACGAGGTTTCCTCAGCAACGGGCTTAAAACCTTAAGACCCGGTTGATTCCTCCGAGTACCAACCCGCGTAAAAAAGGTAATTATCAGCTATTTTATCGATCATTTCTTTAGTTTGAGAAGGATCGATCTCCTTAACTTTTTTTGCCGGCACGCCAGCATAAATACTGTTAGGTTCAATGATGGAAGAGTCTTTAACCAGAGCCCCTGCAGCAATAATTGTGTTTTCTCCAATCACGGCATTATCCAAGATTATAGCTCCAATTCCAATCAATACGCGGTCATTGATTTTAGCACCATGGATTACTGCATTATGTCCAATGGTTATTGAGTTTCCGATCTCGACAACGGACTTTTCATATAAAGTATGAAGGACAGCTCCATCCTGAATATTGACTTTATTGCCTATCCTGATTGAATTTACGTCACCACGCAGGACCGCACCAAACCAAATACTACAATCATCACCAACAATAACATCGCCTATAATTACTGCTGTTTCAGCTAGATAGCAATTTTCGCCGATCAACGGAGTAAATCCTCTCACCGATTTAATCAGAGCCATTTTGTTATGAATTTATAAATTCGAAGCTCCAAAAGTACAAATGAAAATATCATTTTAATCACAATATAAATCTGCTTACTTTTGCACCCTAATATCCTAACAACTAAAATCTGTCATGAGTAAACAGGCAAAAGTCATCGAGATCGAAGAAGTAGCCATTCGGTTTTCGGGCGATTCGGGCGACGGTATGCAACTTACCGGCACTCTATTCTCCGATACATCGGCACTTTACGGTAATGATGTTTCCACTTTCCCGGATTATCCGGCAGAAATCAGGGCTCCCCAGGGAACTGTAGGTGGAGTTTCAGGGTTTCAGGTCCATTTTGGTCATACCCAGATCAATACCCCTGGTGATTATTGTGATGTGCTGGTGGCTATGAACCCGGCAGCATTGAAAGCAAATTTCAGGTGGGTAAAACCAGATGGAATTATAATTTATGATGTTGACCAGTTTGATGCCAAGAATATTGAAAAAGCAGGATATAAAAGTGATCCTTTTGAAGAGGAGGATGTAACAGGTATTCAGCTTATCTCAGCTCCGATAAGTAATCTGACCAAAGAGAGTCTTAAAGATATCGGATTAGATCAGAAATCTATTCTGCGATGTAAAAACATGTTTGCCCTTGGTATAGTCAGCTGGCTTTATGATCGTCCACTTGAGCATGCCGTTAAATTCTTCAATACGAAGTTTGCCAAGAAGCCAATTTTAGTGGAAGCAAACACTAAGGTTCTCTACGATGGATATTATTATGCCGAAACGATTGAAGCTTTTACCTCAAACTTTAAGGTAAAGCCTGCGGATATTGAAAAGGGCGTTTATCGAAGCATAAACGGAAACCAGGCGGTTGCCTGGGGAATGATGGCTGCTGCAGAAAAAGCAGATCTTCAATTATTTTGCGGGTCTTACCCCATTACTCCAGCAACAGGTATTCTCGAAGAACTTGCTGCCCGCAAAGATTTAAGAGTTAAAACATTTCAGGCAGAAGATGAGATTGCCGGCATTTGCACTTCAATCGGTGCCAGTTTTGCTGGATCACTGGCAGTTACAACCACATCCGGTCCAGGGCTGGCACTCAAGGGTGAAGCAATTGGTCTTGCAGTAATGACAGAATTGCCGCTGGTGATTGTTGACGTTCAGCGTGGCGGACCTTCGACAGGACTTCCGACTAAAACTGAGCAATCTGACTTGATGCAGGCATTATATGGGAGGAACGGTGAAAGTCCGGTTGTTGTTATTGCCTCATCAACTCCTTCGAACTGTTTTGATTATGCATATATGGCTTGCAAAATTGCTGTCGAGCACATGACCCCGGTAATTTTGCTTACCGATGGGTTTCTTGCAAATGGGACAGAACCGTGGAAGATTCCAGATCTAAATGATTTTCCTGAGATCAAGGTGCCCAGAGTTGAGCGTGACACTAAAAACTGGCAACCTTATGCAAGGGATCCGGAAACCCTGACCAGAACCTGGGCAATTCCGGGTACTCCTGGAATGGAGCACCGTTTGGGGAGCCTTGAAAAAATGAATATTACGGGAACTGTTTCCTATGTCCCGGAAAATCATGAACTCATGAGCCATATCCGCGATCAGAAAATCCAAAAGGTTGCAAAGGATATCCCACCATTGGAAATTGTCGGAGATGAGGATGCAGATTTGTTGATTATAGGGTGGGGCGGAACTTACGGTCATTTGGTTACCGCATTAACAGAAGTGCGCCGCGAGGGACATAAAGTTGCGCTTGCACAGTTTAATTACATTTTCCCATTACCATCCAATACAAGTGAAGTCCTTGGAAGATTCAAGAAATTGCTTGTTTGTGAAATAAACCTTGGCCAATTCGCCAATTACCTGAGGATGCAGCATCCGGAATATCCTTACCGGAAGTTCAATAAAATTATGGGATTACCTTTTACAGTTAAAGACCTTACTGAGGCTATTGTTAAAAACCTGGAGGACTAAAGAATGGATATCGAACAATTAAAACCAGAAGATTTTAAGAGCGACCAGATGGTTCGTTGGTGTGCAGGATGCGGTGATCACGCCATTCTTAGTTCAGTTTTGAAAGCCCTTCCGCAATTAGGCTACAAACATGAGGATGTTGTATTTGTTTCAGGTATCGGATGCTCCTCAAGATTTCCATATTATGTTAATACCTATGGTTTTCACGGTATCCATGGACGTGCCATGGCAGTAGCGAGCGGGGTAAAAACTTCAAATCCTAACCTGTGTGTCTTTGTCATTACCGGTGATGGTGACGGACTCGCTATCGGCGGCAATCATTTTATTCATTTGGTTCGCAGGGATATTGATGTGAATCTGATCCTGTTCAATAATCGGATTTACGGACTGACTAAAGGACAATATTCGCCAACCTCCAAGCAGGGATCAGTAACCAAGACCTCACCATTCGGCACTATTGAGCAGCCCTTTAAGCCTGGTGGAATAACCATTGGAGCCAATGGAACTTTTTTTGCCAGGACCATTGACTCAATGCCGAAGATCTCTACTGAGATTTTACTGGAAGCAGCTAAGCATAAAGGAACTTCGATTACAGAAGTATTGCAGAACTGCGTAATTTATAATGATATGACTTTCGGGGACATCACCGACCGAGATAACCGCGACGACAGGATTATTATGCTGAAGCATGGTGAACCTATGATTTATGGGAAGAATCAGGATAAAGGATTGATGATGAAAGACAATCAGATCCATGTTGTTAAACTTGGTGAAAATGGTATTTCGGATAAGGATCTTTTAGTCCATGATGCTCATACCGAGTTTGCTGGAATTCACCTGTTGCTTGCTAATATGGACTATCCGAATTTTCCGGTTGCTCTGGGTGTGATCCGTGCCTGTGAATCAGCAAAATCTTACGATGTTAAAATGACAGATCAGATCGAAGCGGTTCATGGAAAAAGCAAGATCCATTCCATGCATGATCTGATGCATTCAGGATCAACCTGGGAAGTGAAATAATCCACTTTTTGATATATTAAAAAGGGGGCATATGCCTCCTTTTTTTTTTGCTATCTTCGGTTGTCTAGAAATACCCAAGATGGAACAAAACCGCAATAAACGTCCCGATCTTCAGCGCCTTCTTGCTGAGCATACCGAACGTGTGAAAGAGTTAATGACGATTAACCGCACGACTACAATAATATCTGAAGGGATGCCATTACCTGAAACACTCAGGCAGATAGCACTCATTTTGCCTCGAGGATGGCAGTATACCCAAAAAACCTGTGCGAGAATATTATTTGATAATCAGGAGTACCAAAGTCTCAGGTTCAAGCAAACTGAGTGGTTACAGCAACAGGAATTCTATTCTCCGGATGGCAAGACCGGTTTAATTCAGATTTTTTATACCCATCTGATGCCCGAAGCAGATGAAGGTCCATTCCTGAATGAAGAGCGTGATTTGATCAATAACATTGCCGGACTGATTACTGGTTACCTCAACGGATTACTCGGTAAAACCATAGCTGTTAAACCTGCCCGTGAAAGGGAGGATTACAAGTATAAAAAAATTGTTTATACGGAATCGATGAAAGACAGCCGTCTGCTTTTACAGCAATTTCTCAGCAAACTGACGGCTGATAAGAATATTTTCCATGACCTTATGAAATTCAAGGTATCGGAGATTTTACTGGTAGCCACGCTCTATGACACCTTTATTCTTGAAAATGAGGACCGGTTCTTTGAACAGGCAATGGGAGAGATCTACCATCTAAGCTTATCATCCTTACCAAGAATTACAGGTGCGACATCTGGAGATGATGCTCTGGAAATGCTAAAGGAAAAATCATTTGATTTTGTGGTTTTAATGGTCGGTGTTGATACGAGGTCGCCAGTTAGGCTGGCAGAGCGGATAAGGCGAAGGTATCCTGAGATGAAAATTTTCCTGTTACTTAATAATAGTTCAAAGATTGGCCTATATGAGGAGCAGGATTCCTTGCTTCCGGCAGTTGACCGAATGTTTGTCTGGAACGGTGATTCAAAGATTTTCTTTGCCATGGTTAAGCTGCTCGAAGATGAAATGAACCTTGATAATGATACCAGGGTGGGGCTGGTGAGGGTAATACTTCTCGTTGAGGATTCTCCAAGGTATTATTCCAGATACCTGCCCATGCTTTATACCTTGGTTTTTGAACAAACTCAGGAATTGATATCCGAGGCAAATACAAATGAGTTAGACAAGGTCTCGAGAATGCGAGCCCGCACCAAGATTATACTTGCCACAAATTACGAGGAAGCTATAAACATTTTCAATAAGTATCAGGATTTTTTGGCATGCGTTATTTCTGACATGAAATTCCGGCGGGGTGGGCTGGTTCATGAGACGGCAGGTATCAGTTTTCTTAGGTATGTTCATTCTCATCGCAGCGACCTGCCAATGATTCTTCAATCTTCCGATCCCGAATGTGCCTCAGCCGCGCTGGAATTGCGAGCTACATTCATGAATAAAAACTCAGAAACCCTGCTGCAGGATCTTAAAACCTTTATCACTTACTCACTGGGGTTTGGCCATTTTGTTTACCGAGATAACCAGGGTAGGAAAATTGCAGTTGCCCGCTCGATGAAGGATTTTGAAAATCATTTGCGTACCATTCCCGAAGAATCAATTCTGTACCATGCATTAAAAAACCATTTTTCACTATGGCTGATGGCTAGAGGTGAGATTCAACTTGCAAAGATTATTAATCCAATAAAGGCTGATGATTTCAATAGTCCAAAGGAATTACGTGAATATATTATCGATGTAATCCAGAATTACCGTATCGATAAGGATAAAGGCAAGGTGGTTAATTTCGATGAAACTGCTGTTCTCGACTGGCGCAATATAGTAAGTCTGGGTACTGGCTCACTTGGCGGGAAAGGCCGCGGACTTGCGTTTATAAATACCTTAATTAATAACCTTGATTTTACTCAGATTATTCCTGATATCAATATTCGGACACCGCGAACCGCAATAATTGGTACGGATGAATTTGAGATTTTCATGCAGCGGAATAGCCTTACCAATCAAGTTTTGGAAGAATCGGATTACATGACGGTAAGGAAATTATTTCAGGCAGGTGATTTATCCTTTAATCTTAAGAAGAAACTAAAAACCTTCCTGAAGCTGTTAAACATGCCTTTGGCCATACGTTCTTCCAGTATTTTTGAAGATTCGTTGCTTCATCCTTTCGCCGGAATTTTCGAAACCTACGTATTGCCAAACTCTGATCCCGACTATTCCGTCAGGTACAACCAATTGCAGGAGGCAATTAAAATGGTTTATTCCTCTATTTTTTCTCCTGAAGCGAGGATGTATTTTGAGGCAGTTAATTATCGGGTTGAAGAGGAGAAAATGGCTGTTGTTATTCAGGAACTTGTAGGTAATGAGTATGATAATTATTATTACCCTCATATCAGTGGAACTGCACAGTCTTATAATTACTATCCTGTTTCGCACATGGAGCCGCATGATGGCTGTGCTGTAATTGCTCTTGGATTAGGACGTTATGTTGTAGAGGGAGAGAAAGCATGGCGATTTTCACCCAAGTACCCCACTTTACAGATATCGTCGTTAAAGGATCAATTGAAAACTTCGCAGGTTTATTTTTATGCTGCTAATCTGAATAGAAGAGAATTGAACCTGTTGGACGGGGAGGAGGCAGGGTTATCTAAGTTGGATATATCAGTAGCAGAGAGACATGGAACGATAAAACATTCTGCTTCAGTTTATGATGCTAATAATGACCGTCTCGATCCCGGTTTGCAGGGATTTGGCCCAAGGGTCCTGAACTTTGCCGATATCCTTCATTACGATTTTACACCTCTGGCCAAAACCATTGAGGTAATCCTGGATGTAGTTCACGAGGCACTCGGAACAGCTGTTGAAATTGAATATGCGGTGGATTTAACACCCGATAGTCAGCATCGTGCATCATTTTACCTTTTACAGATCAAACCTATGGTTGGGGCCGATGAGGACTTTACTCTTGATATTGATACGGTGTCGCAGGATCATTCAATTTTATATTCTGAAAAAAGCCTTGGAAATGGAAGACTGAGGGGTATTCAGGACCTTATTTTTGTTGATCCGAAGAAGTTCGATAAAATGAAAACGGAAGAAATGGCTGCAGAGATTGAGCAGATGAATGAAAAGATGAGACATCAGAAAAAAGAATATGTCCTTATCGGACCGGGGCGGTGGGGATCGAGAGATAAGTTTATCGGCATTCCGGTCAAATGGTCCCAAATTTCAAATGCCCGGGTAATTGTAGAAACCGACCTATCTGATTTTCCTTTGGATGCTTCCCTTGGTTCGCACTTTTTTCATAATGTTACCTCAATGAATGTGGGATACTTTTCGGTACATGCAGGTGGTAAAAATTTCATTCAGTACGATCTTTTGTTTGAGCAGACATTAATTGAGGAGGGAGCCTATTTTAAACATGTTAAATTCGAAAATGATTTAGATATTGTGATGGATGGTAAAAAGAGGATGGCGCTTATCCGTTTAAGTGATCAGCCTAAAAGTGAAGAATAGTATTTATGGAAGAATTGACCCACCTAAACCTGCCAAACACTGATTTCGGCGAAGCGGAATTTAAATTCCTCATGCAGCGACGGATAAACAAAGTATTGATTATCTGCAGTAATTATGATTTTTTCATGTTGGAGGAGGACGGCAGGATAGATGAACAGATTTTTAATGAGTATGTGTCATTAAATCTTCGATATCCGCCAATTTTCATACAGGCAAATACAGCCCGCAAAGCTTTCGACCACCTTGATAGGGAGCACATTGATCTTGTTATAACGATGCTTAGTGTCGGCGAGATGGACCCATTTGAATTATCCAAAAAGATCAAGAGCGAATATCCACATATTCCTATTGTCGTTTTGACTCATTTCAGCCGTGAGGTTTCCATCAAACTTGAGAAGGAGGATCTCAGTGCTATTGATTATGTTTTTTCATGGTTAGGAAATGCGGACCTCTTGCTGGCAATTATCAAGTTAATTGAGGATAGGATGAACCTCGTTTATGATGTAAATGAGGTTGGTGTGCAAACCATAATTCTGGTGGAGGATTCCGTCAGGTACTATTCTTCGTTTTTACCTGCCATTTATAAAATCGTATTTAAACAATCCAAATCTTTCATGCAGGAAGGATTGAATGAGCACCGGAAGATGCTCAGGATGCGAGGACGTCCCAAGATACTGCTGGCAACCAATTATGAGGCTGCCATTGATCTTTTCAATAAATATCGCGAAAGTACCCTGGGGATTATTTCGGATATTTCCTATAAGAGGCAAGGGAAAAAAGATCAGATAGCCGGCTTGAAGTTTTGCAAAACCGTAAGGGAAGTTGATCCTTATGTTCCGTTTTTATTGCAATCTTCAGAATTGAGCAACCAGGCGCCGGCAACCGAGTTGAATGCAAGTTTCCTCCATAAATACTCCAAGACTCTGGAAATTGAGCTCAGGAATTTTATGGTCAGATACATGAACTTCGGTGATTTTATTTTCCGTGATCCTGAGACGCGGGAGGAAATTGCCCGGGCTTCGAACCTGAAGGAGATGCAGGATATTATTCTTAAGGTCCCAATTTATTCAATTAAGTATCATTTCAATAACAATGATTTCTCAAAGTGGCTCAATGCCAGGGCTTTTTTTCAGATCGGCCGCCACCTTAAACATAAAACGCTTGAAGATTTCGGGAGTGTAGAGGCAGGCAGAAAATATATATTTGATATTATCGCCAACTACAGATTATCCAAGGCCAGGGGAGTTATCTCCACGTTCGACCGGACCCGCTTTGATGACTACATGCTATTTTCCAGGATAGGTGAAGGTTCTTTGGGTGGCAAGGCTCGAGGACTCGCATTTATAGATTCATTTATAAAAAATCACGATCTGGCGAACCAATGGGAAGGTGTTTTGGTTACCATTCCCAGGACAGTAGTCATCTCGACCGAGGTTTTTGAGGAGTACATGGATCTTAATAACCTTTGGAAGATTGCGACGTCAAATCTGAATGATGAACAGATACTGCAAAGTTTTATCAGCGCAACATTACCAGTCAGGATTTACAAGGATCTCGACGCTTTTGCCAGAGTGGTCAGGAACCCAATCGCAATACGGTCGTCAAGTTTGTTGGAGGATAGTCATTATCAGCCATTTGCTGGTATCTATTCCACCTTTATGTTGCCAAAGGTGGATTCTGATAAGCAAAAGATGGTTTATATGATTGCCGATGCCATAAAAGCGGTCTATGCTTCCGTATATTTTAAAAGTTCAAAAACTTATCTGGCAGCTACTCAAAATATTATCGATGCCGAAAGGATGGCTATCATTTTGCAGGAGGTGTGCGGTAATAAATATGGGAACCGTTTTTATCCAACAATTTCCGGAGTAGCGCGGTCGATCAATTTCTATCCAGTTGGTTTAGAAAAGCCTGAAGATGGAATTGCTAATATAGCTTTCGGACTTGGTAAATTAATTGTGGAGGGAGGTGCCGGCCTGAGATTCTCTCCAAAATATCCAACCAAGGTTTTACAATTATCGTCGGCCGATAGCACACTGAAGGAGACTCAAAGGGAATTTTATGCACTGGATCTGGATGCAGAGCATTTTTATCCTTCGGTAGACGATGGTGTCAATATATCAAAAATGAAGATCCGTGATGCTTTGTCAGATTCGTCGTTACCATTTGTGGCATCGACCTTTGACATGGAGAATCACATTATCCGGGATAATTTTGTTTACAGCGGGCGTAAGGTCATAACCTTCAACAATATTCTCAAACATAATACTTTTCCATTGGCGGATATTCTGAGAACCCTGATGAAGATTGGTGAAACAGAAATGAATAATCCGATTGAAATGGAGTTTGCTGTAAACCTGGATGTTCCTCCTGGATCGCCAAAGATTTTCAATTTCCTGCAGATTCGGCCAGTTGTTGAAAATTCAGATGAATTAAGTTTTCGGTTGGAGCAGGTAGAGGAGAAGAACACCATAATTTACTCTGTTTCAGCTCTTGGTAACGGACTGATTAAGAATATTCGAGATTTTGTTTATGTGAAACCTGAGTGTTTCCGGGCTGCGGACAGTCACGTTATTGCCAATCGGATTGAGGCGCTGAACGACCGCTTTATCAAACAGGGAGGTAATTATGTTCTGGTTGGTCCTGGTCGAGGGGCTCGAGCGATCCCTGGTTGGGTATTCCGGTTAAGTGGCCGCAGATTTCAGCTGCCCGGGTTATAGTTGAATCAGGGCTTCCGGATTATCGGATTGATCCGAGCCAGGGTACCCATTTCTTTCAGAACCTGACCTCCTTCAGAGTAGGGTATCTGACGGTAAATCCTTATTTGAACGATGGTCATTATGATCTTGACTTCCTAGCGGGGGTTGATAGCTTTTATGAGGATGAATTTCTCAGGCATGTGCAGTTTGAGGAGCCTCTTCATATCAAGATTGACGGGTCGCAGAACCGTGGAGTTATTTATAAGCCGGGATTCGGGGGACGAGGCCAAGCTAATCCACCGTTACCGGAGCAGCGATGATTTAATGGTGGAAACTTGAGTTAAATCATATGAATTCCTGATAAAAACTAGGTGATTAAATCATTGGTAAGAATAACTTTGCTACCAGTATTATAACGACTTAAATTTCATTTTATGAACGTTGAAAAAATATTGATTGATCTAGAGAAAAAACACCCGGGTGAGGTGGAGTATCTACAGGCAGTACGGGAAGTTCTGGAATCCATTGAAGAGGTTTATAACCAGAATCCACAGTTCGAAACCGCAAGCATCATTGAGCGCCTGGTTGAACCTGATCGTATTTTGACTTTCAAGGTTCCCTGGGTAGATGACCATGGCAAGGTACAGTTAAACCTGGGATATCGTATTCAGTTTAATAATGCAATCGGACCGTACAAAGGTGGTTTACGTTTCCACCCAAGTGTTAATCTCAGTATTTTGAAATTTCTCGGCTTTGAGCAGATTTTCAAAAATGCACTGACCACATTGCCTATGGGTGGTGCAAAAGGAGGATCAGATTTCAATCCAAAAGGGAAGTCTGACGGTGAAGTAATGCGTTTCTGCCAGAGTTTCATGCTGGAATTATGGAAAGTTATCGGACCAGAAACTGATGTTCCTGCTGGAGATATCGGTGTTGGTGGTCGCGAAATCGGATTCCTTTATGGTATGTATCGTAAACTTGCCAGAGAGAATTCAGGCGTTCTAACCGGAAAAGGCCGTGCATGGGGTGGTTCATTAGTACGCCCGGAAGCTACCGGTTTTGGGAACGTTTATTTTGCAAACGAGATGCTGAAAACCAAAGGTGAAAGCTTTGCAGGAAAAACAGTTTGTATATCAGGTTTTGGTAACGTTGCCTGGGGTGCTGCACTGAAGGCAACCGAACTGGGTGCAAAAGTTGTCACTATATCCGGTCCTGATGGATATGTTTACGATCCTGATGGTATTAAAGGTGAAAAAATCGACTTTATGCTCGAATTGCGGGCTTCAAATAATGACGTTGTTCAACCGTATGCACTTGAATTTGGTGTTGAATTCCATCCTGGAAAACACCCATGGGAAGTTGCCTGCGATATCGCATTGCCATGTGCCACGCAAAACGAACTCAACAAGGAAGATGCCTTGAACCTGATTAAAAATGGTTGCAAGTGTGTTAGTGAAGGCGCCAATATGCCATCAACACCTGAGGCCATTGAAGTATTCCATGAGGCTAAAATCCTTTTTGCCCCGGGTAAGGCTGCCAATGCTGGTGGTGTTGCTACCTCTGGATTGGAAATGTCGCAGAATGCCATGAAACTGAGTTGGTCATCAGAAGAAGTTGATGCACGCCTGCATCAGATCATGAAAGATATTCATCAGCAGTGTGTCATCAATGGCAAACTCGCCAATGGATATGTTGATTATGTTAAAGGCGCCAACGTTGCAGGTTTCATAAAAGTTGCCAATGCAATGGTTGATCAGGGTGTGATCTAATAGAAAGCGGATCTAAAAAATAAAGCTGCCAACCTGATGAAGAGTTGGCAGCTTTATTTATAGCTGACGGCTTTAATAAAGCTGTCAGCTTTGAGATGCACTAAGAGTCTCAATGCTTCTGTCGACCTTTTTTATTAGTCCTTGTAAAACGTTTCCTGGTCCGACTTCTGTAAATTGAGTTGCTCCGTCGGCAATCATATTCTGAGCAGTCTGGGTCCAGCGTACCGGGCTCGTCAACTGTGCTACCAAATTCTTTCTGATGGTTGTGGGATCAGAGGCAGGCATAGCATCAACATTTTGATAAATCGGACATACCGGTGGAACAATAGGCGCATCTTCAATAGCTTTTGCCAGTTCGGCTCGCGCAGGCTCCATCAATGGGGAATGAAATGCACCACCAACGGAGAGTTTCAATGCCCTTTTTGCTCCTAGCTCCTGCAGTCGCGCTATCGCCAGATCAATTCCCTGATGTGATCCGGAGATCACGATTTGGCCCACAGTATTGTAATTTGCGGGAACAACAACTTCATCTATTTCCTGGCAAACTTTTTCTACCACTTCATTCTCTACTCCCAGAATTGCCGCCATGGTTGAAGGATTCAATTCGCAAGCTTTTTGCATGGCGAGCGCCCTTTTGGATACCAGGATAAGTCCATCTTCAAAACTCAAAGCTCCGGCAGCGGTTAAGGCCGAAAATTCACCCAAGCTATGTCCGGCAACCATATCAGGCTGAAAACCATCGCCCATGACTTTTGCCAGAATGACTGAGTGAAGGAAAATGGCAGGTTGGGTCACCTTTGTCTGGCGGAGATCTTCTTCTGTCCCGTTAAACATAATTTCAGTAATGCCGAAACCAAGTATTTCATCTGCTTTTTTGAAAAGGATTCTGGCAATTTCAGATTGATCAAAAAGATCTTTCCCCATACCGGGAAATTGTGCTCCCTGACCGGGAAAAACATAAGCTTTCTTCATATTTTAATTTTAATGGAGACGTGCTGTTATCAAATGGATAAATTCCTCACGTGTTGCTGTGCGCAGAAAAGCTCCAGTGAAATCAGATGTTGTTGTCACTGAATTCTGTTTCTGGATTCCACGCATTTGCATGCACATATGCTGAGCTTCAATAACAACAGCTACGCCCAGGGGTTGTAATGTATCCTGAATGCAATCCCTGATCTGGGTGGTTAGTCGTTCCTGTACCTGAAGCCGGCGTGCATAGGCATCAACAACCCGTGCGATTTTGCTCAATCCGGTAACATGGCCATTTGGAATATAGGCGACATGTGCCTTGCCAAAAAACGGGAGCAAGTGATGCTCGCACATGCTATATAGTTCTATGTTTTTAACAAGAACCATTTGTCTGTAATCCTCATGAAAAGTGGCAGATTTAAGCATTTCGACCGGATCAAGCTTATATCCGTGAGTAAAGAACTGCATTGCTTTGGATACCCGCAGAGGGGTTTTTAGCAGTCCCTCGCGAGCGGAATCTTCACCCAGAAGGTCAAGAATCCGACGATAATGCTGCGAAAGTTCCTCGGTTTTTTCGTCGTCATATCTTTCGATTTTCTGATAACCATTACCGTCATTCTCGTACAGATTGAAATCCATTTTATAAGTATTTGATAGAATGTTAGGACAAAGAAAGAACAAATTTTGTTTAGAAAGCTTAACTTCGGGCATCATTCCTGATCCAGACATGAGTCAATTAATTGTTATACCAACTTTATCAGAAGCATTGCCGTTGATTCGCTCAGCTGGATTTTCTCAATCCGACGATCCTCTCATCTATCAAAAAAATGACAGCGATTGGAAATTAATGATTGCAGGAATTGCCACAGTTCCCGTTTTATATAACCTGACCAGGCATTTATCGGCCAACCGATATGACAGGGTGATTCATGCTGGGATAGCAGGCAGTTATTTTCTTCCCTTACAGCCGGGCGAAGCGGTTCAAGTTGTCCGGGATACCTTTGTTGATGTTGGAATTGACCATGGAGGGATTTTTAGATGGATTTTTCACGAGAATCTTTGGAATCCTGATGAGAAACCTTTCCGTAATGGCTGGATGGAAGTTGAGGAGGATAAAACACTCCATTTGGAATCAGTGAACGGGATCACAGTTGATCTGGTTACTGCAGGTCCGGAACGAAAAGCTCGCCTCGCTGAACGATTCAATCCTCAAATTGAGAGTATGGAAGGTGCGGCTGTTTTTTATGTTTGTAAAATGGAGAATATTCCAGTAATCCAGATCCGTGCAATCTCAAATTATGTTGGAGTTCGGGATAGGTTTAGCTGGAAAACCGAAGAAGCAATAGAAGCGATAACAAAAGTAATTTCTGGTTTATTATGAAGATAAGTCTTGGTTTTAGTACCTGTCCTAATGATACATTTATTTTTGACGCACTGGTCAATGGGAAGATCGATAGCGAAGGCCTGGAATTTGAGCCATACCTCACGGATGTTGAGGACCTTAATTTGTTAGCTTTCAAAGGAGAACTCGATGTTACCAAGATTTCCTATCATGCGTGGCTTCATGTATGGAAAATGTATCGTATCCTTGATTCGGGAAGTGCCCTGGGAAAAGGGAGCGGGCCTGTACTAGTAGCTAAAAACCAATGTCTGGATCCCCGGTATCTGAGCCTGACAGTTGCCATTCCAGGGGAATATACAACTGCTAATATGCTTCTTCGGATGGCTTATCCCAATATCAAGGAGAAGAAAATATTTGTTTTTTCAGATATAGAACAGGCAGTTCTCGATGGTCAGGCTGATGCTGGTCTCCTAATCCATGAAAATCGTTTTACCTATGAGAAGAAGGGATTGGTTTTGCTTAGGGATCTGGGGCAATTTTGGGAGGAAACGGCTAAGGCTCCTATCCCACTTGGCGGGATCATGGTACATCGAAGGCTTCCAAAAGAAGTGATTGAGAAAATTAATCGTCTTGTTCGGAAGAGCCTTGAGTACGCTTTTCAGTATCCCGAAGGTACGGTTGGATACATGAAGAAATTTGCACAATCAATGGAACAGGATGTTCTCGAAGCTCATTTAAAAACTTTCGTGAATGAATATAGCCTTGAGCTCGGAGTTGAAGGTAAAAGGGCTATTCAGATATTAATTGACAAATCGACTGAAGCTGGTTTAATTAATGATGTCCCTGAGGATTATTTTGTAATCTAAAATCAGGGAATGGGGAAAAGAACAAACTATGATCCATATGATCATTTCATTATCAGGGCACCACTTTTCCCGATAGAATTGTTATATGCCGTACCGAATTTACCTGAAGAGTTATTTCACTGGTTGAAATTATTTTGGCAGGATCCCCTGGTTCGTGAATGCATTTTGCTTGGTAGCTTTGATTTCAGTCAACTAGTTGATAGAGAGTTCGATTCTAGTCGCTCATCCATTCCTGAAACGGGGCTTTTATTGTCATTATTACGTTATTTATGCAGATTTTCTTCCCGATGTACCCCTTTTGGAACATTTGCTGGTTTTGCCACCGGAACTTTAGGGGAAGCGACTTCCATAAGATTGAATTCCCGCAAAGACCATGAACTCCATGCACGACCAGATATGGAGTATTTGATGATGATTGCCCGTTTCCTGCAAACTGATAAAAAAATCAGTGAAAAGCTTCTTTACAAAGGAAATACTTCACTCTATCGGGTCGGGGCAAGATGGCATTATGTTGAAGTCAGAATACTGGAAGGTAAACACAAAAAATCCTATGACATTATTACAATAAATGATAATGGCGTTATCGGGAAGTTGCTGGAATTCTGTGTTCAGGGAAAGCTACTCGGGGAGATAACTGATTATCTTCAGTCAGGTGGCTGGGAAGAAAAGGAAGTTATTGATTTTGTTGGTCAGCTTGTTGAGTCGCAGGTCCTTGTTTCATCTTTGGAACCTGTTATTTGTGGCCCGGAGTACCTCCAGTGTTTAACTGCTTTGCTTGGCCCCGAAATTGAAAATAATGATACGGTAAAGGCTCTGGTCAAACTCCAGGATATTTTTGACAGCATAAATAAACCTGGGACTGTTTTGATCAATCTTCCCAAGCTGGATTCCCTGGTTAACCAGATCCCGGTGAAACTAAATCGAAATCACCTGATTCAGGTTGATATGAGATTGGTTAGCAGTTCCTTATCTATTGATTCTAAAATCACCGGTGAAGTGTTATTGGGACTGAGAATAATGAAAGCGCTATCTGCCGGACGCAAGACCGATGTTTTAAAGGGATTCAGAGATGCTTTCATTAAACGTTATGGAGACCGCAAGATTTTGCTTGTTAAAGCCTTAGATCCGGAGACTGGAATTGGTCTTGATGGTAAGGCTGAAGGTTACTGGACTGATCCGGTTCCTTGGATAGATGATCTGGCCTGGGGACCCTCGATTTCAGTAATTACAGTTGGAAGTGATCCTGGCAAAAGTTGGCTTTCAGGTAAATTATATCAGGTAATCCGTGATAATGAGCTTTATTTTAATCTTGATGCATCGGACCTTAAGTCTATCGATATACATGCCGGAGTTTGGCCAAGTCAACTAACTGCTATGGTAGAACTATTCGAAACCGGAATTTCTGGAGAGTTGAATATTCACCTGTTATCAGCATATTCAGGCAACCCGGCGTTTCTTTTGGGCAGGTTTGGCTTTGCAGATCCAAATTCCCCCCGGGATTGGATCACAACATTGATTGAAGACGAAGCATCGAGCGATCCAGATACAATATTTGCAGAGGTGGTTCACCTTCCTGAGGATAGAACTGGCAATGTGCTGCAACGACCCGCTTTTCATGATTATGAAATTCCATATTTGGCGAATTCTTATAAACAACTTGATTATCAAATACCTGTAACTGATTTGCTTATATCGGTGGAGAACGACAAAATGGTGCTAAGCTCGGCAACCTCGGGGAAAAGGATTCATCCAAAAATGACAAATGCTTATAATCATCAATTAGGACATCTTTCGATGTATAAATTTCTACATCGGATTAGTTATCAGGACTTTGATGGTGAATTTAGTCCGGATTGGGGTGATGTGGCCTATCATGCTTCATTTATCCCGGGAATCAGGTTCAAGAACCTCATCTTATCTGCACCCGTCTGGTTGGTAAAGTGCGAAGAGATTTCAAAATGGTTTCATACCAGCAGTCGGGAGATCGATTTACCAGAACTGCTCATCTGGAAAAATAATAGACTAATGCCAGACGAAATGCTTTGGATGGCTTCAGATCAGGAACTTTACTTTAACTGGACTAATAAGAACCTGATTATGGCACTTTGGGAAAGCATTCACGGTCTCAAAACAGTAAAAATGCGGCCCTTTTATTTTCCGAAAGGTTCTCCGGTAAAAAGCGCTGAAGGATCTTATGCAAATCAAATCGTTTTTTGCTACAAGAAATCATGAAGGTACCAATCAGAAAATTTCCACCAGGGAGCAAATGGCTATATATCAAGATATACGTATAAATTCCCCCTCTTCTAAAATTCAACTATTTTTAAGTCTGTAAATAGCTAAAATTTAAGCTATTAACCCTGAATTCTTATAACGGATTCAGGGTTTTTTCGTTTCCTGTTTTGTCAGTTTTCCGAGCCTTCTGAACTTTGCAAGTAGTAATAACAATTTAAAATTACAATATGAAAAATTCAGAATTGGAAAAAGACAAACTAGAATGGGAGCAAGCCGAAAGATTGGTATTGCAACAAATCCGGAACATTAACCGAACTATGTTAGACCACGCGAAGTGGCAAGGTCCGGAAGAGTTCAAAAGGGTCAAAGCTGATGTTGAAGCGTTTCGCAAAGAATTTAAGGCTTTGCATCCAGAGGCTAAAATTTGATCTGTATTAACAAATAAAAATTATACCATGAAACCAAAGAAAACTTCAAAGTTTGCGGAAATGGTTCGAAAGGGTATGTTGGAGAAAAGTCGGAAGACTTCCTTTCAGAGCAAAATCGAAAACGCAATCAATCAGGTAGAATCCATTGAGATTATTAAATGGTATCCGAAAGCGGGGGCAGTACCCCTAGCTAGGATTAAAATTCAAGGTGAAGAATTATCGTTCATCAGGGAACGGCTCTGTCAACTCGACAATAGACGTTTTGGTGCGTCCTATGCCTTGCAGGTTAAATTTCTGACGGGTCTGACTTATCGGGATGAACTCATATGCCGGGGTTCCTTGTTTAATCGGTTTAAAGGGGCTTGCCTTCTTTACGGTCAGCTTAATTAGGAATAACCCCGGTTTAACCGCCGGGGTTTCCCTTTCGGCATCGGGAAACACACCTATTTCTGCCGATCTATTCCGGGCGATATCTATTTACACCCCTTAAAGGTAGAGCCGGGAAAAAGGGCCTATAAATAGAAAATTATTTTCCCATCGAAATCTCAACAAAATCAACATAACTATCAGTGGCATTGCACGTTGCGAAAAATATTTATTGGTATAGTGGATGTTCGTTCCGTTAAAGGGCATTAACTTTACCCAATAGATTAAATATCAATGCAATGGACTTGTTAACGGTAAAAGCGAAGAAGAATTTAACGTGGTTGGAAATTTCCGCCCGATGCGGTATTAGCAGTACCAGTTTGTCCTTGATCGCCAGAGGGTGTGTTTATCCCAAATATCGGAACAGGCTTGCCATCGAAAAGGCACTTGGTACGGAGATAGACTGGATCTCTACGCGTATTAGAAAACCTCTTTATTCCAAAACGATTAAAAAGGAATGTCCGGAAGATACCGTGATTTCGGCTTTGTATGCTTTCATCAAAATTCCGGGTGACCCGGCGAACAGGTTCGCTTTTCTGTACGAATTCCTAACCAAGCTTGAAGAATATTTAACCGATAATACTGAACGAAATGAAAAGATTAATGACAAACCAAAAGCCATCGGAAAAATTGCTCCCACCGGGGGTGGCTTTATCAGAACCCGATAAGGGAAAAGTTAAAGAATCCCAGAAGGAAGACAAACTTCTGCCAAGTTGGTTCGACACCGAACTTGCTAAGGCACTTCATGCTACCCCTGACAGGGAGATTCTATTACCACCTTGGTTTAACGATTGCGACGATTGCTAACAAATTAATATTTAAAGATATGGGACGCAGGAAAGAGTTTAAAAATAGTGGAGATAATCCAAGGTATGATTTTTTTTATGACCATTTTCGTTATTCGTCAGATATCCTTCATGGTCGGAACACTTTCGGAATGACCCTTTCAGACCTTCGCGGATGTCAAAATGCATTGGCATCGTTAATCGGGAATAGTAAGGATCAGCCAGGTTATTATAAGGTGGAAGGCAAATATAAAATTGCCCTACTTCCAAGTTTGGAACTTGATGAAAAGATTATTCTGCTCGAACACGAGAACTACTACTGCCAGAGAAAGGTTAATTCAGGGTTTAGGATTCCTACAGTCTGGAGTCCAGACCTGCTCGAAAAGAAAAACCGGGTCATGGCAAGGATCGACGTTTGCCGGGATGAGATTACAGCTATTGAAAAAAAGATTGCTGAATTCGAAGCGAGCAAAGTCGCAAGTGAAAACGAGTTTTTACAATGGGGGCCTATGGGCGGTGCGCACGGTGGTTTCGTAAACGGAATTGCGCGGGAAATTATAGAATTGGACGGTCAACGTGTTGATATTGTTAACCGTATCCCGACCATCGTGGAGGAAACCAGTCCTTACCGGTGGGTTTTATGTTGCGACTACTATGACTATATTTTAACGGCATGGAGGGCGCAACGAAAAGTACTGGACGCGGAGTTGCTGATACGATTACAAGAGCAGGCACGTGCGGAAGGTAGGCCAATTCCTAAGCAAACACCTATTAGGGGTGCCTTTAAAATTCCAAAATCGGCTCTGCCGAAACTAAGCGATTTTCCAATGATTAAACTCAATATGCCGGAAACGTCAGAAATTACGGAAACAGTAACGTCTAAACCGAAAAAAAGTGTTCAGCTATTTTGATAAGAAGTTTCAGCTGGTGTATCTCCTTGAAACGGGGCGGGATTCTTCCGCTTTCCCAAAAGGAAAGTGCTTGCCCCATATTAAACAGGCTATGGGTACTTGGACTAAGCAACGAGTGCCCGAGCCTGTTTTTAATTAAACCGCTATGGTACCAACCGTAACCATAGCCGTCGAACACGTCGCGAAAACCTATCTGGGGACGGTCTTGCGAGATGGAGAAAGGCAAATTTCACGGCATTGGACGGACGATTGGCGGGAGGATTACGAAAAGGCATTCCGGGAGGCCAGACGGAAGGTTGGAGGTGCAGGCGTGGTTTGCGTCTGCGATAGTGTAAGGGATTTTCGGGATTTACAAAGAGAAATGAAACGAACAAAAGGAGGACAAAGCGATGGAACGAAAAGAGAATTTAAACCAGTCAAAAGAGGTGGGAAAACCAAACAGGCGGATTACGAAAGCGGAACAGAAGCATTTGAACCGGGTGCGGATACGGGCGAAGATTGCCTCGCATTTGACGAAATATCGGAAGACTGAAACAACATAATTATGAAACAGCAGGGAGCCCAGAAATTGCAATCTGACAATAACAAGACGTTCGCCCTTGTTAGGCTCCCTGTTTTTATTAATAAGGCGAATTAAACAAATAGGAAGGCGAACAAGTAATGAAAAGAACTCGTAAAGAACCAGAAAAACCGGAAAGTCCGTTTATTGAACGTTCCATCGTAATTGGGTTAATCACCTCAACCGAATACATACGGCAGATTCGGGACGTTTACCAAACGAAATTTCTATCAAGTCCGATGGCGAAAAGAATAGCAACGTGGTGTATAGATTATTACGATACCTACAAAACCGCTATCGGCAAAAACATTGAACCCCTTTACTTTGAAAAACTAAAAGAAGGTAAGCTACCACCGGACGTTGCCGAAGAAATCGAACAGGATATTTTACCGGGATTGTCTTCGGAATATGAACGGGAGGGAATTGACCAATATCTGGTGGATAGTACAATACGACATTTTGAAGAACGTAATCACCAACTGCTAATAGAAAAGTTACAAGCCGCAACGGAAGCCGGAGAGGTGGATACGTTCAAAACCCTGATCGCGGATTTTAAACCGATTCAGTCCAATACTTTAACCAGTACACAAGGATATAACGCATGGGAGTTATTTAATATGGAAATAAAACCAACCGAATGGCTTATAAGGGATTTAATTCCAAAAGGCCTGACCATTTTCGGAGGTCAAAGTAAACTGGGAAAATCCTACCTGATGTTAAATATGGTACTTCGCCTTGCTCAAAAGAAACCTATTTTCTCGGATGATCCGGAAACTGGGTATTATGGAGCAATGGGTAAAATACTATATCTAGCATTGGAAGATCCTCAAAGCCGACTGAAACAACGGTTGTTGGAAATCGAACCAGAACCGAATATCAATATTCAGAAGATACGGTTTGAACATACGTGGCGACCTCTAAGCAAGGGAGGACTAACAGACTTGGAGCTTTGGATTAAATCCGAAAAGAATCCCAAGCTAATCGTCATAGACGTCGTGGCCAAGGTCTGGGATATGCGATCGACCACAGGGGGAGGCCGTCAGTATTCAGAGGAATACAACATATTTGGACCTTTAGCAGATTTAGCCCATAAGTATAAATTATCCATCATAGCCGTAACCCATACGAAAAAGACCCCTGAAAAAGACGTTTTCAACGAAATCCTGGGAGGTAGCGGTACGTATGGGAGTGCTGATAATTTAATGGTACTTACCCGTACCCCAAATAACCAACGCCAACTTTCGATCCGGGGCAAGGATATAGACGAAAAACATTTGCTGTTCGAGGTTTCAAATGGGGCGCAATGGAATTGTTTAGGGGAAGCCGAAGAGGTACAGAAAACTGAGGAACGCCAAAGCCTGTATAATTATTTAATGCAATCGGGGCCAAAGAAAAGAAGCGAAATAGAACAAGCTGCTAAAAATGGTTTGATTGATATTAAGGTTAGTAGTATCCCTGTGGTAATCCGTAAAATGGTAAATGATGGCAAAATTATTCAGCATGAATTATATGGTGAATATTCTGCTGAAGGGCAGAGCAATTTACTTGTAGGGGCTAAAATGAAGCGAAAAAATATAAATAATGGCTAAAAAGACTATCTATATCATCTACCTATCTACCTTTTTTAACTATTTATAGATAGTATAGACGGTATAGATAATAATCGAATGGTAGATAGTATATACGATATAGATAGATATTTTACTAGAGAATTTTAATAAATAACAATAATATGACCCATAAGAAAACCCCCATACGGCTGTCTAACTTTTTAGACCGGATTCAGCAGGAATCCTACCAGCAAAAACTTGTTCTTGCCCAACATGGTCAAGCTAACAAAGGTGGGGGTTTTTCAAGGGGGCATAAAATAAATTTTTACCATGCCAAACAATTGCCGGGTTTGTAACAGTCCTAGCAGGCTTGAAGCCGACCGCCAAATTGTCGCCGGTGTTGCCATTGCGGTTGTAGCCAAGAATTTAGGTCTGCCATACTACTCTGTTTATACCCATAGCCAGAACCACGTGGCTCGCCAACTGTCTACCGCGTTGCGACAGAAGGAAAGTATTGAGAATTTCCAACTGTTAGACCGGATAAATACCATCGTGGACCGATGTGAAGCATTATTTACCAGCAATCTGGCAAAAGGTCGGGACATTATAGCCTTGAAATGTCTGTCCGAGCAAAGGTCCACTTTCGAGCTCATCGCCCGTATAGCTGCTACATTAGCAGCTACCCAACATCAAGAGATGGAACTGTTAAAGTTGAAGAATCAGGAAGGCACTACCGAAGATCAGGAAACGTTCCAAGATTCTTTAAAATACCTGACCACACCTGAACTTAAAATTCTGATGGCGATACAGGAAAAAATAGAGAACCGGCAGAAGGATCGCGACGTTATCGGCGAATATCTGTCATCGGTAACATCGTTTGATGTGGTAAATACTGCCGATAAACCGGAGGCTGTTCCTTTATACGCTTCGCGTATAAAGGCGACATTTAAGCGCACTAAATTTCCGGGAAAGCCTGACCGATTGGACGAAATGCGCGTCAGGGAAATTCCGGGTACTGTGATACCGGGATGACTGTTATATAATATAGTACCAAGTTTTCCCAAGTCCTTATACATCAAGCGGTTGTAATTATCGAAAATCGAGCCGGGAAAGTAGACTGTGGCGAAAATAATTCTGTTAACTCTCAGGTGTTTAGGTAGTTGCGACGTAAATAGTTAGCGAAGTTAGTTACTAGTTTAAAATATTATACCTTACTTTACTCCCGGATTCGAAACAATTTAATCAAAAATTATCATGGAATCAACTAAAGTTACTAAAGATCAGAGTGTTAAAGGTACTAAAGTAGTCGCCAAAGACACTAAAACCGGAGTTACTACACCGAAAACAACGGAAACCAAGAAACCGGAGGCCAAGAAAACTGAGCCGAAAAAACCGATGTACACGCGCACGGATGCTATTGTCGAAGCCTTGAAAGTAGAGCCGAAAACTATTAACGATTGGAGCAAAGAGGCAGACCGTCTGTACGGCAAGTCGAACGACAAAGAGAATAAAGCCATAATGAAGTTTGTTGTTAAAGTCGTTAAACACCTAGCCCCTAAAACAAAAATACCAACGGCATGAGATATATCGCGTATTACAGGTGCTCGACCCGCTCACAAGCCGTGAGCGGGCTTGGCCTTGAAGCCCAGAGGGCTTCTGTCCTGTCCTACATCAGTCATAATGGTAACGAACTTGTAGCAGAATACACCGAGGTCGAATCCGGCAAAAACGACAAACGACCGAAGTTAACCCAAGCCTTACAAAAGGCGAAGGAACTTGATTGTACACTTTGTATAGCCCGTTTGGATAGGCTCAGCAGAAACGTTACCTTCATCTCTAAGCTAATGGATTCCAAGGTTAAATTCGTGTGCGTAGACATGCCGGACGCAACGGAGTTAACTATACATATCTTCGCTAGTCTGGCTCAATGGGAGCGCACCCGGATAAGCGAACGTATCAAGGCGGCACTAGCAGCAAAGAGGGTACGTGAACCGGGATGGAAACCTGGAACAGATAACCTTACCAAATCGGATAAAGCGAAGGCCCAACGGGCTATCAAGAGTAATGCGCGTATGGACGAAAATACTAGGAAAGCTTACCACTTTATGAAGCCGTTACGCGAAGCCGGGCAAACCTACCAAGCCATATCGGATATGTTAAATGCCGAAGGATACTACACCCGCAGAGGAAAGCTATTCAATAAGATGACCGTCCGCTTAATCTGGATTCGATTCCTAAAGGAACCCATGTTAATACGCACTAAATGATACACCTTTTAGCCTATGTAAAGGTTTCGCCTGTACGTTACCCTAGGAACGAACCGGAGGCAGTCAAAAGACAGCCAAACGTTGCCGGTTTCCGCTTGGAAGTGGATACCCTATTCGAGGGATTGGAGGAAGGGGCGGGCAGGAATGACCTACCTCTATACGTATCCAAAATACAACATCGAAAAATCCACATGCATATGCAGCTGCAAAAAATCCGTCCAAAAAAGTCACCATTGAAAAATTATGTAACTTTAGAAAACCACCAAACACCACCAACATTGTGAAAAAACTATCATTCCTTTTGCTCCTAATCCTATTAGGGTGTTCAACCCATGAAGTCAAACAACTCATTGAGGACGGTAAATTATTCTATCAGAAAGGAAATTACATTTTAGCGATTGATAAATTTGATCAAGCAATCAAAACTGACCCAAACAATCTTGAGGCATATTATCGAAAGGTTGAAGCATTGAGAAGATATGGCCGAAGTGATGACGCTCTTTTATGGTCTCAAAAAGCAGTAGCAGTAAAACCGAGAACCACCGACGCTTATTATTATAGAGGCAAAATCAAACAATATCTTGAGGATTGGTTAGGGTCAAACGAGGACTTTTCGTTAGTTATAAAGCGTAAGCCCAATGATCCCAAAGCTTATTTTCGTAGGGGAATCTCGAATTTTGCATTGGAGCGAAAAAATGACGCATTAATGGATTTCAGTAAATCCGGGGAATTAGGCTTAACTGACGCATACAGTGTTATTAGGTCTATACAAAACAATGATAAAAGTACGAGCTTTACTGATTTGGACTTTAAGTAATAATTCTTATTCAATCTAAGAGTAAATCAAAATGAAAAAAGCACTCTTGATACTAATTGCGATATTATCCGCTTCGATTGCTTTCGGACAAGTGAAAAGTAAAACCACTAACACCATATACTTGTATCGAAAGGCTGATTACAATACCATCCAATATCTTGTTCCGGAAGGCAGTCGATTGGATTTAATTGCAAATCAGGGTGAATTTTGGGAAGTTTCATATCAGGGAAAAGTTCGGTACATGTCCCAAGATTTTAAGAAGGACGTTATTCCGGTTGATTCGATACCTCCACCTAAAACTATCGAACCCAGAATTTTCCCGCTTCCAATGGATAATACAACCGGGCGAATCACTTTTACAGAAGTGGTAAAGGTAGATTCGACCACCTCTAAAGAACAATTATATAGCCGTGCTAGGGAATGGTTCGCAAAGTCTTATAATTCATCGAAAGATGTCATCCAGATGGACGATAAGACTTCTGGAAAAATAGTCGGGAAAGCTATATTCAAAACCTATTTAGAGAGTATAATTGGACCCTATACAAGTGGTAATATCGGATATACAATATCTGTGATAGTTAAAGATGGACGGTATAAGTATGAGATTACCGACTTTGATCATCAAGGACTTTCCGAGTATAGTTCATTTACCCATAGCACTTTTACTAGAATAGAACCCGGACCAATTGAGCGATTTTTAGGTGATACTGAAAAAGCAAAAGATCAATGGGTCAAGCAAATTAATGATAATATAAAACCATTGATCGAGAGTTTAAAGATGGCAATGATTATCCCTTCGTTAATTAAAAGCAAGGACGACTGGTAAATATGAAACCAACCAATGATAATTTGTTTCGACCGGGAGGGAGCTGTAAGGCTCCCTTCATCATTTCAAATAAGTAACTTTATTCTTAAAATCCTAATCAATGGATAAAATAGAATCCGACAATACCTCTCAAATTGCTAAATTTGATAGGATGAAACCCAAGATAATAACCGCATACAGTTACGTCCGTTTCAGTTCAAAGAAGCAGGAAGAAGGTCATAGTCTGGAACGTCAGTCCGAAATGGCTGATAAGTGGATTACCTTCAAGAACGACGAGAAGAAGAATACAGATGGAGTAAGCTTTGTTTTGGATACCAAAGAAAATATGTTAGATTTAGGTGTATCCGGCTTCCGCGGTAAGAACCTAACAGAGGGTGCGCTATCCACCTTTATAGAAGGTGTACGAATTGGTAAAATTACGCGAGGGAGTTACCTGTTGATCGAGAACATTGATCGTTTCTCACGTGCAGTTCCATTAAAAGTAATACGCTACCTCACGGACATTGTAGAAGCAGGTATCTCCATCGTTACTTTGGACGATTGGGAGGAGTACACCGAAGAGAATATAAATGACCAGAAGTTTGAATCTTTATCTGGTGAGATACGAAGGGCACATAAAGAAAGTAAACGAAAAAGCGATTTGATTAGAAAAGCCAGAGCTAAAAATCGACAAGACGTTCTGGATGGCAAACGGATATTTTCGAAGAAGTGTCCATGTTGGCTAGAGTATATTAAAGAATCAAATAGCTTCCGAGAAAGACCTCTGATGGTAAAGGCTGTTAGATATATGTTTGAGAATTGTAAAGATGGACATGGACCGGATCGGATTGCCACGGCACTCAATAAAATGCCACCTGATAAAATGGGCAGACCTGAAAAAAGCATTCCCAAACCCGGAAGCACTTATTTACGCAACAAGGATGGAATTTGGACAGCTTCAACCATTCGTAGGACACTAAGAAATAGAGCAGTACTTGGGGAATACCAGATGAAGAGTTACGGCCAAAATGATGGACCGCCGAAGAAAGGATATTATGACCCAATTATTAGTGAGAATCTGTTTTTAGAGGTGCAAGCTATACTGGGAAAAAATACCAATGATTACATAGCTAGGGGTGGTGGTCAAAAGGGGTACGCGAGTAATTTATTTGTCCATATTGCTAAATGCGGGATTTGCGGAAGTAGTTTAAACATTCTCAATGGAGGTCATAATAAAAACGGCAGAAAATTGCAAGACTATTTAAGATGCAAACGTATAGAACTCAAATTAAGTGACCCCCCATGTGAATCCCGACGTTACAATTACCGTGAAGTTGAGAACATTGTTTTAGATCATCTTGAAGATATTGACTGGCGTAAACTTGTTCCTGACGATACTTACATAGCCAGTCGTAGATTGGAGTTAATGGAAGAAATTGCCGCCAATGAATTATCAAGTAAAGATAAGTTCCAGGAGATTATAAACCTCACTAACATAGCTGCAATAACTAAAGATGAACGTAATCAGCTGCGTTATGATGCTATGATTACTAAGATCAATGACGAACTGGATACGCTGAACGAGGAATACAAAGCCAAGTTAAAAGAGCTGGAAAGCCTTAATACCGAAGCAGATGATTTGAAGGAAAATTTAACGAAGGCCAAGCAATTTAGAAAACTGTTAGCTGAGGCGAATCCGGAGGATGTTTTAGAAATGAGGTTCCGGCTAATGATGCAGATAAGAAAGCTTGTAAAGTCTATTAAAATCTGGCCGGTAACGGGGGATAAAAAGCCTATTCAAAATAGTGATCCGGGATTTTCAAAGTCGATTCATAGTACGACCATCGCCATGTTACAGATTCGTTTTTACACCCGAATGCCTATCTCATTGATACTGAATAATGAAGGGTAATATATATAAGAGCGAATTTAGACGTATATAAAGATTTATGGTGGCGCTCAGGCACTTGAAGATTGGAGTCTTGGTCCGTTTAGAGAATTATTGACACTGTGGCAAAATGGGGGACTGGTTACATCATTTCATTTTTTACATTATCTGGATCCCGACTACCATTTGCGTTTACGATTCTATTTATCGGATTCCACTGATGCAGGAAAAATTTTGAATCAAATCCACATTTCCTGTGATGAGCTTTTAGTTGAAGATTTAATATGGAAGGTTGAGGTTGGAACCTACGAGCCGGAGTATGAGCGGTATGGTGAGGAAAGAATGTCAATGGTTGAGAGCTGGTTCGAGATTGATTCACTGTTTTGGCTTGAAGAGGTCTATCGCCAATCAAAAAATGATACTTCTGATATCTGGAGGTGTGCGGCAAGATCCATTGATGTTTTCCTTGAAGATTTCGGGCTAAATATTGACGGAAAAATCAAAGTGGTCAGCTTTTTAAGGAAGTCATCAATTGCCCTATTTGGGTTAAACACAACGATGAAAGGCCAGCTGGATAATAAGTATCGAAAACTCTCGGAAAATTTATCTGACTTCATTGAAAACGGTATTGAGGAATCTGATGAATACCTCATCAGACGGTCAATTGATATCAAAGGATTTGTTTCTAATATACTGTCCACCTTTGAAACCCTGGAATTGCTGGTTGAATCGCAAATGCTTCCGGATTTGATTCATATGAGCTTAAATCGTGCCTTTCGCACCAGGCATCGTATGCAGGAGTTGGTGGTGTATGATTTTCTGGGTCGATATTATGAATCGAAAAAAGCGAAGGAGAAGAAAGTCACCAATTAGCAGCAGGCAGTAGGTTAGCTGTCAATGGGATTTTCCGTTGAATTTTCGTTCATCTGAAAATTAAACAAATTGTCTCTCTTGGTTGTTGTTTAGATAGATTATAAATAACAATTTAAAGGAGATAATAACATGTCATTTAAACTTCCGGATTTGCCCTATTCCTATGATTCCCTGGAGCCTTATATCGATACCCGCACCATGGATATTCATCATTCCAAACATCACGCTGCCTACACCAATAATCTCAATAACCTTGTTGCAGGGACTCTTGCTGAATCCCTGACTATTGAGGAAATCCTGGCGGACGTATCAAAATTCCCTGTTGGGGTTCGAAACAATGGAGGAGGTTTTTACAATCATAGTCTTTTCTGGAATCTTATGTCACCCAATGGTGGAGGCAAACCATCTGGTGATTTAATGAAAGCCATTGAAACAAATTTTGGATCATTTGAAGCTTTCAAAGAAAAATTTTCAACTGCGGCGGCCACACGATTTGGATCGGGATGGGCTTGGCTAGTAAAATCGGAAGGGACTCTGGTTGTAACGTCATCCGCAAATCAGGACAACCCGTTGATGGATATTGCTGAAGTCAAAGGAACACCAATCCTTGCCCTCGATGTTTGGGAGCATGCATATTATCTGAATTATCAAAATCGCAGGCCGGATTATATCAACGCTTTCTGGAGTGTAGTCAATTGGGCAGAAGCTGAAAAGAGATACAAGGGTTAAGTTGTTGAAGTGAAATGTTGTTTGGCAGATTTGCCAAGTTGCTATTTTGCCGAGGTGAAAATTATTTCGATAAGCTTCATGTTCAGGCCTTTGGACTCAGGGTTTTGGGCGATCAATTTGAAATAAACTACGTTATTCCCTTCGATCATATCTATGGTACCCAGTGATAAGTCTGAACTAATCATTTGATCATTTGAATATAGGTCGATAGGTTCGCCCAAGGGACTATCATGTTGAAACATCTGGATGATACCCTGATCGGGGCCTTTTAATGCTTTCAGGGTTACGTGGTATTTTCCGGCAGTCGGAATATCGAAAATGAATGATACATGATGCGGACCGAATTCATCTGGTCCAAATGTTTTAAGTGAAAAATACCGAACCCAATCGTTCCCTATTTTTTCACCTTTTTTCTCTATAATTCCATTGCTTAACGGAGAGGAATGGATTGGAACATTCCATCCTGGAACAAAAATGATTTTATCGGGATCAGTAATTCTTCTTGATTTGACGTCAGGAAGTGTAAAATCGACTGACGGCCTGACGGATGTATAGAAAAATGTGATACTTGTATAATCGGTACTGACCTGGTTACCCTCAGGACCATGCTCTATAGTGTAATCTATGCGATGGTTAAAAGCGTAAGTGTCTCCTATCATCCACCGATATCCACCGGTACGTCCCAGGTATTTTTTATAGTCCAGGCAGCCGCTGAGCGGAAAAGAAGTTCGTTCTTCCCAGCGTGCAGGAACATCATACCAGCCCCCGTTGAATGAATCTTCCGATCCGGTTCCATGAATAGTCATTTTCCCATCAAGCGTGACAACATCATCGCCCTCGAAAAAAGGCGTTCCACCGGGTTCTTTGCCTTGTGCCTGGAGGAAAACTCCAATTACATGACCAGTGCCTTCGGTTTTGAGATAAGGAAAAGGTATGCCAGTGGTACAAGGATTCTCTCGATGCCAATAAGCATAAAAGTGACCTTCATCCGAATGCATGGCTTCATCAGTAAAATCGACCTCAGCTTGAATTTGCGCGGTATTGGTATTACTGCCGTCTGATACTATTTCGATCCTGGCCGATTTGCTGTATGGCATTGGAAGATAGAGGTAATTCATTTCGTTTTCTGTGCCAAGAAAAAGCGATTTTACTGCTGGTTCGCCAAAGCTATATCCGAAGAAATCCCCAACCGGACAGGAAACGGCAGGCTTTGAGTCATTATCCCAATACATATTGATTACGATATTACGCTCCTTACCTGCAAACAACTTTGCCGGACCAAGCCTTAACCCGATAATCCTACCAGGTTTATTGCTTTTAAAGATCTCGGCAGGTTTACTGGAGGCAAGGGATTTGGTGACCTTAATAGTCTCGATAGGGTAATTTTCGGAAACAAGATACTTGGAGATATTTGTACCTGCAGCACCCAGGATTTTGCTGATTTTGCTGACTTTTTGCATCCACTCTTTTGATGGTGGATTCTGAAAACTGGGAATGATAGTCCCTTTCGGATAGGTGGCATAGTTAATGTCGTAGAAGCAAAAAATAGGTGCTTTAACAATTACTTTGCACGAATGCTGGTAAGTAACCGGCACATAAACATATCGCCCGCCAACACCTCCGCCAACCAGCGGCGCCAGGAATGGAGAATGTTTCCCATCTACCATTTCGGCTACTTTCATACTGATACGCGGGGTGATTTCTCCATCCAGGTAAAATTCTATGATCCCATCCTGCGGTCCGGGCATGTGCATCCTATAGATTACCCCGGGGCCTTCCATTTCGGCAATTATCAGGTTATCTCCCTCTTTTCGCAGATAGGAATATTTTCCGCTGAACCCATCATCATTTCCTCCCGTGCGATCATAACTGGAGAACATCCCGGTAAAGATCTGGGATTTTATTTGCGGCAGGAGATCCAAGTGTATTAATGTTTCAATCCCAATGGCACTCGATCGGGTAGCCTCTACTTTGGCCGATTGAGCCAGCCCTGCAATTGAAGTAGATGTAATTAACAGACTGAGAAGAAATTTATTGAGTTGCATGATACTTCAATAACATCAATTATTATCGATGATCTTTTCTTTTATTTTCCTGATATGATCCGGTGTGGTACCGCAGCAGCCGCCGATGCAAGTGGCTCCGGCTTTGATAAGTTCCGGTACATAAGAAGCAGTAATCTCGGGAGTCTCATCAAAGATATTTTTCCCATCATGGTAATGAGGTTTTCCTGCATTTGCATGAACCAGGATTGGCATTTCGGGAAGGGTGCGATGAATTGCTTCAACAATGGGGATCATATTTTCCATTCCGTTGCCGCAATTGGTACCAATAATATCCGCACCGGCTTCTTTGAGAGCTATGGTCATATCTTCTGGAGATACACCCATCATGGTTCTGAAATCCCCCTGGATTGTCTTATCGAAAGTCATTGTGCAGATCACTTCCAGACCAGTGTTTTCCTTTGCAGCTTTCACTGCAATGGTAGCTTCATCTATAGCTGTCATGGTTTCAATACAGATTGCGTCGGCACCAGCATTAGCCAAGGCAACACATTGTTCCTTAAATGCCTCATAAAGTTCATCTTCACTCACTTCTCCCATCATCAAAAGAACTCCCGTAGGTCCCACTGAACCGAGAACAACTCGGTTGGGGCCGATAGCCCTTCGAGTGATTTCAACGGCCTTACTGTTTAATTCCACTACTTTATCCTGAAGTCCATAATGACTAAGTTTGAATCGGTTGGCGCCAAAAGTATTTGTTTCCACAGCTTGCGAACCCGCCTCAACATAAGCTCTGGCTATAGCCTCAATCCTCTCGGGAAAATCAAGGTTCCACAATTCCGGACAAACTCCGGGTTCCAGACCTGCAGCCTGGAGCAGGGTGCCCAATGCACCGTCCGATATTATTATTTCGCCTTTCTTAAGCCTTTCAGTCAATTTTGCTTTCATTTTCTTTGAAGTGATAAGAGCTGTTTGGAAAATTCTCTAATGTTTAGTCCCGGACCAATGGCGATGAGCTCTCCAGGTCCATCATATCCTTTGATTGTTTTAATTATAATATCGTTGAAAACAGTTTGAATAGCCAGGGTATCGGTTTCATCAATACGAATATAACCTTTTAACCGATGCAGATATTGACTGTGCTCGCTAACAAAATTACGTATCTGGTCTTCGTAAAAATATCGGTTCGACCGGACAACACAGGAGGTGAGATCGGGACGGGGTTCGGAGTTGTTTTCTGCGAGAATGTCGTGAGTAGAGACGGGGTCCCGACTTTCGTTGGGATGACAAATCTTCAGTGCTAAATTCAGTACATCTGATATATTGAACTGATCAATTTGTCCGAAGGTGGTTTCAATGATCCGGGCAAAGGGATTCAATTCCAATATCCGGGTTCGAATATCATAGGTGTCGCTTGTTAGGTCAGTTTTATTAATCCATATGATATCTGCAATCCTGATCTGATGGCGTGCACGGGAAACAGATTTAATTATGCGGTGAAAATTTGGAGCATCAACCAAACACCAGGTACCAGCAAGGTAAATTTTATCGGACAACCCTGGTGCCTGCAATACCTGTCCCAGGGAAACTGGGTCGGCGAGACCGGTCGCTTCGAGCAGGATAACATCCGGATGGTGTTGTTCAATAAATGGTTCCAGACGGGTAATAAAGTCACCAAGAAGGCAGGCGCAAAAAACGCTGCCATTATTGATTTCCAGTAATTCAAATGGTTTGCCGGTTTGTTTAAGTGTAAAGGCATCAACATGACCGGGTGCGAATTCATTCTGAACCAGCGCTATTCGCATCTGGTCAGAATATTTTCGGATAAAATCCAGTAATAGCGACGTTTTTCCGCTGCCGAGGAACCCGGTTACCAGTATAAAAGGGATCTTTCTCAGATTATTTCCTTTATCCATTCTTTGATAACATCGGTTCCGGGCTGACCGGCTTCACAGCGAATTTTATACTTTACTGAAATTAGAGCGGGAGTTTGAACAACCCCTAAAGATTGAATGACTGCTAAGTCGGTCTCCTCACGAACTTCAATGCTGACCCCAAGTTCGGCAATTGCCTGTCGGGTTTTTTCCCGGAGTGGAGCAATTTCTTCAGCCGACTTTCCCAATAACAATATCTCACCTTGCTTTACCCGCAGCCGAATTTTGAGTTTCTCATTAATCCGGCTCTGAATTGCACGAATCAGCTCATTTCTCGGAGGAATCTGCGAAACGAAAGTAATCTTGCCATCGATACAGATAGTTGGAATATTTTTGACAAAAAGGGAGGACATAAAAGTCACACCTTCAAGGTTTTTAATTGAATGCTCATGCCATTCAACCAGCCCTTCGAAATGTGGAGCCACTTCTTTGACTGCTTCAACCATGTACTGGCAAGGAGCGCATGATTCTGAGTCCAGGGTGATAATATCAACTATTACCCTATCTGTTTTCCCATATTCTCCAAGGTTTAGAATCTTTGTTTTATCTGGTTTGTGTTCCAGCGTTCGAATTACATCCTGTTTATAGGAATCTCTGATAACCTGGCTTACTGCCTGAATATTGGCCATTGGGGTCTTCATTGGCAAATCGCATCCTGGGGCAAGGATAAATCCAGTATTTCCAGCGATATCCAGACAATCGACTGCATTTTTCTGGCAATCTTCCGGAGTTCCCATGAGCATAACCAATGTTAGCTGTAAATTTCCGCCAAAGCTGATTCCGTGACTTCGACAGATGTTCCTAACATAGTCGAGAGGTATGTTTTCATCGATGGAGATATTATCCGGACCGGTTTTGCACATTACTTCAATGTTTTGCTGTGCATGTCCGCATACAAAGAAGGAGCTGTATTTTTTTTGCTGACGGATATGGTCAAAAACTGATTTGACCGGTTCATGAATGAATTCTGTGAACTGATCAGGACCAATTTGGGAGGTCATTGGATCGACAACAGCGATGATATCGCAACCAGCTTCGAGGTAATATTGCGACATGGAACGGGTTACTTCCGAAGTGAATCGGAGAAGTTTATGAATATAGGCCGGATCTTCGAACATTTTCATAAAAATCTCTGTGCCAAGAAGGTGAAGGCCCAGGGTAAATGGTCCTGTAACAAGGCCATATAAGGCAATGTCAGGATATTTTTTTCTCAGTTCACGGGTTGCAGCCAACACTTCCGGTATTCTTCCCTGATCGGGGGATATAGGATTTAAGTCGGTCTGGTTGCCCAATCCGGCGAGGGGGTGGGAGAGAACTGCCGGCGGGTTTTCATCGGCCCAGCCCAACTGGCAGCCCAGGGCTTCTGCTTCTATCTGAAGGTCAAAGCATACAGGTATACCATCAGGTTGATACAAGTCAATAGCTTTACTAATTCCACTTACCATTAAGTTCGCAGAATGCAAATATTCACTGGCGCTTTTACCGATAAGATGGCCACCGTGAACACCGACGAAGGGAACCCAGGGTACGGTAACACATTGCCCACCTTTAAGGGCATGTATTACCAGTTCTTTACCTTTCATAATCAGATTCTTGGAAATAATTCGAGTGCAGCATTTTTCATTGCCACCAAATTTTCAAATGGTACCTCAGGTTCCACCAAATGGGTAGGACCGAGGATGAGCCCGCCTTTTGTTCCAGCGGTGCGAATACGTTCGAGCGAAACCTCCCTGACTTCTCCAGGTGTTCCAAAAGGAAGCAACTGTTGTGTTCCTAAGGTCCCCCAGAAAGAAAGCCGATCGCTGTATATTTCATGTATCTTATTGAAATCCATACATTCAGGTTGAATAGGATTCAGAATATCCACCCCACAATCGATTAATCCCGGGATAAAAGCAGTAGCATCGCCGCATGAGTGATAAAAAACCAGTACTTCAGGATTGATTTCACGGGCTGCATCAATAACGCTTTTAAACTTTGGTTTTATCCATTTTTCCCAAAGTTCAACGCTCATCATCGGGCCACTCTGCATACCGACATCGTCACCCATGGAAAGGATATCGACGCCAGCTTCTGTGTAAAGCCTGACTCTTCGGATGGCATAGTCGGTGATCCGATCGAAAAGCACTGTAGCCTTTTCATCCTCAAGCATCATATCCATAAGCAGGTCGGGCATCGAGCGAATGTACCATGCAGCTTCCCAAATTGTCATTTGCATTGCGCACATTGCAGCCAGGCCCTTCTGGTGGAGGGAGGTTACCTGATCAAAAAGAGGTTGATTTTCTTGGCGGTTAAACTGTGGCAGGGGGAAAGCAGATATTTCTTCCAAGGAATCACATCCTTGCAGAGGATGATGCATCCTTGTCATATGATAGGCAGCTTCAGAACCTTTGGAATGACCGACGCCGATTACATCGATTTCTGTATCTGCTGGGAGGGTCTCTCTTTTAAATAGTTGTCTAACATCCTGATAGCCAGGATGTTCCGTAAGTGTAACCCACCGAAAATCGACACCAAACCAATCGAAATAATCTATATCCCCATAGGTTTCTTTAAAGGTCTTGACCTGTGAGTCGCACAATAAAATATCGATAGGAATCCAATCGAAACCCTGACGGCGTGCGGCCCGGATAAGGTTTTCCCGGGGAGTGGCCGGCATATTAACCTACTTTATTCAAGAATTCAACGGCACCCTGAGGATCCGGTGAATACCAGTCGGCACCGATTCTCTTGCGGAAATCATCAGTAACAGGTGCTCCGCCAATAAGAATTTTTGTATCAGGGCGGGCACTTTTCATTTCAGTTACGATTTTTTCCATATTCAGCATGGTGGTGGTAAGCAGGCAGCTAAGGCCGACATATGCGCCAGGATATTCATCGACAGCAGCAATGAACTTAGCTGCTGGGACATCGATCCCCAGGTCAACAACTTGCCATCCGGCTCCTTCAACAATCATTCCCAAAAGGTTTTTCCCAATATCATGAAGGTCACCCATTACGGTGCCAATGATAAAGATGCCTTTGCGTTTTACAGCACCGGAGGTAAAATATGGCTTCAGGTGCTTCATTCCGGCACTCATTGCTTTTGCGGCCATAAGAACTTCTGGTACAAATACTTTGTTTTCCCGGAACTTTACTCCAACAATCTGCATACCCGGAACCAGGCCCTTGCTTAAAACCTGATCAGCCGCAATGCCTTCGAGTAAGGCTTGCGCACTGAGTTCATCAGCTCCATCCAGTCCTTTTAAATCCGGAGGGTACGGGGATGTTTTATTAACTTTACCTCTTTCTACGCAATTTGCGATCTTTGCCAGTAATTCTTCAGGGTTCATCTTGGTCGAAATTTTGATTGATGACAAATATATAAATCCTTAATCAGATATGTTAGAAGATTTAGTCCTAAAAAACCGCAGTTATCGCAGGTTTGATGGTAAAACTTCAATACCTCAGGAATCTTTGGTTGAGCTTGTCGGTCTGGCCCGGGTATGCCCCTCCAGTCGAAACCAGCAAGCTCTTAAATTTATGACCATTTCCGATCCCGATAAATGCAATGCACTATTCCCTTGTCTTGTCTGGGCCGGATACCTGAAAGATTGGGCAGGACCGGTAAACGAGGAGAGACCCACTTCCTATATCGTTATACTTGGAGATACTAAGCTGGGTAGTAAATTCGAAATTGACCTGGGGATTTCTGCACAAACGATATTATTGGGCGCCGTCGAGAAAGGTCTAGGAGGTTGTATGATTGGTTCCATTCGCAGGGAAGAAGTGCGTGCACTTTTTCATATTCCGGGACACCTGGAAATTTTATTGGTCATTGCACTTGGTAAACCAGTTGAAAAAGTGATTATAGAATCAGTAAAGGACGACAATATCTGTTATTGGCGGGACTTTGAGCAAGTTCATCATGTTCCCAAGAGGTCAATAAATGAAATCCTGATCGATCCGGTGGTGTCGTAAAACATTGTTTCGTAATTAACACACTGTCATGGGTTTGAAAAACTTTTTGACAAGCGTTCTCTAAATGTCAAGTGATTTAACACAAAAGATTTGCTGTTTTTGATTTGCTGACGTATCTTTAACTCGCAAAAGGTAAGGTAAGGGAAGTTACCGAAAAAAAACAAAAGATTAGATAAAGGGATTTTAGGCTTAGTTGCAACAGATCTTTTTTCTCAACTTCTTCTTATCTGTAAGGTGGTTCTTGATTGTGGGGACATGAAAAGTGTTGTTGGAAAAAAGGCGGCTCCCAACCGCCTTTTTTAATTTATTGCCTTGCTAAGATTCTCCGAAACCGAATCCCAGTTTATCACCTGCATAAATGCGGTAATATAATCCGCTCTTTTATTCTGATATTTAAGGTAATAGGCATGTTCCCAAACATCACAAACCAATATTGGTGTTGTGACCCATTGTGTGAGATTCTGATGCTTTTCGGCTTGTAAAACCACCAATCTGTCAGATTCAGGCTGATATGCCAGAATTCCCCAACCACTGCCTTCAACAGCTGTTGTTGCTTGTTTGAACAATGCAGAAAACCGGTCGAAATTTCCAAAGGATTTTACAATATATTTTTCAAGTACCTCACTTCGTTTCCCTCCGTTGGGGCCCATATTTTTCCAAAACAGGCTGTGTAGAAAGTGACCTGCACCATGGAAAGCCATCTCACGCTCCCAGTGTTTAATCAGGCTATAATCGCCGGAATCCAATGCTTCGGCTACTTTTTTTGTTGCTGTATTCAATCCTTTAACATAACCTGCATGGTGAATATCGTGATGCAGCTTGATGGTAGCTTCATCGATATAGGGCTCGAGTGCGTTATAGGCATAAGGAAGCATCGGTAGTATATATTCCCCGGCCTGGTTTAATCCGGTATCGAAATAGCTGAACCCGCTTGCGGTTGCTCCACTGCTTATCCGGGTTACTCCTGCTGCCAAACCGGCACCCAGAAGGGCTGATGTCTTAAGGAATTCTCTTTTATTCATAACAGGGTTGTTTATCTAAAAATTAAACAACCCTCCTCTAAAAAAGTTTAGGCTTATTTGAAAGCTTTTTCCGGAAGACCATCACCTGTCATGGACAACTGATCAAAATATTCCGGAACCGGCTGGCCCATCAGTTTATCAACATACATTTTGGCAAGGTATTGGCCGAGCATAAAACCCTGACCCCGTAAGCCAAGAAACAAACCAAGTTCGGTATCCAGAATCATTCGGGGTTCAATGTAATATCCGGCCCATACAGCTTGAAAACCTACGGATGATAAATCAGGTATCCAGTTTACAAAGATTTCAGAAGCAATTTCCAGAAAATCCTGTGAGTTTATTTTAATATTTTTCTCTGCTTCCTGAGGGTCTGTGGCAGGTGAGGCACATCCAATAACCTGTCCGGTTTCGCCAAGCTGCTGGCCATAGACTGCTGAGAACCCCTTATACCTTCGGCGGTCGATAACCATTGGCAGTGGTGCACCGCCGACTCCCAACATTGGAAGTCTTCGGGTGATAAAGGCTTGATGTTTAACAGCATATAAACCTGTTTCAATACCCATCTTCCGGGCTATTTTGTGACCCTCCGGACCCATGGCATTCACGAAAACAGGCGTATGAATCTCCAAATATTCCTTATCGTGATTTTGCACGAGAACAACATATTCCTCTCCGGATTTATGTGCTTCAATTAATTTGCAATCTTCTAAAATCGTACCTCCTTTATCCATACCCAGTCTCCTGATGAGATCGATCACCCGGCCTGGGGTAGCCTGCCAACAATCATGTGTTATTAATGCGGCTTGATAATCCTTGGCAAGAGTTGGATTGATAAACGGAGAAATGCGTGACTGATAATCTTTAGGACCGATCATTTCGGCTTCAGACCATGCCATGGAGGCTTCAAGAGCTTTAAACATCTGGTTGTCATGCGCGAAAGTCACATAATCAATCGGACGGAAATCGATATTTTTTATTTTTTGTAATTCCTTGAAAATATCAAGATTCCGGCGTGCAATATCTGAGAGTTCCGGTACACTAAAGTTGGGGCGGCCGCCAGCGATATTCCGCCAGGAGGCTCCCCTGCCAAAATTGATCAGTACAGGTTTCTGTCCAGCTTCAGAAAGATAGCGGAACAATGCAGAGCCCCCAATACCACCTCCGGCAACAACTGAAGGAACCTTCAGAATCCGAGGCATTCTTGTTTGAGGAATTATGTTAATTTGCTCCGATACTTCTTTTGGGTATAATTCACCCATCTCAATCTGGTTAGATAATGGTCCCCTAGGAGTTGCATCTCCTACTATTTGAATTCCACTATTATAAAGTGCAGTTTTAAGTCTTTTGATACATCTCTTTCCCCGACAGGCTCCCATTCCCAAGCGCGTTGTATGCTTGATCTCATCCACTGAAATGAATTTCCGATCACCAATGGTTTTCAGAATTTCATCATAAGTAACGTCATCACAATGGCATACATACACCGGGTTTTCAATTTTCATCTCAACCGGTTGTATAGCCAGAGGGGCAGGGTAGTTGTCCTGTACAATAAAACCCCTGACGTTGACAAGATCTTCTCCATGAATATCCAGTGACCTTACCCTTGCAATATCAGTTTTGTTGGGCTTCTTAAGAATCTTTTCTATAATACCTGTCCCAAGTTTAGTCCCATTATTATCAACGAGAAAAACCGAAGCACCAGTTTTTGCGACATATTCGATCGGAAGAAAAAGCCAATCTTTCTTTAAGTTATAACCAAAAATTGCCAAACCTGGGCATTGATAAACACAATCCATGCAACCGATACATTTTTCGAAATCGATTTCCGGTACGGTGCTGGTGGATGTTTTTGTTATTGCACCATGCGGGCAGGAGAATTCACAAGGATTACAGGCAAATCCGTACAGACAATCGATCTGAACAAATCCTTTCTGGTTCATTCGTGCTGAATCGGGAACATCGGGCTTATCAATGACTTTGATAGGATGTTGCTGACTATCAATATATTCTTTTGAGATTGACAAATAATCGTCATAATTAAATCTTTCTCCAATTTCCTCCAGTAATTCGAAGGCAACCTGTTTACCACGAAGGACTGCGCTGGTTCCCTCTCCGATG
>CAINOB010000126.1 GCA_903851365.1 uncultured Bacteroidota bacterium
GTCCAAATCCAGTGGCACTTCTAAAAAAGCTAAGGAGGTTACTGTTACTGATGTTCGGTCAAAATCTACCGGAGCAAGTAATAAGAATGATATTTTGGAAGTTCACGATGTAGTCATTCAGGGGGAGCCGAAGAAGGACCCTGTTTCGCTAACGAGGAGTATAAAGGCATTTTATAAAAGTGAATCCAAGAAATCTGAATATAAAATAATCATGACCGAAGATCACAACCTCCTGAGAATTAACATTAACAGTAGCTTTAGTGAAGGTGTAGTGGTGGTTGAGATTATAGATCCGAAAGGGGAGAAACAAGGGAGTTACACCTTGAAAAGAGAAGAGTCTATCGTGAATGGTGAAAACACCACCTCCAGTGAGGTTGTTGATGGTTTCATTACAAAACTATTTCGCTTCCCAATAAAAGGCGAGTGGATCATAAGGTCACTACCTACGGCAGCTACAGGCAATATGGAAATTGAGATCAGGCAATCATATACAGATAGCGTTCCAAATAAGTAATATGTTAATTCCTTGCAGGAGAAATCACCCGGCTTATGCATGGAACCGGGTCATTCGTGTATTAGTTCTTCTAATCGTGATCACGAGTCCTTGCCTGACATTAAGTGCACAGCCGGGAATCAAGGGTCGCATCACTCTCGATTCCACCCTATGGGCACGGGTTGCCTACTTGTCTGTTATACCTGATTTTACCCTGATGTACACCATGTCCAGTGAATCCATCATTCAAAGGGCAGCAATCGACCGGGAGGGACTGTTCAATTTCGACGGCTCGAAACTGGCCCCTGAGGATCGCCTTTATCGCATCCATTTTTCTAAAAAGGGCGCTCCTGCAGCTTCCCTGATAATCGGGGGTCAAGAAGAGAACCACCTCTTCCTGATCGCCAACAACAAAGCTGATATCGGAATCCTGATACGAGGTGGCAGCAATCTGCTCAGCCAAATTACTTTCGCTGGATATGCCCCGAACAAGGAACTTCAGCAGATCAACCAGATCGCAGGATTCCTGGATACCCTGGATTTTTATGGTCCGGCCGTTAACCGCGATTTCGTGCGACAGGCGGTTTACGACAAACTCAGACAGTTTGCTGATACTTGCTCCAATCCGCTGATCTCACTTTATGCCCTGTATCACAGCCGGTTCGAGTCGGACTATGCGACTAACATGGCCTACTACGACAAATATCTGCATAAGTGGAAAAATGAGAATTCGGAATATTTTCGGGCATTCCGGGCACAGCTGCCCGTTAAGGAATCACCAAAAATTCTAAGGCCTTTACTCTTCGGATTGGCGTTTTTGCTGGCGATTGCGGGCGGATACATCCTCCTGCGTTACCGAAAAAAAGAAGGCAAAAACCCATACCAATCGCTCACTGTTCAGGAACGAAAGATATTCGGTTTGCTGAAAGATGGTCGATCAAACAAGGAGATCTCCGACGAGTGCGGCATCAGTCTGAGTACCGTAAAATCGCATGTCAACAATATTTATTCTAAGCTCAATATCAGCTCCCGGACCGATGTGATGGACTACGCGGAATAGGTCTGCTTAGCAACAATAGTTAACTGAAAATAACAAATCTTCACACGGATCTGAAAAGCGTTTACAGACATTCACCACTGAGTCCCAGGCCGGATTTCAGAAACGTCAGCAGGAACTCTATCAGCCCGTTTGGCTAAAGGCTCAAAATGCTATTAAAGAGGTAGGTAAAGAAAATAACCTGCTCTACATCCTCGATTCCTCGCAGGGAATTATTCTATTTATAGCAGAGGATGAATCGTTTAACATATTACCATTGGTAAAAAAGAAACTCGGGATAAAAACGATCTGAAAAAGATCATAAAGCTTCCCGATAAAAATTCTTGCTCCGATTTTTTCCATTTCCACCCTGTTTTCGCATCTATATACAAAAACAGGAACCATGGAATCACAGAACAAGTATCTGAACTTTTCGTATTTTCGCTTCATGTTTCAGCCAATGAAGCCCATTGTAATAATCAGTCTGCTATTCATTTCCTTGCTAAACCATTCGGCGCTAGCACAGGAAAAACAGGTCATTGTGCCTTATACACTGGCCGATCGCGACCGGGCAATATTGACTGAAGCAAAGGTGAATTCTCTGGACACCAAGATAGAAATCAGGTTTGAAAGCGTTGACAAACAATTTATCTCCCAGCAAAAACAGATTGATGATCTGAAAACACTTTTTTACGGAGGGTTTAGTATTTTAATCTCCCTGTTCCTTTTTATGTTCGGTTATATGATCTGGGATCGGAGAACCGCCATGAAGCCGGTTACCAACTTCATGAACAGTTGAATCTCCTCCCTCGGGGATGGATTCCTTCTCTGTCATTCCCGCGAAAGCGGGAACGAAATTTTTTAACCGTGCTGCGCGATTATTCAAAAAAACACCCCGATCTGGCCGACATCCTACGGACACACGGCATGCTCTGATATTCCGTTCCTCTCAATACCCATAGCGTCCTACCCACCAAGTTCCTGTCTTTAAGCAAACTCTGTGCCCCTTCGTGTCCTCCGTGCCTCCGTGTTTCTCTTAAGAAATCACCTCCGCCGCCCGCTCAATCCTGGCAACCACCTCATCCGGCCCCAATAGCTCCATGATATCAAATACACCCGGACCCATCGATGATCCAACCAGACAGAGGCGCAGGATATTCATTACCGAGCCCATGTTCAGGCTGTTGGAAGTAATGTAATCCTTGATCAGCTTTTCATATTCTGTGGCAATCAGGGGTTCGCTCTCCTCAAGCTCAGTGGTAAGGGACAAGGTCCCGGCTTCCGCCGGGATGACAAAGAAGGGCGATAACAAATTGATAATTTCTTTTAAAATTGCTGGCATTTCAGGGGTCCAGCGTTTTTTAATGACTGACTCATCATAAGTGGTCGGCGCTTCAAAAAAGAACCAAGACTGACTCCAGATATCCTTCACAAACTCCGCCCGCTCCTTCACCAGCGACACAATCTTAACTACACGGTCCCACTCCTCCTCTGGCATCGTACTATCGTTTTTATCGTCTTCCTCAGTACCCAGTCCTTTTCTGTCATCCTCGCGAACGCGGGGACCTTTATCCAACGTACTGAGTTCATCAAGGAACCTCTCAGCAATTTCTTCATTGCTCTTCAGCAACATATACTGATGATTGAACCACTTTGCCTTTTCCGGATCAAACCTTGATCCCGACTTGCCCACACGCTCCAGGCTGAATGCTTCAATGAGCTCATCCATCGAATAGATTTCCTTATCTGTACCGTCGTTCCATCCAAGCAATGCAAGGATGTTTACAAATGCATCATCAAAATAACCTGCCTCGCGATAACCACTATATACTTCGTTGGTTTCGGGATTGTTCCAGTTGATCGGGAACACCGGAAAACCAAGCTTGTCACCATCACGCTTGCTCAATTTGCCATTGCCGCTTGGCTTCAGGATCAAAGGCAGATGCGCAAACTGCGGCATGGTATCGGTCCAGCCAAAAGCCTTATATAACATCACATGAAGTGGCAGCGAAGGCAGCCACTCCTCACCGCGGATTACGTGGGTGATCTCCATCAGGTGATCATCCACAACGTTGGCCAGGTGATAGGTGGGCATCCCGTCCGACTTAAACAACACCTTATCATCAATCGTAGTGGTCGATACCCGAACCTCACCCCGGATAATATCCTGCATGATAATTTCATGATTCTCAGGCATCTTAAACCGGACTACAAAACTGGCTCCCGATGCTAATAAACTCCTAACCTCCTCAGCCGGCAATGTCAGCGAATTCCTTAGGCTCATCCGGGTCACCGTATCATACGCAAACGCTTGTCTTTCTGACTTTTCCTCCTTTTCCTTTCCTTCTTGCCCTTCTGCCTTCATGCCCTCTTGCCTTATCCGATCCAGCTCTTCCGGCGTATCAAACGCATAGTACGCCCACCCACTCTCGATCAGCTGATCAGAATATTGCCTATAGATGGCTTTCCTGTCGGATTGCCTGTACGGACCGAACTTTCCGCCCTCCTTGATTCCCTCATCGATCTCGATTCCGCACCATGCCAGCGACTCCATAATATACTCCTCGGCACCCGGCACAAAACGGCCCTGATCAGTGTCCTCGATTCGTAAAATCATGGTTCCCTGATTTTTACGGGCAAACAGATAATTAAATAAAGCAGTACGTACCCCACCCATGTGGAGGGGGCCGGTGGGCGAAGGAGCAAAGCGAACGCGAACCATAATCAATTTTATTAGTTGGTTGCAAAAGTAGGGATTTTTAGGGCAAAAGAGCCTGCCCCGGA
>CAINOB010000127.1 GCA_903851365.1 uncultured Bacteroidota bacterium
ATGTGGAATGCATTCCAGAAGGATTTCTTGAACACGATGGATTGAATTATTGAATAATTCAACACTTTTTAGCCCTAAATGCTTAAATTTACGAGCATAGTCAGCAAAGGGAGATATTCATGCTCAGTCTAACCAAACATAAAAACACAAACCAAGGGCCTTCATTAAGAAAAAGATATCTGAAATTCCGTTCTTCAATTTATAGCCGTGTTGTCCTGGTTATCGGTTTAATGTCAATATTCCTGCTCATTTCCAGCAACATTATTTTCAGGTCGGTTAATGATGGTTATATCAATACCGTTATTCACCAGAATGGAAGTAATATTGGGTCGATCGTGGAGGGGGCCTTGTACCATTCGATGCTTGAAAACAATCGAAGTGCGCTGCAAAACACTCTGGATGTGATAAATACAATGCCCGGGATTGATGACGTTAACATGTACGACAATCAGGACAACCTGGCTTATTCATCGTTTTCTGAAAATAAGGAGGGTCATATCGACCCGAACTGCAAAAATTGCCATACGAACATCAGGACTATGTTTCCGGCAAAGGAAAAATCGTACCGAATCATTCAAAGTCACAGTGAATGCCTGATGAGCAAGACGGATAACAATTCGCGGCATTTGCTAATCAGAACCCCCATCCTCAATGAGCCTTCCTGTTACAATACTGCTGCCTGCCATGCACACCATGCGAGTGATGAAGTTTTAGGTTCCCTGTTTATTAAAATGCCGCTTGCTGAAGTCGATGCTGCTGTTCAGAAATCATCGACCGAATTCTTTTTGCTGGCAGCATTGATCACCTTGTTCCTCGCCCTCTTCCTTGTTTTGTTTACCAGGAGAAATATCAAGAATCCCCTCAACGCCATTATGAAGGCAAGCCAGGCAGTAGCTACCGGTGACAATACGGCGCGACTCGACATCAGTCCCAACGAACTTGATGACATCAGGATGCTTTCGTACGCTTTCAATCATATGCTTGATAATCTTCAGACTGCTACTACTGAATTGCAAAACTGGTCGAAGCAGCTTGAATACAAGGTACAGAAGAAATCAGAAGAACTGGGTGAAGTTCAGAATGAGCTTATTAATATAGAAAGGATTGCATCACTTGGGAAATTATCGTCATCTGTCGCCCATGAGATTAATAACCCACTTTCGGGCATTTTAGTTTACACCAAGCTGGTGCATAAAAAACTGGTTACCGAAAATATCGAACCCTCCAAAAAGGAATCTATCTTACAGCATTTGAAGTTGATAGAAGATGAAACCAAGCGTTGCGGAGATATCGTAAAGGGGCTGCTTGATTTTTCGCGTAAAGACCAGGATGATTTTGAAACCAGGCATGTGCAGGAAATTCTCATGGATACCTATCAATTGATGTCTCATCCGATTAATATTGCCAATATCAATCTATTAACCGATCTCAATGCAACTTCTGACCTGATCTGGTGCAGTCCAAATCAAATCAAGCAGGCCATGTTAGCGATGCTGGTGAATGCCTCTGAGGCTGTTACTGAAGGTGGGGAAATAATCCTGAGGGCGTCAAATCCAGATGAAGATTCGATTAAGATTGAAATTTGTGATAATGGTTCCGGGATATCTCCCGAAGATCTCCCCCATATTTTCGAACCCTTCTTTACCACAAAAAGAAATGGCGCCGGCATTGGTCTGGGTCTTTCGATTGTACATGGAATTATACAGAGTCACAATGGCAGGATTGAAATAAAATCTGAGCCAGGAAAAGGAACTATTATTTCAATTGTCCTGCCTTTGATAACAAACGAAGAATAATACGATGGCAAAGAAAATCTCAATTTTGATAGTTGACGATGAACCATCCGTCAGAGATTCACTATATAACTGGTTCATCGAGGATGGCTATCGCGTGGAATGTGCTGAAAATGCCAAAGTGGCACTGACGATGATTGAATCCGATTCCTTCGATATTATTTTGGCGGATATCAAGATGCCTGGTATGGATGGGCTGGAAATGCTCAGGCGTATAAAGTCACTTCGAAAGGATTCCATCGTTATTGTTATGACTGCATTTGCAACGGTTGACACTGCTGTTCAAGCGCTTAAGGATGGGGCATTTGATTATGTCACCAAGCCGTTTGATCCGGATGACCTTTCGCACCTGATCAGAAATGCATCAAAGCAAATCTCCCTTTCCGAAGAAAACGAAGCATTGAAAGAGAGGGTTGTTTCACTTGAGAATATTGAAGATCTGATTGGCAACAGTGCGGCAATGCAAAATGTATTAAAAGAAGTTGAGAGCGTTGCCCAGTCAAATTCGTCTGTGATTATTACCGGTGAGAGCGGTACAGGAAAAGAATTGATTGCCAGAGCCATCCATTCCAACTCCACGCGCAGGTTTTTCCCTTTGGTGAGTGTGCATTGCGGTGCATTAACTGAAAGCTTGCTGGAAAGCGAACTTTTCGGCCATGAAAAAGGCGCTTTTACAGGGGCGATGTATAACAGGAAAGGCCGTTTTGAAATGGCTGATGGCGGAACTATTTTTCTCGATGAGATTGCTACAATATCTTCGAAAATGCAGGTCGAGCTGCTTCGGGTGCTTGAATCTAAAAGCTTTATCCGGGTAGGTGGAAATAAGGAGATTACATCCGATTTCAGGGTCATTTGTGCCACCAACCGGGATCTTAAAAATATGGTAGAAAACGGAACCTTTCGTGAGGATTTATATTACCGGTTGAATGTGGTAAATATCCAGATACCGCCCTTGCGCGAAAGAATCGAGGACATTCCGCTTCTGGTGGACTACTTTATAAAAAAATATTGCACTTCGATGAACAGACTTCCTGTAAGCATTGAACCATCCGCCTTAAAAAGGTTACAGGAATTTGATTTCCCCGGCAACATAAGAGAACTGGAGAACATGGTTGAGCGTGCCATTGTAGTAGGAAATGGGAAAAAGATCACCCTAAAAGACCTGCCTTTGCAAAAGAACATGGTTGTGAGCACTTTCGAAAGTCTGGATGACATGGAAAAAAACCACATTCTGCAAACGCTTATCAATCATGAATGGAATATCTCGCAAACAGCCAGGGCCCTGAAAGTGGACAGGGTAACTCTTTACAACAAAATCAGAAAATACAATCTAAAGCCTCTGGAATAGTCCATTAAATAATCTAATCAGGGTTATTTATTAATGAATGAACAAGGCATAGCAATAATTTCCTTTGGCTATTTCGAGCATGATTTTCTCGAGAAGATTGCCGAATCTGTGACACGGGAATTTGCTCTGCCTGTGCATATCAGGGAGGGACATCTCGATCTGAGCGAGTTTTATGATGCCACCCGCAGACAATATAATGGTAACATGATTTTAAGGGAGGTGGAAAAACAATATGCCATCGACTCTGTTAAAACCTTTGGTTTGTTTTATGTAGATCTTTTTATACCGATCCTGACCTATATTTTCGGCCAGGCTTTCCTTGGAGGCCGTTCTGCCATTGCATCGATTTACCGGCTTAGTAATGAACGATATGGCCTCAAAGAAGTTGATGAATCGCTATTAGAGAGATTTGAAAAAGAAGTTATTCATGAACTTGGCCACACTTTTGGATTGATCCATTGCCATGTTCCCGCATGTGTGATGGGTTCCAGTACTTATGTTGAGGATATTGACCAAAAGAGTTCGAGCCTTTGTTTCAAGTGCCGGACCCAATTGCACGACCAGGCTATTCAGTAAATGAGTAAATTATGTAAATTAGCCGGCTAAACAATTGAAGTATCAACAGCATGAGAAGATGGCGAACTGAAGATTCTGCTGAGCTCTACAACATCAACGGTTGGGGGATCAACTATTTTTCGATCAACGAAAAAGGGCATGTTGTTGTAACTCCTAAAACCAATGGCGTACAGGTCGACTTGCTGGAACTTGTCGAAGAGCTTCAGCTGCGCGATGTTTCTGCGCCTATGCTGATAAGGTTCCCTGATATTCTTGATGACCGGATTGAAATCATGTCGAGTTGCTTTAAGGTGGCGGCAGAGGAGTATGAGTACAAGGCTCAGAACTTTATCATCTATCCGATCAAGGTCAATCAGATGCGCCCGGTTGTTGAGGAAATCGTAAATCACGGTAAGAAATTTAATATCGGTCTCGAAGCAGGCTCCAAGCCAGAGCTTCATGCTGTTATCGCAATCAATACCGATACGGATTCAATCATTATCTGTAATGGATATAAAGATGAAGACTATATTGAGCTGGCCCTTCTGGCTCAAAAGATGGGGAAACGCATTTATATTGTTGTTGAAAAACTCAATGAACTGAAGCTGATCACCAAGATTGCGAAGCAGCATAAAATAAAGCCGAATATCGGCATCCGCGTTAAACTGGCGAGCTCGGGCAGCGGAAAATGGGAAGATTCAGGAGGTGACGTCAGTAAATTCGGCCTCACATCCAGTGAATTGCTGGAAGCCCTTGAATACCTGGAAAAAAGGGATATGCAGGATTGCCTGAAACTCGTGCATTTCCATATCGGTAGCCAGGTTACAAAAATCCGCAGGATAAAATTAGCCCTCAGAGAAGCTTCGCAATTCTATATTCAACTTCATTCCAGAGGCTTTAAAGTTGAATTTGTGGATATCGGCGGTGGTTTGGGAGTCGATTACGATGGAACACGTTCATCGAACAGCGAAAGCAGTGTTAACTACAGCATCCAGGAATATGTGAATGATGCCACATTTGCCATGGTCGATGCCAGTAATAAAAATGGTATACCCCACCCCAATATTATCACCGAATCCGGTCGGTCGCTAACAGCTCACCATTCGGTACTGATCTTTGAGGTTCTTGAAGCTACAACCACACCTGCCTGGGATGATAATGAAGAGGTTGGGCCTGATGACCATGAACTTGTCCGGGAATTGTATTCATCCTGGGAAACACTCAATCAGCTGAGTATGCTGGAAACCTGGCACGATGCTCAGCAAATCCGAGAAGAGGCCCTAGATCGCTTCAGCCTTGGGTTGCTCGATCTGAAAACCAGAGCTCAGATTGAACGTTTGTTCTGGTCGATAGCTAAAGAGATCTATCAGATGACCAACGAACTTAAACATATCCCGGAAGAATTATTAAATCTACCTAAACTGCTATCTGACAAATACTTCTGTAATTTTTCACTCTTTCAATCGCTCCCGGATTCCTGGGCTGTTGACCAGATTTTTCCAATTATCCCCATCCACCGGCTGGATGAGAAACCTGACAGGTCAGCCACTTTGCAGGATATAACCTGCGACTCCGATGGAAAGATCGATAATTTTATTTCGACCCGGAATTTATCGCACTACCTACCCGTGCACTCTCTGAACTCCAAGGAACCTTATTATATCGGGGTTTTTCTGGTTGGTGCCTATCAGGAAATTTTGGGTGACCTTCATAATTTGTTTGGTGATACCAATGCGGTACACGTTTCAGTCGACGGCAAAGAATACTCCATCGACCAGATCATCGATGGTGAAACAGTTGCTGAAGTTCTCGATTATGTTCAGTATAACCCTAAGAAAATGGTAAGAACCGTTGAAACCTGGGTGACGTCATCTGTCAAAGCAGGTACTATCACCGCTGAGGAAGGAAAGGAATTTCTTTCCACTTACCGCTCAGGCTTATATGGTTACACTTACCTCGAATAGGATAACACTTCGTCCATGGCGCGAAGATGACCTGCATTCCCTCGTCAGGCATGCCGATAATTTCAATATTTGGATAAACCTCCGTGATGGGTTCCCAAGGCCCTATACCGAACAGGCAGGTCGTGATTGGCTGAAAATGGCGATGGACCTGAAATCAAATCTGTTTTTAGCTATCGAGACTGATGGCGAGGCTGTTGGCGGAATCGGAATTTCATTTAAAGAGGATGTATATCGCAAAAATGGCGAACTGGGCTACTGGCTCTCTGAACAGTACTGGGGCCGGGGCATAGTTTCAGAAGCTGTTGTACTCCTTGTGGATCATGTTTTTACGAATTATCCCGATATTCTCAGGATTTATGCAAATCTGTTTTCTTTTAATCCGGCTTCAGCCCGCGTATTGCAAAAATGCGGATTCCACCTGGAAGCCATCCACAAGAATTCAGTGATTAAAAATGGACAGTTGGCCGATGAGCACTGTTATGTAAGGTTCCGATAGTCGCGGCACTGTTTTTGCATATCTTTGCAGCATGAAACAACGTATTGTCGTTGGTATATCAGGCGGTGTGGATTCAGGTGTTGCTGCCTGGCTTCTTAAACAGCAAGGCTACGATGTGGTCGGCCTGTTTATGAGGAACTGGCACGATACTACCGGCCTGATTTCAGCCGAATGTTCCTATGAGGATGACGTCCTTTTTGCAGAAATGGTTGCAAAAAAAATCGGGATACCATTTCATGAAGTCGATTTAAGCGAGCAATACCGGGAACGGGTAGTCGATTACCTGTTTCGCGAGTATGAAGCAGGTCGCACCCCCAATCCGGATGTCCTTTGCAATCGCGAAATCAAATTCGATGCATTTGTCGAGGAAGCATTGAAATTGGGTGCTGAAAAAGTGGCAACTGGTCATTATGCCCGAGTTGATTCCTTTGAATCTGGCAGTAACAGGATATACAGGCTGATGGGGGGACTGGATAAAAATAAGGACCAGAGCTATTTCCTTTGTCAGCTGAGCCAGAAACAATTGAGTTATGCCATGTTTCCGCTTGGGGAGATTACAAAACCCGAAGTTCGGGAAATTGCCCGTGAACAAGGTCTGGCCAACGCTGATAGAAAAGATTCGCAGGGGATATGTTTTGTTGGTAAAGTAGACCTCCCGGTATTTCTGCAACAAAAACTGGCCGCAAAAAAAGGCCAGATTATCGAAATACCAAAAAACTTTCAAATACCCGCTCACGGTCAAACTGTTCAGGAGCTCGCTAAAGCATTAATGCTTACACCTGAAATGGGAACCCGGATAGGTGAACACCAGGGCGCTCATTTTTATACTATTGGCCAGAGAAAAGGCCTTAACATCGGTGGCAAAGAAGAACCCCTGTTTATTATCGGCACCGACGTAATCAATAACATAATCTATGTGGGTCAGGGCCAGGACCATCCTCTGTTATTTAAAAGAGCTCTTCTTGTGAACAAGGAAGAAGTTCACTGGATCAGACCAGATCTCACTCTCCGGCCCGGAGAATCAAAAGAATGCCTTTCTCGTATCCGCTATCGGCAGGGCCTTCAAAAGGCTCAGGTAATATGCGAACCTGAAGGAATTTACCTATTATTCGATGAACCCCAGCGGGCCGTAGTGCCCGGGCAATTTGCAGTTTGGCATTATGACGATGAACTCATCGGCTCGGGGCCGATAAATTAAGAAAAAAGGGATTTCTGACTAACCCCAGACTTCACTCTGGGGACTAACATACTAACTATGAAAAGAATACTAACTCTGATTATTCTGCTCACCGGCCTGATCAGCATCAGCGGGCAGACTCTTATGATTGCTCCCTCTCCTGAAAAAAAGGGTCAGGCATTTACCGGATATTTCAATGTTACGGATATGGGGCTCTTAATCGGCTCAACCCAAAATAGTCATCCTGCCCCCTTTTCCTTCATGACCACCAACGGTTATCATATTACAGATCAACTGTCCCTGGGCTTGGGTGTCGGAGTAGAATTCCCATCGGGAAGTTATATGCCCATCGTTCTGGATGCCCGGTATTATGTTCGCAAAACCGCGTTTTCTCCTTTCTTTAGTTTCTATGGAGGATATGCCCTTGCTCTGGATGGTGAGACTTCCTACCAATCGGGATATACCTCCGACGTTTACTGGCCATACCCTAATTATGAATCTTACAAAGCGAAAGGTGGCTGGCTGCTGAATCCGGGCTTCGGTATCAGGAACATGTTCGGCGAAAATTTCGGCATCATCTTTTCTGTTGGCTATCGTGTCGAGCGCTTGTACTTTGCAGCTGGCGATCAAAGAAAACTACTGATTGATTACAACAGGCTGTCTGTAAAATTGGGTATCATTTTCAGGTAAGGAAAATAAAATCTATCGAGATGAAAAAAATTGTCATTTATATTATGCTGATCCTGGCAGGGTTGACCACTGGTTGCAAGGATAAGTTCACAGAGATATTTGTTGCCAACAGCCCGAAATACATGACCTATACTGATCTACGGGTGGCAGTTAAACAATCAGCTGCAACCGACCTGGTTAATCCGGGGAAAATCTATTTCAAGGACCAATATATCTTCATAGTTGAGGAGATGAAAGGGATACACATTTTCGACAATACAAATCCCAGCAACCCGATAAATCTGACTTACATTGAATTACCCGGTAATGCCGACATTGCCATCAAGGGGAATATTCTCTATGCTGACAGTTATGTTGATATAGTTGCACTGGATATTGCAGATTTGGCTGCAATCAGGGAAGTTGGTCGGGTACAGAATGTGCTCCCATACACCTTGCCGCCTTATGATGACAAATATCCACTTGCGGTGATCGATGAAACAAAAGGCGTGGTTACCAGTTGGGAAATCAAGGAGGTTAAGCAGGAAATCACTACCACCTATTATCCGACATATTATAATGGCGGATTTAACAAGACTGCTGATGTCGCAACCGGAGGCGGAACTTCGGGAGTAAGTCCGAATGGCGTGGGAATCGGTGGTTCCATGGCACGGTTCGGCATTTATCAAAACACTCTTTTTGCCATCGATAATACCAACTTGCATATCTTTTCGATCACCGTGCCTGCTGCGCCAGTATTAAAAAAAGATTTCAATGCTGGCTGGAGCATTCAAACCCTTTTTACTGTAGGTGACAAAATGTTTCTGGGATCGCAGAGCGGCATGAGGATTTACGACATCTCCATCCCGAACTCACCCCTTTACATCTGCGATTTCTGGCATATGACAGGTTGCGATCCGGTGGTTGTGAGCGGCAATTACGCATATATCACGCTCCGCGGAGGTAATGCATGCGGCAACAATGTTAGCCAGCTGGTGGTTGTGTCCATCGCAGATATCACCAAACCTGTAGAACTCAAAACCTATCCGATGGAAGAACCGTACGGCCTGGGCGTCGATAATCATACCCTTTTCATTTGTGATGGTGATGCCGGGTTAAAGGTCTTTGATGCATCCGATCCGCTTGCAATAAGTAAAAATCTATTAGCTCAGTTCCCTGACATACAGGCATATGACGTCATCCCAATCAAAGGACTATTAGTCATGATCGGTGACGATGGTCTTTATCAATACGATTACAGCAACCTCAAAGATATCAGGCTGCTGAGCAAGATCGGAGTGAAATAGCTTTAGGTTCAGCCCAGGCTCCTATCAATAGGCGCCGGATTTATCCGGCGTATTAATATCATTGATTCATAATATTCTATGGATATTAATGCAAAATTTCTCACCCAATTTTTCCATTGCATCAGTAATTAAGCATCTACATTCTAAAATGCCTAATTATGTCTTATTCAAAAATCATGATCCATCTGGTATGGGGTGTTAAAAACAGACAGCCTCTGTTGACAGCGAATATTCGACCATTACTCCTCGAACATATCCGGTCGAATGCAGAGAAAAATGATATTTTTCTCGATTTCATTAATTGCCATTTCGATCATTTTCATGGTCTAATATCTCTGAAACAGGATCAGACTATTCAACAAGCAGTCAAATTAATCAAGGGAGAATCGTCACATTGGATCAATCAGCAAAAACTATTATCATGCAATTTTTTGTGCAGCAGGAGTTTTTCGCAGGATCGGTGAGCGAATCTCAATTAATAAGAGTTAGAGAATATATTCGGAATCAGGATGTTCATCATCAGGGGAGAACATTCGAGAATGAATTCAATGAATTTCTGCGGGTTTACGGATTTTCAATTACGAACCGAAAAAATCCCGGGTAAACCGACAGCTATTGATAATTTGATTCCCCGGTTAAAACCGTGGGCTATTGATATTACAGAATCTCCTTCCGTTTCGCTCCGAAAAAGCCATACCAGGCTGCCAGCAGCAAGGGGATCAGTACAACGATCAAAGATGTTTTCAGGCTGAAACTGTCGGCAACCAGCCCAAAAAGTAAGGGGATGAAAAATCCTCCTGAGATTGCCATGATAAGAAATGATGATGCCTCATTCGTAAACCGCCCCATGCCTTCGATTGCCAATGAGAAAATGGTGGCGAACATAACAGAGATAAAAAAGCCAGTTATAACGATGGAATAAATTGCTACATATCCGCTTGATAGCATCGATATTACAATCAACAGTCCCGCCAGCGAGGCAAACCATCCGACCAGCCTTCCGGGATTAACTTTGATCAGGATTCCGGCACCCAAAAGCCGGCCTGTCATCAGGCCAAGAAAAAGCAATCCGGAAATATCCACTGCCTTGGCCTTTGTTAACGCTACTTCTTCCATAAAATAGGGTGTCATAAGCTGATACAGAATAGCTTCAGCTCCCATGTACAGCAGCAGGACAATAAACCCGATACGGAAATGGCGGAATCCCCAGGCGCTGTTTTTAGATTTTATCAGGGCTCCGTCAGATGCCCCATGATTCTCATCATCAGTAGGATTGGCAGGCATCTTTGCGAACTTGACCAGCACCGCCAGGGCAATGAAAATCAGTCCCATGATCAGGTAAAACCATACAATCCCCTGAAATGGATCCTTGGCAAACAATTTAAGAATAAACCCTCCGGCAATATAGGCAGTTAGGAAAGCCCCCACCCCGCCAAGGCCCTGCGAAAGGTTGATCCTGCTGGCTGCACGCGATGGAACACCCAATGCCCTGACATATGGATTACATGTTATTTGCAGAAAAGTAACTCCGGAGAAGGTGACAAAGGTCCCAACCAGGAATAATGTATAAGAAAGCATCAGCGCTGCGGGAATGAAAATCAGCAGACCCAATCCGGCAACAACACCGCCCAACACAATGGAATTGATAGTTTTATACTTATCGATAATCAGTTTTGCCGGATAAGACAATACAAAAAATGCGAAAAAAGAAACCGAGGTAAGGAGAGAGGTTTTGAAGTTGTTCAAATCAAACGTCTCCTTAAATATACCAACCAGAACGTTATTGATATTCCAGATGAATCCAAGCATAAAAAAAACAAAATTCACCAGGAACAAGGGATAAAGAATCTCCCTGGTTTTCGGATAAGTTGGTTCAGTTTGCGGCATTTTAATAGTTTTTTATTTGAGTAAGTGTTTCCAGATATCTTGATTTGATTTGTGTACTCGCCATGACCTGTTTTACAGGAGGCAGTTTCAGGATCACCCCGAACAAAGCTGCCAGTGCACGGTGACTCCAGAGCACCTGATTATCGAAAATCAGGTTCTGAAGTTTCCCCCGTTCAATAGCCATGATCACGGCTTTATGAGCACCGTTGAGAGGAGTGATCACCCGCTTTTCTCTCGATAATAAACTAATGCTTTTAGGAGTGCAAACTCTTACACAAACAGCACACCCCAGGCAAATATCTTCGTTCAGACGGGCTTTCTTCTTCTTTGGCTTTTGAGAATCGTTTGCCGATACCATAGTCATCGCTTCCACCGGACAAACTTCAGCACATTTACCGCAACCGGTGCAAGTATTTTCATTAATTGCTGGAAGGAAATTTGTGGTATGTACCGGATTCAGAATGGCATACTTGCGTGAAGCAATCATAGCCTCGCAGCAGCATCCACAGCAGTTGCATATAAAGTTGACCTTTTGTCTCACATTTTCCCCAAACTGCACCAGGTTATTTTCATAAGCCTTTTGCAGCAATTCCAAACCCTCAGAAACATCGATCGACCGTGCATATCCATTTTTGGTCAGGGATTCAGCCGAATCATTAAATGTCATGCAAATATCCATCGGGGCATTGCAGTTTTTTCCAAGATGCTCCATCTTATGCCTGCAATAACACAGGCCGACCCCACGGTGCGAGGCAGTCTTCATGACCTCGGAAGCCCTCTCATAATCAAGGACATGCAAAGCATTCTCTTCCGACAGTGCCGATTCATTGACGAAGGTCCGGCCAAGCTGTGTTTCTCCCTGCGTGAATAAGGCTTTTATAAAATCCTCTTCAACATTAAGATATTGATAAAACAGCTCTCCTAAAACTTTCTGATTTACATCCGTTCTTAACCGCATCATCGAAAACTCAAAAAAACCAGCCATTGGAGGAGGCAATGTATATACCGATTCACCGTTTCGGTCCACATCAACGAGAATGGCTTTGGATGATAGCGCATCGAGCATATTCTTCGTGTGGTTCATATCCATTTTCCACGCTTTGCTTGCCACTTCAGCTGTAAACGGCTTAATCGGCAAAAGCGAAACCAACTGGGCCTCCTTCTCACTGAAAAGCATGCACAGAATCTTAAAAAGTGATTCTGAAGGAGGAGCACCCTGCGGAAACCTGTTCAGGCGATCGGCCAGCTGGCTGTATCCTGATTTTATTGCATGATGGTGTGCCAATTATTTTAAGGTTTTATCATTCAATGTTCCGATAAATATAGCGTTTCAGATCATTCCAAAAAAGTACCTTTGCAATAGACACAATCGCTGCGAATTAATGCTTGAACCGGTTCTTTATATTGGTATCACCCAATCCCTGCTCGCGGGTATTGTCATAGCAACCAGAAAACCTCAGATCCTGCCCGACCGTTATCTGGCATCCTGGTTATTTATTATAGCCATTGAAATGATTCTGGCCCTTGTAAAACTCACCTGGCTCGACCATTTGCCTTATGAGATCCCCTTCCTGGTGATTCCGCTGGTTTATGGACCTCTGCTATATTTATACGTTAAAACACTGATCTCGGAAGAGCCAAAGTTCCGGTGGTCAGAAATGGTTCATTTTGTGCCCTTTCTGTTCTTCCTTGGCTTGGCTTTTCTGTTCCGTACCAGTCCTGAAGACAATGGCTCCTTACCCATCTGGGCACACCCGAGTCGATTGGCAAAGGTGGTTTATGAGCTCCTGATATTTGCTTCATTTTCAACTTACAGCATCATTGTTTATGTGTTATTAACGCGCCACAGAAAGGCAATCCGTGAAGAATTCTCCTACAGTTCAAGCAAAATAACTCTTACCTGGCTCCTGTTTGTCTCGATAACCGTTTATGCTTCCTACCTTCTCACTTTCCTATCAGCCGGAATTCAAATGTTGGTGATTCACCTGCCTTTTGATCCGAAAATTTTCAGTTTCACCGGTCTTACCTTGTTTTCCTTCGCTTTCAGCTTTTATGGAAACAGGCAGGCATCCATATTTTCAAAAACTGTGCATGCCAGCATCCCCCTTGAAAATGGCAATGGTAATGGCAATGGCAATGGTAACGGATCTGGACAATCTGCCAAGTATGCAAAATCAGGGTTACGGAGTAATGACCTTAAACACCTGATCGAATCAATGGATGAACTGATGGTCAGCAAAAAACTTTTCCTTAATCCGGAGCTCTCCATAGCTGAAGTTTCAGCAGAACTGCAGATACCAAAGCATCACCTCACACAGGCATTGAACACTGAATTGGGCAAAAACTTCTATGCTTACATTAATGAGCTTCGGGTAAAAAAATTCATGGAAATGGTCGTAAATCCGAAGTACAAAGATTATACTTTTCTCGCCATTGCTTTTGAATGCGGATTCAATTCAAAGTCGACCTTTAACTCTGTATTCAAGCGTATCACAAATTTTACTCCTTCCGAATATCTTCAATCTTTAGGTCGTCCCGACTGATTAACAATCCGTTGAGAGTACAAACCACTTAGCTTGCACGTCCTGATTTCATAGGCCGCTCTATCAGGGCGATTGCCTTTCCATGGCCCTGTACATTTGTAGAAAAACAAGGTCATGAAGAAGATATTTTTCCTTTTGATACTTGCCGGTACCTGTCTACAGCTCCGAAGCCAGGAACTGACGATATCCGGTTATACCCGTGCTGACGGGTTTGTTGGAGTCATTGATAAAAACGCTCCCACACTGAAGAGCTTGTACAGCGAGACGTCGCTGAAACTTAAAGCAAAGGCCGGTATCCATGGACAGGCCTATACGGATATCCGTTTTCGCACAGGAAGCGAATATGGCAGCGATTTTTCAACATTAAATATCAGGGAAGCCTATATCGATCTTTATCTCGGCAAAGTGGATTTTCGCATTGGCAAGCAGATCTCACCCTGGGGCCGCGCCGATGGATGGAATCCGACGGATAACCTGACACCCTCGGATTATTTTGTCAGATCGCCTGATCACGATGACATGCGATTAGGGAATTATCGTATTCGAGGCCAGTACAACCCTTTGACCTGGCTGAAGCTCGAGGCCGACCTGGTACCCTGGTATACCCCATCGGTTTACAGGTTCGATCAGGTGGAAATGCCCTCCTTCGTCACAATAAACCCACCTGCACATCCTGGCTTTCAATGGGATAAAACATCCGTAGCCGGCAAGGCTGACCTCATTTTTACCGGAATTGAAGGATCTGTTAGCTGGTTCCAGGGATATGATCCATTACCGGTGCTTGTTCCGGGCGTGCTTCCCGCGCCGCCTTTTACTGATTTCAAGCTCGAATTGAACCAGGTACCATTTCGTCAGCATACCCTTGGAGCTGATTTTGCCACGGTGATTCTGGGTACTGGATTTCGGGGAGAATTTGCCTGGAAAATGCCTGAAAAAGGAGACAATCTCGATGCGTGGATTCCCAATTCCGAGATTCAGTGGGTACTCAGTGTTGACCGTGAATTTGGCCCGGTCAGAATTATAGCCGGTTATATGGGCAAGGTCGTTCAGAACTTTTTACCAGCCGATCCGCCACAGACTTTTGATCCGGCAATGATATCAAATCCTGAGGTCTGGCCATTGCTGGGCTCCATGCTTGCCAGCCAGATTGGTTACTATAACCGGATCTTGTACGACCAGACCCATGAATGGAACCATTCGATTCTTTTCCGGCCTTCAGTGACCCTCTTCCACGAAAACCTCGATCTGGAAATTTCAGGTTTGTACAATTTCACTACCGGAGAGTACCTGATTTATCCCAAAGCTACCTGGCACCTGACCGATGGATTACTGGCAACAGCAGGTTACCAGTATTACGAAGGCGATGCTTATACCAGGTTCAGTTGGATAAAAAATGCTTTTAACGGACCATTTTTCGAATTCCGCTTGATTTTTTAAGCAATGAAGGCGGTTGGAATCCTATCGATAATCTTTTTCTTTTTCCAAATACAAAGGGAAAAATCAACTCTCAATATTGAAATTACTGATATCCGAAATCACAAAGGCGTAATCAGAATATCAGTATATACTGCCGAAAAGGAATATCCTTATCACCCGGCAAAAACCTACCTGGTTAAAAAGGATTCCCTTGCTTATGGCAAAATCAAAACCTCAATAACCGACCTTTATCCTGGGTATTACGGCATGTGCATCCTCGACGATGAGAATAATTCTGGCCAGATGGAAAGTAATATCATCGGTATTCCATTGGAGGGTTTTGGGTTTGCCAATAATATTAAGCCCTTTCTAAAACGCCCCGATTACGATAGAATAGTCTTCCACCTTTTTCCAGGTGTTAATCATATACAACTCATAATCAGATATAGAAACTGATGGATATACCACATTTCATATTCCGATTCAGATGGCCGATCGTGATTACCTCATGGATTATCACCATTGGATTTGCGCTGGCGATTCCGAAAATCAAGATCGATCCGGATGTTAAAGCATTGATTCCGGATGACATGATCACAAAAATCAACACGGATAAAATCGAACAGATTTTCGGCGGGAGTGATATGATCATGCTGATAATGGAGAATGATGATATCCTGGCAGATTCGTCACTCGAAAGGTTGCAGGGCATAGAGCAAAATTTCAGCCGGCTGCCACAGATTGAGCGTACCCTGTCTTTATTCAACCTGAAATCCATCAAAGGCACTGATGGTGCATTAGTTGTCAATCAGGCACTTACCGATATTCCTCATAGCGCTGTAGAAAGAGAGGCTGTCAGAAAAGAACTTTCTGAAAACGAGCTGGTCATGGGCACTGTAATTTCAAAGGATTTCAAACTGGCTGCAATAATTGGAACGATTCGCAATGGCAGCGATAATAAAATGGTTCTCGATTCAGTGCAGAGTATTGTTGCCAGATACCCAGGCGTCGAAAAGATTCATTATGGCGGGTTTCCGGTTGTCAAGCAGTCGATCACCGAAAATATTCTCAAGGACCTGAAATTACTTCTGCCGATGTCGATAATCCTTATGCTGGTTATGCTGTCGGTTTCGTTCCGAGATTATAAAGGAGTAATTCTTCCCTTATCTGTGGTCCTGATGTCGATGCTGATTTCCATCGGCCTGATCCCCCTGATCGGGTGGAAATTTGCGCTGGTAACCGTTTTGCTGCCAGTGATGATGATTGCCATCGGGAATAATTATGGGATCTACCTGGTTAACCGATATCACGAAATACTCAGGCACGATCCGGGCATAAAGCAGGCAATATTGATGAAGGAGCTTTCCAATGCCTTGACCTGGCCAATTTTACTATGTGCACTCACTACCATTGCCGGGGTATTGTCATTACTCACGCATATTATCGTTCCAGCCAGGGAGGTTGGTATACTTGCAGCCATTGGAATCAGCTGGGCACTATTATTAAGTCTGACCTATATTCCGGCACTGCTCTCGATACTGCCACGCTCAAAACCCCGTATCACTAATAATAAGCCACATATAACACCTTTCGAGCATTTCCTCTTCCGTACGGGTGTTCTCATATCCCGAAAGCCTAAAACTGTCCTCATAATTGCTGGCTTAGTGACGCTGATAGTTGGGATCGGCGTGGTGAAAATCACCGTTGAAGGCAATACAGTGAATTTTTTCAATGCCAAGGATCCCGTAAGGATCACTTCCGACCTTATTGATAAGCATTTTGGTGGATCACAGACTATTTCGATTCAGTTTTCCGGGGATATTAAAGATCCAAAGATTCTGAACCGTATGATTTATTATGAAGATGCGATAAAGAAAGAAAAAGGCGTGGGCCAAGTGATGTCAGTAGCATCGGTTATCCGATTGATGAGCAAATCTATGCTCAATGCCACTGATCCTGGATATAACACTATTCCGGCAACCCGGGAAGGTGTTGCACAGTATCTTGAATTGTACAATATGAGCGGCGATCCAACGGATTTTGAACAACTCGTGGATTTTAATTATGAAAATGCCCAGGTGCTGGTCAGGATCAGTGATGCCAATAGTAGCAACGTCCTACATCTGGCTGAATTTATAAGAAAAATAACAGCAGATGATCCGGCTATTGCCAGGATCGGCGGTGTTGGACTGATATCTGCCGAGCTGACTAACAGCCTGGTAACTGGTCAATGGAGATCAACTATTCTGGCCATGGTGGTTGTTTGTATCCTCGTAGGACTTATTTTCCGAAAACGAACTGCTGCCTTTATTGTGCTGGTGCCCCTGGGAATGGCCTGTACCCTGCTTTTTGGGATCATGGGATGGGGAGGAATACCTTTCGACCCGGCCACTACCCTGATAACCTCTGTGATGATCGGTTGCGGGGTGGACTATACCGTTCAGTTCCTTTGGCGTCAGCGTGATGAGATGACTGCCGGTTTATCGCCGCACCGGGCAGTTATCAAGACTATTTACACCACAGGAAAAGCAATAATATTCAATGCCCTGGCAGTGATGGTAGGGTTTACCCCACTAATATTCAGCACGTTCAGTCCAATCAGGTTCTTTGGAATCATGATGGTGGTGTCAATTTTCGCCTGCCTGATCGGGGCTCTGGTTATCATCCCCGCACTTACACTGATATGGCATCCTTCATTTTTAATAAAAACAATAAAAAAATCAATATGAAAAAGTCGATAATCATACTTCTCTTCTCTGTTTTATCAGGTGCGCTTATGGCCCAGGCTCCCATGAATCCAAAGGATATCATGAAGAAATCCCGCGATCAGTCGAAATTGAGTGGGCTCGAATCAAAAACCACTTTAGAAATCAATGATGGCAAGGGAAACCAACGTTTGAGAGTGACTACCATGGTTTCAAAGATTTTCCCGGATGGAACCGAGAAGCGGGCCATTCTGTTTTTATCTCCGGCAGATGTTAAAGGCACTGGAATCCTCATCTGGGACAATGAAGGCAAGGAAGATAATATGTGGATCTATATGCCTGCCCTTCGCAAATCCAGAAAAATTGTTTCATCTGAAAAGAGCAAGAATTTTATGGGTTCGGAATTCTCCAATGCCGACTTGACGGTCGGAAATACCGACGATTTTACCTACGAATTGATTGGAGCCGAAACTGTTGATAAAGAATCCTGCTGGAAAATCAAGATTAAGCCGGTCAACTCGCAAATCGCAACAGAAAATGGTATTTCCGAAAAAACCACCTGGATCAGCCAAAAAGATTTCATGCCTCGCAAAACCTTGTTCCTGGATCCTGAAGGCAATCCCTGGAAAGAAATGTCCTACTCAGGCATCAAGCTGATGGACGCGAAAACAGGAAAATATTTCATTTCGGAAATGGTAATCAGAAATCTTAAAAACGGACGTTTTAGTAAAATGAACATGACCGACATGGTATACAATCCATCGGTTAAAGACGATTATTTCACTCTTTCTTATATCGAGAAACAATAGAAAACATATAATTATGACTATTAATGAATTAAGTGAATCAAGACCTATTACCAGAGTTTTGGTCACTGGTGGAGCCGGATCGGTAGGGATAGAAGTTCTCAAAGAACTGCAACAGCAGAAAAAATGGTATCAGGTAAAAGTGCTCGACAGGAACAGGTCGGAAGTACTTCGTAAACTCAAACCTTTCCGTAAAGATTTTCAACTTATTCTGGGAGATCTAGGCGATCCTGATATACTAAAAAATGCCACTGCTGACGTCGATTTTGTCATTCATCTGGCAGCCGTAATTCCACCTTTGGCCGACCAGAATCCAGATTTGGCCAACAAGGTAAATGTCATAGGCACACGAAAACTTGTTGAAGCCATTGAAAAGAACTCACCATCAGCATTTTTTCTGTATACATCATCGATTTCGGTTTACGGCGACAGAGTATATAATCCGTGGATTACTGTGGAAGATCCACTGTTGCCCAGTGACGGGGACGAATATGCTGAAACAAAAATCCTGGCTGAACGGATCATCAGGAAAAGCAATCTTAAGTGGACGATCTTCCGGTTATCAGCCATCATGGGTCCTCAAACGCACCTCGACCCGCTCTTTTTTCATATGCCGCTTGATACCAGCCTGGAAATTGCCACTTCACGCGATACCGGTTTTGCCATTGTTGAAGCAATCTATCATCAGTCCGACCTTCGCGGTAAAACGTTCAACCTGTCAGGGGGCGAAAATTGCAGGACAACCTATCGCGATTTCCTGACTAACGCTTTCAACGTTATGGGATTAGGGAAACTTAATCTACCGGAGAAAGCTTTTGCCCAGCGTAATTTCCATTGCGGAAATTACATCGATTCAGATATTCTTGAACATATCCTTCATTTCCAACAGGATACACTTCAAGACTATTATCAGATGCTAAAAAGGAAGAACTCATTTTCAGCAAATATCTTTAACCCGGTATTCCAATCCATCATCAAACTTTTCCTGCTGGCCAAATCCGAGCCATGGCAGGCGCGCCGGAGGAAGGATCATACCAGGATCAACCGGTTTTTTTACATCAGCCAGCCAAGCCCATATTAGGAAATTGCCTAAATTAAGCCCATTCAAAATGGCTTAATGAAACCAATATTATCTATCCCCCTGTTATTACCCGGGCTGCTGCTGCCGGGTGAAGCTCAAAAACCCAGGCAACCGAATATTATCCTTTTTCTGGTGGATGATATGGGTTGGCAGGATACTTCCGTACCCTTCTGGAACCAAAAAACACCGTTTAACGAGCGTTACAGGACTCCAAATATGGTGCGATTGGCCAGTCAGGGAATTAAATTCACCCAGGCTTATGCATGTACCGTCTCCTCACCTAGCCGGATTAGCCTGATGACAGGAATGAATGCCGCCAGGCACCGTGTGACGAACTGGACTTTACAGCCCAATGGAAGTCAGGAGGATAAACATCCCTCTCTAATTCTGCCGGAATGGAATACCAGCGGACTTTCGCAGGATCGAGCCACGCCCAGGTCGGTATATGCCACACCGCTTCCCCGGATACTTCAGGAGAATGGCTATTTCACTATTCTCTGCGGCAAGTCGCATTTGGGTGCAATTGGAATGCCTGGTGCCAATCCGCTCAACCTTGGGTTTAACATCAATATTGCGGGCCATGCTGCCGGTGCGCCCCAGACCTATCAGGGCCTCAAAAATTTTGGTTATGATGAAAACACTGTTCAGGGACTTACCTGGGGTGTTCCCGGACTATCGAAATACCATGGTAAAGATATCAACCTGACTGAAGCGCTTACCCTGGAGGCAAAAATCGCCCTGGATAGTGCAAGTACAACCGGAAAACCTTTCTTCCTTTATATGGCTCATTATGCTGTTCATGCTCCACTGGAAAGAGATAGCCGGTTTGCCGGTCATTATGAGGGAACGGGCCTTCCGGAACCCGAAATTCGTTACGCCTCGATGGTGGAATCAATGGATAAAAGCTTGGGCGACCTAATGGATTACCTTGAAAGCAAACATCTTACCGAGAATACAATAATAATATTCATGTCCGACAATGGGGGTTTAAGCGTTTCAGCCAGGGGAGGACAGCCAAATATCCATAACCGTCCGTTAGCCAGTGGCAAGGGATCGGCCTACGAAGGAGGTATCCGAGAACCCATGATTGTTAAATGGCCGGGTGTCACACATCCTTCAGCCGTTACTGCCGAACCAGTGATTATTGAGGATTTCTTCCCGACAATTTTGGAGATGGCAGGAATAAAAAGCTTCCGCGCCGTTCAGCCAATCGATGGGGAAAGCTTTTGCAGGGTTCTAAAAACAAGAAATACCGATTACAAATCAGTATCAGCCTCTTCCAGGGCTTTTATCTGGCATTTTCCAAACTGGTGGGGACCAACAGGACCTGGAATCGGCGCCTCAAGCACAATACGATTGGGCGATTATAAATTAATCTATTATCATGCTGATCAGAATTTTGAGCTATTCAATATTGCTGCAGACATCGGCGAAGTACACAACCTCATTGGAGAAAAGCCAGACATTGCATTGAAATTAGCTGGAATTCTGGGCGATAAATTGCGATCCGAAAATGCACAGATGCCTGAAATCAGGGAATCCGGATTGATGGTACCCTGGCCGGATGAGGCTGCAAAAAAACAATTCACCAAACGGTAATAAGATATCATTCGTGATTATCTTTGTATAAGGCGCTTAAAATAAAAACCTTATGGATAATCCGAATTACCACCGGTATTACAGGAGAAGGAAACTTCTTCGTACTGTTTTCGGGGTTTTCAGCTTGTCGGGAATCCTGTTTGCCTTTCAGGCTTGCTATGGAACCCCTAAGGATTTTGGTCTCGATGTTGTAATCAAAGGAAGAGTCACCTCTGCCAGCACAAAAACGGTTCTGCCGGGCATCCGGGTCGATGTTGGTTTGAACGGCCAATACACCCTTACCGGAAGTGATGGTATGTTTTTGATGTATTGCGAGAAGATGCGTGAATATCATCTGACCTTTTCAGATCCAAAAACTCCAAGGGACACCCGCTATGCCAGTCGTGACACTATCATCAGGCCCAGCCTGACTGAAGACAGTCAAACAGTTTTAAACCTTGACATTCAACTGCAATAAACTATTGCAAGTAACCCCATCTTTACAACAGCGATTTTTTCTGGAATGGTTCCGGTTGTTCAGAAAAAATGAAACGGCTATTCATCCGCTTCAATATTTGTTTTGGGAATGCACATTACGCTGCAACCTTTCGTGCCTCCATTGCGGCTCTGATTGCAATACACGATCTGACATTCCGGACATGCCATCCAAAGATTTTCTCAAAGTCACTGAGCTGGTCAGCAGGAAACATCATCCACGCGATATTACCGTCGTTATGACCGGAGGTGAACCACTGCTGCGTAATGATCTTGCGGATATAGGGAAAAAACTTCGGGCTCAGGGATTTCGATGGAGCCTCGTCACAAACGGTTACCTCCTGGAACCCCGTCGGCTGAACGAGCTGATCAATGCAGGCTTGGGTGCAATTACTATCAGCCTCGACGGACCAGCTGAACAGCACAATTGGTTAAGGGTGAATCCCGATAGTTATCGCAGAGCGATCGAAGCTATCCGATTGGTTGCCAGAGCTGGCAGGCTGACTGCCGATGTGGTGACGTGTGTAAATCAGAAGAATATTGGGTTATTACCCAGGATTCAGGAAATCCTTACCGAAACAGGAATCAGGAAATGGCGGCTTTTCACCATCACTCCGATTGGGCGGGCTGCTGATATTGAAGATTTTAACTTAACGGGCGAACAATATTATCAGTTGCTGCAGTTTATTGAACAGAACCGAAATTCAGTCTCTTTTCCGGAAGCCACTTTTAGTTGCGAATCTTACATTGGAAAATTTGAGAATAAAGCAAGGGAGGGATTTTTCTTTTGCCGGGCGGGAATCCATATCGGATCTATCCTTGCCAACGGTGATATTTCTGCTTGTCCGAACATCGACAGAACTCTGGTACAGGGAAATATTTACCAGGATGATTTTACTGATATCTGGGAAAACAAGTTTCAGCCATTCAGGAACAGGGACTGGACAAAGATCAATGGATGTGCTGATTGCAACCAGTACCGCTATTGCGAAGGTAACGGCATACATTGGTGGGATTATGAGAATCGCAGAATACTTTTATGCAATTATTCAAAAATGAAACAGAGCTGAGAGTTGCAACAATGATGAGATTCGAAGGCCAATGTTGAATTCTGATGTAGGAGAATCAAGTATTCACCGAGGTAAAAAGGGACGGAGTCCCCTGCAAAGGTTCGCGGTAAAGGACGGGGTCCCGGCTTTCGCCGGGATGACAATGCTCCGAAGGCCATTTCTGCCGACTGCCGACTGCTTACTGTTCACTTCCCGGCGCCACCCGTCACAATTGGCATTTTAGCAGCCTTCCACCCGAACATACCGCCCTTCATATTATAAAGTTTTACGAAGCCCAGCTTACGCATTTTATTCATTGCTCCATTGCTGCGAACTCCGCTGGTGCAGTATATTAGGTAGGTCCGGTTGATATTGTGGGTGGATATGGAGTCGACAAAATTCTGGTTCCAAAAGTCGATATTTATTGCTCCTTCAATATGCCCTTTCGAAAATTCCTCAGGGGTGCGAACATCAAGAATAATCAGCTCCTCATTGCTTTGATTCTCACGAATCATTTTATCTGCTTCGGCAACATTGATGTTTTTGTAAAAACCTTGCCCAAGAACAGGAGAAAGTCCTGATATAGCAATGCACAGGATAACAATAAACCGTTTCATCACAAATACTTATAGTGCAAAGTTAAGCAAAAGATTATTCAATGGATAGGTGTTTTGATTGCTTTTGGATCATGTTTATACCTGAAAACCATAAGAAAAACCAAACCTAAGACCAATGCATATCCAGCAAAAACAAACCAGATATTCTGCCAGTTTTTAACTCCATTGCTTGTGAAATGATCCACCACCCATCCGCTGCCTGTACCGCCAATAAAGGCACCTAATCCATTGGTCATGATCATGAAGAGTCCTTGTGCACTGGCGCGGATCTTTGGATCGGCTTCAGTTTCAACAAACAGGGAGCCTGAAATATTAAAGAAATCAAAAGCCATTCCGTAGATAATCATCGAGAGAACCAATAAAGCCAATCCGCCGCCGGGATTACCAACTCCAAACAGGCCAAATCGGAGCACCCAGCCGAAAATACTGATCAGCATGACTTTTTTAATGCCGAACCTTTTCAGGAAGAATGGTATTGATAAAATAAACAGGGTTTCGGATATCTGGGAAATCGACATAAGCAGCCCGGGATGTGTTACTGCGAATGAACCGGAATAATTGGATATCGACTTGAATTCCTGCAAGAATTGTCCACCGAAGGTATTGGTAATCTGAAGGGCCGCACCCAGAAGCATGGCAAAAATAAAAAAGATCGCCATTTTGCGTTGTTTAAACAAAACAAAGGCATCCAGGCCAAATACCGAAACCCACGAACCATCCCTTTTGGCCTTTGCCGGAGGGCAGGCAGGCATCGTGAAGGCGTATAAACCAAGGCAAACTGCGGAACCTGCACTGATGTATAGCTGCAGGGGACTTTGCGAGAGGCCCAGCAAATCAACTACCCACATGGCACAGATAAAACCGATGGTACCCCATACCCTGATCGGCGGAAAGGCTTTAACAACATCAAAACCCTTTTGCCCCAGCACACTATATGATACAGCGTTATTTAAAGCAATGGTAGGCATATAAGCCATCGCGTTCAGCAGCATGATCCAATACATGAGAACGGGGTCTTTAGCCGTGGCTGCCCAAAACAGCAGACAGGCCCCGATGAGATGACACATGCCCAATACCTTTTCGGCATTTACCCAACGGTCGGCGACAATTCCCAGCAATCCCGGCATAAACAGAGAGGCAATTCCCATGGTAGCATAAATACCACCAATCTGACCACCAGTAAAATGCAGTGAGATACCCAGATACCCGCCTAAGGATATCAACCATGAACCCCAGACAAAAAACTGCAGGAAATTCATTACGACTAAACGATTCTTTATACCCATGTCTCGTCTTCAGTTTAGGGTTTAAAGCTAATAAAAAAGGGTGTTTGTGGAAGTCAATTTGCCTGTTTACATTTACAATATGAAAATCGGATTTGATTCAAAAAGGTTGTTCTGCAATTTCACCGGTTTGGGAAATTACAGCCGCACATTATTAAGAAATCTGGATCATTTTTATCCCGATAACGACTATTACCTATATTCCACCAAAGTAGTGGATAATGAAGTAACTGAAGAGTTTGTGGATCATCCTGATCTCAATATCCGCATTTCCGAAGCGCTGTTTAAAGGACTTTGGAGAAGTTTCTCGATAAAATCTCAACTCAAAAAGGACGGTATTGAACTTTATCATGGATTAAGCCATGAGATCCCGGTGAATATTCACAAAACCGGAATAAAAAGTGTGGTCACCATTCATGATCTTATATTCAAGTTTTATCCGGAGACCTACGCGTTTATCGACCGCAAAATATATGATTTCAAGTTCCGGTATGCCTGTCGTCACTCCGACAGAATCATTGCTATCAGTGAGAACACTAAAAGAGATATCATCCGTTTTTACAATATCGATCCTGAAAAAATCGATGTCATTTACCAAGCGCTAAATCCGGCATTCTATAAATTAAAACCGCAGCACGAAACTGACAGGATCATTAAACAGCTCAATATCCCCCCGGATTACCTTCTATCGGTCGGTACGGTTGAGCCGCGTAAAAATCTAAAAAAAGTGTTGGAAGCGCTGACGTGGGTTAATCGTGATTTACAAATACCACTGGTTGTAGTTGGCAAGGGCCGGAAATACAAACAGGAAGCCGAACATTTCGCCCGTCAGGCAGGATTGGGAAAATCAGTAATCTGGATCGATAATCTTCCAGCAAATGATCATTTACAAGCTCTATATCAAAACGCTAAAGCGCTGATATATCCTTCTCTATATGAAGGATTTGGCCTCCCTGTCACAGAAGCATTGCTATGTAAAACACCGGTTATCACATCAGCCGGTTCATCGCTTAAAGAAGCTGGTGGTCCGGGATCACTTTATGTTAATCCCAAAGATCCGCAGGAAATAGCGGCAGCTATTGAAAAAATACTGACCGACGAGACGTTCCGTCAGAAAATGATCGAGACCGGCTATTTATATGCCCATCAATGCTTTGCACCGGACAACCTGACCAGGCAGGTAATCAATTGTTACCAAAAAACGCTCGATTCCTAAGACAAACTCCCTGTCTTCCGTCTTCCGTCTTTTGTCTTTTGTCTTCCGTTTACTTCCCTCCGATCTGCATTTCTTTAACTCTGAAGGTCGGAGCGGCCATTCCCCTGTTATAGTCGAGATCATTGCCCATCATATCGATATTCTTCATGATATCGAACGCATTGCCGGCGATGGTCACTCCCTGAACCGGGTGTTTGATCACTCCATTTTCAATCCAGAAACCTGTAGCCCCGCCACTGAAGTTTCCGGTAACCGGGTCAATTCCATATCCTGTAACTTCTTTAAGCAGCAATCCTTTATTGGTCGCCTTAATTATTTGTGCGGGAGTACTTTCACCCGGTCTGACAATCACGTTATGCGTTCCAACACCCGGCAGACTGGTGAATCCACCCCGGGAAGCATTACCGGTGCTCTTTTTTCCGGCCCGTTTGGCAACGATAGTATTATAGATGAATGCTTTTACTACGCCCTGCTCTACCAGTATCTGTTTGCAGGTCGGAAAACCCTCACCGTCGAATGGTGCGCTGGCCATGCCTCTGTCACGGGTGGCATCATCAACGATTGTCAGCAGGGGAGATGCAAAAGGTTTATCCAGATAATCCTTTAAAAAGCTTGCTCCCTGTAAAACCCGCTCCCCATTGAGGGCCGCCAGTATCCCACCAAAAATGGATCCGGCAACATCAGGATCAAAAATCACCGCAGCTTTTTGAGTAGGTATCATCACTGGATCCAGAAGTTCCCACGCTTTTCTTGAAGCCTTTTCGGCGATTTCGCCTAACGGCTTAAGATCTGCAAAGTACCTCCTTGAGCAAGACTCCCCACCGGTGTTTTTCTGTTCTCCCTTTTCAGCGACAACACTCACCCCGATACTACATCCGGTTGATTTATAAACCTTTAAAAAACCGTTTGTATTTGCAATGTAAACTTCGCCCATGCCTTCACCATAGGATGCTCCAGAACTTTTTGTGATTCGGGGATCCTTCATCGCCAGTTTTTCAAGATCGATGGCCATCTTAATTTTCTTTTCCATCGAAACCTTGATAATTTCAGCATCGTAGAGGCCATTCACCTGAGTAATATCCTTATTATCAGGCAGAACATTGTTAGGATCGGCAGTGGTTAGTTTGGCAAAAGCTACGGCCCGCTTAAAAGTGTCCTCAAGAGCATCATTTGTCAGTTCGTTGCAATGACTGAAACCCATTTTCCCTTCAACAATAACCCTGAAACCAACACCAGCGGAGTAAGCCTCCTCGATGGTTTCAATCTCTCCGTCCTGCACCTGAATCGAAAGGTTACGCCCGGTTTCAAGGTAGATCTCGGCAGCATCAGCACCAAAACCCTTAGCTTTTGAGACCAATGAATTGATAAGTTTTATATAGTCCATGATTGATTTTTCAATAGATTGATAATTACTAAGCTCTTGATCCGCCTACATTTATACCACGTATTCTCACTGTAGGCATTCCAGCATCAACCTCAGCATTCTGGCCTTTTCCACAGATTCCGGGACCAAAATCGAGGTCGTTACCCACTGCATCTATATTGGAAATTACCTGCAGGCAGGAACCGATCAGCGTTGCTCCCTTGATAGGAACGGTTTTCTTGCCGTTTTCGATGATATAAGCTTCGCGGCAAGTGAAGTTAAAGACTCCGGTTACCGGATTTACGCTCCCACCGCTCAGGCTCTGAACATAGATACCTTTTTTTGTGGAAGAGAGTATTTCTGCCGGATCGCTGCTGCCTTTATCGATAAAGGTATTGGTCATCCGGGGGATCGGTATATATTGATACGACTCCCTGCGGCCATTGCCTGTGCGTTCCATTCCCAGCTGTTTTGCGCTGAGAATATCACTCATGTAACCTTTTAGCACCCCTTTTTCAATCAGTACATTCCGTTTGGTCTGGGTTCCTTCGTCATCAAAATTGATGGTTCCGCGGGCATTGGGAATGGTTCCATCGTCGACCATGGTGAACACATCAGATGCCACTTTCTGTCCGACTTTGCCGGTGAAAGCGCCAATTTTCTTGGCAATATTATCGGCTTCCAGTGGATGGCCCACGGCCTCATGCACCAGCACACCACCCCAGCCGTTTTGCATAACCACATCCATGATGCCTGCAGGAGCATCCTGCGCATCGAGCATTGCAATTGCTTCACGGGCAGCACGTTTAGCCACCATCTCGGGAGTGAATTCGTCGAACATTTCGAATCCCATGTGTCTGCTCAGCCGCTCGCGCGACATATGACGGGCCTTGCCGTCATCACTCATGGTTTGGACGATAAAGAACATCATCGGCAATTCATCCTGCAGGTATATCCCTTCGCTGTTGGCAATTACGCGGCCACGAACCTCATCATAATAATTGATCATGGCCATCTTGATACGCTTATCGTAATCCATGGCAGCCTGATCGGCCCTTTTCATGATTTCTATTCTTTTGGCATCGTCGATATCACCCAGTGGATGCTTGACCGTTATAAAAGAAAGTCGCTTGGCATCGCTGACATTCACAGGCGTGGATTTCTTGCCGTTCTTAGCTACATATGATGCCACCTCAGCTGCCCGGAGCAGGTTAGCTTCGGTGATCTCCTCGGTATAGGCATATCCGGTTTTATTCCCAGATATCACACGTACACCGGCTCCCTGGCTGATTCCGTACAATCCGCTCTTGAATTTCGATTCCTCCATCACGATCTGGCGCGATGCCCGGTTTTCGATGTAGACATCGGCAAAATCTCCCCCTTTTTCCAAGGCTTTGGCTATCACCTTGTCGATGGTTGCTTTATCGATCCCTAATCCGGCAGCGGATGCAGAACCGTTGGAACACGACGACAGGAACTGGGTCAGCAATGGCGAGGAGGCCGCCAGGACCAATCCCCCCTTTACGCTCAGTTCAAGAAACTTACGGCGCGGAATATCGCGCACAATGTATTGGTTTGTTGACATGACAGTTTGCTTTATGCGATAAAGTTAAAAAGAAATTGCGACGGGTGACGGGTCACGGGTGACGAAGAAGAAGATCGGTAGACGAAAAAAGACAGAAGACAGGAGACAGGAGACAGGAGAAATAAGACACGAGACTCCACGACTGTTATTTCTTCTCTTCTTTCGCGACGCTGATCACTTTGATTTCAGCCGGAGCTGAAACCAGATCGCCGATTTTTGGGCCGAAAGCCTTAAAATGTTCAGTAGCAAAATGGG
>CAINOB010000128.1 GCA_903851365.1 uncultured Bacteroidota bacterium
CAGCTCCTTCCTCGGTATAGCCGATGGCAACTTTTTTCCCGTCAAAACTGGGGAGAGCCTGATCAATACTGAGGGTTTTGCCTGGCATATAATTCAGCGGATCAAAAAGCAGAACTTCTTTTCCGTTAATTCCCTCCCTGAGATATAATTTCCCCACACTCTCGCCGGGCATGGTTTTGCGATAAAAATACCGGCCATTTTCGTAACTTATGGAACCGATCCAGGGTGGCTGGAGTTTGTCCAATTCCTTCCATTCGGCAATCAGCTCATCTCTGCCATTCAGTTTGCCAAGTATGGAATTGGTGTAATCCGCCTGCTGTTTGAACCAGGTTTCCACTTCAGGACTTCTGATGGATTCAAGCCAGCGGTAAGGATCATTGTATGTTACTCCAAAATAAGTCTCCACGGTATCTCCGGATTTTGTAACCGGATATTTCCATTGTGCAAAGCTGGAGATGCAACTGAGGGAAATAGCGCAGAGAGTGATAATACTTTTCATATGGGTTCGGGTAGATATAACGTTACCGTTGAGTAGTCCGTTACAGTTTGAATTGTGCAGGGTATTTCGGAGTGAAAGCAATTGGAATTAAGTTTGATAGATTATTTGCCTAATGATGCCAGCGAAATGACATTGATTCCGTCTGGTCGGGTGTAACTGATTCCTGTTCCGGTAATAATATTGAGCGAATTAGGCAGTTTTATTTTTTTTGTATCTAAAATAGAAACAAATTTTTTGAGGTTAACCGCAGCCTCATCGATTTGCCCGGTGCCGAGTTTTATTTCAAAAGCGCACCAGTCGCCATTGTATTTTTGGACAATGCTGTCCACTTCTAAACCACTCGAATCGCGGTAATGATAAACTTTGGCATCGTTTGCCTGCGCGTATACCCGTAGTTCGTGCGTAACAAGTGATTCAAACAAAAAACCCGTAAAATTCAAGTCGTTTATCAGCGAATTCTCATCGGCCCCCAACGCAGCAACAGCCAAAGAAACATCGGTAAAATGTCGTTTTGGAGATTTTCGCAATGCATGCGATGAACGAATATGCGTGTTCCAGGCAGGTTGGTCTTCCAAGATCATCAGGCGGTTAAGTGCATCGAGATAATCGTAAACAGTTGGTCGGGTTATGCCAACGTTTTCTTTTTCACGAATATCGTTTTCCAAAGCGGTAATATCCACCATTGTTGCAGTATTTCGAGCCAACGATCGTAACAAACTTCTCACTTTTACCGGGTCACGTCTGACATTGGAAACCCGGCTCATATCCACTTCGGTAAGTAATTCTACATAAGCACGGTTCAAGTCGGTTGCTTGCTCAATAGTTTTATTTAAAAGTGTTGGAAAACCGCCAATTATTAGTTTCTCGATGATAAAGTCCAGGTCGGTTGGTTTGTCATCAATATCAATTCTTTCGCCTTTAAAAAGTTTTGCCAGACTTATTTCCCCGGACGAAAAGCCTAACTCCTGCCACGACATGGTGCGCATTTCAACGATGGTAAACCTGCCCGCACCCGAGTGCATTTTAGCTGATTCTTCAGGATTCGCTGAACCTGTGAGGATAAATTGGGCATTATTCTGCCGGTCGTCTATTTCGTGGCGAATGTAGTCCCAAAGTTTAGGTTGAGCTTGCCATTCGTCGATCAGGCGAGGAGTTTCACCAAGCAACAATCGTTTTGGTGCCGTGTCCATGAGAACCGGTACATTTTCGTCTCTGTCCACATTCAACACGCTTTTGGCTATTTGCTTGGCCGATTCAGTTTTCCCACAGGCTTTTGCGCCTCGAATAAGCACTGCTCCGGAAGCGTTGAGTTTCCGCAGTAACTCGCTGTCTGATATACGTTCCTTGTAAATCATGGATCATCTTTACCTGCAAATATAGAGTTATTTTACATTTTAATAGCATTTTATTTTACATTTTAATAGAATATCGGTTTACACTTATTAAAAAGTTCCTGTGTAGCCTTCCCTAAAAATGTGGTCTTCCATGAAAATCGGACAGTTTCACTTAAGACCGGACGCGCTAATAGAAGTTAAAGGCTATGCTAGATAAAACGTTACTGTTGAGCAGTCCGTTACACTTTGAATTAGCCATGGTATTGCGAAGAAAAAACAATTGGTAGTCAGCTGAATAGCTGAATTGCTTTGGAGTCCGGAATCGACTGCTCACAGGCTCCGGAATTTCTAGACGTCACCGCAGCCTCATTGATTTGTACGGTTCAACGTTTGTAAAAATTTATTCTCCCCGTTTTTTACCTCAAATAATATCCAGTTACCCTCAGCTGTTTGTTCCAAATGAAACCGACGCTTCTCATCCGCTAATATTTTTTTTATGTTTCCATTGAAAACATCGGCTGCACGCGCATTTTCCCAGATCCGGATGGCTTTGAAAATCTGATATTTCTGCGGACAGGATTCTACTGATTTCTGAGATAGGTTGAGCATATAGGTTACACCCACTCCTACCGATAAGGCTTGCAGGTTTTCCCATTCCTGCACTGTGGAATTCGGATTCAACGGTTCCGTTATCCCAAAAGTCGCAGGAAAGTAATTTGAAAAATTGATATTGCGGACATCCTTGCCTTCAATTGCCCACCTGCGTTCCTTAATGAAATACATGTTTTTCCCGCCGCCAACGTTTTGAATGCTTTGGTAGTGCCATGCTCCTTCGGGATAGCCTGCCCCCATGACCCGGATATATGGAATACCTCTGATGTTGCTTTGTTCGAAAAAACGTTTGAAAAAGCGCTTAAAGGCGTAATTGCCATGCCCCTGGTACAGGAATCCTTCCTCACCATCCAGATCGATGTACCCCATTCCGTTCACATCCGCCAGTTGGGCATAATAATCAGCCAGTTTATCCTGTAAATAAATATCTGGTGCAAGGCCACTGTAACAATTAGTGAAGAGCTTATCTGCCTGCGACCCTTCCGGGTGACCTGACGCACCGGTTCTCCAATAGCCCCGTTTTACCCCTGTGAGCCGGTAAGGTACAGTGTTAGTAACCCCTGTAAAGTAAATCAGTTCTTTGCCGATTTTCATGATGTTTGTGACATGCCCCTCCCAGGCGCCATATTCGTTCAGATAGCTGGGGTCATCAATATAAATGAGGGTATCAGTGGCCGAAATGGTTTTTGTGAGCTTACGCCGGAGCATTTTACATAAACTGTCACTGGGTATCGGGCTGACATCTTTGCTGACATTGCTTTGCAGGAAATTATTCAACGTGTGCAGGCCAAACAGAATTCCTTCATTGTTGCATTGATCGGTAAATTCTTTGATCGTTGTCTTCCTCGTGGAATAAGGTATTTTCCAGTCAATCTGGCCCTGATTGGCCCTGTCGGGATAGAATTCGCCCAGCCCCTCGGCTTGTATTCCTTTAAAACCGAGTTGCTTGACGTAACTTATGCAACTGTCGTAAACTCCATACCAAGCCACATCAGGGATATAAGCCGCCGGGTCTTTGATCCATTTTCCATTAACCTTTGGATGTGGCAATCCCTCGTTTAACACGACATTTTCGATAATACTAAGCCCGAGGTCGTCCGGGCCACCCCAAAAGGCAACCGATGAGCCAATATAATCAACGCCCGGAATGGCTTGTGTCATCTGGTGCGTTGGCGCATTAGCAGCCAGATATTGTTTCGCTTGGGCATCATTGTTCTTAGTGATCAACTCGGGAAAAAATACCATCCGCTCTTTTGTGCGGTCCTGTGCATGATAAACAATGGAAATCCGGCCCTTGGTATCGATGGTTGCCGTATTGCTGCTGACCATCCTGAAATATTCTTCGGGACGGGAGAAGAAAGCAACATCGTTCCGTCCGTCACCACCCAAAGTAAACACATCGCCCTCTTTGAGAGAATCCGGTACAGGAAAACGTTTTCGATCAGGCGAATGGATCATATATCCGGATGGAGCAGCATCGGCCTGATTACTTGCCGGACCACCGGTGGTTATATCATTAAGGGCTAAAATTCCGATAGCATAATTCACGGCATCGCTTGTATCACGCGCCACTCCGATGATTTCTCCAAACAGGTTGTCGATGTTGGTATTTACCGGCCCCCATTGAATAGCTGTTATTTCATTCCGTCTGGTAATCGAAACCAAGGTCAATTTTAAATAATCCGGAGCAGGTTCAATTTTTATCCTGGCAACTGAACCATTACTAAAATCTAACGTAAATATCTTTTTTGTTGGGGAATACGTTGCTTTTTCCGGATAATAATACTGTTCGGTTTTGTAATTATAGAGGCACAGAAGGGGTGAAGGTTTATCAAGAGGGCTGAATTCCCTGACTGGCTCCACCAGGATATTTTTCATGCTGGTAACATATCCTCTGTTGTCAATTCGTATTTTGAAATATTTTGTAGAAAAATCCCTTTGCGCGTAAGCAGAATTTGAAACTAACAGGATGCAAATAAGAACTAACATCCGGTTTATCCTGCAATTGATTTTGCGATCTCTCATAATAAGGATATTGGGTTATGGCCCTTAAATTTGGTTTCAAGATCAAAAGTAAGATAGTTGGGGAATTCCCTGTTCTCCTGACATTGCAAAAGCCTTATGAGCAAAAATGAAAACTACCTGAATAATGTTAATTCCGGTTCTAGTAATTTAGACCGTTCGTGTAAGGAATTGTAAAATAAAAGGTTGATCCCTTTTCACTATCACTTTCCAACCATATTTTCCCACCAAGTAATTCCACGTAGGCTTTAGAAATTGAAAGTCCCAAGCCCGCTCCTTGCATGGCTTGTTTATTGTAAAAGTCGGCTTGGATAAAGCGTTGAAAAATGGCTTCCTGCCTGTCGGCTGGTATGCCGATGCCAGTATCTTTTACGAAAAATTCAAGGCAACAGTCTGTTTTCTCGTAACCAAATTCGATTGAACCTTCCTTGGTATATTTAATTGAATTGTTAATCAGGTTGGTAAGTATTGCATATACTTTTTCTCTATCTGTTTTTACGACAACCCCTTTTAACGGTAATTTTCTTTTCGTGATAAGCTGAATCATTTTTCTCTCAGCCTCAGGTTTAAAGAAGTTATAAATGAAGTCGATCTGCTCATCGATATTAGTCTCTGATAGGTTAATTTCCATCAGTCCTGCTTCCACCTTTGATATGCTTATAAGGTTATTGATAATATTTAGCATACGTACCCCACCTTTCTCAATCATCCTGATGTAGTTGTGTTGTTCCTCGCCGGTAAGCTCAGGTTCTTTCAGAAGTTCAGCAAATCCAAGAATACCATTCATCGGAGTACGGATTTCGTGGCTCATATTGGCCAGGAAAGCAGATTTCAGGCGATCGCTTTCTTCGGCTTTTTCCTTGGAAATGATTAATTCTTTTTCAAAACGTTTGATTTCTGTCAGGTCGAATAAAAATGCAATATTTAATATTTGATCAGAAATATTGATTGAAGCAACCGCCACTTGCATTGGAAATTCTGAACCATCGGAACGCTTGGCAACAGCTTCGTAAATTGTTGGTACCGGAAGACCCAGTAAGCGACGACGGATGCGTTCTTTGCTATCTTCGCGGTACTGAGATGAAAAATATTCGTATGCAGGTCGTCCGATCATATCCTCTAATCCTGGCAATCCGAGAGTCTCCAGAAATTTTTGATTTGCATACGTGCCGAGGCCGTTGAGTTGAAACACACCGATTGCCACAGGCGCTTGCTCAACAAAAGCTCTGAAACGTAATTCACTTTCTTTCCTTTCATTCTCTGCCTGTTTTTGAAAGGTTATGTCATGGTTGATGCCGACCATTCGGCTTGGTTTACCATCGGGAGTGTGGAATGTCAGAGAAGATGCTTGAATATAGTGGATGGAATCGTCGGGCCAAACAATGCGGAAAACAGGTGCAAACTCACGTTCGCCGTGCAAAGCTGCCTGTATTTCTGCTTCCACGTATGCTTTATCATCCGGATGGATGGTGTGCAACCAGGCATCGTATGTGATCCCAGAATGCCCGCGCCTCATGCAATTGATCTCGTACATGGTGTTATCCCAGTCAAGTTGGTCGGTCAACACGTTCCAATCCCAAATGCCGATTTTAGCAGCGCGCGTTGCCAGGCTCAGACGTTCAGTCACCAGTTGCAAATCCCGGTTCCTTTGTTCCAACTCCTCTGTTCGCTGGGCCACCAGTTTCTCCAGCTGAATCTTATGTGCCTTGAGTTCCTTTTCTATCGTCATCGATTTGGTAACATCAATCAAAGTGCCGGTCATCCTCAGTGCTTTACCGTCCTTATCCCGGCTGGTAACATCAGCCCGGGCATCAATCCACTTTACATTCTGTCCCGACAATAAAATAGGATATATAACTCTGTATTTCTCATACTTGCCTGAGATTGTTCCCTCGAACTGTTCCAGGGCATCGTTAACTTCTCCGGAGTATTCCGGAACTCTCATCTGGGTTTCCCTTAAAATTTTCACCCACTCGCTGATGCGGTAACTTTTGTCGGGTAATCCGGATACCGGCACTCCGATCATGATTGCTGTTGTGTCGAGTGCGTGATAGGTATCAACTTCCGTAAAATCAATCCACCATGCTCCAACGGAGGCTGCCTCCAAAGACACAAAAACCAGTTGGCTGAGCATGGCAATCTCTTTGGTTCGTTGATCCACCAAAGTTTCCAGATGATTCTGGTATCTCTTTATTTCATCCTCAGCCTGCCTGCGCTGCGTGAGGTCGATAATATTTCCGATAATGGCAGTTTCGTTGTTAATTATAACACGAACTCCTCTCACTTCAATATTTTTTATTTCTCCGTTCTTGCATAACCCCAGGAATTCATATTGTATCTTGTCAACTTCACCATCCACCCGGCGTCGCAGGTTTTCAGTAACCAGCGCGCGGTCATCCGGATGGATTACAACCAGCGGACTGACACCTGTCAACTCCGCAGGTTCATACCCAAAAATGCTGGCCAGTGCCGGATTGACGTAGGCCATTTGGTTATTCTTTACGATATAAACACCTATCAATTCGGATTCGCTGAGTGTGCGAAAGCGGATTTCGCTTTCCAGGATTTTCTGTTCTGCCAGTTTGCGTTCCTGAATGTCGGTATGCGTTCCCACCATTCGCAAGGGATTGCCCTGGCTGTCCCGCTCGATTAAAAGACCTTTGCTGAGAATCCAATGCCAGTTGCCCGATTTCTCCATCATGCGATATTCAATGGAGAACTCCTTGTTACGATGGAAGTGGTCCATATGTTCCTGATGTACGCGTTCAACATCATCGGGATGAACGAGATTCTTCCAGGTTTTATAAGCTGTGGCGAATTCATCCGGCTGAAAACCGAGCATGCCGGAATAGCCATTGCTGAAGGTGGCATCACCGCTGGGGATGTTCCAATCCCAGACTCCACCGCTGGTTGCTTCGAGAATTTGATTTAATTGTTCGGTATTTTCCCGAAGCAACCTTTCAGCCTTTTTAAACCGGGAAATATCACTAACATTCCCAATAATTGCGATTGGAACTCCCTCCTGATATATTACATTGAACTTATCAAGAAGCCACTGGTATCCGCCATCCTTGTGCCTGAAACGATACTCCATACTATTATTGTGCACAGATGATCCGGACATTGCCAAATCCATGACGCGCTCAACTTCAGCCAAATCGTCGGGATGTATCAGATCCAAAACAAAATTCACCGGCATTGATTTCATTTCCTCCGGAGTGTATCCGGTAATATGCGTAAAAGCAGGGCTCAGGTAATCATAATTGTTTGATATCAGATTCCGCTTATAGGGTGCATCGATGGAATTTTCCATTACCTCACGCAATTTTTCCTCGCTCTCCTGCAACTCTTTTTGAGTCTTTTTGAGTTCGGAAATATCCATGTAGGTTCCAAGAACACCGATAATCTCCTTACCGGCGTTTCTCAGCGGTGTTTTGCTTGTAAGAACGGTGAGGATAGCACCAGATCGGATTTTCAGGGGTTCTTCTATGGTTATTTTCGGTATACCCGTCTCTATAACCTCAAGATCATTCTGGCGGTAAAGATCTGCCCATTCACGCCAGGCCAGCTGGTAATCATTTTTTCCGATAATTTCGTTTGGATCTGAATATCCGGCATCCCTGGCAAACAAATTGTTACAGCCCAGATACTTGAGATCTTTGTCTTTCCAGAATATTGCCACCGGCATAGTATCGAGTAATCCATTAACCAAATCCGGTGAGAAGCCGGAAGAAGCTTCTTGCAGTTTACGGATTTGTTCCTGCAAAGCCACTATGGATTCATCCTTTTTTTTCATCCATCAAATACTAATCAACTACTAATCTTTACTTTAACCTGCTACGCAAATCCGGAATCTGAGTATGTTAACCTGCCTATATAAAAATAAGAAATATTTATGTTGGTACATCATTTACTGATCGATTAACCCTGATAACTGGCTGTTAAACAACTAACAGAGAAAGCCCGGCCGTTTATTCCCCATGTTGTCTCCCATGGATGGCCTCATTAAGTTGGTTTATTTCTTTTTTAACACCTGCGATATAAGCCTGTTCATCGGTTGCTTCATACAGGAGGTAAATCTAAAGGCTAGTTGAGGATGCTTTCACTGATCAGTTTTTAATCCTTTTCCGACTGAAACAGCGGAAGCTCCTTTTCTTAGCTGCTGCCAGCCGGACGCGCCATCCATTCGGAACAGAGCACCGGACGGTTCTGCTTTTTCAGTTCGGCGATCCTGACGGCCATATCATCCTTTTTGCCATACAGATGGTAGGTTATGATATCGGGCTGCTTACCCAGGTACGGATCCATCTGGACAGGTTGCCCGAAAGCACAATCATCGAACAAAACAGGCATCACTGAGATATGACGGGATGAAGCAAGTTCAAGGAACAGGCTGAAATTCTTTTTAAATGCAACTGGATTACTCTTCCAGACAATATACTGGAGAAACACGCGGGTGCTGGTATACCGGAGGTCATGCGCCCACCCGAGTTCCCGTCCGATGATGGTGGTATCCAACGGATTCTCCCACCATTCCGTGGTGTTACCGGCATAACTTGGAACATAATTGAAACCCTTGATCCAGGGAAGTGCATCATACCAGGATCTGGCTTTTGCTTCGGTCCACCGGAGATTTAATGTACTTTTATTCTGATTGATACATGATGCCAGCAAGATTAATCAGGAAGTGGCTTTCAGGAACCGGGCAGCTGTTTTCATGGGAAGGGCATCATTTGTTTAACGTCTAATAACCTGGGACATTTGGAGGGATAAAGTTAAGACAGGTTCTGTAAATCCTGCTCAGAGAATTCTATCTGCCCTGCTTCCTATTCCTCATCACAATTGGCGCAGATTTCGGCTAACTCAATGACGTCCGATTGGCATTTCTGACACTCCATCAGGTGGTCAATCATTGCTGACTCCGGAATTTCTAACAAATTGACGCTGTAACAATTAGTCAAATGCACTAATTTTTAAGAAAAACAGCCGCTGAATATGAAAAGTGAACGCTAATAGCATGTTGTTGTGAAAAACGACCGGGACTATGAGATGGTGCCTTATAGGTAAAGGCTTACCGGGCAGTGATCGGAGCCCATGATTTCGGGATGGATGGAGGCGCCTCTGAGAATGGGCACCAGGGTTTGGCTGGCAAGGAAGTAATCGATCCGCCAACCCACATTTCGTTCGCGAGCACCCGGCTGATAGCTCCACCAGCTGTAACTCCCGGTTTTATCGGGATAAAAATGCCGGAAAGTATCGACCAATCCACCGGCGGTGAATCGGTCCATCCCATCGATCTCTTCCTGCATGTAGCCTGCATTTTTGTTGTAGTTTTCCTTCGGCCGGGCCAGGTCAATGCTCTTATGCGCCACATTGAAATCGCCGCACACAATCACCGGTTTCAACCTATCCAGTTCCTTCAGGTATTGATAAAAGGCCTGATCCCAAATCCGGCGGTATCCCAGCCGGTTCAAAACGGCCCCCGAATTGGGGACATATACATCGACAAGAAAGTACGCGTCAAACTCAAGGGTAATGACTCGCCCCTCGGTATCATGCTCCGGCAAACCGATGCCGTACGACACACGCAGGGGGTGGGTACGGGTAAGAATCGCCGTGCCCGAATAGCCTTTCTTTTCGGCCGAATGTGCATATACCTGATATCCCGAAAGGGGCTCCAGGGCCTCAGCCACCTGGTCGGGTTGCGCTTTCGTCTCTTGTAAACACAGAATATCCGGATCCAGCTGTTCAAGATGCTGAAAGAAATTCTTCTTGACTATGGCACGAATGCCATTAACGTTCCACGATATTAGCTTCATTGTTGAGCAAGCTACAAGAATTAAACCCAGTGGCAAAATATATGGATGAAATGTTTTCTATTAGTGAACTCATAATTTTTTTGTCCCATGTTAAATATCATTACTCAAAAAACACTGCTGGATTATTGCCATCGCTATCGTCTGGCAACAACCTGATAGTCTTTAACATCATGGGCAATCAATACCGCCTACTGGTCCTATGACATTGATTGTTTGTATGGAATCCCTGGTTGACAGCTCTTGCCCTTGATGGCTAAGATTTTGCATAATGAAGCGCAATTACGCCAATATCAAATGTCTTTGTTTCTATAAGATTCAATTTGATGCTTTCAGCTATATCCTTAAATAATGGCATACCCTGGCCTAATAAAATTGGATTTACGAAAATCCAAAATTCATCAATAAGTCCTCTCTTTAAAAGTGATTTTGAAGCAGATGGCCAATCCTGAAATTACAATCCTTCTTCCGATAACTAATACCACTCACCCTTTGAACTATCGTAAATTTGTCTCATCAATATGAAAACAACAAATTATGGCAACTACACTTCTTCATAAATCGAAAAGCCGAGGTGATGCTAACCATGGCTGGCTCCACAGCCGTCATACCTTCAGCTTTGCCAACTACTACAACCCCGAACGGATTCACTTTGGCGCCCTGAGAGTTTTAAACGATGATTATGTAGCCGAAGGAATGGGTTTCGGAACTCATCCGCATGACAATATGGAAATTATCTCCATTCCACTTGAAGGCGACCTGGAACACAGAGACAGCATGGGAAATGTTTCGGTTATCAGGAATGGCGACATCCAGGTCATGAGCGCAGGCACTGGGATTACACACAGCGAATACAACAAGAATAAGGACAAGCCGGTGAAATTCCTGCAGATATGGGTATTCCCGAACAAGAAAAATGTTACGCCCCGCTACGATCAGATAACGCTCGATCCCTCACGGCGCCGCAATGAATTTCAGCAGATTGTTTCGCCTGCTGTAGAGGATGAGGGTGTTTGGATACACCAGGACTCCTGGTTTCATCTGGGCACTTTCGACAAGGGATTTTCAGCGGAATATTCTTTGAAGAAAAACGGGAACGGGGTTTACGCTTTCATGATCAAAGGCGATGCAACCATTGCTGGGATATCATTGAATGAGCGCGACGGATTAGGGATTTCGGACATGGATAAATTTACCGTTGAAGCCGGATCAGCTGATGCCGAAATATTACTGATGGAAGTGCCTATGAAGTGGTGAACAGGGGTATTATTTTATTTTATTTAACTCAGCTTCATAATCATACTGCAAATCCTCATGTAAAGATTTTATTGTTTTTTTGATCGATTCTATCTGACGATTGTAGATATGAGTAAGCACCGGATAGTTATTAATTGATGGGCGCATTTTTTTAAGTTCGCTGCAAAAACAAAGCAATAATTCTACCTCAGTTTCTTTTTTCTTTGAATATTGGATATGCTTTTTTATTGTAGCCAATATTTTACGTACACTTTTTTTGATAAAATAATTATTCCGCTTATTTATCTGTTTAAATAGTTCCCCAATTTCTCTTTTTACACTTTCTACATAAGCCTGTTCATCGGAAGCTTCATATAACAGGTAGGTCAATAATTCCTTATTCTCCTTTTTGAACTTTGCCAGATGCAAACAAAGTTCTAAAAGTTCACCTTTTGAACGATTGCTCAATTCTAATTTGACTTCTTTTATGGAGGCTGCTTTCACAGATGAATTTTTAATGTTGTTTCAGTACACACATAGCTTCCATCAGCATGCAGCCCGACAACATGGGGGTCAGACCAACTTTGGCCGTATCAGCCGGAGCTTTCCACCAGTCGCCGCCATAGAGCATGGTTTTCGGATTCAGGCCATTTTCGACTAAAACCGTTGCGCAACGGGTGATATATTGGTGGAACTTTTCGCGCATCGCACGATCCAATGCGGGTTCATTTATCAGTTTTACAAAGTACCTGAAAAAGATTCCGTTGAACAGGCCGCCATCACCGCCGATTGAGTTGCGCAGAACCCCATTGTTATCTGACAGATGATCAATCACATAATTGGATGCGAGTACCGCATCAGCCAGATAATCCTTGTTTCCGGTTATTTTGTACAGTTCATGGGCGGCCCCGATAAACGTGCCCTGATTATACGTGTACACAGCCCGGCCGATACCACCTCTGGAATTCATGTTGTCATAAACCTTCCCTTCAGCCGGATCATACAGATTATTCCGCAGCCAGCTGTAAATTTTAATGGCTTCATCCTGATAAGCTTGTTTGGATTTCGATCCTCGATCTGCCGCAAGGTCATAAAGCGAAAAGATTCTCGCTGCAATGATGGCGGCAGGCCCGTTGGAGCATGCATTTTTTGATTTGGAGACATCAACTTTCCAGGTAATCCCCCCGAACCAGGGAGCCTCATTTTCAGGCCCCCAGGTGGGCCAGATATAATCGTTATACAACTGTTTTGCCTTGGTAAAATATTTCTCCAGATGAGAGGATTCGAACATCCGCAATTGGGCCAACACAATCCATTCCATATCATCAACATACACATTCCACCAGGGATCTTCAGGCTTTCCTGAATTATATCTGGGGGCACCCACCCACCATAATGGATAAAAATCGAGATAATAAGGATCCGAAGTCCGCAGGTAGGCATCAACCATCACATCCATGGCATGTGCCTGAGGCCAGTAATGGTAGGTGACCATATTGGATAAATCACTGCCGTAATTGAAGTAATAACGGTCAGGGTACCCTTGAAAGCTTGCTCCCCAGAAATGAGTGATCAGGGCCCGGCTCATACCCTCTGCCGTTTTTTCCCAGTGAACCTGAGCTTTAACAGCAATCGGCATTATGGACAATAAAAAACACAGGAATATCTTTACTGGTCTTCCGGCCATGCGGGGTTTATGTGTTAATAGGTTCATTGAACAGTGAGGATTACCGGTCCCAGCAAACCGCTCTCCCTCAGGGCTTCAACTTTAGACGGACCTTTGAATGTCCATGTCTTGCGCTGATTTTCAGGTTGTCCTGCATCGAATACCATCCGGTTAAACCAGGTACTCGTCACCTCCACCGTTATCGTGTTGATTCCTGGTTTAACAGCTTCCGAAAGATCAACCCTGTAGGGTGGGGTCCATAAGGTCTGTATCGGTTTACCATTGACTGATACACTTGCAATCATTTCAACTCTCCCAAGATCAAGGATAAACCGATGGTTGTTTTTTAACTCTCCGGCATCAAATGTTGTCGTATAAATGGCAGAACCCGAGAATGCTTTTGCTTCCTGATTCATATCAAGGTCTTTCCAGGCTTTTAACTCATTCACGAGAATTGATGAAGGTGCTCCCCATCCGGAAGGAAAAGCCAGAGTCCAGGGGCTTTTAAATCCAATGGTTTTAACAGGCTTTTGATTCGCTCCGGATTGAATGGCCATGGTTCCATTTTTCCTGAAAACTATAAAACAGGAGCCCGCTCTGGGCAGATCAAAATTTACGGTAATCCGGCCTCTTTCCTGCTTAACAACGTTTGCGGGTTCAATTGCTCCGCTTACCGGATCCCATATTTCAGGAATCCCGCTGGCATGAAAGCTGAGATTGCCCTGAAAACCGGTGCCAAAAGGAGCAGAGACATAATACCAATCGGCTCCGTCTACCTGGCGGTGGAGCCACAAAGCATTATCGCCAATAACATCTGGAGTTAAATTGAGCTGCGATAAAGCCTCTGCGATAGTGATGCCGGCCAGCACTTTCCCTTTTTCGATGGTGTGGATTTTTTCTTGGCTTTTTCCCCATATTTCATTCACCATCCTGTCAAACCGTTGCTGTGCATCAACGCCTCCCATCAGGGTAGCTATCTGTTGTGGAGGATTGCCGATCAATGTCGCACCCTGCTTAACCAATTTGAGCAGCTTTTCGAGAGTCTCCGGTAACATCCGCTCGTTGTCGGGCAACCAGATTAACCGGTAGCTGAGCCCTTCAGGAGTAACAATATTTCCATCGGCAACGGATAAACGGTTCAGTAATACATCAGGATTGCAATAGTCGTATTTATAGCCTTTTGGGAAAGGTGCTTCCTGGTCGGGTTTGTGGTTGATTTCGTCGCCCAGATACCAAAGCACATCTGAAACCGATTTGCCGCGTTCAAAAAGATAGTTCAAACGAGCCAGGTAAGTGGTGAATTCAGGCATATTCTTCCACCAGGTCTGTCCACGCAGAAAGGGTGTGCCGATTCCGGCTTCTCCAAAGGAAGCGCCTGGTGGCAGCGCATCAGTACGTGGATTATGGGTATAGGTATGAAACACCAGATGTGTTACCCCTTCAATGAAATTCAGGTTGGCCACTTCCTTCAGCATGCTCAGATGTTCATCCCAGGTAAGATTGAACGATGTGAATGCCTCGGCCGAAATACGGGGCTTCCCGTATAATCGTGCTGCTGAAGCAGTGGGTTTGATGGGTTTAAAATTGAGTGCGCCAACATAAGAATCGGAATACGGATGCCAAAATTCGCACATCGGCACATCAGCATATTTGTAATACTCCATGATATCTGCCGGAAAAACATCACCGGCTGAGGTTTCATACTGGATATTCAGCCCATTTTCCTTCGCCAACCCCGACATAGTCCGATAAAACCGGTTGACTAACAAATCGCCGATGACATACCGCCAGTCGCGCAAAAACCGGCTGGTGGTTTCCTGATTGTCAATAACATATCCAAAAACAGCCGGAAGGAATTTTCGTAATTGATATCCTGTAATATTACCAAACTCAGATTCCATTTTATTGGTCCAGGTCTGTGTATAACATTCCCAGCTATCCATCAGCATTCCGTTTAACAGTCCGCCACTTAACGGACCTTTGTTCAACCGGCCAATATAACCTGCAAAATGAGCCTTGGGTCCCTCTTCTGAAAGCTTATCGCATTCCCAACCGGTTCCTTCGGCAGGTGCAGGTCCGTTTTTGCGCCCGACATTTACGTGGCCAATACGAAGGATCGTCCAATGGCCTGCAGGAGCCTGCCAATTCAGTTTTCCTTCTTTATTCATAAAAGAGGATATATCAAGTACATCTTCTGATCTGATAAATGCTTCAGCCGATTGTTTTGGATGCTCACTCTGGCGGACGATGCTTCGTAAGGTCCAGGCAGCTTCAGACTCCCAGTTGTTTTTGCGGGCAGCCGACAGTAGCCGAAGCGAGAAAAGATTCATATTGTGCTGATTAACAATCTCGATTCGATAAGTGCTGACCCCTTCAGATTCATCGCAAGCCAAAGAAATCGGATCATCAGATTGCCAGGCTGCCATGGGCATCGGGGTATTCAGAATTTCCCGGGTGGCTCCTTCAGGGAGGATGGCCAATACTTTAACCTGAACCCCAGGGGCAAAATTCCAGGCATGGTTGAACCGCTGAACATCAGAAAATTCGATGGTACGGATGACCACAGGCTTCGAAAAAGTCACTTCCACCCAATGGGGATTCTTTTGAGAAGCCGGCGTCAACCTGAAATTGCCAAGGGAGTCACCGGACAGAAATTCTTTCCAGGGCAGGGAGGTATCGCTTTTTACAGATTGTGGCTTCAGAATCCCTCCATCATCGCCCTTTGGTACAGGAAATGCCAGCACCGCAATATCTTTATAATCCCTCCAATCTTCCTTACTGGGTTGGGGGATCTTAAGGACCTGATTTATCTGACCGCTGCCAACTTCAGTCCGGCTCCAGACCAGGTTGCGCATGGCATTGGAGGGCTCAATCCAGGGTCCGCCAGACATCGCCCAACCCGGGCAATTTTGCATGGTAAAGCGTAACCCTAAACGGCGGCATTCCTCAGCTGTATGTTTTACTGCATCATCCCAAAGCGGACTCAGGCAGGCAATCTGAGGCTCGACACCCGGCCATGGGCCACCTGTTTGTCCGTGGAATAGCTGGATGCCTGAAATACCGGCTTTTGCAATTGCCTCCAGGTCGGCAGTAATTCCTGCTTTTGAAACGTTTCCGCCAATGAAATGAAACCAGGTCTCCGGATGGTAAACTTTTGGAGGATTTTTAAATAATTCCGTATCCTGATTTCCAAACGCACGATTAAGCTCAGAGCTTGATGGAACAACAGGTGTTTGTGCCATCGATAGGTGGCCAGAAAATATCAAGGGGAATTGTACCAACAAAAAGACAGCAAGATTTTTATGCTGTCTGAATATTTTGAACATAAAAATTTATTTCTAGTCACGTAAAATCTTTTCCATTGCCCTGCCTTTGGCCAGTTCGTCTACTAACTTATCCAGGTAACGGATCTGCTGCATGAGTTTGTCCTCGATCTCCTCCACGCGATAGCCACAAATGACCCCTGTGATTTTCGACGCATTGGGGTTTATTTTGGGAGCCTGTGCAAAAAAAACTTCGAGGTTAACCTTGTCTTCGATTTGCTGTTTCAGAGTGTGTTCATCATAGCTGGTTAGCCAGTAAATGATGGTATCGACCTCAGCTTTGGTGCGTCCTTTTTTCTCTGCCTTTTGAATGTATAGGGGATAGACGCCTGCAAAAGAGATCTTGAAAATCCGGGTATTGTCCATCTTATCAAATGTTATGTATCAAACTTAAATAAATTAACGGGAAATCCTTTTAATTTTGATCCAACTAGCCAATTGAACCGGGACCGCCTATGTCAACTCCATTTGCCGCGTTTATCATCAGCATCATCGTATCGGAGCGCCTGCGAAGGTATAGCAAGGCTTATCAGCTAAAGCAGATGGAAAGGCTGATGCGGTATGCCCTTGTATTTTCTATACTCCTGTTTTTCGTCGGTGGAATATTTAATCTTGAAAGCATAACGCGCTGGATCTGGGATGCCTGGCTTATCTCCCAGGTTGTATTCATCCTGGTGCAGATCGAGTTTCGAAACCTGCGCATGTTCGCGCTCGCCTTTATCCCATACGTTGCCGTTGCCCTTGTCGCCGACCTGACTGCGGTTATCGCCCCTGATTTCTTCACTGGCAACGAAAATTATTTTAAGAGTGCACGCATGCTCTCTTATATGTGGATGGCAGCTATCTGGTTCAGCCAGAACCGGCAGCATAAAGCGACAGAGAAGGAGAGAATACGGAGGCAGAAAGAAGATGAGCTGAACAGGGCCATCGCGCTGCGGAAAGTGGAACTGGAAGGGCTGGTGACGGAACGGACCGCAGAGCTTACCCAACAGAAAGAGGAACTGGAACACACGCTGGCAGAGCTTCGTAACGCCCAGACTCAGCTGATACAGGCCGAAAAGATGGCCTCCCTCGGAGAGCTTACCGCAGGTATTGCCCACGAGATCCAGAACCCACTCAATTTCGTGAACAATTTTTCAGAGCTGAGCCTTGAACTGATCGTAGAAATGAAGGAAGAGCTGACCAGGGGCGACTCGGAAGAGGCCATGGCGATCGCCGACGACATCCTGGGAAACCTGGAGAAGATCAACCAGCACGGAAAGCGCGCTGATGCCACTGTGAAGGGGATGCTTCTGCACAGCCGGACCGGAACCGGAACCAAAGAGCCGACTAATATCAATGCTCTGGCTGATGAATACCTGCGACTAAGCTACCATGGACTTCGTGCAAAAGACAAATCCTTTAACGCACGGCTGGTGAACGACTTTGATCAGCATATCGGGCTAGTTAACGTGATCCCTCAGGATTTAGGGAGAGTGTTGCTGAACCTCTTTACCAATGCCTTTTATGCGGTAAATAAAAAGAGGCTAGAGATTATAGGTGAGGAGGTTAAGGGCATTGCGGAAGGACTTTCGGATGCTAAACCGTATGAACCGGAGGTTTCGGTTGTGACCAAAAAACACGGAAAGCATGTTGAAATCCGCATCCGCGACAATGGCACAGGAATCCCGGCTGGGATTGTCGACAAGATCTACCAGCCCTTTTTTACCACCAAACCTTCGGGTGAAGGAACCGGATTGGGCCTATCGCTGAGCTTTGATATCATCACCAAGGGTTGCGGTGGCGAACTAAAGGTGGATACCCGGGAAGGTGAATACACTGAATTCCTCATCCGTTTGCCGGTTTAAACGGCAGCGACAACTTTTAGGGCTGAATTTTCTCACGTAAACCAATTAGAAGAATTATGAAATATGTTGGACTATTACTTTTATTGATGGGATTGGCAGCCTGCAATCAGGATAATAAAATTCGAATTGAGAAACTTGAGAAGGAAAACAGGATTCTCAGGGAAATTGCAGGACCGCTGCCCGCTTCTTTGGATAATTACTTTCCCCCGAAAGCATCTGGTTCCGTTTACCTCGCAGAGATGTTTACTATGGTCGGTCAATTTAAGAGTATCGGGATTGATCTTAAGGATAATGATTTAGCCGGAGCTAACGCCAGTTTTAACGCCTTTAAGGCCCAATATCTTAAGATGGCCATAATGGTGCCGGAATGGAAGGATAAATTTCCTTTCGGACCCATTGATACTCTTGGTCAGGCTTTAAACAGCGGTGATCCCGCCAAAGCTGGCCCGGCGATAACCAAAGCCTATCAGGCTTGCAGCTCCTGCCATCTGCTCAATCAGATGAAAGCCCAGCAAAAGTATCATTGGCCGGATTTTGAAACATTGGACCAAACCGACCCTATCACCAAAGAGACCATATCCAGTCATGAATCTATGGTTCGTTTGGCAGGAGCCATTACGGGTATTGGCCATGAACTGAGGAAGGGCAAGCCGGAGAATGTCCGCCGGAATTTTCAGGTATTCAGTACCTGGTTCAAGGTGATGAACAATAGCTGCGATGCTTGCCATGATTCACCCAGAGCTTATTACTCAGACGCAAAGGTGCAGGATATGCTGAAGGAGTTGGAGAAAGCAGTTGCAGCAGAGCCTCAGGATGCTAAAACCATAGGGCGGTTGATCGGTGGAATTGACAATGAGAACTGGATGAAATGCCATCTGGTGCATATGCCTCCTGAATTTACCAAGTCCCTCTGGAAGACCTATTCCGACATTTTCAAGTGACCGCAATTTATCGAGCAAGGCCACCGGAGATTGATTTTATTAATGTAAATACCTATCTTGATGAAAAAGCTAATTATTTCCTGTATCATCTTTATCGGGATAGGCTCAACTTGTTTTTCCCAACAGGAGCTTATTGGAAAACCCGCCCCAGAGTTGAAACTGAGTGCTGGATACAACGGGCTCGACTATAAACGGGTTTCGCTGAATAATGAGCTGGGAAAAATTGTTGTGATCGAATTCTGGGCCACCTGGTGCGGACCTTGCGTAGGAGCATTTGGCCATATCAACGAATTGGTAAATAAATTCAAAGGAAAGGATGTTGTTTTTATTTCCATTAGTATAGATAAAGGAACTGATGCGGATCAAAAGATTGAGAATGTATTGAAGATGCGCCCTTTATATACCAAGGTCGTGAAGGATGCTGATGGATTTCCTACGATGAAAGCTTATGGCATAAGTTCTATTCCGGCCACTATTCTGATTGACAAAACCGGTAAAATTTCCAAAATAACCAATCCTACATCTGTTAATGAAGAAATGCTGAGTAATCTGCTGGCAGGAAAGTCTTCGGATCCAGCAGTGTCCATAAAAAAAACTGAAATAAATCCTGATGCAGGCAAGACTGTTGCGCCTGTATCAGAAAAGGGAAATGCCCCGGTATTTTCTCTGAATATTGAGGAAAATAGAGTAGTCGGTGGTAGTTCTTCCTGGTATAAGCAGCCAACAGGAACTGCTGGAGCAAATAATTTGAGTACAATAGGTTTTATCAGCTGGATTTATGGTGTTTCTGTTGATTATCTGGTCGTTCTAGATTCCATTCCTAAAATGAGGTGGAATATGGAAGCCCTCTACGCTCCTGATTTTAATGATTCAATTATGCCACTCCTACAGCAAATTGTTCCCCATTCCATTGGTGTTCAGGTTACACCAGGTAAGAAAATGATGGATGTTTATGTGTTGACCTGCCCGGATGGGATTAAGCCTGGCAAGAAATGCACATTCAGTAAATCAGCCGACCAGGAAGGGGAATCTCATTCGGGTTCGAGTGAGGGTTTTATTACTATCACCAAGCAGTCAGTCAGGTCAATAGCTGAAATTCTGGGAGGCGAAACAGGAATTATTATTGTTGATGAAACGAGATTAATTGGTTTGTATGATATAATCCTTGATTTTACAGATGGTAATTTGAATTCATTCATTACCAGCATTAAAGAGAGTGGGTTAATCCTTACCAAAGAGCAACGTGAAACCGATGTTCTGCTTATCAGGCGTGCGAGGTGAATCAATTTGAGTTTTGAACCGGAAATTGGTTCCGTAGGTTAATGATCTTGCACCCCCGAATTCCCCACATGACCATTCGGTTTCGTTAAAGGTGTTCAGTCCGAAATGGATGAACATCCGCATCCTTGCTTGTGACGCTTCAGTTTGTATATAATTATCACATCAAATTTGTGTGAATTCCATAACAATTACCAATAATTGTGTAATGTTTTGAATAGCATAGTTCTCAACTTTGAAGATTATTAATTGATTTTCAGGCTAAATTTAAAGATGTGATGCTATGAACCTTTTATACGAAGTACCCGGACTGAACGGATGGTCCATCATGCTCTTTGTAACGTTCGCTTTAATTGCTTTTAATGAATTTGGACGGACAACGAAGTGGGGAGGTATTTTCCTGTTTCTGATCATTCCGGTAATTCTGACGATTTTTGTTTGGCCTAAAACTGCTGCTCCGGGCAATGAGTATGGGACCGGGACCTGGTTTAACTGGGTAAAAACTTATTCAGCACTAGCCGGGTGTATCGGGTTTATGGCTATCCGCTATATTCCTTCACTGGCAAAAAGAAAATGGATTCTATTTTTCCCTGCTGCCATTCTTGCCATCAATATTCTTGAAGCCAGCCTGAGGGATTTTCAGGTTTTCGGTTACGGCCTCAGTGCAGGTGGATATGTCGATAATCTTTGGGCTATGTCTGGACCATGGAATATAATGAACGGAATTGCGGGGCTTTTGAATATATTGACAATCGTGGGCTGGGCGGGAATTGTTATCTCAAAAGACAAATCAAAAGACATGATCTGGCCCGATATGATCTGGGCCTGGATCATTGCCTACGATCTCTGGAATTTCGCTTATACCTATAACTGTATTGCTGATCACTCCTTTTACTGCGGTGTTGCGTTGCTCCTCTCCTGCACTATTCCAGCATTCTTTATCAAAAAAGGAGCCTGGCTTCAGCACAGGGCATCCACTCTGGCCCTTTGGATCATGTTTGTCATGACAATACCTCAATTTGCTGATAAGATCGCTCCTGTGCCCACAACCCACAATCCTAAAGCTTTCTTTATTGTCAGCTTAGTTGCCCTGCTTGCAAACCTGGCTCTTTTTGCATATCAGGTTTTCAGGATTATTAAGAATAAAAAGAATCCTTTAAAGGATGAGATCTATACAGAGACAAAGACGTACAGGGGAGTTCTGGCAGAAAACCTTTAGATTACTTTTGCACAAGAAATTGCGAGGCATTTATTGAGGAGAATTCTGCTTCCGTAACTGATTTTTTGGTACAGATGAACAACGACTTTTACGGCAAATGGTCGACCTTTTATTTTACGATACTATTGGACAGCACCTCCTATCAGGTAAAACAATGCTGGGGCTATTGATATGGCTGCCATGCCGGCTAAACTGCCAATGCCGGTTAATCTCGAATATAACCGATCATGGGTGGCCCATTTAACATAGGCCATCGGGGCAACTATACCAATTAAACCTCCGGTAATAAATCGGACAACCTGGCCCGCCGTGCTGTAAGTTGGCCAGTAGGAACTAAAGCAAACAATGGTGGCGCAACCGGACACTGCACCGATTAAAATAAAGCCGGTATTTTTAACAATTCTGCTGCGAACTGAACCTGAACCACTGAAAAACCAGACCCGGCTGAGACTGTACCTTCATTAATCTGCTCCATGATTTTATCTACTTGATTCCGATCATAAGTAAAGAGAGTAACTTTTTCCAAAGGGGATTGTGCCAGTGATGAGTGGAATACCAATATCAAAACAACTGTAAAGGCTATCGGATGCAAATTTATTTTTATCATAAATGAATCCCGACATTTGTGATAAGAGTGGTCGGTAATTATAAAGATAAATGTTTCTATCTGTTAATCAATGTGTTAATCGAATAACAAAGAATTTTGTCAGTGCGGCAAAATTCATTCCCATCATGGTTTAGTTACGCACTTAGCATTGGCCAAAAAGCTGATTCTTTCCGTCTTATTAGGGTATAAGATTTAAATTTTAGCCGATGGTGGCCCCACGCAGGCCCTGCTACACCTTATATTCAAAAAATGATAAAAACTGGAAAAACATTGGAATTGTTTCCCTGTCAATTAATCTGAGTTACGTGCCTTCAATAAAGCTCGCATGGTTCTTGGTTATCCCGGTTTATTAACTCTGGCCCTCGCCAGGCATTTATAAATAATTCAGCCTGTTATTTTTGCTTGATATCGAAAGCCAATAAAGCGTTGGTGTGCCTGAGGTACAGGATTCCGTTGTGGATAACCGGATGTGCCCAGAATGGCCCGGTATTGCCTTGGGTAACCTGGAAACTGCTGATCAGATCAAACTTCTCAGGATTTGCTTTTAATAATCCCACATTTCCTTTCTTTTCATCATAAATGTAGAGCAATCCTTCGGCAGCGATAATGGACCCTTTGCAATTCCAGGGTTGTTCCCACATTTTGTTACCTGTTTTCCAATCAATGCAGCACCAGTTGCCATTGCCGTTATTCAGCCAGTTAGCGCCATAAAGATATCCGTCGACCAAAACCACTCCTCCGTGATGTACATCCAATACTTTATCGGTCCACACCACCTCAGCGCTTTTTAGATCATCAGCCATCTTAATCATCTTGCCGCCATTGTCATAACCTGCCGTAAAGTAGACCATCCCATCACGATATAAAGGGGTAACACAATTGATCAGATCCCAGCCTGCATCGCGAAAATTGTCGGGCATTTCGAGGGTTACTTTCCATAGAATTTCACCGTTTGATGCATCCACCGCAAAAACATGTCCCAATGACGCATTTACTACCATTTTTTTTCCGGCAAAATTGACCAGTATGGGTGAAATGTAGGCTGGCTTATCATTAAGGGTAACCGATTTCCAGATAAGATCACCGGTTGATTTTTTTAGAGCGATGGTCATGGTTTCAGGACCGCCGGGTGAAAAATAGAGCTGGTCCCCATCGATGAGAATCGATTCCGCTATGCCCCAGTTTCCATAGGTACCCTTGTTTAATTCACTGCCTTTGTAAGTCCAGATGACCTTGCCGGTTGTTCCGTTAATGCAGGCCAAATCTCCAAATCCGCTGCAGGTGTATACTTTGTCACCTTCAACTGTCGGGGTCGACCGGCTTTCAGGAAACGAACCCTTCCAAGGCCGTCCGATACCGGTTTGCCAGAGTATCTTGCCATTCAAATCCAGAGCCAGGAGTATATCGAGGGTATCTTTGGTGCCGGTAATGTAAATGGTATTCTTGCCAAATGAAGGGGAAGAAAATCCTTTTGGAAGCTCCAGGTTCGACCATAACTGGGTAGGTCCGCCGGCTGGCCAGGATTTCATCAATCCGGTTTCCGGGGAAACTCCGGTGCGGTCCTTTTCGCGCCATCCGTTTATTTCCTGAGCACTACAAAACTGTATGTTGATAACACTTAAAATCAGGATTAATTGAATCGATTTCATTGATGTTATTTTTGCGTTAAATCAACCGTAAATATAAACTTCCATCGCTTTATATATACTGTTGTATGGTTAGCCATGGAAAAATGGTGCGAATAAAGTTTTCTATTAGTAAACATTTTGTATCTTTGTCGAATGTTTAACATCATCAATCGAAAAACTTTGCTTGATTATTGCAACAGATATCCGCTGGCAACAACAGCTTTATTGGAGTGGTACCATGAACTAAACTACTGTGATTTTAAAAATTTCAATGACCTGAAACAAAAATATGGAAGTGCGAGCCTGGTAGGCGATAACCGGGTGGTCTTTAATATTATGGGTAATCATTACCGTCTTGTTGTAAGAGTTGTTTTTGAGTTCAGGGTTATTCAGGTAAAATGGTTTGGAACCCATGATGAATATGTGAAAACTGATATCGCAAGTGTTAATTTTAAAAAGCCGCAATCATGAAAATAAAAATCATAGGTTCCGAAAAGGAATATGAACAATACCTCGAATGGGTAGATCAGATGTTCGATAAAAGAATAGGACCCGACACTCTGGAGGGAGAGAAACTTCAGGTGGTACTTTTGTTGATCAAGGATTATGAAGATAAACATTATCCTGTTCCAAAGCCAGACCCGATTGATGCAATCCGGAGTAAGATGCTGGATTTAGGATTGAAGAACAAAGATCTGGTTGGAAAAGTTGGCTCAAAAGGTTATGTGTCTGCTATTTTGAACAAGCGAAAGCCACTAACACTTGAGCTTGCCAGGCTTTTTCATCTTGAATTGGGTATCCCGGCGGAAATATTATTGGCTTAAGAAGTGATTTGGTCCCAAAGTAAAATGAAATACAGGCTGTTATTTTTAATCTTCCTGATACCGCTTGCGGCGCGGGCACAATTGCAGCTTCCCGGAATTTTCTCAGATAACATGATGCTGCAAAGGGATAAACCCATTTGTCTTTGGGGAAAAGCTGCCCCCGGGGAGAAGGTAACTGTCATATTTTCAAATGAAACAAAATCAATAATTACAGGGACAGATTCCTCCTGGTGTGTTTATCTGCCAGCTCAAAAGGCAAATTCCTATGGACAAAATCTGGTGGTGAGTACCGACAGTGAAAAGAGGGAACTGCGAAATATTTTAATCGGCGATATCTGGCTGTGCATCGGTCAAAGCAATATGGAGTTTCCGATGAGGAATGAAGCAAGTTTTGCACAGGAAAAAGCAGCCAGCAATCAGCCCATGCTCAGGTTTTTTAATCCCGACTATCCGGGCAAGAATATTTATGACACACTTTTTACCGATTCAGTGGCGGAGATGCTCTCGCCCGTCAAATTTTACCGGGGTCAATGGCAGTCGTGCGACAGCATCACCTTTAAAAAAATGAGTGCTGTCGCCTATTACTTCGGCAAGGCGATCAAAGAAAAGGCTGATATTCCTGTTGGCCTGATCAATCTTTCAATCGGCGGGGCGCCATTGGAAACATTTATCGATAAAGATGCGCTGAAAAAAAGCAGACAGTTTTCATCGAAAATGAATGGTGACTGGATGATTAATGATGCTTTACCTGTCTGGATAAGGGAGAGGGGCAAGCAGAATGTTGGGAAATTGGCCGATGTTGGTGCGGATGAAAATGGTAAAAATCATGGATATAAACCGGGCTTTGCTTTTTCCTCCGGTATTGAACCGCTCTTGCATTCTGGTATCAAGGGTGTTATCTGTTACCAGGGCGAAAGCAATGCCCAGGAAATGAATCGGGTAAGTGAGTATGCAGCTTTATCAAAACTGATGGTGGATAATTATCGGACCAGATGGAAAGATCCAAAATTGCCCTTCTATTTTGTGCAGTTATCCTCTATTGATACTTTAAAATATAAGGGCCAGCTTTGGCCGGAATTCCGGAATGAACAGCGAAAAATGCTTCACTCTATTAGCTATAGTGGAATGGCGGTAACCAGTGATATCGGATTCAGGGATAACGTACACCCGACGAACAAAAAAGACGTTGGTGAGCGGCTGGCCAGGTGGGCCCTGAACAAAACATACGGATATCAGGTTATCCCCTCCGGACCCCTGCCCATTAAAGCAGTTTATAAAAACAGCAAGGTTTTTATTTCATTTGAGTTTATTGCGAACGGATTAAAAACACCGGATGGTTCCCCTATTAGGGGATTTTCCCTGGATGGGATCCATGAGGTTGAAGGTATTCCTGAAAATGGTGGAATTGTAATTTATTCAGATCAAAAACCCAACTTTGTTTATTACGGATGGAAGCCATTTAGTGATGGCAATCTGATTAATTCAGAAAATCTCCCTGCTTCAACATTTAAAATTAAAATGAAGTAAACACTTTCCTGGGGTTGACCATCAGGGACCATGCACAGAATCATAAGTCCCGATAAAAAGAGGGTGACCTTTGCATTCATGATTCTTTTGAATAAAATTCAATCCTTGCAAAAAAGTGTTAAAAAGATATTCTGAATTATTGATTAATCCAAATCATCCTCAATGCTTTACGACAATTTTTTGCTGAAAATATCATCTGGAACAATTGGTCAGCAAAGAGAGTAACCAGTTGAAAATTGATCTTCATCTAAATAAAAAAAGGGTAACTTTGGTATTAAGCTTTAAGAATACAAAGTCATATCAATCTATGAGGACAAAAATAAGGTACCCGTTCATTTTCCTGATGATCATAGCTATTTCGATAATAGCATCCTGCAAAAAGGACACTATCGGATCGGTCAGTGGTGTGGTAACCATTTACGAATCTTCGACTCCTGCCGTGAAAACTCCATTGGCAGGTGTCAAGCTTTTTCTGGTTAATACTGATTTTAAGCTCGATTCGGTTGATTATGCGAATAATAAAGGCGCCATTGTTGACTCCACCGTGACGGGTGCCGACGGGAAATATCAGATTGCCGCGATTCCCAATGGAAACTGGGCGATTGTGCCAATTCCGGATACCATCATGTACCGTTTCGAGCTCGAAAGCTCTGCGGATTCAGTCAGGTTTACTATTAATAAGGAGTCATTTGTTTCAAAAGTTGATTTCACGACCGCTGTGCCGGTTGCCAGCGATAACGGTTTTCATATTCGTATTACCTCCATTAACCGTCCCAATGGTTACTGGTTCTCCGTTTACAGGCCGCTATTTTTGTTCAATATCATACCTTCGCTGAGACGTATCAGAATTAATAATATAGTTCTTTTTACTTCCGATGATATGACCATGGATCTCCATTTTGGAATATTCGAATTCTTATATGCAGTATCCAATAATTTTGTGGTCAAGGCGCATGACAGTGCCGGGTTCCCGGTTGAATCCTATTGGATTACATTTGATTACTTTAATACCCCTGCAAATTCACACTGGCAAATCGACTGGTCGGCACAAACCATTACCCGGATAGATTGACCAGGATATCTTGAACGGTTAAAGCCGGTAAATAACTCCGTAGGAAATGAAATTTGGTCGTCCGACTGCAAGCTCAGCAGTCAAACCAATATTATTCAAAACATAAGCTCTGATACCAAATAGAACAATCTGATACCCGAATTTATTTTGTACGATGGGATTCCAAATCTGGTCAGGACCAATGTTCAGAAATTTCATAACCGAGGCCACCTCGTGGTATTTATCCAGGATATCATATAAAATTCCGTTAGTACTGGTAAATATGGCGTTCCTGTGATATCCCAGCCTGACCCCTGAGTACATGTCAACCCGTTTTTTGTTACCATAATGAACCAAAACTCTGGCTCCAATATTAAATCGAGTAAGGTCGGCACCCACATCGCTGCGAATAGTGTCGGTTCCGGCAATAATTTCATAATTGGTAATAGCAAAGCCCATTCTCTGGTAAGAACCTATCAGGCCAACACTTAACCAATTTTTATAAATACAATAATCGACACTTCCCTGGACGGCTGGGTAGGAGAATGTGCTTAGATTCTTGGATATTATGTTGGCTTGGCTGAATAAAAAACCTATACCACTGGACGATAATGTGGCAGAAAAGACATACTTATGTTCATGATTCTGAGCAAATAGAAAATTGCTCTGGATGAAGATAGCTATGGCTAATATTAAAATTCTAAAAGAGTCGCTCACGGTTGTTTGATAAGGATGATCCATCTGTTTCAAGCTGGTGTTTCATTTTGACACGGTAATTTCTTAACTTTTCTCAAAATAATTGCTGTCATGAAGCGATTTCTTTATACCAAGCAAAAGGTTATTTAAATGAAGAATATCTTAATATCATTTTTATTACTCTTTAATATTGCTGCTTTCGGACAAAACATGGTAAATAATTCCGATACCACCTATGGCATTTTAAAGTGTAATAACTCTCCGATATTTGAAACCCTTAATAAAAGCAAGGCCTGTGTACTGAAATGCTCGGATAAAACCCGATCGCATTTTGCAGATGTTTATGCTAAATGGGGTATGTATTCTTGGACCAATGACTTGTATTTTGGCCTTCATGGCGGGTTGTATATTTCAGATCAAAATGAACAGGACGTTTATAAATCTGAATTAAGAAAGATTTCAAAATTTGTTCAGTCTGAAAACGACTCAACAGAAATAGTACCTTATAAAGTGAAGGCGGATGGTTCATCCTGCAACAGGAATACAGAATCGGGACTTGATTATGACCGTTCGGCTGAGTTTATTCTGGATGTTTTAAGAGTTTATGCAGTAACCGGAGATAGGGAATTCTTAGGAGAAATGTATCCGGTAATGTTGCGGATTGTTAACTGGCTTGCGAAACAAAACAGGGATAACGATATTCTGCTGGAAGGCAGATCCGTGCGAGCGCCAATCACCGGCGTTGGAAGCTGTGTTAGTGTAACCTATATTGGCGATGCGGTAAAGAATGATTTTAAAGACTTTGGCGCCTCGATGTTTTATTTTCAGGCATTGCAGCAGTTGGCCACAGCAGAGATGATTCTTAAAATGGACAAGAAAGCTTCAGCTCATTTGCAAACAGCAAAGGCTATCAGGAAAGCCATAAACAAAATCTTTTGGGATAGCTCGATTAACGGTTACGCCGCCGGGATTAATGAAAAGGGGGAAAGAAATAATAATTGGATAACCGGAAATAATTCGCACGCGGTATATTGCGGACTGACGGATATCAGCCAAAGCAAGGTGATAACAGATTTTTTAAGCGCAAATAAAAAAGAGTTGATTGATGTTGTACCCTGTCGGGTGAGCCTTGATACTTTTCCGGCTGGCCATTCAAGCAATCCGGCCTATTATTATTGGAATGCAGGATGCTGGACCCTGGTATCGGCACCAGTGATGTTGGCATACAGGCATGTCAACGAACTGGAATCGGCTTTGCATGTTATGGATGTACTATCGTCAGATAAAGTGAGCAAAACACGATATGGTTTCTTTGAAAGCTACTGGAGCAATTCCGGCAAGCCGAATACCTGTGAGGGATTGCTAATGAATAATGGCGGTGTATTATGGGGCTTCTATGAAGGCATACTTGGTGTAAGCTTCAATGGGGACAAGATAATTTTCGAAAAAGAAATACCCGCTTCCTTATTGCCTGTGGAGGCTAAATTTCGCTACCGTGGAGCCGATATAATTGTGGATTGGGTTGCTTTGGATAAATCAGTTCTTCTGGTTAATAATAAACCTGTTTTGGACTCAGGAAAATTTTATGAACTGAAGTTAAAGCCTGAAATTAATGAGACGATTAGGATAAAAATAGGAGAAATTCCTGGTAACCATGCTTTCAAGTAACATAAAAGGATGTTTTAGCAAGAATAACTGCTTAACTGCGGGTGCCTTATGCGGCTTTAGCAGTTAATCCAATTGCTTCAGCATACTTCAGGTAGGTTTCAACAGAAGCTACTACTATTCTTGCTTCAATTGCAAGAAGTTCGATACCAACTAATGATACTCTTACCCATGCATCAACTACAACACCTTTGTCAAGGATACGGTCAATAACCTCAACGAGGCTTGATGAACCGATGGTCTTTTCTACTGCCATTTTAAAAATCTCCTATAATTTGTTAAAAAAAACCGTGCTTTATCAGAGGGACGGTTTACCTCGTTACAGGAGTTATTCAAAGGGCGTACCAGAAAGATAGGTTAAGGGAGATATAGGGTGCATTAAAAGCTAATGGTCTCTTCCTGAGAGATAAAAAAATCAAAATAAAATTCAGAAATGTCTGATAGCGGATGGCCGGAGAAGCCCGCCCAGCATTGATTTTGAAATAATCGCACAGCCGTGCGGAAATGGGCTGATATTTTTACCGGTTGATAATAGTTACTTTTGTTTACAAATGGATACGATTCGAACAGTTACGGTTACCCGGTACATGCAACCTCTCAGGGAAGGGGGTTCATTACCTGCATTGGCTGAAGCCGATGATGGCTTCAAATACGTTGTTAAGTTCCGAGGTGGAGGACATGGCGTAAAAACTCTTATCACGGAGCTGATAGGAGGCGAGATCGCCCGTGCCCTGGGTTTAAAAGTTCCCGAACTTGTTTTTGCAGAGTTGGATGAATGCTTTGGCCGTACCGAAGGGGATGAGGAAATTCAGGATCTCCTGAAAGCAAGCAAAGGGCTTAACCTTGGTTTGCATTTTTTATCAGGTGCTTTCACTTATGATCCGGCAGTTACCAGGCTGGATCCGCTTCTTGCCTCTAAAATTGTTTGGCTCGATAGTTTTATTACCAATGTTGACCGATCATTCCGAAATACGAACATGCTTATCTGGCACCGTGAATTGTGGTTGATTGATCATGGATCATGCCTTTATTTTCAGTATAATTGGGATGGCTGGGAGGAGAAAGCAACAGGCCCTTTTCAATATATAAAAGACCATGTACTGCTTTCGCAGGCTACACAAATGGTGGAGGCAGACCGGATTTGCAGAGAATTGATCAATGAAGACAAGATCCGGGAGATCGTTCAAATGATACCCGACGAATGGCTAAAGTGGGAATCACAGGACGAAACCCCCGACCAGTTACGATCAGTATATTTCACTTTCTTGAATCGAAGGCTTAATTATTCTGAACAGTTTATTAAAGAAGCACAGGATGCAGCAGAAGCACTTATATGAATATGCCGTTGTAAGGGTTGTTCCTGTAGTCGAACGCGAAGAGTTCGTAAATGCCGGAGTGATCTTATTCTGTAAAAAGGAAAAATTTATCCGCATGCAATATCATTTGCGGGAAGATAAGATCCTGATGCTGATGCCTGACGCAGATATGCAGGAAATCAGGGAAAACCTTGAAGCATTCTGCAAAATTGCGGCGGGTGATCAGCAAGGTGGACCAATTGCAGTACTTGATGAAGCTGAGCGTTTTAGATGGCTTACCGCCGTGCGAAGTGCATCCATTCAAACTTCGAGGCCGCACCCCGGTGTTTGCGACGATCTGGAAGAAACACTGCATACTCTCTTCACGGAAATGGTTAGATAGGTCTCAGGCTTTGACCCACCATAGCAATTGGCATGGCAGTATTGTGCTACAAAAGTCTTTATGATTTTTTATCCCTGTCTTTCAGCCAATCAAAGAATCGAGAAACTGTTAACCCAATTGCAATCCCCATTAATAAAATAAACCAAAATCCAGCACTGGTTGGTTTGCTCTGAATTCTTGAGTAGAAAACCACATATAAACAGATCGTCATTATCAGGGGAACTAATGAAGTCTGTATGCCTTTTCTGTTATTCATGATAAAAGATTTTAACTTCGAAGGTAAGAATCTTTGAAAAAAAAAATATGGAATCACTGACAATGCCTGTCCTTGTTCTCCTATTTATTGTGAGCGCAGTGGCAATTTGGTTCGCAGGTATCAAATTATCCAAAACTGCCGACATTCTTGCCACACATTTTGGTCTCGGCGAAGCATTAGGCGGCTTGATTTTGCTAGCAATAGTTACCAACCTTCCTGAAATTGCCATTACGGTGAGCGCCGCATTGCAGCACAACCTCGGACTTGCCATTGGAAATATTCTCGGAGGCATAGCCATACAGACTGTTGTGCTTGTGGTATTGGATGTTTTTGGGTTGGGCAGGAAGGATCCGCTCACCTATCGAGCAGCATCGCTGGTTCTGGTATTGGAAGGAATAATGGTAATTACGGTATTAACATTAGTGGTTGTTGGTAACCAACTGAGTCCTTCAGTTATTTATCTGGGGGTATCACCGATCGATGCTGTAATTGTATTGGTCTGGTTAACAGGTATCTATATGATTGGAAGAGCAAGAACCGAATTGCCATGGCATAAAATCGGTGTTTTACCTGATAGTCAAAAAGAAAGGAGAGGTCATAAAAGGGAAAAGAATTATGTTGCGGCTAAAGAAAAAGGGATGAGCATTCCAATTGTCATCCTGATTTTTTCCCTTTGCTCCCTGATCACCTTGATTGCCGGTGTTGGCTTAGAAGTAAGTGGGGATATCATTGCCAAACATATAGGAATGACCGGTGTTATTTTCGGAGCCACAATTTTAGCCGCAGCTACCGCCTTACCTGAAGTATCAACAGGGTTGGCTTCTATGAAACTGAAGGATTATCAAATGGCGGTGAGCGATATTTTCGGTGGCAACGCGTTTTTACCGGTACTATTTATGGTGGCAACAGTAATTTCGGGCAAGTCTGTTCTTCCGCAAGCTCACAAAATTGATATATACCTCACCGGCTTAGGTATACTTCTTACAATAATCTATGTCTGCGGATTAATGTTCCGCCCAAGAAAGCAAATACTTCTGATGGGCGTTGATTCATTCATTGTCCTGATTGTTTATTTAATCGGACTGCTGGGGTTATTTGTGATTAACTGACTTCCCGTGTTTCTTGCTTTTTGCTTTGTGTTTCTTAACGGTTGCTTTATGCTTCTTTGCGGCTGTTGCATGCTTTTTAGCCAGAGTTCCATGTTTTTTACCAGATTTAATTCCGGGTGTTTTAACGGATGAAGCGGTGTTGGCTGATGGAGTCGTTTTTACGGTCTGCTCAGATTTTACCGATTTTTTAACTTCCTGTTTTTTATCTTGTGCCTGAACTGCCACAATTCCAAAAATCAGAGCTAAACTCAGGATAATGCCTAACTTTTTCATATCAATCATTTTTAGTCTATATAACTCAAATATATATAACCAATAATGAAGGAATCGTGAAGGAAGTCAAATGACTTGTAGTAACCAATAAGACGGAGCTTTTAGTTACTCCTTTTTATCAGTTGGTTTTACCTGCGTGGTTTCTTCTTCGCCTGTACCATTTGAGGCATCCTTGAAGTTTTTGATGCCTTTGCCAAGTCCGCGCATCAGCTCAGGGATTTTCTGACCGCCGAATAATAAAACCACTACTGCAAGAGTCAGCAGTATTTCTGTAGCACCGAATTCCCCTGCTATTACAAAGAGTAAATTCATTTCAGTTTTTTTTATTTCAGGGCAAATGTATATTATTATGGTAAATATATTCTTCCCCGGAATTGGGAATAAGTTTTCTATAAAAAGTATATCATGGCTAATAGAATAACTGAAATATTAAAAGGGAGCTATGTGACCAGAACCAGCGGTTACGTGGATGTCAAAGCAAAGGAAGAGCTTTTTAAGGAAATAGGCGCAATGCTCGGAGGGGTGTTTTCAAAAAGCCATAATCCGGGGAACGTTCTTTCAACCTTAAAGATCAGGATTCCATACGAAAAATGGGAGATTATACTTACAGAATCTGATACCAGACCACTCAAATTCCAGATTGGTTTTGAGCCCCTGCATAACTATGAATTGATTATCGGGCTAGAGGATGTCATTGATAAAATTTTGAAGAAGCTGGGTAAATCGGAAATCGAGATCGGTGATGATGCTTTTGATAGCAAATATTTAATTCATAGTAATGATCCTGATATAACGGTCAGGTTGCTGAATGAAAATGCCCGGTCCTTAATTTTGAAACACAGCCTTTACAATCTCTCTTATCTGACTGATAATAAAAAGAATATATCAGAATTGACATCGGTCATCAGCAGGACGATTGACAATAAGGAGGATTACCTGGATTTGGTAACCCTGCATCAGCTGCTAATTGACAACCTCTCTGATTTAAAAATTATTTCCTGAGACTTTCAACCAGTTTTTTAACCCCTTCTTTCGGAGTGGTTGCTACTATCCCAAATCGTTTTTCGAATTTGCTGCTGTCAAATATATAATCCTGTTCAGACTGATACAGCATTTCAGGAAACTCCCGCATCATTGGAACAAAAAGCCCCAATAGCTGCAGCATTACTTTCGTGACTTTTTGGATTTTTACTTCCGTCTTCAGCTCGCTTGCAATTAATTCAATCCATTCAAGGGTTGTCAACTTTTCTTTGGTTGTGGGGACATGCCATTCCTGATTATAGGCATCAGGAGTATTTCCTAATAAGGCAGTGGCTTTTGCTGCATCGGGAGTATAAGTATAGGTGTGTATCTTGTTGGGATTCCCCATGACCTGTGCTTTTTTCCCTTTAAGGAAGTTTTCAGCTACCATGATAGTCAGGGCGCTATTCTTATTGTCGGGCCCATAAAAATCTGCTGCCCTTGCAATTAGCGCAGTAAGGTTCTTTTTCTCCACTGCATCCATAATCATATCGCGAAGAAGCCTCCTGATTTTTCCTTTTTCACTTGGAGGGAGTATGGGAGAATCCTCGGTCATGAATGGTGTGGAGGCTTTAGCATACATATAGATATTATCAAAGAAAACCAGTTTGGCCTGGTGTTTAATACACGAATTAATGACCTCCTGCAAAAAAGGAGGCCAGGTTTTCTGCCACACTTTCAGGTTATATTCGAACCCGATGGTCACATAAACCACGCTGCTGCCGGCAATCGCCTGATCTATCTGATCTGGATCATTTAAATCAGCCGGAAACAGTTCGTCGCTGTTGTTAACTTTTTTCGGATTTCTGCTGACGAGCCGGATCTCATCGGTATAGTTTTTTAACTCTCTTGCCAGAGGAACACCAATACCACCGCCTGAACCTAAAATTGTTTGTATCATATTTTAAAGTATAATATATCTTTAGCATGAACATCTGATCAAAGCTATGAAAAAGATTGTTGTCCTCGACGGATATACCTTAAATCCAGGCGATCTGAGCTGGGAAGAATTGAATTCTTTCGGGGAGGTCACCCTATATGACCGTACGCCGCAAGATCAGATCATTGCCCGGGCAACAGGTTGTGAGATCGTTATTACCAACAAAACTCCACTGAGCAGAGAAACCATGAGTCTGCTCCCAACGATGAAATACATCGGGGTGCTGGCAACCGGATATAATGTGGTGGATTTAGCAGCTGCCAATGAAAACGGAATTGTGGTAACGAACATCCCAGCCTATGGTACCCAATCGGTTGCGCAGATGGTATTTGCTCATCTGCTGGGAATTTGCCAGCAGGTTGGAGTTCATAATGAGGCAGTTAAAAACGGTGAGTGGTCCAGTAAGATTGATTTCTGTTTCTGGAAATATCCCCTGATCGAGTTAGCGGGCAAAACCATGGGTATCATCGGGATGGGCAAAATCGGACAAGCGGTGGCCAGGATAGCACTCGCTTTGGATATGAATATTATCGCGATGGATCCGAATCCAAACACTGAACTGGTAAATGAGAGTTTCCGTTTTGCCGGTCTCGATGAACTGCTTGAAAATTCGGATGTAATCAGTTTGCATTGTCCCTTGGCTGAAGCTACCAAAGGGATTATCAACCGGGAGACTATTTCCAAAATGAAGGAGGGAGTAATTCTGATCAATACTTCCAGAGGGCAGCTCATAGTTGAGGAAGACCTTGCAGAAGCTTTGAAATCAGGCAAAGTAGCCGCGGCCGGACTGGATGTGCTGCAGACGGAACCACCTCGGGAGGACAACCCCCTGCTGAAACTCCCCAACTGCATCATCACTCCGCATATCGCCTGGGCGCCCAGGGAAGCCAGGATCAGGCTGTTTAATATAGCTATTGAAAACCTGCGCTCCTTTATTACCGGTAACCCTATCAATGTAGTCAATCAAGGACGGGTTTCATGAAAATACTGGTTGCCTCGGATTCCTTTAAAGGCACGATGAGCTCTCAGGTTATCGGCCGGATCGTTCAGCAGGAACTGGCACCTGCTCATCAGGTGGATTATCTGCCGGTTTCTGACGGTGGGGAAGGGCTTCTGGATGCATGGCAGGTAGTTAGTCCGGGAACAAGGATAAAGTGTGTCAGTCAGGATCCCACTGGCATCGAAATCACCTGTGAGTATATTCTTACCAACGATAAATGTGCGATCATAGAATCAGCGGTCACAGTAGGATTGGGACTTGTGCCTGAAAGCAAAAGGAATCCAATGAATACTAGTAGTTACGGATTAGGTTTGCTGATCATAGATGCCCTCCGCAACGGCGCTCAAAAAGTATACATCGGCTTGGGTGGAAGTGCTGTCAACGATGGTGGGGTGGGGTTGCTGATGGCGATGGGCGTGAAAATGTTTAATGGAAACGGAGAGGAAATCACGGAGAAGGGGGGCAGGGTGTTGAACAGGATCAGCTCTATGGACATTTCTGCTCTTGATCCATGGATCCAGGCTGCGTCCTTTTATGCGGTCTGTGATGTAGATAATTCCCTCGTTGGCTCCCACGGAGCTACGCAGGTGTATGGACCGCAGAAGGGGGCAAATCCTACGATGGTGGAAGTGTTGGAGCAAGGTATGGTTGTGTTGGCTGAAGTTGTCAGTAAGCTTACCGGAAACGATTATGCTGATGTTTCCGGTGCAGGAGCAGCCGGAGGGTTGGGTTTTTGCCTGAAAAGTTTTTTTCATGCCCCGCTTCTGAAAGGATTTTATGCCCTGATAAATTTGATCGGCTTGGAAAGCAGAATCAGCCAGTATGACCTGATTATAACCGGTGAGGGGAAGCTCGACACTCAGACCGAATCAGGAAAAGTTCCGCTAGGGATGTTAAGGTTGGGTGAAAAGTACAATATCCCGGTAATTTGCCTGTGTGGTATGAATGAATCGACCCGCGACCTGGGATTTTACAAGGTATACTCTATTGTTCCAGGTCTGGCAACGCTGAAAGAATCTTTAGAAGCACCTGAACTTTATCTTAGAAAGCTGATCCGTCATGAAATAATTCGCTGAAATTATGAACTGGCATTTACTGCATAATTTATCAGGCACAGCAATTTTCCTGTCATTAATGATAAAAATTGCTGTTCATTTTTATCTGGATTACTTACACGGAAGGCGGCTGGGTTTTTATTCAATTTTTATGATGCCTTTTCAATACCTGGTTCCCTATAAATCCGCGGTGAATAAGGAATACAAGAGAATGAAAAATCTATGTAATTCTCTAATTATAATAACCTACATTTCATTACTGCTGAATATCATTTCAGGAGTAATGTTCCTATTCTAGGATAACTAATAAAGAGATATCTTTGAGTAACTTCAAGCAAGGTAAGTATGGAAAACAGGCAGAAGTTAACCCGCATTATTCATAAACCGATTTTTGTTGAATGAAATTTGAGTTTTCCCCGGTTCTTTTTTCAAAGAGCCGAATATTTCCGAGGTTCTTTGATTTTTTGTGAGTTTGAAAACTGATTTTCGGTTGATATTAACCGA
>CAINOB010000129.1 GCA_903851365.1 uncultured Bacteroidota bacterium
CTTTAACCTTCTGCCTTTTAAATTCCTCACTAAAGTAACGGATTTGTCTTTCAACTCTTTCTTGTCGAACTTTTTCTAGTGTTGCCATTTTTAACCAATTTTAAGGGTGAAAAACGGTCATCTTATTTCAGGCAAGGACAGAAATTAGTAAGAAGAAAAAAGTATAAGTAATAAGTAAGGAGAAGATTAATGTCCGAGGGAAAAAGTAAGCGTAACCGAAGCTCTATGACTAACCCAAGACTGAAGTCTGGGGATTCCCGATACCCGATACCCGAAACCCATTCCCAACAACCAATACACCATGAACCTGATCAGCAGTTATAAAGAAAAATACGGAATCGGCGATAGTGAAGAATTTACCTTCGCTGAAACGCAACGGATTAGCAGTTCGATACCACCAGAATTTTCATCGCCGGAGCATTTAAAAAAGATTTTCAGCTTCTTGGATCTGACAACATTAAATCCGGAGGACAATATCACTACGGCTCAGAGGATAACAGATAACCTGAATAGTTTTGCAGGTACTTTTCCGGGAATGCCGCCGGTTGCAGCAGTATGCGTGTACCCACTTTTAGTGGACGATATCCGTTTATATCTCAAAGCACCCGGAGTAAAACTCGCGGCTGTAGGGGCCGGGTTTCCTTCCTCACAGACTTTTCTGGCGATTAAGCTGGCCGAATGTGGATTATTGATAAAAAAAGGTGCCGATGAGATCGATGTAGTTATTTCAGTCGGCCGCTTTTTGGCCGGGGAACATATGGCGGTACTCAATGAATTGATTCTCATTCGGGAAGCCACATCAGGGGTAAAACTGAAGGTGATTTTAGAAACCGGCCTGCTTAAATCGGCCGAAAATATCAGGTTAGCGAGCCTGATGGCGCTGGAAGCAGGGGCAGATTTTATTAAAACATCAACCGGAAAAATTTCCGTTTCAGCCACACCCGAAGCGGTATACACCATGGCCGGGGCAATCCGCGATTATTATAAAGTTTCAGGCAGGGCAGCCGGTATAAAAGCTGCAGGGGGCATTGCTGAAGTCAGCGACGCAGTTCTTTATTACAATTTGATTTCCAAATTATTGGGTACAGAATGGCTCTCTTCAACACGTTTCAGGATTGGTGCCAGCCGGTTGGCGAATAATCTTCTCACCCGGATTACAGACCGGGAAGTGCGCTATTTCTAAGCGTAAAACTTGACGAAAATCATATAACTAGCTGACTTATATTACCTTTATTGGAGTAAAACATTTATATATTTGCATAACTAAGTAATTACGTGATCATGATGAATTTGCTGGAATTGAAGCCAGAACAGTTGGATAAGGCTGCCAACATGCTCAAAGCGATTGCCCACCCTGTTAGGATAGCCATCCTGAATCTGCTTGAAGATGGACAGAAACTTACCGTGACTGAAATTCACGAAAAACTTGAGATCGAGCAATCGACTACCAGTCACCATCTTGGCATATTAAAAGATAAGGATATCCTGGCAAGCAAGCGCAATGGAAAGAATACCTACTATTTTCTTAAACACGACCAGCTTAGCAAGGTAGTGGATTGCATCAGTAAATGCTCCTGCGGAGATTAAGTTATGGCAACAGTCAGGGTTACAAAAATATTCCGTTTCGAAATGGCCCATGCCCTATGGGGCTACGATGGCCTTTGCAAAAATATTCACGGACACTCCTATGTTCTGAAGGTTACGGTCAGCGGTAAACCCATCGAGGATATTGAAGATAAAAAACTGGGAATGGTCATCGATTTTGGCGATCTCAAACGGGTAGTTAACAAGCATATAGTTGATGTTTTCGATCATAGCCTGATACTCAACGAAAAGGCTCCGGTTGAAAAGTTTGCCGATCTGCCTGACATGTTCGACCGCAAAACCTGGTTTGATTTTCAGCCCACAGCAGAAAATCTCGTTATTTATTTTGCTGAAATCCTTCAGGCCCAGCTTCCATTAAAAATTCACCTGCACTCCATCAGGCTGTATGAAACAGTGAACAGTTATGCGGAGTGGTTTTCGGAAGACCAGTAATCAGAAGGTTGAGATTCGAAATTAGAATTCCGAATTCCGAAGTTGGAGTTTCAAGTATTCGTGAAGTGTTGCCGGGTGCATGCAAAGGGGCCATACAACAATCTCCTTCCTGCAACGTCTTATCTACTCAAACATTAGTGCTAAATTCGCAATTTAATTAACTGCGCCCGATGCCTTGTGCCTGGTTCTTTCACTTGTGCCTTGTGCCTTGCGCCCTTTGTCTTCACTATGCCTGACAACCGCCTATACCTCCTCGACGCCTACGCCCTGATCTACCGGTCGTACTATGCGTTTATCAAGAATCCCCGGATAAATTCAAAAGGACTGAATACCTCGGCTGCCTTTGGGTTTACCCTCACCCTGGAAGAATTACTGCGCAGCGAAAACCCGTCACATATTGCGGTGGTATTTGATACTCATGCCCCTACCTTCCGTCATATCATGTACGAAGCTTATAAGGCAAACCGGCCGCCGATGCCCGAAGATCTGCGGGCTGCCGTCCCTTATATCAGGAAAATTATCAGTGCTTTTAATATCCCGATTCTGGAGCTCGACGGATTCGAAGCTGACGATGTTGTCGGCACACTGGCTAAAAAGGCTGAAAAAGCCGGTTATAACGTCTTTATGATGACGCCTGATAAAGATTACACACAACTTGTCAGCGAGCATATTAGGATACTTAAACCGCGCCGTTCGGGTTTTGATGTTGAAATTCTCGGACCGGAAGAAGTTTGCCGCGATTTTGAAGTCGAGCGTCCTGAGCAGGTGATCGATATTCTGGCTCTCTGGGGCGACACGGCGGATAATGTTCCAGGAGCCCCCGGAATAGGAGAAAAATCAGCCAAGGACCTCATCGGAAGGTTTGGATCGATACCTAACCTTTATGAGAACCTCGATAAAATCAAGCCAAAGCAGAAAGAATCGCTCGAAGCTAACCGTGCACAGGTATTCCGTGCCCGCGAACTGGTGACCATCTGCCTTGAAGTGCCGATAGAATTTGACCCCGTGGCCATGACGCGCCAGTCGCCGGATGAGCGAACCCTGCGTGCCCTCTTTGATGAGCTGGAATTCAGGAATCTGATCAACAAGATCATCCCCTCAGTTAACGGAGGCGACCTGTTTAGTCCGCCTACCGCCGCTCCCGCACAGCAAGGATCGCTGTTTGAAGCAGTCGAAATGCCGGTTGCCCCACTCCCTGCAACGGATATTCAATCGGCTGATCATCATTATCAGCTCATTACAACAATCGCTGAGGTTGAAGAACTGGCCTCCGAAATTGCCGCGCAACCTGCCTTCTGCTTCGATACGGAAACAACCGGTCTGGATGCGCTCAAAGCCGAACTCGTTGGCCTTGCTCTATCTTTCGAAAATAAAAAAGCCTGGTATATCCACTTTCCCGAAGACCGCCAGCAAACCACCCGGTTGCTGGAACCCATCAAGCCACTGCTTGAAAATCAGACTATTCTAAAGATCGGCCAAAATATCAAATACGATATGCAGGTGCTGGACAATTATGGAATCACCGTCGGCGGCCCCTTGTTTGATACGATGATCGCGCATTATCTGCTAAGTCAGGATGAGCGCCACAACCTGAATTTCCTGGCCGAAAAATATTTGAAGTATCGGATGGTACCTATTGAAGACCTGATCGGCGAGAAAGGAAAGGAGCAAAGAAGTATGCGTAGCGTAGCTCCTGAGGTTCAGAAGGAATATGCGGGTGAGGATGCCGATATCACTTTCCGGCTCAAGCCAATACTGGAAAAACATCTGAACGACAATGGCCTGACCAAGCTGTTCAATGAAGTGGAAATGCCGCTGGTCCCCGTTCTGGCCGGCATGGAGCGGACAGGAATCCGGGTGGATACGCTCACGCTCGCCGATATTTCACTCGGCTTGTCGGAAGAGATCCAGGCATTGGAAAAAGAAATTATCGCCATGGCCGGCATTCAGTTCAATGTTGCTTCACCCAAACAATTGGGGGAGGTTTTATTTGTCCATCTGAAAATCGATGACCAGGCACGAAAAACAAAATCCAAGCAGTACTCTACTGGTGAAGATATTCTTCAGCGATTGTCGGGCCGACATCCTATAATTGAAAAAGTCCTGGAATTCAGGGGATTAACCAAGCTTCTCAATACCTATATAGAGACATTGCCTGACCTGATCGATCCTGTATCCGGAAAAATACATTCGCATTTCAATCAGGCAATTACAGCCACAGGCCGTCTGAGCTCGATCAATCCAAACCTTCAGAATATTCCGATCCGTGAAGCACGGGGCCGCGAGATCCGCAAGGCATTCATTCCTTCGGATAACGATCACACCCTGCTATCGGCCGACTATTCGCAGATCGAACTGAGGATTATGGCGCATTTCAGCCATGACGAAAACATGATTGCCGCATTCAACCGCAACGAGGATATCCATACCGCCACAGCTGCCCTGATCAACCGGGTGACCAACGATCAGGTAACCCGTGAAATGCGGTCGAAAGCCAAAGTTGCCAACTTCGGAATCATTTACGGGATATCAAGTTTTGGCCTTTCGCAGCGGCTCAATATTTCACGCAGCGAGGCTAAAGAGCTGATCGATGGATATTTTCGCTCCTATCCAGGGATCAAGGTTTTCATGGATGAGGCTATCCGCCAGGCCCGTGATACCGGGTTTGTTTCAACACTCCTTGGCCGCAAGAGATATCTCACCGATATCCAGTCGGAAAATCAGGTGGTCAGGGGAAATGCGGAACGCAATGCCATCAACTCGCCGATTCAGGGGTCAGCAGCCGATATTATTAAGATCGCGATGATCCGGATCGATCGGGAATTTAAGCATCATAAGCTGCGGAGCAAACTCGTACTTCAGGTACATGATGAATTGAATTTCGATGTTTATATTCCTGAACTAAAACAGGTTAAAGAGATAGTCAGGCACGAAATGGAACACGCCCTTCAACTGAAAGTTCCGCTATTGATCGATCTTGGAGAAGGAAAAAACTGGCTGGAGGCCCATGGATGAACGATCAGCCGGTAACGGGAATAATACTGGCCGGAGGTGAAAGCCGGCGTATGGGCGCGCTGAAACCCTTAGTTGATTATAGGGGAAAATTGCTTATCCGGTGGATTTTTGAGGCTTTATCCCCTTTGTGTAATGAAATAACCATCATTGCCAATTCAGGCGATTTTTCGGCTTTTAATGCATCCGTTTATCCCGATAATTTTCCTGGCAATGGTCCGGCAGCCGGTATCGAGGCCGGATTAAGCCATTGCACAACAAAGCTGGCATTGGTAACGTCGTGCGATACCCCAAATCTTCCGACGGATATGTTTAGGTATCTTCTTGCTAATCATAATGGTTACGATATATCCATTATTGCACATGACGGGATTAATGAACCACTCATCGGAGTTTATTCCCAATCCGTTCACTCCACTTTTCTGGAGGCAATCCAGGCTGGTGACCCACATCCGCCGAGGATCATGAGAAGATGCAAATGGCAGGAAATTCCGCTGGATTCCTCACAAAACTTCTGGCATCCGGATTTGTTTTTAAATTTGAACACCCCATCGGATCTAAAAAAATAAACAATGGCGACGATAAAACTGGTCTATTTTGGCTCCGTGACCGATATTACCGGTATCTCCTCTGAAAATGTGGAGGCTCCGGCAACGCTCGATGATTTAAACGAAATGCTGATTGCCCGGTTCCCAAAACTGTCTGCCATCAGATATCGGTTTTCAGTGAACAGACAGCTAATCACAGGCGACCGTCAACTGATTAATGGTGATGAGGTTGCACTACTTCCACCTTTCGCGGGAGGTTGAAAAATGAATGGATCAAAATACCTGATCGAAGGTCCGGTTCCTCCTGGTTATCTTACTGATCTAGCAGCGGGCAGACCAGAAAAAACTTCCTCCGGAGCGCAGTCAATTTTTCTCGGAAAGGTGCGCGACGACAAGGTTGACGAAAAAACTGTGTCAGGAATCGAATATTCCGCTTATCAGGAGATGGTTGAACCGGTTGTTCAATCAATTAAAGACGAGCTTTTTAAAAAGTATTCCGATCTGAGCGATGTACAAATCATACATAGTACAGGCCTGGTGAAATGCGGTGAAATCTCCCTCGCGGTTATGGTAACCTCAGGACATCGCAAGCAGTCGTTTGCCGCTTTAGCCGAATGTGTCGAGCTCATCAAGGAAAAGCTGCCGGTCTGGAAAAAGGAGTTGTTTTCCGACGGAACCAGCCGCTGGATCGAGTAACCCCTATTGATTCAGTTTTTTACGATACTCTGCCGGGTTGGCCAGCAAAGCCTGAGCGCGGGCCAGTCCGTCATCATCGCGCAACATATATTGAATCCTGCCCTTCTGGTAAAAATACCTGCCAACAATTTCATCGGCCAGCATATCACGGATTTCCGGTTTGAATGCCTCCAGGTCCTTATCCATATTATGCGATAATTTCGAGCGGAGTTCATCCAGAGCAGCCTGGGCCCTGTCGAAGTACTTTTCTTTCTTGGCCGATTTGATCAGGTCGTCCAGAGCATCTTCACTTTCAGTAGCGTAGGTGAACTTTTTACTGATTAAAAAACTTCTGAAATCCTGATAATCAGAATCTTTTATCTCAAACACCCCGGGCGAAGGTATCTGGTCGTGCGTGTTGCGATATTGCGTTGCATAATCGAAAATCATATTCTGATAATACAGGTTGGAGGTCATGCCGCTGAGCGATTTCTGCTCAACCAGGAAATCGGGCATTACACCGCCGCCATCCTTCACTATTCTCCCTCTCTTGGTTTTAAACTCACTCACCAACGAATCCGGGATATGGCCCACGCTGCCGTCGGCCCTGCGGTTGGTGTAATCCAATGCCTGAATGCACCTGCCGCTGGGGATATAATATTTCGCGGTAGTCAGCTTGATTTTTGCGTTATAGCTGAGGTCACGCGTAGTTTGCACCAATCCTTTTCCATAAGTACGCTGACCCACAATCACTCCCCGGTCGAGGTCCTGCATGGCTCCGGCAACAATCTCGGAAGCTGAAGCCGAACCCGAATTCACCAGAATAGTTACCGGTATCAGGGTATCCACCGGTTGATACCGGCAGTTGTAAGTAGCCTCCCACATTTTCGATTTCCCGCGTGTACTAACGATTTCCTGTCCTTGCGGCACAAAAAGATTCACGATATCAACTGCCTCAATCAGCAGCCCTCCGGGATTATTTCTCAAATCTAGCACCACGCCTTTTGCCCCCTGGTCCTTAAGGGATATCAGGGCTTTTTTAACCTCCTGACTGGCGCCTTCGGTAAAACCTGTTAACCTGATATAACCGCTGCCATCTGCCAGTTTTCCAAAGTAAGGAACATTTTCAAACCGGATTTTATCGCGCTGCATCGTAAACGTCAGCTGGCCCTTTACCATCGGCCGTTCCACTGTAAGCTCCAGTGTTGTTCCGATAGTGCCCTTCATCATCGGGCTGATATCTTTAGTGGTTTTTCCATTGACTGATTTGCCATCCACTTTTATGATCCTGTCGCCGGCTCTCAATCCAGCCTTTTGAGCTGGAGTTCCTTCGTAAGGATCTGATATATAAACGCCCAGACTATCCTGACCGATCAGGGCCCCGACTCCGCCATATTCCCCGGTAGTCATCAACTGGATATCCTCAACCTGAGATTCAGGGTAATAAACAGTATATGGATCAAGCGTTTTCATGATCTGATCGATTCCTGTTCTGATCATCTTGGCAGGATCAGTTTCATCCACATAATAAAGCTCCAGTTCCCGTATCAGGGAATGGAATATTTCCAGGTTTTTCGACCACTCGAACTCCTTGTCGTAGGAGCTTGTCAACAAGGCCGGTGCAACCAGCAGTAACCCTGTAAGGATCAGACTTCTGAGTATCTTTTTCATAATTCTTTTTCTATGGAACCGGATCATAGCCATGTCCACCCCAGGGATGGCATCGCAATATTCTTTTGGTTCCCAAATAACTGCCCTTCAAAGGACCGAATTTTTTAACTGCCTCGATAAAATATTGTGAACAGGTTGGCGTATATCGGCATGATCTGCCCAGGTAGGGTGAAATCGCCTGCTGATAAAGCCTGACCAGCAGGATCATAAACCAGCTGACAGCCTTTTTTATTGCCCTCCCGATTGTTTTCATTTCACCTTGCCCGTGGTAAGCACCTCATTGAGCCGCTGGACAACCAGTTGCATTCGTACATCTATTTCACTGAGAGTGAGAACTTCAGCCGCTCCATAAACCATCAGGATATAAGCCGATTTTCCTTCGCTGGCCAGGTTGGCAACAAGATCCTGTTTCCGATGTCTCCATGATTCGCGGAACCTCCTTTTGATAAGGTTCCTGGTGACGGCATGCTTGAATTGCTTTTTCCTCACCGATATGGCCACCTGGAGAGGTACAGAATTATCATCCTGATCGTTAAGGAGATAAATTACCCGGAAAGGATAAATGAAAAAACTCTTTCCCTGCGCCAATAAGGCGTCAAACCTTCGTTTCAAACAAAGGTGTTCCTTCTTTGGGAAAGAGAGGTCCATGAATTACTTCCCTGATTTCTTGCACAACTCGCCAAGGAACTTGTCCAAAGCCATTGTCATAGAAGGAAATTCAGGGGATGGCACTTTCAGATCGATCCGCAGACCAGCCTTTTCACCGGCTTTGGCCGTATTCGGGCCAAATGTTCCGATAAGGGTTTCGTCCTGGACGAAGTTGGGAAAATTGGTAAATAGTGAATCTATACCGGCAGGACTATAGAAAACAAGCATATCAAAGTCCTTAAGATTCAGGTGTGACAGTTCCGAGCTCAGCGTTTTATAGAAAAACGCCTTGGTAAAAGTCAGATTATACTGCTTGAGCAAAGCAGGAATTTCATCATTATGTACCGTCGATGTAGGTACCAGATATTTTTCCTCCTTGTGCTTAACCAGAATATCTACAAGATCTTCCATGGTTTTTTGACCATAAAAAATCTTTCTTTTCCGATACACGATATACTTCTGCAGATAAACCGCGATGGATTCCGAAGTGCAGAAATATTTCATGGTATCAGGTACCTGAATCCGCAGCTCTTCACAAATTCTGAAAAAGTGGTCGATAGCCGTTCTGCTGTTAAAAATCACAGCCGTATATTCCAAAATATTTACCCTGCTGGCCCTGAAATCCTTCGAAGAAACTCCTTCAACGCGGATAAACTGGAAAAAATCCAGGGTAACCTTGTATTTGTCGGCAACCTCGAAATAGGGTGATTTTTCGGTGGTAGGTTGCGGTTGGGAGATAAGTATTCTCTTAATCTTCAAGTTTTTATGACTTTAATTGATACAGAAAAAATCGTTCTCACCATCCTTCCGTTATGGATATTACTGCCCACCACAATGGAAGAATTTCAAGGGTACAAAGGTATAAAAACATATAAAATATTGATACACGGAAGGATTTCAATAATTCAAGTTCCCTGATAACCGTGTATAACACCCATAAAATCAGTCCCAGCCATAGGCCGATGAGCAAAATAATTTTAACAATTCCCTGTGCGTAAGGCAGAACCAGTGATGGAATGAAAATAAAAGTTCCGAGGTTTTCGAAGTGCAAAAGATAAACCTGATTGAACCGAAGTGAGATCTCCTGCTTTTCAAATGACAATCCAAAAATTGCCAGTACGAGAATTCTGCCGCCGAAAAAAGCGGTTACAGCCGCAAGTACACCCAGATATTTCAGGAATGGGTGTATCATGTTGAACTCCGGATTAAAATAACTCCTCTGCTCAAATACCAGCATCGCTATGCAGAACAGAGGAACCAGGTTTAACATGAAACTATTGTTATGAAAAAGCACGTTTTTCTCAGAAATCAGCTTATTGGCTTCATATTTGTTAAAAAACGCGTGCGCAATCCGGGCAAGGTAACGTGGAAAGATGAGCCGGGTTAGGATGTAGAGAAGGGAAACTAAGCAAATAATCGCGATAATCCAATCAGTTTCAGGAACTGTTCTTAATTGCTGTTTCAGAAAGGTTTCGTTCATACCCCGCAAAAGTAAGTCTTTTTATACTTTTACCGTGAAAGGAAGCATGATGCATTCTCCCGAAGAAACCGCCTATTATGAAAGTCCGGCCGGATGGATCCGGATTACTGCCAAATCAAAAGGCATCGACTCGCTGATTTTTACTGATCAGGTGATCGATCCAATGCCAGGCAGCGGTATTCTGGCAGATTGCATCGCACAGCTGAAGTTATATTTCGCAGGGCAGATCAGGGAATTCACCGTTCCATTGGCACCATCCGGCACCGAATTCCAGCTACGGGTATGGAGCGAACTGGTTAAAATACCTTATGGTCAGGTTATTACCTATCGCGATCTGGGAAAAAGACTGGGTGGTCCCAATTATACCCGGATCGTGGGCCAGGCAAATGGCCGTAATCCTGTATCTATCCTGATTCCCTGCCATCGGGTGATTGGCATGAACGGAGCACTAACCGGATATGCCGGTGGCCTTTGGCGCAAGCAATTTTTACTGGACCTGGAACAAAAAGGCTCGAGGGAGAATTTTACTCCTCGGCTTTTTGAAAATGATTGAGGATAATTTTTGCTTTCGCAGGACCGATAACTGCAGAAATTTTTTCAAAATCCGCTTCTTTCAAATCTGTTATAGAATCAAAATGAGTCAGCAGGGCGGTTCGGGTTTGCTCGCCAATTCCTTTAATTAGGTCCAACTCCGAAACAGCCATCGATTTTTCCCTCCGCCGCCGGTGATGTCCTATTCCAAAACGGTGGGCCTCGTTTCTCATTTGCTGTATCAACCGCAAACTTTCAGATTTTTTATCCAGATATAATGGCGCGGAATCTCCGGGAAAATATATTTCTTCAAGTCGCTTTGCGATGCCAACCAGCGCAATTTTATGCCGTAGTCCCAGCTTTTCAAGACTTTTCAATGCCGAGTGCAGTTGACCCTTTCCCCCATCAACTACTATCAGCTGGGGTAAATCCAGACCTTCATCGAGCATTCTTTTGTACCGGCGAAAAACCACTTCTTCCATGGATGCAAAATCATCAGGTCCCTCAACGGTTTTAATATTGAAATGCCGGTAATCGCTCTTTGCCGGAAGCGCGTTTCTGAAAACGATGCAGGAAGCAACGGGATGTGTGCCCTGTATATTTGAATTGTCGAAACACTCAATATGCACAGGCAGATCCTTGAGCCTCAGGTCATTCTGTAAAGTTTCGAGTTTTCGGGTTACTCCCGATGCACTGATATGTTTTACTTGCTGTTTCTGCCTGTCGAGCTTGAAATACCTGGCATTCCGTGTTGATAGGTCGAGCAAAGCCTTTTTATCCCCCTTTTGCGGAACCGTAATAATCAGGTTTTCCAGCGGATATTCCAGAGCAAACGGCACAATGATTTCCGGGGCATCGCTCTGGATCTGCTGCCTCATCTCAATAATCGCGTACAAAAGCAGCTCATCCTCGGTTTCATCCAAACGTTTTTTCAGCTCCATGGCATGGGTTTGAACAAGCGCACCGTCTACTACTTTCATGTAATTTACATACCCTGCACGCTCATCTGATACAATGGAAAACACGTCGACGTGCTTGATATTCGTGTTACCGACAGTTGATTTACTTTGGAACTGTTCGAGCAGGCTGATTTTTTCTTTCATCTGGGCAGCCTGTTCGTACTCATATTTCTCTGCCAGTTCATGCATTTCGGCCGTCAGCATTTTTATCACTCCCTGGGTATTTCCTTTCAGGATTTTTCCGATCTGATCGATCTGGGCCAGATAATCGGTTTCCTTCTGTAAGCCAATGCAGGGGCCCAAACAGTTTCCGATATGATATTCGAGGCAGACCTTGTATTTTCCCGCTTTGACATTTTCTTCCGAGAGGTTAAGATTGCAGGTCCTGATTTTGTAAATACTCCGTATCAGGTCGATCAGGTTTTTCCAGATCTTTCCCGAGGTATACGGGCCAAAATATTTCGATCCGTCACGGATTACTTTCCTGGTAGTAAAGACTTTAGGAAACGGTTCATTGGAAATGCATATCCAAGGGAAGGTTTTATCGTCTTTTAAAAGGACATTATATCTTGGTAAGTGCCTTTTAATCAGATTATTTTCTAATAAAAGGGCATCACTTTCGGTATCTACAACCAGATGGTTAATAGTATGGATTTTACGAATCAGCACTGCCAGTTTTGCATTATCCGGAGCTTTCTGAAAGTAAGATCCTACCCTTTTCTTCAGGTTTTTTGCTTTTCCAATATAGATGATCAGGCCATCGCTGTTGATGAACTGGTAAATCCCCGGTTTTTCAGGAAGCGACTTTACCTTTTCGAGGAGTACCGCAGGAGGATTATATTCTTCGAACCGGGTTGCCATTTAGTCCGCAGAGATTGGTGTAAACTGAAATTTATCGCAATCGAACAAACCCAGGTCGCCGATTTTCAGGTGCGGAATCACAAGCAATGCCATGAACGAAAGAGCCATAAACGGCGCCTGCAATTCGGAACCCAGGTTTCGGGCAAATTCTGTGAGTTCAGCATATTTGGTGCCCACTTCAGCTGCGGTGCCGGTACTCATTAATCCTGCTACCGGTAGAGGAAGTGTTTTACTTTCGCCCTCGCAGGTAACAGAAATTCCTCCCTGATGAAGAATAATCTGGTTTATGGCTTCGGCGATTTCAAAGTCTGATGTTCCAACGGCAATAATATTGTGACTGTCGTGCGCAATGCTCGATGCCATTGCTCCCATTTTAAGTCCGAATCCAGATATCCAGGCGAGAGCAGGTTTTGCTGATTGTATATACCGGTTCAACACCACAATTTTCAGAATGTCGCGCTTTACATCAGACTGAACAATTCCTTCTGATGCAATGAGTTGTGCAGTTTCCGACCCGGTCAGCAGCTCACCATCCCAAGCCCGGATAACCTTGTAGGATCCAGTTTCTCCTTTCACCTCCAGGTCCGATACCTTAACAGGGCTGGCCTGAAAGTTATTCATGGGAGCGATAGCGGGCAAATCAAACTCCACTTTTCCATTCTGAAAAACAGGAATTCCATCAATATAAGTTGCCGTCACCTGGAATGGATCTACTCCTTCAGCAATAATAAAATCAGCCGGATCACCAGGTTTAAGGATTCCGTTCTTAAGATTGTAATGTGATACTGGATTCAGGCTTGCCGCACGATAGAGATTAAAAAAGTTAATTCCTGATTTTACACCGCGCCTAATGAGTCGGTCGAGGTGTGCTGTCACCAGATCGTCGGGATGATAATCGTCGCAACACAGCATAATCTTGTCCGGATATTTATCGATCAAGGGGTATAATTGCTCAAAATTTCGGGCTGAACTTCCTTCCCGGATCAGCACTTTCATGCCCCCGGCAATTTTTTCTTCAGCCTCATCCAGGGTGGAACATTCATGATCGGTATCGATTCCCGCCCCGAGATAAGTATCCAATTGTGTTCCAGACAATCCCGGGGCATGCCCGTCGACTGTTTTTCCGAATGATTTTGCCAAATTAATCTTGGCCAAAACACCAGCATCAGCGAAAATAACTCCAGGATAATTCATCATTTCGCCAAGCGCTACTACCCTGTTTTCTGAAAATAATTGCTTAAGATCTTCGGCTTCCAGAATTGCTCCGGCAGTTTCCAAAGAGGTTGCCGGCACACAGGAAGGAGCAGTAAAGTATATTTTCAGGCAGGCTTTTTCTGCATCATTTATCATCAGCCTGATGCCGTCTAACCCTAACACATTTGCAATTTCATGCGGATCCGATACGGTTGCAACAGTCCCAAATCGCACTGCCTGATTCGCAAACCTTGATGGCATGAGCATTGAACTTTCAATATGAACATGTGAATCCACAAGCCCCGGTAATATCAATTGCCCCAATTTATCCCGATCGTTCCACGTGAAACGTTTTGCAGCGGTTTCCTCAATTCCTGAAACCTTTCCATCAACCACCGTTAACAACCCGAAATAAAATTCCTGTCGTTCGAAATCGGCAAACCATCCAGAATATTGTTTTTTGTTCATACTATAACGTACTGATTTTATGAACCATTAAATCTAATTATAGTAATTTTTACTTGATGTTCCACGTGGAACAAATTATCTTCCGAGCATCACCAATAAAACACTTATATCGGCCGGACTAATCCCTGGAATTCGACTAGCCTGTGCAATCGTTGCAGGCTTGATTAACGTAAGTTTTTGTCGAGCTTCCATGGTTAAACCCATTATCTCATCGTACTTTAACCACTCAGGCAATTTAAGATATTCGAGCCTCTTTATCTTATCGGCAATAGCTCGTTCCCTATCGATATAACCACTATACTTAATCAAGATTTCGGCACCCTCAATTATTTCTGACTGCCATTCATTGAATCCATCAATCACATTTTCGAGCTCCTTTATCTTCCCGGCGATTCCATTTATTGTGACCTGAGGACGTGCAACCAACTCCTTAATTTTAACTTTTTGCTTGATTGGCGATGAGCCTAATTCATTGAGTAAATCATTAATTTCTTCCGGCATAACCGGTTTCAATTCCAAAAAATCGATCAATGTTTTAGTGCCTTTTTGCTTATTATCCAATGCCCTTAAACGTTCCTTCTTTGCTAAACCCATCTCAAAACCCAGTTGAGTTAGCCGTTCATCAGCGTTATCCTGACGCAATAAAATGCGGTATTCGGCCCTGGAAGTAAACATTCGGTACGGCTCATCAACACCTTTTGTAACCAGGTCATCAATCAAAACTCCTATGTAAGCCTGGTCACGGTTTAAAACAAATTCAGGCTTTTCAGCGACTTTCAAATGTGCGTTCATTCCGGCAATTAGTCCTTGTGCACCTGCTTCTTCATAGCCGGTTGTTCCATTAATCTGGCCGGCAAAGTAAAGACCTTCTATCAGCTTTGTTTCAAGAGTTGACTTTAACTGAGTAGGATCGAAGAAGTCATACTCGATAGCATAACCAGGTCGGAACATTTCCACTTTTTCAAAACCTTCAATCTTCCTCAATGCCTCCAACTGAACCTCCCATGGAAGTGAAGATGAAAAACCATTTAAGTAAAACTCAACTGTATCCCTTCCTTCCGGTTCAACAAATAATTGGTGCTTTTCCTTTTCCGAAAAAGTAACCAGCTTCGATTCAATGCTCGGGCAATATCTTGGTCCGATCCCAGTAATTGTTCCATCGAACATAGGGGAGTCATCAAACCCAGTTTCTAAAATTGCATGCACCTCAGGTGAGGTCCAGGCAATGTAACACGACATGGAACCAATTGCTTTCCTTGCCGGATTGAGATAACTGAACGGAACCACCCAATCGTCCCCAGGCTGTTCTCCCAATTTCGAAAAATCTATCGACCGGCCATCCAATCTTGGAGGAGTTCCGGTTTTCATTCTTCCAGTCCGGAATCCCAGCTCGTTCATCTTTTCCGATAATCCGTAGACCCCCGGCTCTGATGCCCTTCCTCCCTTTTGCTTATTCTGTCCGATGTGCATCAGTCCGTTTAAAAATGTTCCGTTGGTGAGAACAACACTCTTCGCCTTGAATATCACACCGAGGTTAGTTTCCACTCCGGCTATCCTACCCTCTTTTAAAATAATGTCCTTAACCGTGTCTTGCCAAAAATCCAGGTTCGAAATCGACTCCATCTTTTTTCTCCATTCCAGGCTGAACTCTACCCGGTCGCATTGCGCCCTCGGACTCCACATGGCAGGGCCCTTACTTTTGTTCAACATTCTGAATTGGATCATCGATGCATCAGTCACCAAACCGCACTGTCCACCCAGAGCATCAATCTCCCTTACGAGCTGACCCTTGGCAATTCCTCCAATAGCTGGGTTGCACGACATGAACGCCATTTTGTTCATGTCCATCGTAATCAACAAAGTTTTTGAACCCATGTTAGCTGAAGCTGATGCGGCCTCGCAACCAGCATGCCCCGCACCCACCACAATCACATCATATTCCTTCAGCATATGTCGTTTTCCTTTGAATATTTGACTCATTCACTGGCGATACCAGGTATAAATCTTCCTTTGCAGTCATAATGGCCTTAAATTCCTTGGTAGAATCTTCATAACCAATAAGATGCAATAGCCCATGCACCATTATCCTATTCAGCTCTTCCAGATAGCTTACCCCCATTGTTGAGGCATTCTCCGCTACCCGATCAACACTTATCATGATATCACCACTGATCACATCATTTTCGGTGTAATCAAATGAAATCACATCTGTAAAATAATCACGCTTCAAAAATTCGATATTTACTTTTACCAGAAATTCGTCGCTGCAAAAAATGTAGTTGACAACCCCCGGTTTTTTCCCTTCTTGCTTTATCACCTCCAGTAACCATTTTTTTGCAACTGGCCTGTTCAATGATTTTTCTTTCCGGTCTTCTTCCAGATAATGTATCATAGTTACCTTTTTGTTGATTCAATATACTTCTGGTATTTCTCTTGATAGAATTTTTTCAACTTCAATTCATTGTACTTTAACATCTGTTCCAAAACTTTGTTCTGATCAGCCTCTTTTCCAAGCTCGCGCCGATTCGGTTCAAAGCTTCCTTTGAATTCTTTCGACTCCCTCTTATTTTCGTTTTCTCTTTCCTTCTCTGCATTTTCAGCTTCAAGCAATCTTGTCTTTATAAGATTGTCCTTTTCCAATGTGGCATCGTTCAGTCTGTTGTAAATGATATCCTTTTCAACTTCCTTCATCATATTAAGTGCATCTGCAGCCTTTTTTCGTGCTTCCTCACCTAAACCGCCACCTTGTGAAATCTGTTCCAATGCTTTTCTCATCATCTCACGTTCGCCAAGCATTTTTGCCAGCCCTTCCCTATCCTTCTTCCCATTGGCACCCGATTTCATTTTTTGTATTGCACTCTTTAACTGCTCCTTAAGTGATTCCTGTTGTGCTTTTGACTGACCCAGCTTCTGTGAACCTGATTGCTCTCCTTCTTTTGGCTTCTTGCTGTCCATAAAACCCTTATCGCTTTTTCCGTTGCCCTTTCCGGACTGCATCGAACGAATTAACTCATCCAGCTTAACCGCAATACTATTTACCTCAGTCATGATTTTATTCTGTTCAACCCTCACTATATCGGCTTGAGCACGCGAGTAGCTATCGAATAAATTCTTTATCGATGATTCCACGTGGAACAATTCTGTACCCACAATTCTTGTAATCACCGGTTGCTTATAACCAATGCTTTTTAAGCTATCCCGTATAGTTAAAAACTTGTCTTCCAATTCTTTCTGCTCCTTTATCACTACAGAGAAAGTTGGATTTATAATATTTATTTTATCAATCCGATTGTTCAATTCTTCCTGTTTCTGGCTGAAATCATTCAAGGAATTCCTGATCTGCCTTAAATCCTCCAGGTCAACAAACTGACCTTCCCCCTCCGACTGCCCCAACATATTTTCCATTTTCTTAGCCAGTTTCCTCAAACTTTTTGAAGCTTTTGAGCGCCTATCGGTTGGCGAAGTGCCTGAAGCTTTTTTTGCCACATCTTCAGCATCCTGCCTGACCTCATCCCTCTCCTTCGTTAAATCTTCAAGGCCCATAGGTTTCTTTAAACTTTTATCCTCTTCCAGCTTTTTCTCATACTCCTGTTCCCACTTCTTAAATTCTTCTTTTAAATTGCTGGCAGAATCTTCCTTCAGCGATTTATCCTTCTGCAAACTGTCGGCCATAGAATTCAATTTATCTACCTGATGAAGCAGGTCTTTTTCCATCCCATATTTCTTAAATAATTCAAGGCTCATTTCCATTTGTTCCTTCAGCTTTTCCAGATTCATTTCCATTTTTTCAGTAAGTGTTTCTGCTTTCTGAGCGTTGAATTCTTTAGCCATTTCCTCAAATTGTTTCAATAATTCCTTCATCTCATCATCCAGCAAATTTTCCATAAGGTCCTGTATTTGTTTAGCCTTATCAGTCAATTCCTGATCGTATTTCAACAATTTTTCGTTTTCTGTAAATTCTTTATTATTTTTTGATACATTATTTAAAAAATCAACAACCTCTTTTTTTATCTGATTTAATTCCTTTATTTTCTCTTGAATCTCCCATGGCTTTAATTCCCCAACCAGCTGGTCCATTTTAAATTCACTGATCTTTTTTTCCATTTTATCCACGGCATTCATACCATTGGATAATTTAGTCACTATGCTATCAGCTAATTGATTATTAATGCTTTCCAATTCAGCTTTAGTGACGGTTCTGATCGATAACTTCCGGCTGTCAGTAAACTTGGGGCCTTCTATACGATCATTATCCCACACCCTGAAGAAATAATATGCATTTGTACTGTCGGGAACCAAAGTATAATAAAACTGTTCATAAATACCAGTAGCCTTAATTGCTATATCCTTGGTAGTTTCCTTTCCATCGCGGTTTTCAATAACCTCAAGTTTGCTAAACCCATAATCATCTTGTATAATACCTTGAACATAAACATCATCCGAGATGGTTGTATCCCTGTTATCGGAAATATCAATAGATGGATATAAATCTTTTACGACAGAAATTTTATAATCATAATTCGTAAATAATCCATTATTATTTTTACAAATTAATTCATAATCCGAATTTTTTGAAATTGTTTTCTGATAATTCCAGGCATTTCCTTTTCCCTGCAATTTTTCTGAACCAGCATCATTTGCAATTAAAAGTTCATCAGTATTTACCGTTCTTATGGTCCAGATAACCACAGAACCTGCCGGGACCTCAGCATTCCCATCGCCGTCAATAAGGGTACTTTCCACTGAAGTGTATCCCGGAGGAATCAGCTTTAGCTGAATATTACTGATTTCAGGCTTTTTAAGCGTTTTAATGACATATTCATCTGAGATTACGCCGTTGCATCCCAAATGGAACGAAACTGATGAATTCACCGCTTTAAAAAGGTATTCGAAACCATCTGCCACCCTTTGTGTTTTTTCTTCAGACGAACCCATTTTTAAAGTAGCGTTTTCGGCAGGGAAATCAGTGACCACCTTAAATTGCAGTAAAAAATCCTTGCCCGACTCCACCTCCAGGGAATCGTTCAGAATAACGAACTTTGCCTTGCTCAGTGCCGCAATCTGTTTATTGACGGTCAGCATTTGGCTGAACCCATTTTTAACAAAATCCGGTTTCAGTAAATAGGCACAAAAAAGGACGGCAACCAGGATGGCTAATCTGAAAACAAATGAAAATAACTTACGGAATGATATAGCCTCATCAAAATTAAATCCACTGATATTATCAGTTTTTTGAGCTATTGCAAAATCATAAAGCTTATTATTCTGGCCCGCTTTTTCGTGTGCTAACTCAATAATATTAATAATCCTGTCCTCAATAGATTTGTGTTTTTGCCTGATAATATTGCTTGCATCGCGAAAATTCAGACCCTTGATTATTCCCAGCCGCTGCAGTATAGGTTTTAAAATAAAGATGCCGGCAATAACCGCTAAAGCCACAATTGCAACATAGAAAATTACCTGTAAAAATTCGTTTTTACCTGTTACGGCATTAGCTGAAAGTACCAGCAAAAACATCATAATCAGGGCTGCCGATGCAGTAATTACCAGTCCTTGAATTATTTTAACCCGGTAATATTTATTGATAAAATGGCGAAGCTTGCTTTCAACTATTTCATCGTCCGTAATACCCTGATTGGTTCTCATTTTGCCAGCCATTTTTCCGGATCAAGGTTGCTCTGACCCTTCCAGATCTGGAAATTAAACTCAGGACTTCCATCTTTTCCAGTATGTGTAGCCCTGCCTATTTCCTGCTTTATTTTCACATGATCTCCCACCTTGACTTTAAGGTCAGTGATATTCACGTAAGCTGAAAAATACTCCCCATGTTTGATCAATACCAAGATATTCCCTCCGGCCATCAACATTACTGATGCCACTTTCCCTTCGAAAACCGCCTGAACCACAGCACCTTCCTCAGTAACAATGCTGATACCCGGATTAACGATTTCAACGTTTTTCAACCCGGGAGCGTTTTGCTTTCCATGCGACTGCGATATGATTCCACGCGCAACCGGCCAGGGCAACCGGCCCATATTCTGACTGAACTCATTGGAGATTATTTTTTCCTCGGGGGTCATACGCATACCCGAGCTGCTGACTTCGGAGCCCGTAGCAGCAGCTATCAAACGTGAAATTTCTTTTTCCAGCTTCTTATAGGTAGCTCTCTGAGCATCTAGATCTTTCTTCACCTGCTTTTCCTGTCGCTGAAGCGACTTAACCGCACCCTCCTGATCTTTCCGGTCACTGTTCAGTTTCACCATTTCGCGTTTTTCATCCAGCAGCAGCTCCCTTCTCTGGTTCTTGTTCTCCTCCTGCTGTCGGTTGATATTCTTCAGTTCTGTCGTTTTAGCCTCGATTTTCTCTGCCTGTGCTTTGCGGAATCTGGCATATTGCTGCATATATTTCAGCCTTTTGAATGCCTGACTGAAATCCGCGGCAGCGAAAATATATTGCGAACGGTGATAGGCATTCCTGTTGAGATTAGTTTTATAAATCACATTGGCATAATCCCTTTTCAGCACCTGGATCTCGGTGTCAAGCGAACCTATGGTGGATTCATTCTTGCGGATCTCCTGATCGAGCATCGAAATTTCATTGCTTATACCGGTAACGATTTTGTTCCTCACCGTTATCTTTCGGTTGATCAACTGCAAATTTTGCAGTTCATTCTGACGATTTGCCTGGGTTTGCTTCAGAAGTTCTTCAGTTCTGGCAATCTCCGCAAGACTTTTCTCACGCTGCGAACGCAAAGAATTAATATCCTGACAATAGCAATTCAGGGATAAAATTACTCCGATAAAGATGCCGGTAAAGGTTCTTAAGTATTTCAAAATTTATCGAAATTAAAATCCAGGGTTTCTTTAATTTCCTTTTTAACAATATTTACATCCACCGCAAAATTACGTTCCGAATCGATGCCTTTCAGTTCAATTTTCCTGATAACGTTGTCCTTATTATACAGGTACTTAACATCAGCGATCCATTGTCCCTTGATATCCCGCATTTTTGAATCCTGAACAAGAAATGTCTCCCGGTCAAGCACAAATTCGTTAAAGTATTTAAGTCCGCTTTCTTCCTCCGACGGGCGGCTGTTTGACACCAGACGCAAATTTTCCTTATCGCTTTTAATGACTAAATTCTCAATCAAATCCTTCAACTGATCGCCGGCAGAAGTGAACAATGTCTGGTTGAAAATACCCTGCATTGCATAAAAATCCACCGGGTAACCAATTTTTGCAGCAATCAGTTTCCAATTTCCCTTTTCCTTTATTCCCAACATCTTCGAAATGATCCAGACACTATCGCGGTTGGCATAAATTTTGGCCACTTCAATACCGATCGTAGAACGCATCATGACAAAAATCTGCTTATCCTTTTCGAGTTTTACCGTACCCATAAAGCCAATTTTTTTACCATCCTCATCGGCTCGTCCGGTTATTCTTATCTCAAGGAATTTCCATTCTGGCTGCGCGTTAACAGCTTTTCTTACAATATTTTCATCTTCTGTCATATTTTTTTTTGCACCCACCGATTTCTTGAGCAGGGAGCATCCATTAATGGTTAACAAGGCCATTGCGACCATACAAACAACACCTGCATGCCTAACTTTTCTGTTCATAGTCATTTTAGCCCGTTACTTATTTTACTGTCAATTTTATCAGAAGCTTCCTTTGTTGCCTTAGCTTTGATCCAGGCCTGTTTTGCATCATCAGGCTTACCATTTCTAAAAAGGATATCTCCATAATGCTCCAGCACTTCGCCGCTCGGATCCGGGGAAAGTTTTATGGTTTTAACGATCGGATCATAAGCCTTTACGTACTCCTTACGTTGGTATAAAACCCAGGCAAAAGTATCGAGGTACGTAGGGTTTTCAGGCTCTTTTGTCACACATTTCGTGATCATATCCAAAGCTTTGTCCAGTTCCTTTTCATCCAGTGCAAGATAATAACTATAATTGTTCAGAACCTGAACGTTATCCGGTTCCAGAACCAGCATCTGGTCAAAGTTGGCAAAAGCTTCGGTGCTGTTTCCATTCCGGTATAAAGCCTCCGCCAGTGAAAGATAAAACTGTTTGATGATTTCGGCACTTTGTCCCGGAATTCCTATGCCTTTGTTCAGTGATGCTATAGCTACCGGAAAGTCCTTTTTCTCGATGGCGGAAATGCCTTTAAAAAGGTGGAATAATCCCTGACCAGGAAAATAGACCAATGCGCTGTCAGTCAACGGTAGCATTTCACCGAATCGTTTTTCTTCATTAAGAATAAACAGGAGATTTTGCCATACCAGAAAGTTGCCCGGTTCGGTAGAAGTTAATCTGCGATACAGTGGCTCGGCCTCTTTCAGCCGTTCCTCGGAATACAGAAAATTGGCATATAGCAGGTCAACCTCAGGAGTTCCCTTATCCACCTCATACAGTGTTTCGATGAGTTTAATAACCTCATTATCCAGTTTTTGCTGCTTCTCCTGGGCAGAAATATAACCCTTAACAATCTCTATTTTGATAGCGGGATTCACATCGGGCGACCGAAAACCTTTCAGAAATTCAGCCAGTGCTTCCGCCTTTTTACCGGTCTGAAAATAGAATTGGCCCAATGAAAAGCTGATGGCAGGATTATCAGGATTCTTTTCTTTCAGGATCTTATACTGAGCGGTAGCATCATCAAGTTTCCCCTTAGTGGCATAAGCTTCAGCAAGTATGCCGCGGACTTCAAAATCTTCCGGATATTTTTTGAGCCATTCCAGGAGGATCTTTGCCCCCTTATCGAAGTTATTCATCGAGAAATAAGCATCCTTTTTCCTAACCGTGGCCCAGCGCGACAGGTCAACATCATCAGGCAGCTTACTCAGTCGTTTCAGGGCTTCTTTTTCCTGTTTTCCCTGGATAAGCATTTCGATTTCTGCAGTCAGAAATTCAATGTCCGCAGGAAAAACTTTTTCCAGCTGACGGTAAATCGGAACACATTCTAACTGCTTACCCTGCATTTTCAGGTTTTCTATCAGCAGTAATCCATACCATTTATTGGTCTGATCGCGTTTCCATGCATTCCGGGCATATCCTGTTGCCGCCGAGTAGTCCTTTTTATCCGAATACAGGAGAGCAAGCTCATAGAAAGCCGAACCCGAAACCTGGTTCAACTCAGTACATTTCTGAAACATTTGCAATGCCTGCTCCTGATTACCCAGCATTTTAAACCGCAGCCCTTCGGCAAAATAGTATTTAAACTTGGCAGCCGCCGGTTGCGAGGTATCCGAAACAGCAAACTCCTGTGCAACAACCTTCTGCGAGTATCCAACCGCCACTGCCAACACCAACCCCAATGCTATTATTTTATACTTCATATATTTATTCCATCCTACTAATTTCAGTCCCCCCCATCTGAAGATGGAGTTTATTGATAGAACCCCCGTCTTCTGCCTTCATTTATGTCCCGTATGTCCGAAGCCTCCGGCTCCCCGCTCGGTTTCATTCAAGCTTTCAACGGCTTCCCAGCTTATTGTTTCATGCTTACTGATAATCATCTGGCAAATCCGTTCACCGTCCTCGATGACAACATCGCCGCCCGACAGGTTTATCAGTATAATCCCTACCTCGCCACGATAATCAGCATCGATGGTTCCCGGAGTATTCAACACCGAAATGCCCCTTTTCAGGGCCAGACCGCTGCGTGGACGGATCTGAGCCTCATAACCCTGCGGTAGCTCAATAAACAGCCCGGTGGGAATCAGCTTTCGTTCCATATTTTTCATCACGACAGGTGCATCCAGGTTCGCGCGGATATCCATGCCAGCCGAAAGCTCTGTGCTGTACGCCGGCAATTCATGCTTTGAATGATTAACAATTTTCACCTTCATAAAACGAACAATTTTATCATAAGTTATTTACGGCCACGATTTCTGACCTGCTGCCAGATCGACTGCACCATTGCCTTTTCCTTTAATCCCACTACTACAATGAAAACCATCAGCAGCAGGCTGTCCCACGCCAGGCGAATAAAGAAATTTTCGGGTTTTATCAGGGCCGATATCGCGTATAGAGCAAGGGCCAGGGCGGTCCAGGCCAGCAACATGCCTGTCTGATAGGGAATAGGATAGATTCTCCGACCCCAGAAATAGGAGAGCACCATCATCGTGGTGTAGCAGGCAAGGGTAGCCCAGGCAGCTCCCATATATCCGATTTTCGGAACCAGGGTCCAGTTCAGGACGATCGTTACCACTGCGCCGGTAAGCGCCATGATTGCTGCATAGCGGGTGAGATCCTTTACTTTATACCACACCGACAGGTTATAATAGACTCCCAGGAAGAAATTGCCCAGCAATACGATCGGCACCACTGCCTGACCCACCCAAAAATCTTTCTGCCGCAACAGTACCACCTTGAAAATATCGATATACAGTGAGGTGATTAGAAAGAGGATGAGACCGGTTATCACAAAATAGCGTAACACAAGGGCATAGGTTTCCCCGGAATCCTTTTCCTTAGAGACTTTAAAAAGGAAGGGTTCAAATGCATACCGGAACATCTGGATAAATAGCATCATCAGCACCGCTATCCGATAGTTTGATGAATAGATACCAACCTGGCCCTGATCACCCGTCAGCAGCTTTACAAAAATCTTATCCCCTGAATCATTGATCGATCCGGCCAGTCCAACAAGCACCAGGGGAGCCGAGTATTTCAGCAGCCTGATCATAAACTTGCGGTCAAGCTTCCACTGGAAACTGCGCATTTCCGGTATGAGCAGGACGAACATCAGGGCGCTTGTCAGCATATTACAGAGGAAAACATATCCCACGCCGAGGTCCGGATTATACAGCCACCCCGGCAGTCCGCCCGCATGCTTGTGAATCCATGGAAAAATCAGCAGGAAGGTTATTACCAGAGCAATGTTAATCAGTACGTTAAACATCTTTAGCAGGGCAAACCTCCTTGGCCTCCCGTCCTGCCTGATTTTAGCAAAAGGTACGAGTGCCATCGAGTCGATAGCCACAATCCAGGCCATCCAGATAATGTAATTCTGATTGCCGCTGTAATGAATTGACTCCGATATTGGATTGATGAAAACATAAACCAGGCCCATCCATAACAGGGAAAGAATGGAAATAAAACCAATAGCGTGACTGAAGGCCTTCCGTTCATCCAGCTTTTCCTTTGCAAAGCGAAAAAAGCCAGATTCCATGCCGAACTCAATAATTACTAAAGCAATGGCCAACCAGGCATACAGTTCACTGAGAACCCCATATGGCTTCGGTCCAAATATCGAGGTATAAAAACTGGTTAAAATGAGAAAATTCAGCACCCTGGGGAGGATACTTCCCAATCCGTAGACCATGGTTTGTCCGGCAAGCTTTTTAACCTGATTCAATTGACCCTTGTTTTAATGGGTCAAATTTAGGAAGAATCTACAGAGTATCACTGAGTAAATCGTCCATTGACTTACAAGGCATGCCACCAAGGATTTTGCAGCCATTGTCGGTCACTACCAGAGAATCCTCTATCCTAACCCCGAACTTGCCGTACAGGTAGAGTCCGGGCTCATTTGTGAAGGTCATTCCAGTAGTCATTATTAACTTATTATTTCTGACGAGATAGGGGAATTCATGTCCTTCGGTACCGATACCGTGGCCGAGACGATGAGTAAAATATTCATAATCGGCGCCATAACCGCCCTTGGCCATTTCCTTACGGGCTGCTGCATCCACATCACCGCATATCGCACCATTATGTATTGCCTTAAAGGCTGCCTGCTGGGCGTTCCAAACGGTTTCCCACACTTTTTTCAGCTCATCCGAAGGCTTGCCAAAAATTGCTGTGCGGGTAACATCCGACTTATACCCCTTTAACGAACAACCGCCATCCACCAAAACAACATCGCCCTGTTCAAGAGTTTTAATAAATTTCGTCCCATGTGGAAAAGCAGCGTTGGTTCCGAACAGCGGGCCTCCGCCACCCGAAACACCCATATCTGTATGTGCCTGAGAGACTATCTTGCTAAATTCGCCGGTTGTCATGCCTGGGTGCAATTGTGCAAATCCCTTTTTATAAGCCAGCTTGGTAATCCGGTTGGCCACATCCATCAACTGGATTTCCTTGGCTGTTTTCACGGCGCGGGTATTTTCCGTAATCACTGAACCATCCACTACCTGAACACCGCCAGCCCGGCGTATACCCTCGTTAACAAAACTCCGGGCATTCGGATCGATCCCGATTTTTCCTCCCGGCTTGCCTATTTTTTTCAGATAATCAGCAAAAAGAGAGTAGGGGCCCTCATGCTCGTGCCAGGTCCTGATATCTTTTCCATATTCAATGACTTCCTCGGCCCGTTGCTTTTCAAAGGCCGGACAGATCCAGACCATATCAGCATGCGGACTCAGCAAAAATCCGAAAACCCGCTCACTGCTCCACCAGGCAGTATTGGTGAAATATCCCAGATTATTACCTCCCTCAACGAATAGTGCATCGATATTCGATTTAGCCATCCACTCCCTGGCCTTTTCCTGTCGCGCCAGATAATCTTCGCGCACAATCTCCGGCAACCCTTTTAAAAGATCTGTCTGAACCTGCTCCGCACTATCATTTGTCATCCCGACGAAAGTCGGGACCCCGTCCCTAACCACACCTGCTTTTTCGGGAACCGCGCCACTGAGCATCGGTGCTGCAGCTACACCAATTGCTGATAAAGCCGCTGTTTTCAGAAAATCCCTTCTATTTTTCATTGCCGTAAATTTTGAGGTTAAAGTAGAAACAAATCCGATAATATCCCATCGCTGCGAAACCAGGCTTCAGTGTCAAAACGGATCCGTTCATTTTCAAGAACCAGGTAACCTTTACTGATATGTTCATCAGCCATATCAAGCAGTTCGGACCAGGCCGCCTCACCGAATTCCGACCTAAAACCAGATTTCTCAATTCCTGCAGCGGTCCTCAATCTTGTCATGACATATTCGTTCCGGTGCATCGTACTGTCGATCGTCTCTCCTTTCGGCAGCTTTTTCGCCCTGATATCTGTTGAGTATTTTGCCAGACTTGCCGGATTCCAGTGGCGCTGCGTGCCATTGAAAGAGTGCGCCGAGGGGCCCAGACCGAGGTAGGGTTCACCCGTCCAGTATTTTGAATTGTGGCGGCTAACCCTTTTGTTTCTCGCAAAATTCGATATTTCATATTGCTCAAAACCCCTTGCGCCCAGCAGGGAAATCAATTTAAGATATTGTTCAACGCTTTCTGAATCAGGTATCTCAGAAAACAACCCAGCCTTTTTCAATTTCCCAAACCGTGTTCCGGGTTCTATAGTCAGATGATAAGCGGAAATATGGTTGGCCGGCAAACCGGCAGCAACATCAAGATTTTGCTCCCACTCATCTGAACTCATCCCAGGAATGCCGTAGATCAGATCGAGACTGATATTCCCGAATCCATATTTTGCGGCCATCATCACCGCATCCTTAGCCTGGGCCGCATTGTGCCTGCGGTTCATCAATTTAAGGTGCTCATCGAAAAATGATTGGGTACCGATGCTTATCCGGTTAAATCCGATCTGCAGATACCGGGTCAGCAATCCGGGGGTCAGGTCATCAGGGTTGGCTTCTATCGTGATTTCGGCATCTTTGCTCACTTCATACATTTCATGCAGCTGCACGAGGATCTTCTCCAGATACGAAGGGTGGAGAAGGGTAGGGGTACCGCCTCCAAAATATATTGTATCTACCTGTTTATTAATTAGATAATCCGATCTTAATTTGATTTCATCGATCATCAAATCCGCAAAACCATCACGGCCCTCATTTTTTGTGACTGAATAAAAATCACAATAAAAGCACTTACTCTGGCAAAATGGGATGTGAATGTATATGCCGCTCATGAAAACCCCTTCAGTTGAAATCGGGTATTTTTATCTATAATTGTAGCCAAATATTAGCCCCGTTAATGATACGAAAGTTATTTATAATTAGCCTGATCTGGGCACTTCTGATTCTTATACTCTGTGCCATTCCGGGAGGCTCATTACCAAGGGTGAGTTTTTTTAACATACCCAATTTCGATAAGTACGTTCATGCCGGACTTTATTTTCCACTTGCCTTCTTTTTATGTGCCGAGTTCGATCTGACAAAAAAGACCATTTTTCAATTGTCCGGACCGTTACTCACCATGCTTATTGTGGCTTTTTACGGGGGTTTGATAGAAATTCTTCAGGATAAACTGTTCATTAACCGGTCGGCCGAATTGATGGATTTCTTTGCGGATCTGATCGGTGGATTGGCCGGATTAACGATCTATTACCTGTTTTTCAGGCCATTTTTCCATAAGCTGCTGGACAGGAAAAAGCAACTCCCTGATTAAAATCCCTTCTTTTTCCAGGTCAGGTGAAAGGATTCTTTGGCAAAAACGAGCGGATCTCTTCTGGGTCCCCAAACCTTTATCCCTACAGTAGTCATGGCTTTATTTTTCCACTTCGGGTTGATGCGTTCCAGCTTGCGCCTTCTCATCATCAGTTTCTTGTAATTGCTAAAGAAAAAACGCTCCACGCCAACACTGTCTGAGGTTTCAACAATTTTGCGCCTGTTTTCCAGTAACAACTTATGTAACGGTATTTTCACCGGACAGGTGCCGGTACATTTTCCGCAAAGGCTGGAGGCGAAATTCAGAAATCCCATGTCCTGGGTACCATCCATATATCTCGATATGATCGATCCTATGGGTCCGGTATAGGTGGTTTGATAAGTAAAGCCGCCAATATTTTTATAAACAGGACAGGCATTCAGGCAGGCGCCGCAGCGCAGGCATTTCAATGCCACCAGCATATCAAGGTCCTGAAACAGACGGGTTCTTCCGCCATCGAATAATATAACCACCATTCGAGATGGGCCATCGCCCTCAGTCGATTTGGCTGGTCCGGAAAGTATTGTGTTATAGGCAGTAACATGCTGTCCGGTACCATGTACGGCAAGTAGCGGCCAAAACAGGTCGAGATCGGTCAGTTCCGGCACCAGTCTTTCGATTCCGGCAATCACCACCAGTGTTTTAGGCCATGAAAAAGTCATCATTCCGTTACCCTCATTTTCGGTGAGGCCAATGGATCCGGTTTCCGCGATCAGAAAATTGGCTCCGGTTATTCCGAGCTGAGCGCTCATGAATTTTTCGCGAAGAAAGTCTCTCACAAACCCGGTAATCTCCTCGGGCTTTGAGGCAGGGTCCATATTGTATTTCTGATGAAACAGCGCCGCAACATCCTCCTTGGATTTATGCATGGCCGGGGTTACGATATGGTACGGCTTTTCACCTGCCAGCTGAACAATGAATTCACCAAGATCGGTCTCAAAAGATTCAACCTTATTTTTATTGAGAAACTGGTTTATTTCCAGCTCCTCCGAAATCATCGACTTCATTTTCACCACGGTACGAACGTCTTCCGAAGCAATGATCTTTCCTAAAATCTTATAAACATCAGCAGCTTCTGATGCCCATTCCACTTCACATCCGTTGCCCCGGGCATTTTTTTCGAAACGGATCAGGAGTTGTTCAAATTCCTGCAAAACAAAGTCCTTGATTTTTGAGGCCTGTTCGCGGGCGTTCTCAATATCGCGGAAAAAGTGCATGCCCTTTTCAACCGCTTTATCGTACTGTCCGATATTATAATTGAGTATCCGCCGATGTTCCCGGTTGAAGCCTACCTCTTCAGATTTTGCTTGAAAAATTTTGCTTTTGCTCTCCATGGCGGATTAATGGTTGATCGGAATTTTTGCAATCCGTAAGGCATGACGTCCCGCCTCAAAATCGGTTTCAAGAAATTCCTTAACTATAACCTGAGCTTCCGACGGAACAATAAATCTTGCCGGTAAAGCACAGATATTAGCATCGTTATGTCGGCGAGCAAGACTAGCTATCTCCTTATTCCAGCAAAGGGCCGATCGTATTTTCGGATATTTGTTAACAACCATATTGATACCATTGCCACTTCCGCAAAGGCTGATTCCATAAGTGCAGGTACCATTTGAAACGGCAATTGCGAGCGGATGTCCGAAATCGGGATAGTCGCAGCTCTCTGAAGAATTACACCCAAAATCCATAACTGTGTAACCCTCATCGATTAACCAGTTTCGAAGGCACTCCTTCATCTTGAAACCGGCATGATCCGATGCCAAACCTATCTTTTCGAACATTTTTTTTTCCACAATTTCAATGTTTTTTTAACATCACTCTAAATTGTCTCATTATCAAGACCAAATTAACGAACCGTTGGCTAATTTTCATTCACCTAAATTTACCTTAATCACCCAAACATCAAAGAATCAATCAATAAAATATACTAAAGGTTATTAACACCCTATATTTGATATCTGCACTATAAAAACACAGTTTTTCACTTGGATCGGATCAACCCGAACCGATATAAAAATTGGTTTTAAATATGCAAGAGAAATTTTTCATCAGATGCAAAAAACAATCAACATAGTTTTCACAAAACTCTTTGTCTATTTTTGTATCGCTGATAAGCTGTAATTCCGAACTTTATAAAGCCGGATTGACGGGTAAACCGGACTTATCAACAGTATTAACAGGGTATTATTATTATCATCAGATTTATATAAAACTATAATGATAATAAAGAGAGTAAAGGGTGCCGGAATAGCACTCCTCTTTGTTCTGATCAGTCACGGACTTTATTGCCAGGAGACCCTGAAAGAGGGTTACAACAAGCTATATTATGGCAACAAGCAGATTTCCAGTGAGGGAATGATCAAAAATGGCAAACCCGACGGAAAATGGATATCCTATCACATCAATGGTAAGATAAAATCAGAGGGCAACCGAAGAAATTTTCAGCTCGATTCCATCTGGAAGTTTTACGACGAACAGGGATTTCTTATCGAGGAAATCAATTATATGGATGGAAAAAGGAGTGGATATAATATTAAATATCAGGTAATTAATAATAATAACACCTTAATTTCGGTTCCATTGTTCAAAGAACTGTATTTGAATAATCTGAAACAGGGACTCTCCTTGTATTACAACAATAAAGGTGAGATTGAAAAGATTATCCGGTACAAAGATGGCAAGAAAGAGGGGTTAACCCGCGAGTTTATCAATGGTATCGTGCAGATTGTTTATAAGTATCACAATGATTTTCTGATCGATCGTGAGTTTATTAATCAGACTGATAATAAGGGAATTAAACAAGGTGTTTGGCGCGAATACTTTGAAAATGACAATATTAAAACAGAAGAAAATTATAAGAATGGCGCACTCAACGGTTATACCCGCGAGTACAATCAGGCCGGAAAACTAATCACCTCAAAATTTTATGAAAATGGCAAGCTGATCGAAAATGGTGATAATAAGGAAATCGTTGCCGAGGTAAAAAATGAATACGACAGCCTGGGAAATTTATTGAAGAGCGGAAGTTACATGAACAATATTCCTGTTGGCACCCACCGGAAATATCAGCCCGGAAAGTCAAAGGTTGAGATCAAGGAATTCAGTAACAGCGGACAGGTAATTTCAGCCGGAGTTACTGATGATAAAGGGATAAAAGAGGAATTCTGGCAGTTTTTTTATGCCGGCGGTCAGGTGCGGCTTGAGGGAAACTACAAGAATGATAAACGTTCAGGCACCTGGAAATTCTATTTTCCGGATGGTAAGCTTGAGCAAACCGGTAATTACCTGAATGGACTCGAGGATGGATTATGGACCTGGTATTATTCCGGCGGGGCACTTCGCCGTGAAGAAAATTATTTGCGGGGCCACGAAGATGGTATGTCCACCGAGTACGATGAAAATAATGCTATTCTGGCTCAGGGTGAATACATTGAGGGACTCGAGGAGGGGCCATGGATTTATAAAACCGGCGACATGACACAAAAGGGGTCGTTCAAGGCAGGATTAAAGGATGGGATCTGGAAGGAATTTTATGGGGATGGAACGATAAAATTTGAAGGAAACTACGTCCAGGGATCGCCCGACGGGAAGCATAAGCTCTATTATGAAAACGGAAAAATTAAAGAAGAGCAATTTTACCGCATGGGATTAAAGGATAAAACCTGGTGGGTTTTTGACCAGGCTGGTAACGTGGTGATATCATACGTCTATGCAAATGATGCATTGGTCAAAATTAATGGAGTCCGCGTCAATCTTGAGACAGAAAACAATCAATAAATTTTAAAAGCCTCCTGCCAAAGGTTAATTTTGGAAAATATTCCTAAATTTACACGGAGGTGTGTATTTTTTTATGGAGCCAAGCGGAAAAACAATTTTATTGGTCGAGGACAATAAGCTTAACCAGAGGCTTATGGAATCGAGCTTGCGACGGTTCGGCTTTTTGATCGAACTGGCAAGTAATGGATTGGAGGCCATTGAAAAATACCAGGCAAACCCCGAAAGATTTTCCCTGATCATCATGGATATCATGATGCCCATAATGGATGGGCTCGAAGCCACAAGGCAAATCAGGATGTTTGAACAACCCTTGAATATTCGGGTTCCGATCATTGCGCTAACGGCCAATACCTTCAATGCTGACCGTGAGCGTTGTCTCTCTTATGGCATGGACGACTATCTTGCCAAACCTCTCAATATTGAATTATTGGCACAATCGTTCCGGAACTTAGGGGTAATCAAATAGTTTATGTCTGAACCCTACGATTTCAGGGATCCACTGGCACAGTCTGAGGATCAGGAAATTGAACGGCAGCTGAGGCCGGTCGAGTTTTCGGATTTTTCCGGTCAGGAAAAAGTCATCAGCAATCTCCGTGTTTTTGTGCAGGCCGCTTCCATGCGAGGAGAGGCGCTCGATCATGTATTGCTGCATGGTCCTCCCGGGCTCGGTAAGACAACCCTTTCGCACATCATTTCGAAGGAATTGCATGTGGGCATGAAAATGACTTCGGGACCGGTGCTTGATAAGCCAGGTGATCTGGCCGGACTGCTCACCTCACTGGAAAAGGGGGATGTGCTGTTTATCGATGAAATTCACCGGTTGAGTCCGGTAGTGGAAGAATATTTGTATTCGGCGATGGAGGATTACCGGATCGATATCATGATCGACCGTGGACCCGGGGCACGCTCCATCCAGCTTGATCTCAACCCTTTTACACTGATTGGCGCCACTACGCGTTCGGGTTTGCTGACCAGTCCGTTAAGGGCCCGATTCGGAATTACCTGCTATCTCGAATATTACAACAAGGAGGTTCTTAATACGATCGTCAAGCGGTCGGCCTCGATACTGAATGTCCAGATATCCGAAGAAGCCGCGGTGGAGATTGCCACCCGCAGCCGGGGCACACCGAGGATCGCCAACGCATTGCTGCGCCGCATTCGCGACTTTGCCCAGGTAAAAGGCGATGGCCGCATTGATATTGGGATAACCCGGCATGGACTGAATGCTCTTAACATTGATGCCCATGGTCTTGATGAAATGGACAACCGCATTTTAAATGCCCTGGTAAATAAATTCAGCGGCGGCCCGGTGGGCCTTAATACAATATCAGTATCGGTAGGTGAAGAAGCGGGCACTATCGAAGAAGTGTACGAACCTTTCCTGATACAGGAAGGTTACCTTAAAAGGACGCCCCGCGGCCGCGAAGCTACGGAAAAGGCTTATATCCATCTGGGTAAAATACCTGGCGAATCTCAATCCAGATTATTCTGATTACAACCCAATTTTAAAATGAAGCGTTATACTTATTTGGCTGTCACCTTGATGATAGCCGGCACTGCAGCTGTTACTGCGATTTTGCTGCCGAAGCATTCCGTTAAGCCACAACCGATTGAAATAGTTTCTGAAGAGTCCGATAATTATATCAGGCGTCAGGAGTGGATCGAGGCCATGCATAAAACCGCCCCGGGAGTTGACTGGCGCGAGATGGATCAGCAAACCCGGCAGGAGATGTACGAGCAGAAGCTTCCCGCATTGCAGGAAGCCGGGCGCGAGGGCCAGGAAAAGAGCGGCGTAATTGAAAGTATTGCCAATGGTTACCTTACCGGACAATGGATCGAAAAGGGCAGCAGCAATATGGCTGGCCGCGTGCATTGTGTAGACATTGATTTTACCCATAACCTTCTTTATGCTGCCGCCGACGGTGGTCAGATATGGATGGGCACCCTGGACGGAAAAAACTGGAAATCACTTTCCGACCCTTACCGAATTGGCAATATACAGTTTATCAGGGCCTTTCAGAATCCCGGAGGAACTACGCGTGTGTTGGCTTCGAACGACAGGGTACGCATGAATTATTCCGATGACATGGGAATTACCTGGAAGCTAAGTAATGGCTTAACAGCCTATTATAGCGGTTATAACCTTATTCGTTCGGTAAGCCAGGCCGACGGTACCTTATATATCCTGGCGTACAAATCACCTTCTCTGTATCTGCTCCGCTCAAAGGATCTCGGCACCAGCTTTACCCAGATCATCAAGAGTGCAGGATCAAATCTTTCAGATATCTGGACCAATCGTTTCGGAACAGATTCCCTGTATCTGATCGATAAAAACCAGATTTACTCATTGCAGGATTCTACCTCCTGGAGAAAAATTGCTGAAGCAAACCTGAATTTTGCGACCACTGAAATTAACCAGGTTCAGCTTGCCGGCAGCACCATATCCTCGGTTACCACACTTTATGCCATGTTCAGGCTCGACCAGTCGACCCGCTTTTACGGATCAGCTCCGGGTGCCACGGCATGGACCTATCGCAGCCAGGTTGATCAGGGACCGTTCATGTCGAATAGCTTCGGCTCTTCGCCCACCAATCCGAACTTTATCGGTTTCGGGGGACTAAATGCTGAGTACAGCAGCGACGGGGGAGTTACCTGGACCTATGTCAACAGCTGGGGCGACTATTATGGCGACCCCACGCATAAGCTGCACGCTGATATTCCTGAAGTGGAATTTTTTAAGAAACCCGATGGCACCGACCTGGTATACATCAGCACTGATGGCGGCAGCTTCATGTCGGAAAACCAGATGCTCAGCGTGACGAATGTATCGCAGAACGGATTAAATATCAGCCAATATTATTCGACATACACCCATCGTACCAAAACCAATGTTATTTATGCCGGTGCTCAGGATCAGGGATTTCAGAAAACCTGGGAGGTAAACACCGGGGCGGTTAAATTCGATCAGACCATCAGTGGGGATTACGGGCATGTGGTATCGGGTGATGGCGGAAACAGCATGTGGACGGTTTATCCCGGTTTTGCCATGTACTATCCCGATGCCTCCAACAGCAATGCCAGCTCATCGCTTGGTTTCGATGTCATGAAAATGAAGAACCAGTTCTGGATGCCGCCTCTCCTGGCCGATCCCTACTTTCCTGAACGTGTGTACCTCGCAGGTGGAACCTCCACTACCGGCGCCCATATCTGGTACCTTCAGTATACCACCAGCGGCATCACAGCCACTGAGCTGCCAACGGATTTCAGCAATGGTGATGCCAATACGCGCATTGCTTCCATGGCTTTTTCGCCGATCAATAAAGATTATCGTTATGTGCTTAATTCGGCAGGCAAATTTTTCGTTTCCACCGACCGCGGCACCACTTATACCCAATCCACCAACAGGGGTCCCGACAGTCACTATTTTTATGGAAACAGCATCGTTCCGTCACCCCGCGATATCAACACTATCTGGCTGGCCGGCAGCGGATATTCCGGCTACCCGGTATGGGTATCGCACAATGGCGGCCAGACTTTCCAGGCCATGTCGAACGGACTGAAAAACAGCCTGATTTATGAGATGACCTGCAACACTGACGGTACCATACTTTTTGCCGCCTCCGAGGTAGGTCCGTGGGTATATATTGTGGCGAACAACATGTGGTACGACCTGAGCGGAATAGCTGCTCCGCAGCAAACTTACTGGGGTGTCGATTATATCCCGGCATTGCGTACAGCGCGGTTTGCCACGTATGGAAGGGGTATCTGGGACTTTAAAATATCGACATTCAGCGGCGTCAATGATATCATCGCAAATGCTGGTTTTACCGTTTCAACGTATCCTAACCCTTGCAAAGAAAGTCTTAACATCTCCGTTGACAATATAAATCAGAGTGAGCTGCTGATCACTTTGATCACTTTAGACGGAAAGACCATAAAGACGGAAAGACCGGCATCGGGCAGCAATGTTCAGATGGACCTGAGCAGTTTGCCGGCCGGCGTGTACCTGTTATCGGTAGAGCAAAGCGGGACGAGGAAAGTGGTGAAAGTGGTGAGAGAGTAGGTACTGTAGGGGAGGACCCGTGCGTCCTCCCTCTTTGGCTGAATGTCGTGGTATGCGACGGGGTCCCCGCCTTCGCGGGGATGACAACTCTATCGGGGGTAATTATGTGAGGTAGATTTCTCCATTTGGGTGACTCTATTGCGTCTATAATGAGAAAAGAAGCAAATGGGCACCGATTCATTTTTTGTTTACATCATGTCTACCGTAAATAATAAGGTTATTTATGTCGGGTTTTCAAATGATATTAAAAGGCGAGTTTATGAACACCAAAGTCATTTGAATTTTGGATTTACGTGGAGATACAATATTTGTAAGCTAGTTTATTACGAGCCATTTAAGTATGTCGATGAAGCCATTAAGCGTGAAAAACAACTGAAAAGATGGAATCGCGACTGGAAAGACAACCTTATTAACAAATCTAACCCTGGCTGGAACGATATCACCTCCACCCTCTGACCTGATCTTAACTCACCAACTGCCCTCGACAGAGTTGTCATCTCCGCGAAGGCGGGGACCCCGTCGCATACCACGGCATTCCGCAAGCGAATCTATGACTTCATCAGTTTATCCATCTTCCCTAAAATTTCCTTGCGCAGCTCAACCATCTTTTTAATGTCCTTATTTTTCCTGCTTTTCATCCACATAAAGCGGATACGGGAGCGCCATTTGCGGTTTTCGAACATGTAGTGAACCATGTAGAGCGATGTTGGCAGGAGGGTGGCCCAGTAAAGGAGCCAGATCCACCAGGTCTTGAAAATCAATCCCACGATGAGGGTTTGCAGGAAATAACTGATGGGCAGCATTACCAGCAGACTGATGACGAAGGCGCCGGTCGACCAGAACTGCGGATCTTTGAAAAGCTTGCGCGAGAGGATCATCGGGACGCGGAACAGGTGGTAGTTATTGATCAGTGAGTAGATATGCAGCGGGAAGCCAACCGCCAGGATCAGGGTATTCCAAATCATGCGCAGCGGTCCGTAGGGTTCATGTTCGATAGTGTGATCGCGGAAATTGTACTTTTTCATCAGTTTCCAGTATTCCATGACCAGGTTGTTCATTTCGGCAATTTTTTCCGGTTGAGTTTCCCGGAGTGCACCGATCATGCGGATCATTTCCTTATCAGCATCGAATTTATTAAAGAGGGTTTTTCCCGGCAGATTTTTCAGTTCGCGGAACCGTTCGCCATACATTACCCTGAGGTCCATCACCATATAATAAATATCCTCCCAGGGGATCTCTATCATGTGGGGCTCGATATGGATGCGGATGCGGTTGTTTAATTCTTTCAGTGCACTCTGCGGATCGTTGTGGTACAAATCCTTCAGGTCGGTTATGGTGATAGGATCGCCGTAACTCACGGTGAGCCGTCCCCTCACGTTTTCATAATTCGAATAATCGACGCCGCAGGGAACAATTTTGAGGCCCAACTTGAAGTCGCAGGCGTTTTCGGCTTCGAAAGCGATACGTGCCAGTCCTTTTTTCAGCGGCCGAAAAAACCGCTTGTCGCCGTGGTTGCCTTCAGGAAACATGCAGATAGAGTGTCCGGTGCGCAATATCTCGGTGCAGCGGTCGAATACCTCCTGATTTTTAGCCAGATTTTCGTAGCCATCGCGGATGCGGTAAACCGGCATCATCTTGATAAAATTCAAAAACCGGGTGATGATTTTACTCTTGAAAATATCGGCCCGTGCCAGAAAAATCGGCTGCTGGGGCATGGTAGTCACGAAAACCAGTGCATCCATCAGGGCATTCTGGTGATTGGGGGCAAAAAGCAGCGGGTCGTTGGGCTTGAATTTATCGCGACCGCGGATCTCTGTGCGGCGGTAGAAAATATTCTTGAAGGCGAAACTTGTCCAATACCGGACAAATTGATATCCAAAGGTGTAATGCTCAACTTTTTTCATGGTACGAGATTTAGGGTTTCAGGGATCCCGGTGATCGGCCTTTTCGACCAGAATCCGGCCAGGATCAGTCCCGACAGGATATGCCAGATGCCCCACCAGGCAGCTACAAATGCCATTCCACCCAGATCGAGATCAGGAGGAAATATTTTCGGATTGAATATCAGGATCAGTCCGAGGGCGCTGTTCTGTATGCCCGTTTCGAGTGATATCGAGCGGATATCTTTTACGGGCCGTTTCATGATTTTGGCGAACGACCAGCCCGTGAATAATCCCAGTCCGTTATGTATCAAAATAATAACAAATATCGGAGGGATATAATTCAGGAAATGATCGAAATTATTGGCAAAGGCCATGATGGCGAATCCCACGAAAGCCAGGAAAGAGAAAATGCGGAAAGGCCTGATGATTTTCTTTGCCGTGGCCGGGAAATAGCGTGTAAAGATGATCCCCATACTGATTGGGATGGCCATCAGGATCAGTACCGTCATAAACATTTGCAGAGGGTCGATTTCGAGAGGCCGGAGCAGGGGAGATGTCCTTTCATATAAATATCCCCAGAGGGCAAAATTGGCAGGTGTGAGGATGATTGCGGCGATGGTAGTGATCGCGGTCATGCTGACGGAGAGGGCAACATTACCTTTTGCCAGGGAGGAGATGAAATTGCTGATAATTCCACCCGGACAGGCGGCGACGAGGATCATGCCCAGGGCAACAGCGGGAGAGGGGCTAATGATTTTTACGAGGATAAAGGTTACAGCCGGAAGCAGGAGAAACTGAGATATCAATCCGATGATGAGTGATTTAGGTTGTGCGATAACCTCACGAAACTGTTTGTAATTCAGGTCCAGGGCAATGCCAAACATGATGAAAGCCATGGTGAGGTTCATGATGATCAAACCTGTGGGACTGAAATTCAGGCGGACCGAATCGAGAATTTCCAGGTTGTCGAACATCTGGTGTTACATATTGGCGATTTTTCGCAGGCCGGGGATGTCGAGTAAACTGATTTTGCGGCCATGCAGGTCGATCAGGCCATCGAGCTTGAACTCGCTGAGGAGGCGGATAACCGATTCTGTTGCGGTGCCGACCATATTGGCCATTTCTTCGCGGGTAAGGGAAATCTTTAGCACTTTATCCGAATCGAGACCAAAGGTATCCATCAGGATCAGGAGAATTTCGGCTAAACGCTCGCGCACGGTTTTCTGGGCGATATCGGTAATGAAGTTATTAGCTTCGCCGAGCTCGCGGCAGGTGAGCTGCATGAGCTGCATCGAGAAGGCAGGATTTTCCTTGACGAGTTGAAAAAGATTTTCGGACGGGATAAAACAGAGCACCGAGTCCTCGATCACCTTGGCGGTGGTACAGGCCAGCTCCTTGCTGAGCACCGACCGGAAGCCGATGATGTCGCCGGGCTTGGCGAAGCGGATGATCTGCTCCTTGCCGTCGATGCCGGTTTTGTATATCTTGACGATACCATCCTGAACGCAATAAAATCCGTTGATGCGGTGACCTTCATGGTATACGATGTTGCCCCTTTTGTAGAGGCTGCTTCCTTTACCATAATGGACAGAGTCGAGCTGGTCGGTTGTCAGGTCCTTGAAAATGGAATGACCCTTGATTATGCACTCGTCACAAATCGGAACATGTGGAACGCTTTTCATACCGACAAATATAAATATTTTCGTTACGCGGTTTACAATTATGTAACTTAATAAATATGTTCTGCATTAGTTGAAATCGTTGTATATTTCCAAAAAATGAAGCTATGGAGAAACAAATTTCGGTGGTATGGAAGGGCAATATGGCCTTTGAAGCTCAGATAGATGAGTATAAAGTGATGATGGATGCCTCGCCGGCAGTAGGCGGACAGCATATGGGACCCACCCCCAAGCCACTGCTGATGGCATCGATGGGAGGGTGCACCGGCATGGATGTGGTATCGCTCGCGAAGAAGATGCGCCAGGAAGTGGATACCCTCGAAATTATTTTAAAGGGAACCATTGCCGAAGAGCATCCGATGAAATACGAAGCCATTCACATGATCTTTCAATTCACCGGGAAAGATCTGGATGCCGAGAAGCTGCAGAAAGCCGTCGATATGTCGCAAGATAAATATTGCGGCGTTGCGGCGACTCTCAAGGATTCAGTTAAGCTGACGTACGAGATCTCAATAAAGTAATTATGCTCCCTGCAGCCGAGCATATTTATAGCGCTGAGGTAAATTGGCGTAGGAATCGTACGTCGTTCTCAAAGAGCAGTCTGATGTCTTTGATTCCGAACTTCAGTAAGGCAATTCGCTCTATCCCCATTCCGAAGGCGAAGCCGGTGTATTCCTGACTGTCGATGCCGACACTGTCAAGAACATTCGGGTCGACCATTCCGCAGCCGAGAATTTCGAGCCAGCCGGTGTATTTGCACATGTTGCAGCCTTTACCGCCACAGAGGGTGCACGATACGTCCATTTCGGCCGATGGTTCGGTGAACGGGAAGAATGAAGGGCGAAGGCGGATCCGGGTATCTTTGCCAAACATCTCTTTTGAGAAGAAAAGCAAAGTCTGTTTCAGATCGGCAAATGATACGTTCTTATTGATATACAGGCCTTCCACTTGATGGAATATGCAATGCGAGCGGGCTGAGATGGCTTCGTTCCGGAATACTCGTCCGGGGCTGATGGTGCGGATCGGAGGTTTCTGTTTTTCCATCACGCGGACCTGTACCGATGAGGTATGGGTCCGCAGGAGGATATCGGGGTCCGACTCGATAAAGAAGGTGTCCTGCATATCGCGGGCCGGGTGTTCCGGCGGGAAGTTCAGTGCAGAGAAAACATGCCAGTCATCCTCGATTTCCGGGCCGGTGGATATGGTGAAACCCAGACGGCTGAAGATATCGATGATTTCGTTGCGCACGAGCGATACCGGGTGACGGGAGCCGAGCGGCATCGGGTCGCCGGGGAGCGTCAGATCGATGGTTGGATCGAGCTTAAAGCTCTTTTTGTGCTTTTCCTGCAGCTCTTTGAGCTTATTGATTGCCAGCGTTTTCAGAACGTTCAGTTCCTGGCCGAAAGCTCTTTTATCCTGCGGGGCAACTTCTTTGAATTTCTCAAAAAGCTCTGTTATTTCGCCTTTTTTACCCAACATGCGGATACGGAATTCCTCCGCGATCTCCGCCTTATCGGTATCGAACTTCTCCACCTCCGCAATAAGCTGCTTTACCTTATCTAACATGATCAGTTTTTCTTTGATTTAAAAGGATAGGAGTTTAATAGGTGAGGAGTTTATTTGAAAGCCTTCAACTCCTCACCTTCTCTGCTCCTATCCTTTTATTTAACTATCGTCATTGAAATAATCTTCACGTCAACTTTAGGCCTGTCGGCGCCATCTTTTTCGACATTTGAAATTTTATCCACTATATTCATACCCTGAGTTACCTCACCATAAACGGTATATGCTTGATCCAGTGGAGGATATCCGCCAATAGTTGAATAAACCTTTTTCTGTTCATCGGTGAATTTGGCATGTCTTCCTGTGGCCACCATGTTATCGAGCGAGGCGACGGGAAATACGCGACCGGTAACGATATAGAATTGGGAACCGGAGGAAGCTTTCTCGGGGTTTTCGGTCCGGGCAGCGCAGAGGGCGCCTTTTTTGTGGTAGTGGTTTGCCTTGAATTCAGCCGGGATGGTATATCCGGGATTGCCTGAACCCAGCTGTGCGCCTGGCTTGGCATTCTTTGAGTTCGGATCGCCGGCCTGGACCATAAAGTTCGCGATCACCCTGTGGAAGAGGAGGCCATCGTAAAATTTCTGGTTCACCAGTTTCACGAAATTATCCCGATGTTTCGGGGTATCATCATAGAGGAGGATGGTGATATCGCCGAGCGTGGTTTTCATTTTCACCTTGGTGGACTGAGCCTGATTTTCGTTCATCATACTGATTGTTAGTAAAATCATTACTGCTAAAGCTATCCTTTTCATATCGATAAAATTTTAGGGGTGCAAGTTAGTAAAAATGAATAATCGGTATACCGGGCATTTGGCGGGTTTATAGAAAATCCCTAATATTGCAGGCTCTGAGATATTAGCTCAGCTGGTTTAGAGCGCTTGCTTGACAGGCAAGAGGTCACTGGTTCGAATCCAGTATGTCTCACAAAGATAATCAAGGAGTTAGCAGGTCGCTGACTCCTTCTTATTTTGCCGGTTTAAACATAGTGTAAACATCAGGATTTTCTGTACCCTGCACTGTATCAGTGAAATCTCAGATACGATTAGAGGACTCCCAAAATCCCAAACCGTGAGGTTTATCAATCTGTTGTAATCGCAGATGCATTGGGGATCGACGTTCAGCTGTTGAGATCCAGGGTATATTAGCTTAGACGGTCCAACAGCAGGGTTTATCGGTCAGTCTGGTGAGGTCAGGGTTTCGCACTAAAATCATTATCCGGTTGGTGCTTTTTCCGGTGAATCATGCACTACTGATGTCATTCCGACTATACAAGCATTCATATAAAAACTCAATCTCAAAAAGAATCATTAGATTTGAAAAAAAAGCAGAATGCAACTGATTCTTGAAAACCGGAAAGAAGACTTAAAGAATATATGTCAGGCACTTAAGGTTAAAAGACTTTATGCCTTCGGCTCGGTCGTGTCCGGCAGATTCACCCGGAACAGCGACATTGATTTTCTGATTTCCTTTGCCGACACTTTAACTGTTGAGGAGTATACCAATAATTACTTTTCACTCCATTACAGGCTAAGAGAACTCTTCCATAGGGATATAGACATTGTTACAGAAAGGACATTATCCAATCCATACTTCATAGAGAGTATTAACGAAACAAAAGAATTGATTTATGAAGCGTGAAATAAAAAAGTGTCTTTTCGACATTAATACCTCCATTGATTCCATCTACGATTACTTAGGAGGAGAAAGGGATTTCCTTGAATACCAAAAGAATAAGCTTTTACGCCGGGGGATAGAACGGGAAATTGAAATCATTGGGGAAGCCGTTCATCGAATTCTTAAAATTGACCCTGATTTTAATATTGTCAGCGCCAGCCAAATGCAAGTTCACCCTGATCTCGATGAACAATACCCAGGTGATCCAAAAGGAGGGGAAATTCAGCAAAAACAAAAAATCCGAGCAATCGAAATCCATTCTCCCGGAAATGGCAACGCATTTTTCGGATTCCGTGGATAAACGGATCTGGACGAAATATGGTCATCTTTTAACCGCGCAATCCACTTTCGTTCCGGCAAGATCGTGACACCGGCAAGAAAACGCCACCGGCCATCCTACCGGTACCGGAAATCCCAATTTTTAGAGGACTCGATATTAATTCTAAACTGTAAGTTTATCAATCCTTTGTAATCGCAGATGCGTTGCGGATCAACGTTCATCAAAGGAGTTCAGTGATGGATTGGATTTGCCGCTCCGCCAGCATAGCTTGACAAGTTGGCGCTCATGCTAAAACATTACCGGATTCCGAAATTTCGCATACAATGATTTCGTTACTTTGGAGTAATCTAATGGTTGTTTTATGACAAAAGAAAATACTATAAAACTGTTCGAGTCAAAAAAAGTCAGGGTTTTGTGGGATGACAGCGCCGAAAAATGGTATTTCTCTGTTATTGATATCATTGAGATATTGTCCGAAAGCAAGAATCCGCGACGGTATTGGAGTGATTTAAAGATCAAGCTAAATAAAGAAGGCAGCCAACTGTACGAAAAAATCGTACAGTTGAAGATGGTGGCTTCTGATGGGAAAATGAGAGATACTGATGCCGCTGATACCGAGCAGATTTTACGATTGATTCAATCCATTCCGTCCCCTAAAGCTGAACCATTCAAAATGTGGTTAGCAAAAGTTGGTTATGAACGGATTGAAGAAACCGAAGACCCTGAACTTGCCATTGATCGGGCAATGGAGATGTACCTTAAAAAGGGATATTCAACTAATTGGATTAATCAAAGACTTAAAAGCATTGAGGTTCGCAAGGAGCTTACTGACGAATGGGAATCACGAGGGGTTCAAAAAGGACAGGAATATGCGATTCTAACAGATGAAATCACAAAAGCCTGGGCAGGGCTAACAACAAAAGAGTATAAAAATATCAAGGATTTAAAAAAAGAGAGCCTTCGTGATAATATGACAAATCTGGAGTTAGTGCTGAATATGCTTGCGGAAACTTCAACCACAGAATTGTCAAAAAAGGAAAAGCCCAAAACATTCATTGCCAGTAAAAAAGTCGCTCGCAAAGGAGGCGGAGTTGCCGGTAATGCAAGAAAGGACCTGGAAAAAAAGCTTGGGAATAGTGTGATTAGCCCTCTAAATGCAAAAGATCTGGGCCGTAAGGATAATAAGCTAACTGAAGGGAATAAAGAATAAACCACCTAATGTCGGCACAGACCAACAAAAATTGATGTGATTGGTAATCAAGTACTCCAGGTTTGGAATTTGGAATTTGGAATTGCACTTGTAAACAATTTCGGCTCTGTCTATTAATTACTGCACAAAGGTATTGATCGCCTGCTGATGTTTGATTCAGGATCCTTGGCTATGTCGCTTCGGGAATTACGGGCCAACAAAAAAATGCTCACCGCTGAGCCTAAACCGGGATCCCTGGAACGGATCAGCCTAAACCTTGCAGCCGATTGAATTTCTAAGCTTCCAGGGCTGGTTCCGCTTGCGCACTCCGGGCTTCTCGCTTCCGATGGCTGTACGAAAGACCAAAGTTGTCTTCACCGCTTGCATTTTAGCCACCGAAAGTCGTTCGGGCCTTTCCGTTGTGCCCGTATCCGTATGGCATTTCCCGGAAAAGCCCCAAAGGGAGTGACCTGAAACAATGCCCAAACCTCTCATTTTCTAAGCCTTTCCCAATGAGCACCCTCCAAAATTGCCGGTGCCGTGTTTCCAGTTTCTCATAATTTTGCGCGAAGATTCAAATCCAGCTGATGGGATCATTCACTTTCTCAACGCACGCCCTCGCTCTTTACCTCGGTACACTGATGAATTCCGGAGTTACACTTGAAAGTATAACTCCATGGATCGATTGAGATCATCCCACCTCAATACCTAACTATTAGGTGAATTACCCAATAGTTTTTCGGCATAAGCCGCTCGTTCCTCGCTTTTATACGAAAAACTCTTGGTTTCCCAACAGTCCGGATTTGTTTTTCAAGAGCGCAATTATGCAAAACTAAAAACTAAAACGTCATGGCAAATTTTGAAAAAGTGTTCATCGGAAAAGGCAAGAAAATTGAGGGTTTGGACATCGTTAAGGTCACTATCCCCCTGGAACTTCTCCAGGAAATTGCGTACGAATACGAAGGCACCGGAAAGGCCTATGTGACTTTCGAAGTAGCTAAAATGAAGCAGGTTGACAGCTTCGGCAGGACCCACAGCTGCTACTACAGCAAGAAGTCGGAAGTGGCAGCGAAACCCGCCCCGAAAGCCAGGAAATTGAAGAAAATCAGCAGCAAGGTCATGGCTGATGCGCCGTTCTAGGAATCCCGGTTTTCAAGACAAGCCTCAGCAATGAGGCTTTTTTTGTGCCCTCCATTCCCTTGCTCGGGTCGATCCTTTCAATTCCCGGGATGGCTTCGCCCGCCTTCAATTTCACTATGGAGTAACGGCATTTGTGATTCTGAAATTGACCGGCGCCTTCATCAAAAATCAGCCGGCTCAACCTTGGTGCGCATAATTAATCTTTAAATTTTATCATCATGAGTTATTCAATTCCTTACCAGGTGAGTCAGTCGATCGAAGAACGTGAGTTTATTGATCACATGAACGATTTGTTATCCGACGTACTCGTATCCACACAGAGAATGGCAGATCTGTTCTTCTCTGATACACATGAGATCATTCAATTGATTGAACAGGGATCGATTGAGGATGACGATTAGCATCCGGTTGCAATTGTAAGGGAAGCTTCGCGGCTTCCCTTTTTTTGTGCCCGACCACCTAGATAAGAGTATTGGGATTTGTAGCGTGATCCGTATGTGTGAGGTGTGTGCATGTGCACGCGCTAACCTGGCGTGCCTATGCCAGGCACAGTCATGTTGAAGGACTGATTACAGTCCATAAAGTTGGCGTGTCTGAGTACAGCCACTGGAATAGTAGGACTCGACAAAGTTGATCGGTTGCCTTTCCGATGGATGGAAAGAGTCCGGTTTGCGGGTGCCGTCCGGAGGGTGGAATTCATATTTCCTGAGAATGGAACGCGCGCCGGGATACATCGCATTAGGGCGGGGTCGGGGCACAGCTGTAACCAGGCGGAGCCTGGTAGCGAAAAATCAGGGCAACTGCTTGATTTATTCATACTTCATAAATAATTGATTTCCTGATTTTTCGCCAAAAGCAAACTTTTTCTTTGCCCGGACAAAGAAAAAGTTTCCAAAAAGAAATCCGTTGAAATGTCCTTTTGTGTGATGTTTTTCCAATGAAGTCATTCATCGTAACTACTTCTGTTTTAAGATTTTTGGAGTATCTTTTTCGTACTTTTTCACTGATCCTGCAATAAGTGGATGTACTTTTTCTTTTTTCTATGCCCGGGAAAAGAAAAAGTACCAAAAAGAAAACCCGTTTTGTAAGATCCGGTACACCTCGGACGGCTCTGGGGCACCACGCTTGTCTGTCTGTTTATTATTAATGTAACCACCAAGGTAGTCGCATTCCCGGAAATCCGGCTCGGGATCCGTGACCACTGCTATGTCGTAATCCGAAGATCCTCCCGGTCCCGGATTGCTTCGCACGAATTCATTTTGCGGGTACACAAAATGACCTTCGCCACTCGCTCCAATTCCGGTCCTGCTCCAATGAATGTGGTCACATTAATCAGAGTGTGCCTGATACTCGAAACAAATCCGAAAGGCATCGGTGCCATTTTCCATGAAGTACAACTCAGTGATCTCAACTCCCTGGCAGGTGAACGATTCGGCAGCTGCCAAACTGGTTCAGACCGGATCCAGCGCATTGTCCAACTACGAAATTCTCTCGGTCGCAGCAGGAATTTCAGAAGAATCATCCAGGAAATTACTGGTATTGGCCGGGAATGATTACCACTTGCTGGCTAAATTGACTTTGAATCAAATGTGCCAGGTTGATGGAATTACCACGGCCCGGGCCATCCGTATCGCAGCTATTTTCGAGATCGGCCGCAGGAGAAAGTCAACGCCGGCATCCCTTCGGCCTAAAATCCGTTGTTCACAGGATGCTTGGAAATTGCTTGAAGGCTTGCTGTCAGATCTTCAGCACGAAGAATTTTGGGTCCTGCTGTTGAACCGTTCGAACCAGGTTATCGATCAGAAACGGATCAGCTCGGGCGGGATCTCCGGAACGGTTACCGATGTCCGGTTGATTCTCAATGCAGCCGTTGAACGCCTGGCGTCAGGAATCATACTTGCCCATAACCACCCGTCCGGCAACTTATCTCCCTCGGAAGCCGATCTGAAAATCACGAAGAAAATCAAGGAAGCCGCTCAGATGCTGGATCTCTCGTTACTGGATCATCTGATTGTTTCCGATCAGGGTTACCTCTCCATGGCCGATGACAACTTAATGCCGTAACCTGTTATGATCCACACACTATTTAGTTTTGGAAATCTGAAGCAGGAGAGTACGACGGCCATTTTCAACATCACCCCTGCTTTGGATTGTCCTTCTGATAAACTCGGGCTTTGCCGGATCCCACGGAAATGCTATGCGAAATATCCCGAACGTGCCTTCCCTGGGGTAAGAGGTCACCGGAGGCATCAGTCGAAGTTTTGGGATCTGTGCTCCCCGGAGTTATTCGTGTATGAACTCACGAAATTTGAATTCGAAAAACTTCGGTTCAGCGAATCCGGTGATTTCCGGCACCAGGATGACGTAATGAAAGTGAAGGCAATCGCACGGCTGATAGATAGACCGGTTTGGACCTACACGGCCCGTAGGGATCTCGACTTCTCAGATCTGCCAGGTAACCTGATTATCTCAGGATCCGGATTCATGCTGGATAACCAATTCAATGCCGTTATCAATCCTGATGATTATAATGGGGTCGTTTGTCCACGCAATTGCCGGTTCTGTAACTATTGCATCGAGAAAGCCGGCCGTCAGATCTATTGTGCCATCCATTAACTATCAATTAACCAGGGTGCACTTGGATACCCCAACAAGAGAGAAAGGCATCGAAATATGACAGAACAGATTTATTTATGCACAAGCTCTCACTTCCATCCGATCCGGGATCCTTATGATCCGCTTTGCCTGGTTTGGATGGCAGTTGAAGGGCATTACGATAAAGTAACCTCAAAGGTTTACCGCTCCCACAACTTTGCCGAAATGCTTCACCTGGCCTACCAAATGGCTAACGAAAGAGGAATGAAACTCACGGTTCTTTCGACAAATATTGAACCTGAATTAATCTATCATCTAGAACATTGCGAATCCATCAAATTGTAATCAACCGGGTGTGCTTGATACCCATACAAGTCCGAAAGGCATCGGCATTTATTTCATGGTTAACAGAAAATTTGATCTTCATTTTACCTGTGCAGCATGTGATTGGGAATGGACCGTCGAATATCCCATCCAGTCAACATCGGAAAACTGCTCTGAGTGTGATCTCGATACCCGATCTGATCGTTGCACCGAAATCCCACTCACGAACATAGACTTCGTTGTCGATTACATGACCTGGGGATCTGCTATGAACCAGCTGTTTCTGATCGATGCCGTTACGAAACAGGCTGAACTGGTAATCGCCCAGCAGGATCAACTGCGCATCGATATGAAAAACAACTTCATTCATCCGGATGTATGGATCCGTGCCGCGGTTGAATTCAAGAAACAGGCCGGGGAATTCTACTCGCGTGACGAACACGCTAAAACTGTTTCCAATGGATAGTACTTATTCACCGAAAGAATATTCGATGATCCGGGAAATGAGCCGGCTCCGGAAGGTTTGCGCGGAACTCAGGTGCGATAATGAGGAAATTGTCGCCCATGTATTTTGGTTCCTCTCCAACTGGCCCGCCGATTTCATCGAGAAATGCTGGGGTAATGATCCCAGGCTGCATGAGCATTTGCACGATAAATTCGTGGGCTATTACTCGAAAGCTCCCAATCCGCACTCGGCCGTTCTTCAGTTTTATTGGGAACTGGATGCCAAAGGGAAAGCGGTACTGATCGATTACATTTTATCGCTTCCAAAAACAAAGTAATAGAACCAGTTACTAAACCGAAAGGGGTGGGGGAGCTCACCCCTTTTTTTTATCAAAATCTTAAACTTATACGTCATGAAAACCAACTTGATCCATTCCTTGAAACTCAAGTCCGGTGCGGAATTCCCAATCGGTACTCCGTTTTCCGTTTACCCGCATCTAAACGATGTCCATGCTCAATTGTTTGTTGATGGATCCTTCGAACCCATCATCATACGCATCGTTAATCTTTTCAATTACTTTCCGGAATTCATTGAAGTAACCCCCGAGGCTCTCGACGAAGCTATGATGGATGGAGAATGCCCTTCCATGAACGGCGAAACCGGGATTGGACCCGATGGGCATGATTCGGATGGCTGGCCGTCAATCCTGTCAGCCGCCGGAATAATCTAATCCCATGAATACTCCTGAAATCTTCGATACTCCTATGTCTGCCAGGCAGTTCAACCGGATACAATGGGATCTTTATGGTGACTATGTGGTGAGATGCATCATGAACGATGTCCCTTATGAGCCTAAAGACATATATTTCCCGGGTTTGCCAGTCAATTATGGTTATGCTCTGAAAACTCTATACTCCGGGATCCAATGGAAGAAGCGGAAACGTGATTTCGGATTTAGGTCAAACCATATCTGAGGGCGATAAACCCGGCGGTTGGAAGGACATCCCGGTGCTTGAATTGCTTGATCTAAGGCAAAAGCGAGGCTTCGGGATGTCTGGATATGTTGGGAATTGCTATAGCTAACATGTGAAAATAATCTCATACTTTCTGTATAAAGTTTGTTAAGTATAACCAAAATCCGATTACTAGACTGAGGTTGATCGTAAGGCATTAAAAATCAAGATAGAATAAAATGGAGCAATTTACACTTTGTATAGAAGTATAGACTGGGGAGGAAGGTTCCTGCGAAAATCCAGGAGGTTGGTTGATAAAGCTGATGTGTGGATCTGAAAAACAAAGGGTAAAAATTGAATTATGACCACTTAAATGATTAAAAATGCATCCGCTCTGCTCGATCTATATATAGTACCTCGTTGGTGGGGAGCCCCAGGGCAGTCATGGAATTGATGCTAAAATATTGTCTCAGCGAGTCAATTTCATGTCTTTTTTCGGGAAGCCATGGATTATTGGAAATAACGCTCAAAAACCCTACCTCTGGCGGACCTTCTTGAACACCCTTAGCAACTCTATTTATCAACAGCCGGCTAAATTCGTTGACCACCAAGACATCAGGGAGGATGAGGCTTTCCAATGATTTTAATCAAGCCTTAAGCGACCTCTTTGGGGATTGGTCAACCTCAGGCGCCGGAGACTGGTTTTTTGAGCGATTTGTCCAGTGATTGCATCCAGCAGCTTTAATTCAAAAGAATAGGGGGTAAAAAAGTAGATCATTCCTAAATGTAGGCCCGAACAGGAACACGAAAAAGGACACGAAAAAAGGCTGCCAACATACATATCGGCAACCTTTTAAAATAAATCCCCAAAAAACAATGTGAATTTACAACATTAATCTGTATTAAATGAATTCCTATCGGTGGCTTTTGAACACAGCCTATCGTCTGGAGAAATCGGGAAAAATGTCAGCTTTCGCCAGTCAATTTAATGAAGGACTTTTAATCTTTAAGTATTGAATATAAGGTGTTTATATAAATATTACTATGCACATTCTAGTCGGCGGACCTTGGCAAATGCTCCGTTTCTTCCAAACATGGTTCACGGATTTTTCCTCACTGGAAAGACGGTTGCGACCTGGTAATTTCTCCTTTAATGATATCCACTTTATCAAAAGCAAATTTAAGTCCACCATAACCATAAGGGAATCCTGCCTGGATACAGGAATCACCTCCGCAGGTACAGGTAATAATTGCCTGATAATAGAAACGACCTTCGGGTAGGTAGATTTGGTAAATTTGTTTGACATCCGAAACATTGGAATGGTAAAAGAATATATCCCGGTACATTTCATCCATTGAATTGCACACAGCCAGATCGACCCGGCGAATTCCATTCTGTATGACCTGGTAAACGGGCAGCTTGAATTCCACCTCGAGAATCCCGTAATTCTCGGGAAGAGGAACCCCTTCGGAACCTGTAAACGGTTTTTCTTCGACACAACCATTTAAAACAAACCCGACAACCAGGACTATCCAAAGCTTCCACAATCGGTTGTTAAAAATCTTCATGACTGGATAAAAAATTAAGAGTTTTGGTTAACGGATGCATTGCAACGGTATCAATAGACTGATTCGATAAGGTCAGCCCGTTAACCTGTATGGAGGAGATGGAAGAAAAGATTCCACGGGCATTATCGAGGTTACTGAAGTCTACAACTGTACCTTCCAGTCCCTTGGGATTCATTCCCGAATTAGCAAATAAGGCTATTTCAGTACCACCATAATAGAAAGAAAAATCTAGTGTGGTTATTTTCCTTCTGACTCCTTCCTTAACAGGAATATGATCTTTGAGTGATTGCAGTAAATGAATCCCGCTAACGTTCTGATCCAATACCGGCAGATCTGAATATTGCAGAACTATAGTCATTGGCATTGAGATTGTTTTGCCGGTAATCTGACCCGATTCTTCTTCAAGGAAATTGATATAAAAGATCCCCTGATAACAGGATGTGCCTGTAGCACCGGTCCATCGGATGACATATGGTTGAGTCGGATCAATAACTATTTTCCGTCCGGGTACAAAGGCAGGATCAATCAGCTGAACCTTTGACAGTGTCTGGATTTTCGACGAAACCATGGTTTTGGTATCCGGGAAATAGACATATAACGAGTAATTAGATGAAAAAATAGGCCTGTAAACTGTGGTAAACAGATAAGTTAAGGCAAAAACAGAATCATTGGACAGCCGGATCTGCTTTTCATAGGAGAAATTCCATGTTTTATGTTCTCCCTGGTCTCCAATTTGTTCCAGATAGATTTTGTTTAAGGAATCCTCCAGGTAGAGATCATACTTTTGCTCCCAGACGGATAGCTGATTACGGTCCTGGAATACCCTTGAAACACGTACGGTTTGAACCGAATCCTGTGGATCGAGCAGGCAATAGACAACCGGTATGAATTCCGGAGGAGCTAATACCTGGATGTTTTCCTCACAGGACTGAGACACTTGAATTAGTAAGAGGCAGCTAATATATATCAGACCGGATTTTATAGATCTGTTCATTTTTTTCAATTCAATATTTCAGGCATCGAACATAAGCTATTTCATAAGATTCATAACGGACAAGATGGTTGATAAAACTGCTCATAGCATATGTGACATACCCTTCCTGGCCCATTGTAGCAGTCCAAAAGACCAAAAGTTCATTGAGTGCATCATATGATCCGTCTGAATAGCGTGTCCCTCCCGGTTTAGCATTGAATCCGGTGCTGTTATCACCGTTGGAATTGTTGCTCCAGCCCGAACTCGACTTCAGTTGGAACACTACCTTGTCCCCAAGAAATTCCGCAAGTATTGCCCATTCTGCATCTGTCGGGACGCGCCAGCCGGCTGGACAGATATCCTTTCCGCTTCCGACATTTATCATTCTGTTCTTATCATATAACCGTCCAAGAGATGCACAATAAGATTCCTTGTCCTCATAGCACCAGGATCCTGATGAAGCGGCAAAATTCAGATTCTCAGCCATCCAGGTCTGGTTACCGATCTGGACGGTTTTATAGGTTTTCTGATCTCTGGCATCAGTGAAGGTCCCGTTTGGAATTGTAATAAAACTGTTTTCTTCACCATAACCGGTTTTTCCATTGCTGTTTGTGGCATAGGCCCTGAAATAATAAGTGGTACCCGAGGAAAGTCCGGTGAGGCTGCTTTCAAATGAACCGGCTCCACTACCATTTGAGGACTTATTGTCTGTGATTGTCGCATCTGGATTTTCCGACCAGCAAATTCCTCTTTTGATAACAGGCGACTCACCTTCATAGGTCACCTCTCCGCCACCTTTGGCATAGTTATAGGACACTAGGGATAATGGTTGGGTGAGGACAGCAGGAACCAGTGATACCTTTTGTATTACAATGTCTGTTGGAGTTTCGTGGCCGGTTAATTGGATATCAAATCTTGTTGATTCAAACCGGAATGCCTGGTCAGAATCTTTCCGCACCAGAATGGTTCTATCTCCTTGTGGAATAGCATTTATTTCATAACTACCTTGAGAGTCGCTGGTTGTTTTAAGATCACTTTCAGTCTGATCGGGGTTAAGTACTGTTATGATTGCTCCGGTCATTAGATTGCCTTCCTGATCCTTAACCACACCAAAGACCTTGCTGGTATACCGTTGGGAGGTCAAATGAAAATCTGTTTCAATGGTAGCCCCTGATGAAATGATAATTTCCTTCGTAACCATGATGAAGTCGGTCTTTGTCGCAACTGCATTTTGAGTTCCATAAGGGACATCTTTGATTTCAAATCGACCAGCTGAATCCGAGAGGGTGGATTTATCAGCAATTGTCAGGGTTACTCCGGAAACCGGTATGGTGCAGCCTGTAAAAAATGTATTACCGATTACACTCCCTCCCGGAGACTTTAGGACATTGATCTGCAGCGTTGAATCGATTTTGTGTATGCCATCGGAAATTTCCACTGAAAGTCTATAGGTTTTATCCTGCTGATTTAATGGAGATTGCCATCTGGCCAGCGAACGGTCCATTCCCTCGGTGAATGCACCCTCGGTACAGGTCCAGGCATAAGTCAACGGATCATTATCCGGATCATTCGCGAGGACCTTTACAACGAACAGGGCGCCTCCAACATCTGTTGGGGGAATCGACAGTATATCCGTTATCACAGGTTCATTATTACTGGCAAGTTTTATCTGGTGGCTGCCCGTCGTGGTGACTTGCCCGTCAGTGACGGCAATCTCGATTGAAAAAGTCTTTCCACTTCCGTCAAGCGGTGATTTCCATTTCGTCTGAGTCTGGTTTGTGGAATCGGTAAACTCACCAACTTCTGCAATCCAATGGTAATTCAGAATATCACCATCCTCATCTGAAGCTGCCACGGATAATGAAAAAACCGTTCCAGGCTTTCCACTTTCCGGGGTGCAGGTTATACTTTGAATTACCGGTGCGTGGTTCTTATGGCAGCAAACCAACAAAATAATTATTCCAAAAAGAAGCAGCTTCCTCACTTGCTGACAATATAATTTTTTATACATCTTACTGAATAAAAATTGCCATTACCGGAATATCCGGTTGAAACCTGCGGATTACCTCTAATCAGCGTCGTAGTCCAGTGGCTAATTGCTTCCGAGCCTATCAGTGGAGTAGATGACCAGAAATAAGTCATGGAACCCATGGCAGTAAATATCCATTCATATTGTGGTTTGCCATTGACCATTTTAATAAATTTTTGCCGGGCATAACCGCTGAACTGGGCATTAAAGTCAGAGGAACCGCCTATCATCAAATCATCGGTAGTAGAATTGCTATTGAGCGAGGCTAACAAAGTCTCCCACTCACTCTTAGTGGGGATATGCCAGCCATTCGGGCAAATCCCCTGCGTACCTTCGTCCAGGTCTAACAGGGTTGCATAATAGGCACTATACAAACCACCCATTTTCGTACAATTTTCAAGGTCATTATCGTAGCATACTGTTAACAAGGTGTCAATTTTATTGGTATACCGCAAGGGCTCATAATTCATGTTCTTAGCCATCCACCATTGATCACCGATCTTGATGCTGGGATAATATTCCGTATGATCAAACCGGCGGTCAATGACCAGTCCGGTTTCATTGGTTCCCGAAGAGACCTTGATAAACACTGAGGTAGTATCGGTCAGTCCCTGAGTATCTATCGCTTCAAGAACCACTTTATAGACCCCCGGAGCATTAAACCTATGAAAGCTCGTTTTATCGTTTTGAAATTCGGTATCCCACTGTTTATCGGCTTCAAAATCCCATCTTACCTTCAGCATTGATGGCAAATCTTCGATGTCGGTGGTATTTCTTGCATCAAAGAAGAAATTGGTGGTCAGATTACCCAATTGAGTACTGGCTATGAGAACAGGAGTAGGTGGCCGGTTGAGATGGAAAATCCGTACTTCCCTGGTTACCTGGTTTTCCAGTCCGTTCGGATCCACAATACGCAGTGTCACTGAATAATTCACCTCATTTAAGAACCTGAAGGTAAATACCGGATCATCATAAGGCCCAAACCAATCCTCCGCATTGATATTCCAATAATAAACCAGCCTATTTTCCGGATGATCCAGATCCCTGGAAGTGCCGGCATCCAGTTTAACCGTATCCAGCTGCAACGGAAAAGCTGGGCTCCAGGTAAAATGAGCATAAAGCCTGGGATTTGTTTGATTTACCTCAAGATCAGTCTGATAGCGGGAAATCAAACCGGATGGGTCTTTTACTTCTAAAATCGGATGATAGGAACCCACATCGTTATAATTATGCATAACCAGATAATCAGATAAAAATCCCGTATCCCAGCTCTCGTTGCCATCCCAATCCCAGCGGAACAGTAATTGATTAAGCGAGTCCTCGTCATCCTTGGTCAGGGATGCATCGAAAACGAATTGAGTCAACCGGTTACCAGTGGACGGATCAATAAAAAATTTAGCCCTCGGAGCTGAAAAGCCTCGCTTGACATCAAGGCTTATATGACAAGTATCAGTTACACCTGATGAGTTAAGAACTTCAAGGATAAGCAGGTACTTTCCGGGTGAATAAAACCGGTGAGTGAAAACCGGATCCGACGAATATTTTGTATCCCATTGTTCATCGCCATTCCAATCCCATCGGAAATACATTTTATCCTGAGAATTCCCGGGTTTGGATAACGATCCATCGAAAGAGAAGAGTGTAGTGGTAAGGCCTGATAAAGGGGTTACCATCGATACTGGAATGGGTGGCAGAATGTCCGTCTTCACCGGTTTATCACACTGACAGAGGATCAATGATAAAAGGGTTGACCCAAAAATAACGGGAAACATTTTATGAGTTAATCTTATCATCCTTGATCATCAGCGAACTTTAAGCTCATTGGTTTTAAATAGTGCACTTTAGGGATATTTAAAATTACATATTACCTGGACATTCCCATGGATAATACGGATTAAAATCGAAGTTAAGATTTCTTAATGTGGTACTGCACGAAGAACCAGTATGGGCAAGTATCGTATATGGACAATCCGGATACCCATCAATATAAACTGTTACTTCAGCCTCAATATAACCATAAGGAGCATACAAATCTATCGAAATGGCTCCACTGTTATTAAAGTAGATATTGCCTAAGTCAACCCAGCCATCGGTTGAGCCACAGTCTGTTGTGGTACCATGATATTCCACATGGGCATAATCATATTGATCTGCTTCTTCCAGAGATATGTTAATATAAGAAACACTTGCTTCACCCGATGGTGACGGAACAATTTCCTGAGATCTAAAAACACCACGTGCACTAATGAACAAAGTACAAACAGCGATACAGACCATAAATAATAAAAGTTTGCGTTTCATAACTTATAAAATTAAAGTGAATGATTAAAAGAGTAAATGATAATCTATTGCCCATCAACTAAATAGTCAAGGTCATGGCCGAATTCATGGGGCATGTTATGAACATTTTGAATCCGGCTGAGCTTAATGAAACGATTCGGAGCCATGACGAGGTTTGGTAAGGTTATGTAAGCTTCCCCAAAATTAGGAACGATTATTAATAGAGTTTTAAACTTTGGGTAAGTATGAAAAAGACAAATCACACGGAGCCCCAGATCCTGACCATTTTAAATGAGCAGGAACAGGGTAAAAAAGTAGCCGACATTTGCCGGGAGCACGGTATCAGTCAACCGACGTTTTATCAGTGGAAGAGCAAATATGGCGGCATGGACCTGCACCAACTGAAGCGTGTTAAGGAGCTGGAGTCGGAGGTGAACCGGTACAGACGGATGTATGCCGAGCTTTCTTTTGAGAATCATGTATTAAAGTGGAACAAACGGACAGGTTTTCCAATCTCCGGCGCTTGAGATTGACCAATCCCCAAAAAGGTCACCTAGGACTTGATGAAAATCATTGGAAAGCCTCATCCTCACTGATTTCTTGGTGGTCAACGAATTTTGTCGGCTGTTGATAAACATAGCCAACAAAGCATGTTCAGGATGTTCCGTCGGAAATTGGTTTTTTTAGTGTTTTTTCCAATATATAACACCATTGGATTTATTGACTTTCCGGGAGTACATCCGTTTAACCCGCATTATTCATAAACCGATTTTTGTTGAATGAAATTTGAGTTTTCCCCGGTTCTTTTTTCAAAGAGCCGAATATTTCCGAGGTTCTTTGATTTTTTGTGAGTTTGAAAACTGATTTTCGGTTGATATTAACCGA
>CAINOB010000130.1 GCA_903851365.1 uncultured Bacteroidota bacterium
ATATACGGGAATCCGGATTCATAGATTTTTCTCATTTCCGGACGATATCTCTCATTGCTTTCGGTGCCAACCCAGAAATAGGCGGCAGTTTTTACACCTTGCTGTTCAGCTGTTTCCCAGATAGCCTCCCCTTCCCAGAAGACAGAGTCCTCAACGGCCTGGCGATCACCCATTCGGAAAACGCGATCGAGCTTGGGATCATAAAAACTATTCTGAACTATGCCGTTATGATCCGGGTACAGACCCGTGGCAATGGCATAATGGTTTGGAAAGGTTTTCGAAGGATAGCTCGGTTTCAGGGAGACTGCTTTACAACCATCGCGGGCCAGACGATCGAGGTTCGGCGTATGATAAATTACCGGATAATCCCACCGGAACCCATCCATGGAAAGAACCACCAGACAATGTTTTTTGCCGGATTTAGGCTGTTTTATCACATCGCCTTTCAAGAGAACATCGATCCCTAAAGTTTGTCCAAGGGTCAGGTAAATATTTCCCTGGATATAGGGTTTATATCCATCGAGCGATACCTTCACTGAATAGGGACCTCCAACCTCCAGGTTAGGCAGGCGGTAGGTGCCGGTTCCATCTGTCAGGGCAGCAAAAAGCGATCCTGAAGGAATAAATGTGGCAATAACTTTGGCACCAGCGAGTGGCGTACCATCGGAGCTAGTGACTTTACCATTGATAACAGAGTTTTTTACCTGGGAATTGCCATTTAAAACAACGGAAAAAAGAAGGGCCAGGAATAATAGCGACCGGGTCAGCTTTGACATTTCAAAAATCTTTGGTGGATCAGGGTGCAAATATAAGGCAAAAAAAGACCGTCCCGGTTTCCCGGGGCGGTCTTCATTTTAAGGCTTGTAACCTTTAGTTAAACATATAACGTACGCCTAGTTGTAAAAACCAGCACTGATTATAGTTTGTATAGGTAGAGAAAGTGTTTGTCAGATATGCTCCTTTTGAGTCTTTAGCCATTGAATAGGTGGGAACATTATTAGCGTCCTTCGATTCATATTTCAAGATCTGGCCATTGTTAGAGGAATACATGTTCTGGCTGACACCCCATTTACTGTTAATCAGGTTGCCAAAGTTCAGGAAGTCCAAAGAGATTTCTAAGGTATTGTTTGATTTTCCTGCTTTAATACTGAAATCCTGTACCACTCGCAAGTCAAAATGGTTTACCCATGGTGCCATTGCAGCATATGCTTCAGCATATTGTCCTTTATGGGACGACAGATACTTATCCTGAGCCATGAAAGTGAAGAATGCATCTTCATCGGCTGAGCTGACAAACTTAACATCTCCTTTTGCTTTCGGTATGTAAATCAGGTCAGTAGCATTTCCATCGCCGTTCATATCGTTGGAATAGGTGAAGCTGTAACCATAAGGCGAATATCCGGTATAAAACAAACCAAAGGAGGTAGCCATATGATTGTTCAGGTAAGGAAGCTTGTATGATAAGGAAGCGATTGCTTTGGTCGGTACAACATATTGCGACCTCTGAACCAAAGGCATAAACGGTCCGTTAACCTCATACATGCCAGTGTAAGCAGAAGATGCGTTACTACCAGGCATACCGGAAATTTCTTTCGATTCGGTTTTGGTAAACGCAGCCATGATATTCAAATTCTTAATCGGTTCTGCTGTAATTGTTATGTTACCAATAGCGCCCCATCCTTCACTGTTATTTGCCAGAATAAAGGCATTCTTTGCGGTGTAGTTGTCGTTTTTCGGATAAATGAGCCTGTTATCCGAGCCACTGAAAGTTGCCCAGGTTGAATCTGATGGCTTCAGGTTGTAGTTTTGAAGCATAACACCATTGATGGTTTTCATGTAAATAGCTTCCAATGTTACCGTCAACGGGAACGAAACCGGAACTTTATAATCTACCGCCAGCGAGGATTTCCACACTTTTGGCATTTTAAAGTTTGGATCAATTCCATTGATGGTACTTGGCAAAACGCCTTTTTCAGGAGTAATGGTATTTGGAAGACCAAGTAATGCGATCATCTGGTTTACATCGGTGATCATTTTACCGGCCAGCAAAGCCAGTTTAGGATCCACGCTCTTAATGGAACCATCGGCATTATATTTGGTAACTGCCGTGTAGCTGCCCTGAACCATTCCTGAGTTGGTTGGCATGTTGGTGAAGAACACCAGCGGCAACCTTCCTGCAAATAATCCTGAACCTCCACGAACCTTCAAAGTCTGGTCTTTCAATACATCCCAGGTAAAACCAACACGTGGTGAAACCTGAACTTTTGCAGTCGGCCATGCACCGGTATCGATCTTTTTACCACCAAAATCCAAAGCAAGAATTGCGTTATTGGTCATAACGTTATCTACATACTTCAAATAATCGGCACGTATTCCATAGGTCAATTTGAAATTGGATGAAATTTTCCATTCATCCTGTGCATATAATCCAATCTGATTAAATGCAACCTGAGCAGCCGGATTCAATTCGCCGTCGTAACCGTAGGTCAGGGCAAAATCCCTTGGTGCGCGCTGATTCAGGAAATCGTCAAGGCTGGCATAACGATAATATCCTGTACCGTTCCTCATATAGGAGTTGTTTGCCATTTGATGTTCAAAACTTGCCCCACCGGTAATTTTGTGACTGCCAAAGGAGAAGTTTACGTTGTCGGTGACTGTTGCGATATTGTTATGCACACCGTTGTTCCAGGTAAACAATTCGTAACCTGCCGACATGTAAGGTTCTAAAATCTGTTTCCCATCGGAAGTAACGCCCTTCATGATATCGACAAACGGGAAAGGACTTGAGTTAGAGCCGCGAACATCGCTTATCGATGTATAAGTAGCCAGCAATTGATTCGAGATACGATCAGTGATACGGCTGTTCAAATCCAAAGAACCCGAATTTACAATATTATCCATGGAATACGTCGAATTGGAGAAAGCCATGGAGTTTTGTGAAATACGATCCATTGCGGTATTTCTGAAACCGGCATCAGTTGAGTTACCGTTCGTTGGAAACCAGGACTGGTTTTTTGTATAGTTATATCTCAAACTTAACCTGTTCGATTTGTTGATGTTCCAGTCGATACGGGCCAGCAGTTTTTTGTTGCTTTGATCAGCCGGGTAATCTGAGTAGGAACCAGGATCATATCCGTAATTATTGATCAGATTTTGTCTTACAAGGTCCATATCCGTAGTGCTGGTACGGGAAAGCTGCAGATCTTTATTGGCAACACCATCCACTGAAGGTCTCCAGGTTACCACCTGTCCTGGCTGCAATGTGTATTCTCCGTTAACGAAGAAGAACAATTTGTTTTTGATGATCGGTCCACCGAGGGTTACACCATAAATCTTAGTTGACGATGCCGGGCGAACTCCAAAATCAACATCACCGATATGGTTTCCGCGCAAATCCTGGTTGGTGAAGTAAGTATAAGCAGATCCTTTAAAAGTATTTGTTCCTGATTTGGTAATGGCATTGATACCGCCACCAATGAAATTAGTCTGCCGCAGATCGAATGGAGCAATAACTACCTGCAATTCTTCAATAGCATCAAGAGAAATAGGATTTCCCCCGCCAGGAAGACTTGAACTCAATCCAAAGTTGTTGTTAAAATTGGCGCCGTCAACGGTAAAATTGGTTGAACGGCCGTCACCTCCGGCAATGCTCATGCCATTTGCGAATGGCGAAAGCTGTGCGATGTTGGAGATGCTTCTGCTGATGTTAGGCATCATCAACATCTGTTCATTCGAAATGTTCGTAGATGCACCGGTCTTGTCTGATTTGAAGGCCGATGGCTTGGCGCCTACCACCACAATCTCACCAAGTTGCTTGTTGCTCTCGGTAAGTTTTGCTTCAAGTGCAAAATAGGTACCCAGTGACAGGGTGATGTCGGTGAAGGTCTTCTTTGAATATCCGACACATGACACTTCAACCGTGTACGGACCACCAGATCTCATACCCTGAAGGTCAAAAAATCCTTCAGTGTTTGTAGGAACTGCATACTTCGTTCCTGAAGGAACATGGACGGCAACTACCGTCGCACCGGGCAACGGCTTTCCTTCGGGGTTGGTAACTTTACCGTTCATCCCAGAGGTTGTGACCTGGGAATAACCACTGAAAGCAGTGAAAACGCCCAGAACAATTAGCACTAAAACTTTGGAAAGATTTCTCATAAACGCGTAGTTTTGGTTATAATATACTGAATGACTTAATTTTATAATGGTGAATAATCCCCGTACCCAAACTTAGAGATTTTAGTCAAAAGCAACGTAAATTAAACATTAAGTTTAATCTGCCAAGAGATTTATGAACTCTGTTATTAACAAGTTGAACAGGTTTGGTCAAAAAAAAATACCTGTTTACGGGTTGGCAGTTACCCATTTAAAAAGCTTATCGCCACGCCTGATTTTTCTTCCGGTACGAAAGGCTATCCGCTCGCCTTTTAAGGCAGCCGGGACTTGTCCACCTTTATTATGAATCTCATCTACAGTTATTTGGATGAGCCCTGTGGTGGGGCCAGTAATAATAACTTCATCACCAACTTCCAGATTTTCTGATTGTATATCAAATTCCCCCACCCCAAGTTTTGAATAATAATTGGTGGCTGTACCGATCAGGATTTTTCTTTTTGTGGCAGCTGATCCGTAAACCGCGCTCCATTCGCCCAATCTCTGGCCCAGATAATATCCGTCCCAGAATCCGCGGTTAAAAACGGTTGAAAGCCTTTTCGTCCAATTTTCCATTTTCTCGGGCTCGTATGTTCCATCGAACAGGCTGTCAACAGCTTCACGATAGCAAGAGGTCACGGTCTGCACATATTCCGCCGGCCTGGCCCGGCCCTCGATTTTAAGTACAGATATCCCGGCAGCAATTATCCTGTCGAGAAAATGAATCGTGGCCAGATCTTTTGGCGACATGATATATTCCTGATCAATTTCCAGTTCATCGCCCGATTCAATATCCTCCACGCGATAGGCCCTTCGGCACGCCTGCTGACAACTCCCGCGGTTGGCCGAAACATTATACTGATGAAGGCTGAGGTAACACTTGCCTGAGATGGCCATGCACAAGGCCCCATGAACAAAAAGTTCCAGTTTTATTGGCTTGCCCGACGGACCTTTAATTCCAGAGGCACCAATCTTTCCGGCTATTTCACTGATTTGGTCGAGAGTAAGTTCCCTGGCAAGAACCATCACATCAGCATATTTTGCGTAAAATCTGACAGTTTCAAAATTCGAAATATTCAGTTGTGTCGATAAATGAAGTGCCACACCCTGCTCCCTGGCATATTCGATTACGGACTGATCCGAAGCAATTACGGCCGATATTCCGGCAGAAGCAGCGGCATCGATCAGCTGATGCGACAAGTTTATTTCCTGATCGTATATAATGGTGTTCAGGGTGAGGTACGATTTAACCCCGCAAAACTTGCAGTATCGGGCGATCAATGGCAGATCAGAAGTCAGGAAATTTCTGGCCGATTTCGACCTCATATTCAGATGTTCCACTCCGAAATAAACAGCATTTGCCCCTCCGGCCACTGCTGCACGGAGAGCCTCGAACGACCCTGCCGGAGCCATCACTTCGATAGTATCCCGGTCAAATGGCAGGCCGGTCATGGTTGGATATTGAAAAGTGATCTGGCCCAGAGTGCAATATCCTTTCTGTCTGAAAGAGTACTGTTTTCTGTGATAAAGAAAGTTTCCTTACCCAATGCCGCAGCTACCTGGTCCCAAAAAGCGTTGAAAACAATGGAACCCCTGGCATGGCTCAGCAAGGATCCAATCTGCGAATAAGTAAGATCGCCGCAAGTAGGAAAAACAGCACATCCGGAAGCCTGACCGATACGGTTAGCCAGGTCCCGATCGCCGGAATTACCGGTTACAACGATCGGTTTCTCCGTTAATACAGCCAGCTCGATAATCTGCTCATCTGTAAGAAGTCGCTTACTCTTTCCTGCATTGTCCAGCGACAAAATGAGGTATCCATCCAGAAAATCAGAGGGTAATAATTCAGTATCCAGGGGAGCGGCTATAAGCTGCGACCCTTTCCCGTCATCGGTAACATCAAAAAGTTTGCCTGTTTTAAATGCCCTCTGCGACCAGGGTTCCCAGAAATTCAGTCTGTTTATTGTAAAATCGAGCACTTTGAGTTGTCCCTTAAGCCGTCGTGTAATGCGGCTGCCATCCAGGTCGATCAGGTAATCAGGTAGAAAATTTCTGAGATCCTCCAGCAGTTCATCAGGTTTCTCCTGATAAACGAACAGCTCTTCCAGAAAGGGGTTTGAACTTAACAGCCAGAGGTGCTCCTTTTTAACGGCAGAATAGACCAATGCCCCCTCCACCTGGGTCCTAATGCACCTGATGAGCGGGGTAGCTAAAAGGATTTCAGCAGGATCATCCGGATGAAGAATGACAAATCTGGCTTCCAAATGATTTAATTAACCGACAGTTACCAGCAAATGAATCTTATTATCCAAACATTCCACCACTCCTCTTTTAATAAGAAAATGGTGAGTTTGTCCGGCAATATCTATCACCTTGACGTCTCCTGCCTCCAACGATGAAATCAGTGGCGCGTGGTTGGTCATCATCTCGAAAGATCCCTTGGTTCCGGGCAGGCTCACCAGGGTGATCTCCCCCGAAAAGATTTTTGATTCCGGTGTTAAAATTTCCAGGTACACGATAATTGTTGGATTAGTTATTTCCGGGCCTCGGCAAGCATTTTTTCACCTTTTTCAATCGCTTCCTCGATCGGTCCGACCAGGTTAAACGCTGCTTCAGGGTATTTATCCACTTCGCCGCTCATAATCATTTTAAATCCTTTGATAGTATCCTCAATGGCCACAAATGCTCCCGGTCTGCCGGTAAATTGCTCGGCCACATGGAAAGGCTGCGAGAGGAATCTCTGAATACGACGGGCGCGATGAACGATGAGTTTATCTTCTTCCGACAATTCATCCATCCCGAGGATAGCAATGATATCAAGTAGTTCGTTGTAACGCTGGAGGATTTCCTTCACTTGCTGGGCTGTTTCATAATGATCTTTCCCAACAATTTCAGGAGTAAGTATCCTTGAGGTTGATTCCAGTGGAGCCACAGCGGGATAGATCCCGATTTCTGCAATCTTTCGGCTTAACACCGTAGTAGCGTCAAGGTGGGAAAAAGTTGTTGCCGGAGCCGGGTCGGTAAGGTCATCTGCAGGCACATAAACTGCCTGAACTGATGTTATGGATCCCCTCTTTGTGGAGGTGATACGTTCCTGCATGGCACCCATTTCGGTGGCCAGAGTCGGCTGATAACCTACAGCTGAAGGCATCCTGCCCAGCAAAGCCGAAACCTCGGAGCCAGCCTGAGTAAAGCGGAAAATATTATCCATGAAAAAGAGGATATCACGTCCGCCGGTCTGCTCATCGCCATCACGGAAATATTCAGCCAGAGCGAGTCCGGAGAGAGCTACCCTTGCGCGGGCACCCGGAGGTTCATTCATCTGACCGAAAACCAGGGAAAGTTTACTTTCCTTGAGCCGCTTAAAGTCGACCTTCGACAGATCCCATCCTCCCTTGAGCATATCTTCTACGAATTCCGGGCCATAATCAATAACCCCTGATTCGAGCATTTCCCTCAACAGGTCGTTCCCTTCACGGGTACGTTCACCCACCCCGGCAAATACTGATAAACCCGAATAAGCTTTCGCAATATTATTGATAAGTTCAAGGATCAGCACCGTTTTTCCAACACCGGCACCACCGAATAAACCGATTTTACCTCCCTTGGAATAGGGTTCAATCAGGTCGATTACTTTGATGCCTGTAAATAAAACCTGGTTCTCGGTACTCAGGTCCTGATATTTTGGAGGTTCCCTGTGAATCGGATATCCAACAGAATTATCCATGGCACCAAGACCATCGATCGGCAAACCGGTGACGTTCAATAAACGTCCCCTGACCTGTTCGCCCACCGGAATGGTGATTGGACTACCGGTCGCCCTGACTTCCATGTCACGTGATAGCCCGTCGGTGGAATCCATGGCGATAGCCCGGATGGTATTTTCCCCTATATGCTGTTCACACTCAACGATCAGCTTGGTTCCATCCTCGCGGGAAATCTCAAGCGCTTCATAAATATCCGGTAACGAGGCTCCACCACTTGCAAATTCGATGTCCACCACCGGACCGATTACCTGTAATACTTTTCCTTTATTGTCAACCATTGCTGCAGGTTTTTATAAAATTCAAAAATATCTTAATTTATCTAATCCGGTCCATCAGGTTCCGGGTAAACTTTTCAAGTTCCTTTTTACGCGCAGGTTCAACTGGAATTTCTTCCAGGATTTCGAGCGCCTTTTGTGAATAAAAATGGACCTTGTCTATGGTAATTTTGTCTATTTCCAAATCATGAAATACTTTTTTCACTGATTCGATTTTAATATCAGCATTAAAATCCTCAGAACTGTAATAGTGATCGAGTAAGGATCGTTGCTCAGGGTTAGCCATTTCACGGGCTTTAATCAGGAGAAAAGTTTTCTTATTAGCCAGGATATCGCCTCCGATATTCTTCCCGAAAGTTACCGGGTTTCCAAAGGTATCCAGAAAATCGTCCTGCAACTGAAAAGCCATTCCGATCATATCGCCCATCTCATATACTTTTTTAGCCCACTCAGCATCAGCTCCACCGATGAGTGCACCGATCTGCAGACTTCCTGCAATTAATACCGCTGTTTTCAACCGGATCATATTCAGGTAATCTGCCACGCTGACCTCTGGAATCCGTTCGAAATTCAGGTCATATTGCTGACCCTCACAAACCTGCAATGCGGTACTGTTGAATACGCGCAAAACATCCGGAAGGATTTCCTTATCGCAGGAAGCAATGAAAATATTCGATTGAATAGCCAGGGCATCGCCCGAAAGAATTGCACGGTTTACATCCCATTTAACATGAACGGTTGGAAGATTACGGCGCATAAATGCCTTATCCATAATATCATCATGAAGCAAGGTGAAATTATGGAACATCTCAATTCCAAGTGCCGGAAGTGCAGCTTTCCTGACATCATCCTTAAATAACTGGCAACCCATCAGAACGAATACGGGACGAAGGCGCTTACCCCCATTGGATAAAGTATACCACATGGGTTCATACAGTTCACGTGGCTCGAGAATCCGGTATTGTGCATGGATCTCCTCGTCGATAAGCACTTGAAGTTCTTCTATCGTTTTCATTTGACTTGCTCCAACATTTTAGCCTTTACCTTCAGTTTATCCCTCTGAATTCCTCTCAGCAGAATCGACGGTACAAGCAGCAGATTGGAAATCACAGCGATCAGCAAGGTTATGCTGATGAGAAATCCCATAGCTTTCGTACCACCGAATTCCGATACCACAAATATTCCGAAGCCAATGAATAAAACCGTAACGGTATAGATCACACTCACGCCAACCTCTTTTAAGGTATTGATAACAGCAACTTCGGGATCAATCCCTCGATGGGATTTATGCTGCCTGTATTTCGACAGAAAATGCACGGCAGTGTCCACCGCAATTCCGTAAGTAACGCTAAATACCAGAAGGGTTGAAGGCTTGATCGAGATATTGAAATAACCCATCAGCCCGGCAGTAAAAAGCAGCGGGAGCAGATTGGCAAATATCGATACAACAATCATTCGCGGACTTCTGTACATATACGCCATAAAAACGGCTATAAGCAAAATAGCCAGTAAAAGGCTCTTGATCAGATGCCTGACCAGATATTCAGTACCCAGGGTGTATTTCAATGCCGATCCGGTCAGGATGGTGGTGTACTGAGCATGCGGGAATAGCGTATCAAGTTTAGCCTGAAGACTATTCTGAACGGCAACCATCCGGTTCGTCCCAACGTCTGCAATACGGAAATTAATCCGGCAGATTCTATTGGTCGAATCGACAAATGAGCTGACAATTTTGTTCCCCTGCATGGCACCCGACAAATAGGGCATCAGAAATGAACGCTCCTGGGCGCTTGGTAAACGATAGTATTTTTCGCCACCGTTATAATATGCCTGGTTAACAACCTTTATTACATCGACCATACTGAAAGGCCGGGCCACATCGGGAAAACGGGCAGCATATTCCTGAAAGTTTTCCACCTTTTTCAAAAATGACATCCCGAAAACACCATTCGGTTTCCGTGTATCAATAGCCACTTCCAGAGGCAAAACCCCTTTTATTGTACTTTCTAAGAAAACCTGGTCCTTATAGATCTGATTTTTCTTGGGTATATCGTCGAGAATGTACCCTGTGGATTTCATTTTGGTGATGCCAAAAACAGCGATCGACATAATTAGAAAGACCGAAAAGTAGATCCAGTTTCTTTTAAAACGGATCAGGAAAACCAGCCGGTCGGTAATTGCCCTGACGACACGATTATCGAGATGGCTGACATGTTTTTCCTGAGGTGGCGGCAGAAACGACCAGATTACAGGCACGAGGAACAGGCAAAGTAAGCAGAGAACCATGATATTCACTGAAGCCACCAGCCCGAAAGTGCGCAGCATCTGGTTATCGATAGTCATGAATGTGGCAAATCCCACAGCAGTCGTGGTGTTTGCCATGAATATCTCAGCTCCCACTTTTTGAATCACCCTCTGGAGCGCCTTCACCTTATTCTGGTGAAGCTGGTACTCCCCATGATACTTATTTAGAAGGAAAATATTGTTTGGTATACCGATAACGATCAGCAGGGCAGGTATCATGCCAGTTAATACGGTGATGCTTGCGCCCATGAGCGACATCATCCCCATCGCCCATACCGCTCCGATCGATACAATCAGCAATGAGAAGAAGACCGCTCGGGTTGATCTGAAAAATAGCAGCAGAATCAATGCGGTTGTAACAGCGGCGAGAATCAGGAACTTGATGAATTCGCGTTGAACAATCTCAGAAATAGTCGACCGGATATACGGAAGGCCGGAATAGTGAAGCTTTAGATTATTATCCTTCCCAAATTGGGTGGCTATGTCCTTCATTTTCCGGACAATGAACATCCTTGATTTAGTATTGATCTGATTATCAGCAATCGTCATTACCAAAAGATAGGTATGCGTCGATTCCGAGTAAACCAGATCGCGATAAATAGGCATCGCCCTGAACACCGTTACCAGGCTGTCGAGTTGATGCTGGCTATCTATTTTTTCGGGAAATATGGAACAAATATCGAATGCTTTTTTCTCTTCATTCTTACGAAGATTAATCGCTTCGTAAACAGACATAACATTTTTTATCCCATCGATTGCTTTGATCGATTTTTTCAGCTGGCTGAATTTATTGAACTTATCGAGGGTAAAAAAGTTCGAATCCTGAAAACCCAGCAGAAATAATCCGCCTTCTTCACCAAAAATCTTATTAAACTCGAGCAGCTTAATCGAAACGCTGTCGCTTTCGGGAAGCATTCCGGAATAACCGTAATCTATCTGGAGCCTGGGAAGCTGGAAGACCATAAACAGGGTGATAACGCCAATGATGATGGCGATACCCTTTCTGTTTCTTAAAACCTTACCGGCAACTTTAGCCCAAAACATTTCTCTGTTTACTTAATCGTCCGGACTCCCAGTTCAGTCAATTTTTGCTGAAGGACTTCCGGATTTTTTGGTTTAGCAATTACTGTTCTTTTCTTGTCGATCAGTATCATCGTAGGAGTTGCCCTGATGCCATAATCATAAGCTATGGAGCAATCCCATCCTTTCAATTCAGAATAATTGATCCAGGAAAAACCATTTTTCTTAATGGCATCTTCCCATTCCTGCTTTTTAGAATCCACTGAGATGGCCACAACCTCCAGGTCGGCCCTGTCGTATTTCTCGTAAACTTTTTTCAGTTTCGGAAGCATCTCGTCGCAATGAGGGCACCAGCTTGCCCAGAAAACCACCAGGATGTACCGTGTTGGTATTTCCGACAGGATCAATGCTCCCTTAGGATCCCTGGGTATCACAATTTCGGGCACCTGCTTGCCAGGCGCTGTCTTTTGATAAGCTTCCACCAATTCTTTGAACTGGCCGGATTTTTTACTATCAGTGCAAGTTGCCTGCGACAGGTAAGCTTCAGTCAGATATCCGAAGAACTGATCAAAATCGGCCTGTTCGGCCCATTTTGCGATATCCTCGAGTAAAAACTGGGTGAGCACATCGTTCGAAGCGGCAGCTTTCATCAGCCGGTCGAGGCCCTTCATCATTTCGGGTTCAACAATTGCCGGAGGATATGCCCGGCGGAAGAGGCCGAAAAAGCTTCTTACCTTGTTGACCAATCCGGGATTGTACATCTGATCAGTATCTGTAAAACCGACATTATCCCAGAAATGGTCCAGAATATATTTTAATTCATCTTTTTGGTTGATGCCTGCCGGAACTTTCGGTGCCAGCTCCAGTTTCAGGAAGGAGGACACATAAGCATCCGGATTCTTCTCAATGATTTCGCGGGTAAGCTTATCGGGGTCACTTGCTCTCACCTTTTGCAGTTCCCTGAGCACCTGTTGCTGAAAAGGATCGGATGTTGGGTACATGCCGGCCAGTCTCTGCAATAAATCCCCCTTCCTCTGAATATCCAGAAAGAAGTGCATATAGGCATTAAGCAATTGGTTTTCTTTCGATTCCATCACTTTCAAGCTATCGATTATCGCGGAAAAATGAGTCCGCATCCGGATTTGTTCCCGGTTGAAAATGATATCCCAGAATTGTTCCGGACCCACTACTATCCGATACATGCCCGGATGTGCCGCAGCAGGCAGGGTGAAAGAAAAACTACCATCAGGAGAGGTTTTGGCAGAATCAACCATATTTCGGTTGAGTCCCACATATTCAAACAAAAAGGCTTTTTTTGTTGGCATGGAATCCACCTTAACCTGAATGGTATATTGGGCCGGCAGGCTAATCTGTACTAGAAGAAAAAGGAGGATTATACCGGCTTTTTTCATTTGGATTCCGACTTAAGATTTCAGAGACTCGGCGCCCGCAACAATTTCGATGAGTTCATTGGTAATAGCTGCCTGCCGTGCTTTGTTATAATCGAGGGTCAGATTTTTTATCATATCGGTGGCATTATCGGTCGCCTGGTGCATAGCGGTCATTCTTGCACCGTGCTCCGAGGCCACGGAATCCAATAAGGCTTTAAATAATTGGACTTTAAGGGCTTCAGGAATCAATGTCCTGACCAGGTACTCGAGGTCGGGTTCAAAAATAAAGAATGGCTGTTTCGCAGGATTCCCTCCGTCTTCGCCGGAAGTTACCGGCAGGTAGGTCTCAATAGAGAGATTTTGGGTGGCAGCGTTTTTAAATTGATTGTATATCAGATCGATACGGTCGTATTTATTATTGGTGAAATCCTGCATCAGTGATTCAGCCAGAACTTCTGTTTTAATAAATGTTGGTTTATCGATCAGCTCATTGAAGTAGGGCCAGATGCCCCATCCTTTACTCTTCAGAATTTCGCCGCCCTTTTTGCCAATGAAGATCATCTCTACCTGTCCTTTTTCCTTTTGAACAGGATACTGGGTATTTATCCATTCTATTGCGGCCTTGGTGACATTGGCGTTAAAGCCGCCGCAAAGGCCACGATTGGCGGTAATTACCACGACAAGAACTTTTTCAATATCTCTCCGGTCGGTGAGCGGGCTCACATTTTTATCATTGATGGAGCCGCTGACCTGGCTGATCACTTCATGTAACCTCGAGGCATAAGGCCGGATCTGTGTAATGGCATCCTGGGCTCTTTTCAGCTTTGCTGCAGAAACCATTTTCATGGCACTGGTAATCTGCCTGGTCGATTTAACCGAGGAGATTCTCTGCCGTATTTCCTTTAAGTTAGCCATCCGGTAATAAAACCTTTATTTCCTGTATTTAGCGGTCATATCCGTAACAACGCCGGTCAGAAGTTTTTCCGTAGCTTCAGTGATCTGGCCCTTACTTATTTCAACCATCATTTCCGGATATTTCATCTTTACAAACTCCAGAAATTCAGCTTCAAATTCACGGATTTTCTTAATTGGAACATCCATCAGCAGGCCTCTTGTTCCGCAGAACAGGATAGCGATCTGATCTTCCACTGTATAAGGATCGTGAAGATTTTGTTTAAGAATCTCAACATTTCGGGCACCTTTTCCGAGAACATTTAAGGTGGCGGTATCGAGGTCGGAGCCGAATTTCGAGAATGCTTCCAGTTCGCGGAACTGAGCCTGGTCGAGTTTCAGTGAACCTGCAACCTTTTTCATTGCCTTGATCTGGGCATCTCCACCAACCCTGGATACTGAGATCCCAACGTTGATTGCCGGGCGGATACCTGAGTTGAACAATCCCGACTCAAGAAAAATCTGTCCGTCGGTGATAGAAATAACGTTGGTCGGAATATACGCAGAAACGTCGCCAGCCTGAGTTTCGATGATCGGAAGGGCAGTAAGTGAACCACCGCCTTTAAGCATCGGTCGCAGAACTTCCGGAAGGTCGTTCATTTGGGCGACTACCTCATCATTATCGATGATCTTGGCAGCTCTTTCCAGTAATCTGGAGTGAAGGTAAAACACGTCGCCCGGGTAAGCTTCGCGGCCTGGCGGGCGGCGGAGTAGCAGGGAAACTTCGCGATAGGAGACAGCCTGTTTAGATAAGTCGTCATAAACGATAAGTGCATCCCTACCTGAATCGCGGAAGAATTCGCCGATGGTAGCGCCTGCAAACGGAGCATAGAACTGCAGTGCAGCCGGATCGCTGGCGGTAGCCATGACGATAACGGTATAGGGCATTGCGCCGTGCTCTTCAAGCGTTTTAGCAATCTGGGCAACAGTAGAGCCTTTCTGTCCGATAGCAACATATATACAATAAACGGGTTTTCCGTTTTCGTAACCTTCTTTCTGATTGATAATCGTATCGATAGCGATAGCCGTTTTACCGGTCTGCCGGTCGCCGATAATCAGTTCGCGTTGTCCGCGGCCAATCGGGATCATGGCATCAATGGCCTTGATACCGGTCTGAAGCGATTGATTAACACGCTGGCGGAATATTACGCCCGGGGCTTTACGTTCAAGAGGCAGATCGATCAGTTTACCAGTGATGGGTCCTTTGCCGTCGAGCGGATCGCCGATGGTATTGATCACTCGTCCGAGGAGTCCTTCGCCGACCGGTATTGAGGCGATCCTGCGCGTGCGTTTAACACCGCTTCCCTCGCCGATACCAACGGAGGCGCCTAAAAGTACCGTACCCACATTATCTTCCTCGAGGTTAAGGACGATGCCCATTACGCCATTGTCGAATTCGACCAGTTCGTTGCTCTGGACATTTGATAGGCCATAAATACGGGCAATTCCGTCTCCAACCTGCAAAACAGTTCCAACTTCTTCGAAGCTCGCATCGAGCTTCAGTCCTTCAAGTTGCTGCTTCAAAATCTGCGAAATTTCCGCCGGTTTAATGCTTGCCATGGTCAATTATTTCTTTGATTCTCTTAATTCCTGTCTAATCCTTTTCAATTTCGACTGCACACTGGCATCCAGCTGCTGGTCTTCGAGCGTCAGAATAAATCCGCCGATAAGGGATTCATTGGTCTCCGTTGTCATTTCGATTTTCTTTTTGCTCGACTTCTCCAAACTTTTTTTCAGGCCATCGAGGAAGGCAACATCCACTGGAATTGCCGATTCCACTTTCGCCTCCATGATCCCCTGATCCTTTTTATACAGCTCCATAAACATCCTGCAGGTGGAAGCGAGGTTCGATTCGCGCCTGTGTTCTACGAGCAACTGCATAAATTCCAATGTCAGAGGGTCAACGGTTCCAGCCAGTACTTTAGCAACCAGCCCTACCTTAACAGAACTTGTAATTACAGGGCTTTCCAGGAGCCATGTGAATTCAGCGGACTCATGCAGCAAGTCCATCAGTTTGGATAGGTCCTGCTTTACGATCTCAACCTTATTCCGCTCTTTGGCCAATTGGAAAAGAGCTTTTGCATATCTGGATGCTAAGCGGCTGTTATCCATAGAACTAATTCAATTTCAAATCACTGAGTTGTTCCTTGATCAGGGATTCCTGCTTGCTGCGATCGGCCAGTTCCTTTTTCAGGATTTTTTCGGCGATATCCACTGAAAGAGTGGCAACCTGCTGTCTGATTTCACTCATAGCTGACAGTTTTTCGCTTTCTATCTGGCGGCGGGCATGTTCAAGAAGCCGTTCATTTTCGATTGCAGCCTCTTCGCGTGCCTTATTAATCAGTTGTTCCCTGATCTGTCGGGCCTCGGCAATGAGCAGCTCACGTTCGCCGTGTGCTTCCTGCATCATCCGATCATGCTCAGCCTGCAGCCGGGATAAACCTTCCCGTGCCTCACTGGCTGAAAGGAGGGCATTATCAATCGATTGCTCACGTTCTTTGAGCATTTTGAGGACAGGTCCCCAGGCAAATTTCTTCAGTATAAAAAACACGACAGAAAAAGCCAGAACCATCCAGAAAATCGTTCCGTAATCCGGTGATACTAGTCCCATACTCTTAAATTTAAATCAGCTGCAATCCCGGATTTCCGGGTTACAACCTTATTTAACAAGAAACACAATCAATAAGCACACGATCATGGCGAAGAAACAAGCTCCTTCAACCAGAGCAGCGGCTACAATCATGTTAGTCCTGATATCTCCAACCGATTCCGGCTGGCGTGCGATGGCTTCCATAGCACCTTTACCAACCTGACCGATTCCGATACCAGCACCAATGCCGGCTAATCCGGATCCAATTGCAGCACCCATTGAAGCCAACGGTACCATTGAGGTAGCCGCCTGTAGAATAAATACTATAAAACTTAACATACTCTTGAGGTATTTGGTGTTAATAAAATTCTAATGATGTTCCTCCACTTTCGCCATACCGAAATAGATTGCCGAAAGCAGGGTAAAAACATAAGCCTGAATAAATGCGACCAGCAGTTCGAGCATGGTCATAAAAACGTAAAATAAAATGGCAACCACCGACGAGCCATAACCGGCAATCCAATGAATCTGACCGAAAATAAAAATCATGACGATAAAGCTCAGAGCGATAAAATGCCCTGCAAGGATATTGGCAAAAAGCCGGATGCAGAGGACCAGAGGTTTGGTGAATACGCCGAGCAATTCAATAAATGGCATCAGTGGTATAGGAAATTTCAGCCACCAGGGCACTCCCGGAGCATCAAAAATATGCTTCCAGTAATTCTTGTTGGTGCTGAAAGTGGTAATCGCGAAGGTAAATACAGCAAGTAAGGCAGTGATAGCAATATTACCTGTAACGTTGGCCCCTCCCGGAGGAATTGGTATCAGGCCCATCAGGTTATTGGTCAGAATAAAAAAGAATGCCGTTAAAAGGAAAGGCATAAATTTTTCATACCGGTGAAGTCCGATCGATGGAATGGCAATATCATCCCTTACAAAAAGAATGACCGGTTCAATCAGCGCCTGAAATCCGGTTGGCGCCTTGTCGGTATTCTTGGAATATTTTTTCGCCATCGGCAGGAATACCAGTAGCAGAAGCAGCAGGCTGACGAGCATAGCGGCTACTGTTTTGGTAATTGATATATCGAATGGCATCGGTGCTGTTTCGTTTATCGTTCCATTGGTGTTAGCCTGAACGATTTTCCCTTCGTGCGGACCTTCCTCGGCCAGCATATATCCATTATATGGCTTGGTTCCATGATGAAATTTTGAGGAAAGGAATACCGAGAGGCCCTTCTCCTTTGTATAAAGAATAACGGGGAGCGGGATACTGATTTCGGTTTGTCCGATTTTCATGATATGCCACTCATGAGAGTCCATCACATGCTCCATGATAAACTTACCGGCATCGAATTTCTTGGGAGCTTCGTTAGGCTCATTCTGGCCTTCTCCGCTAAAAGCCAACAGTGGTCCACCGGATGTGACCATCAGCAGCAGAATCCAGGTAAAATACATCCATCTCTTCATTCCTGTTCGATTTCTGTAAGGTGCCAAATGTAAAAAAAAATTATCGTTTTGCCTGCTTCCGAGATTGCCTGTTCAATGATCTTGCCTCAAATATCATGTATACCAGGTACATTACAAATGTTCCCAATATAAATGAAACGGCATGCTCCTTATGCAGCAAGGAATAGATTATCAGGACAACCATCAGCACAAATAATTTCAACCCCTTATAAATCAGGAATGCAGTGTTAAATTGGCTGAATTTCTTGTCGAGAAGGCTTGAAAGTTCAATTTGGCCGGCGACTGTCAGGATAACCAGAATTCCGAGCATGAATGGTAGTGCCGGAGCGTATTGTCCCGGAAAGATCAACAAAAAACCCACCAGTCCGAGTACAATTAGTAAAGCTGTTATTGCTGTAAGTTCAATCCAGTACCTGGAGTCGATGTTCTTCATTTTGAAAATTCCTTAATCAATAAAATGATAATCATGATTACTGCACCGACAGAAAACAGCAGGGTAAACAGGGGGAACCCGATATGAATCCATTTATCAATCTGCCAACCAATAAAAAAAGCGGTCAGAACGACCGCAATCATTTTGAAAGCCAGATTAGAATAACGGGCATAATCACTTAACATCCGTTTTTCCTTGTCGAGCTGACTATTTGGGAAGTTCGACTTCTTTCCGTCTTGCATCGGAGTCGGTATCCATTCGGCAGGTACCGGTAAATATTGCACCTGGTTCGATAGCGAGTTTGCGGGCGATGATCTGGCCGTTCATCCGGGCGGTGGATTTCAGGCTTACCAGATCAGCGGCATGAATATTTCCGGTTATTTGTCCTGATACTTCCAGTGTTTGACAAACAATGTCGCCAACTATTGTTCCGGAAGCTCCGATCACAACCTTTCCTTTGATATCCATTTTCCCCTGTAGCTGCCCATCGAGACGGATTCCGGAGTTGGATTCAATATCCCCTTTAACCTGTGTTCCTGCGGAGATCAGGTTAATAGCGTTGGTCGATTCGATTTCTTTTGCCATATCGCGTATTTTTTGCAGGTAAATGTAAAAAAAACCGGCTTATCAACAAAGTTTTAAACAGGATCGTAAGCCCAGGTCAGATAAAGAGCTCCCCAGGTAAATCCACCGCCAAAGGCAGTGAGGATTAGCTGGTCGCCTTTTTTCAGCTGACTTTCATATTCTGATAAGACAAGCGGGATAGTTGCAGTGGTGGTATTTCCGTATTTCTGGATATTTACCATAACGCGGGATGAATCGAGACCCATGCGACGGCCAACAGCTTCAATGATACGAAGGTTAGCCTGATGAGGTACGAGCCATAATTTATCAGCCGGGAGATTATGTTTCTCCATCATCTCGACGGAAATATCTGCCATTTTTGAAACAGCCATTTTGAAGACGGGCTGGCCATCCTGATACAGGTAATGTTCCCTGGCATCGACAGTTTCATGCGAAGCAGGTTTTACGGAACCACCGGCTTTCAGGTACAGGTATTTTCTTCCCGAACCATCGGTACGGAGGATATGATCCTGAATACCATATTCAGTGCTGGGTTCCAGCAGGACAACGCCGGCAGCGTCACCGAAAAGAGGACAGGTATTGCGATCCGTATAATCGGTTATGGTGGACATTTTATCAGCACCAATGCACAGAATCTTTTTTGCGGTTCCGGTTTCGATGAATTTCGAAGCAACGGTCAGCATATAAACAAATCCGGAGCAGGCGGCAGCCATATCGAAGCTGAACGCATTTTTAATACCAACCTTATCACTGATGATATTGGCAGTTGCAGGAAAGGCCATATCTGGAGTGACAGTGGTGCAAATCACCATGTCGATATCGTCAGGATTGGTCCCGGTTTTTTGCAACAACTTTTTTACAGCGGGTACGGCAAGGTCAGAGGTTCCCATCCCAGGGTCTTTAAGGATATGACGTTCCCTGATACCAGTGCGCGAAACGATCCATTCGTCGGTGGTATCCACCATTTTCTCCAGGTCAGCATTAGTGAGGATATCTGGCGGATAATAAGCCTCAATCCCTGTTATGGCAGCAAATATTTTTTGCATTATTCGAATGCTTCTTTAAGTTTCCTAATTAAACCCGACTGAACCAGTTCCTGGTTTTTGATAAGCATGTTCTTTATGGCGAGTGGAGTTGATTTTCCATGTCCGATGAGTACCGGCATACCTACTCCAATAATCGGGATCCCACCAAAGTTCTCGTAATTATATTGTTGAAAAAAGGGATTCGAAATGTGGAGTTTTTGTGACAGGTCGAAAACGGATTCTGCGAGCTTAAGCACAACATTACCGACAAATCCTTCACATACAACGACATCTGCCTTATCAGCAAAAATTTCATTTCCTTCGACATTACCGATGAAATTAAAGTCGGTGCTGTCCTTCATCATCTGGTAAGCGGCTTTTGTAAGGAGATTACCTTTTTCCTCTTCTTCACCGATATTCAGCAGTCCGACTTTTGGATTGGCGGTACCATGAACATGCTCGGAGTAGAAAGATCCCATGATGGCATATTGATACATAACATCAGGCCTGGCATCAGGATTCAGGCCAACATCAAGCAGCAGGGTATATTCATTTTCACCTTTTGGAATCGATACACCAATGCATGGACGGATAATTCCCGGAATAGATTTTATGGTAAACATGGCCCCGGCCAACATGGCACCGGTACTACCTGCGCTGCAGAAACCATCAAGTTTCCCTTCGGAAAGCATCTGGAAGCCGACTCCCATGCTGGAGTCTCTTTTCTGCGAAAAGGCTTTAACAGGATGATCGCTCATTCCGATGACTTCGGTGGTACCTATAACAAGAAAATTGCCGGGGTCGAAATTCTCCTCCCGGCAAGTAGCTTCTATGGCTTGCCTGTCGCCTATTAATACAAGTTCAACATCGGGGGGCATTTCCCGTTTAGCAAGTATGGCCCCTTTGGTAGTTGAAATGGGAGCGTGATCACCCCCCATAATATCCAGACCGATTTTCATCTGATTAGGATCTGATGATTACCTGCCTATGCGGTGACTTCCTTTTCGATGGCAAGTTTACCACGATAGTGTCCGCATTCCGGACATACACGGTGATACTGAACGGTAGCGCCGCAATTTGAACAGGTAGCCAATTGAGAAGGGGTAGCTTTGTAATGAGTTCTCCGCTTATTTCTCCTCTGTTTCGATGTTCTGTGCTTAGGATTTGGCATGACAGTAACTATTTATTTTACACTCAATTTCTTCAATAATTCAAGCATTTCCGGATTACAGCCCGGTTTTCCGTCTGCCTGATCAGGATGAACCTTACGCATGGGCAGACTTAGAACGACATATTCATAAAGGTATTGCGACAAATCGATCTGGTATTCTTCTTTTGGAAGCCAGACCACATCAAATTCGTCTTCATTGTTCCCTTGACCGAATTTACCCAACAGGCTAAATTCGCCGGTTATTTCCTGTTGATATTCCTCCAGGCACCGGTCGCAGGGTAGCAAAACCCACCCGTCGAGTAGAAAACTAAACTCCAGCTGTCGGTCTTGCTTAGTCATTTCGACATTCACAGACACTTCAGCATGTTGGATCTCACCCTCGGGGAATAGTCCAAAGAACGCATCAACTAGCTCAAATTCAAACTCATGTAAACCATTTGAATATGAGCTGAAAGGGATAATATATTCAGAAAACCGTTTCAACCCTCTTTCAAAAAATGTCCGGCAAAAGTATAAAACAATATCGGAATAACAAAAGACTATTTCTTCAGGACGATCCTGAAGGTGGTGCCACGGTTAATTTCAGAATTTCTAACGAAAATTTTTCCGTCATGGTAATTCTCTATAATCCTCTTTACCAGTGATAATCCGAGGCCCCAGCCACGAGGTTTGGTGGTATATCCAGGTTGGAAAACAACTTTGTAGTTCGATTTCTGAATGCCCTTGCCTGAATCGCTTATATCCAGATAAACGACCTGGTTTTGGTCCTTAACGTAAATATTTATCTGCCCTGATCCATCCATGGCATCAATGGCATTTTTGCAGATATTTTCGACCACCCACTCAAACAGGGTAAGGTTGAGGGGAACATAAAGCTCGTCGAGATCGCCGAAGTGCAATTCAAATTTAACTTTGTCGGAGGTCCGGTTTTGCAGATATCTGACCGAATTATCGAGCACAGCAAGCAAATTTTCCGGCAGTAGAACCGGTGTGGAGCCTATTTTGGAGAAACGGTCGGCAATGGTTTCAAGCCTCCTCACATCCTTTTCCACTTCCCTGATAATTTCCGGACCTGACTCCTCCATTTTCAGCAGCTCAACCCAGGCCATAAGAGAGGATATTGGGGTACCGAGCTGATGAGCCGTTTCCTTTGACATCCCGACCCATACCTGGTTTTGCTCGGCCTGCCGGGTAGAGCTGAATCCAAAATAAGCCATGAACACAAACAGGAAAATGATGCACATCTGTACAATCGGATAGAGCTGTATGCGTGTAAGGATATAGGAATCCTTGTAGTATAAAAATTGTTTCGAGCCTGGCAAATCAATAAGAATAGGAGCATGCTGCGCCTTCATTTTGGCCAGTTGGCTGGCCAGGTATTTTTTACTTTTCAGGCTGATATAATCCAGGTTCTTGCCATCGGCTAAGGGCTGATTGAGAGTATCGTAAAGCTTTAGATTCCTGGCAATCAACATGTTGCCGTTCTCATCAACGGTAATGACAGGGATAGTTGTATTGTTCTGTATGATATTCAGCAGAAAATCAAAATACACTGTTTCCTTGCTGAGGTTTGTGTTATTCAACTGCTCGGTAGCGGCAACCCAGGTCTCCATCTTGAGCTTTTCCTCACCCTCGAGCTTTTTCACCATGGTATTGGTATACCAGGTGGTAGCAATTCCTATAATTACAGCACCCGCAAGAAGTAAGAATTTCCAGCGTTGTTTACGCGTATAGATGTGCAAAACAGTAAGTATTTAGTATTAGGAACAGTCTCTGGTTTCAGTAGAGGAATTTAAAACGATATCATTACTATAGATATTGTATCAGGTCTTGTTTTTTTTCAATCAATTTTGATACAAAAGTTCCGGGTTCCGAGGACATCAGATCGAGCTCAACGATTTGCTGTTTTTCACGGACCTGGGTACTATGGGTATAGGTCTTATCGTAGTATGGCAGCAGTTGTCTGACCACCCCGTCGAAATCCCCTTTTTCAAGCATTTCCAGGCATTGGTTGGTGACAAGGCCGCCGAGCCTTTTCGAAATCTGGTTAATAGATGCAGCTAACTTTTCTTTGTCGAGCGAAGCATACTCATCAAGAATGATTTTTATCCTCAATTCCAAGGCAATTTTTATTCTGAGGAGCGGTGAGGATTTCATCGCTAAATAGAAGGGTTCGGGCATGAATATCCTGCCAATCTGCCGGCTCTCATCCTCGAGCCAGATTACCTGATCGGGATTAAATTCCTGTAAGCTGAGAAACAGGTCATTTTCGAATTGTTCATTCGTTGGCTGGATGCCCAGACCTATTCCTCCGAATACCGATCCCCGGTGGTTGGCCAATTTTTCGAGGTCGACCACTGCTTCGCCGGAATCAGCCAATTGATGCAGCCAGATAGTTTTGCCGCTTCCGGTGAGCCCTCCGAGGATAATGAATTTTTTACCGGTTACCAGGTTTTCACGGATATGGGACCGGTAGTTTTTATATCCGCCCTTGAGTACGTTAACCCTGAATCCTGCGGTTTCCAGCAGCCAGCTCATGGATGCGCTTCTCATACCCCCGCGCCAGCAGTGAACCAGAATTCTTTTTTCAGGCGCAAGCTCCCGCGCTACCTGCACGAAACCCGACATTTTAGGGCCAACAATATCCAGTCCCATATCAAACGCTTCGGAGCGGCCGGTCTGCTTATAGATCGTACCAACCCTGGCTCGTTCCTCATCATTGAACAAAGGCATATTGATTGCCCCGGGGATATGCCCAAGAGCATATTCCGATGGCGACCTGACGTCAACCACTGGCTGCACCGCTGCCAATTCAAGAAACTCCCCCGGTTGGATCTCTTTCATATTTTTTCTCCCGGAATTTAAATCCCGGGCTATTAATAATTAGCGCTGAAGGAAGTTACCTAATAATCCCTGGCTTTCCTTGCCTGAATTATGTCCCCATGGCGCAAGGGCCTGAATCAGTTTATTGATCGGCATGGATTGGAGCCATACTCTGCCCGTACCTCTCAGAGTGGCTAAAAACAGTCCTTCCCCTCCAAATACCATCGACTTCAGGCTTCCGGTGGTTTCAATGTCATAATCGATATTTTCCTCGAAAGCCACAATACAGCCGGTATCCACTCTGAGGGTTTCCCCTTTAAGTTGTTTCTCGATCACTGTACCGCCGGCATGAATAAACGCCAGTCCGTCGCCTTCGAGCTTTTCCAGGATGAACCCTTCACCGCCAACCAGGCTGCTGCCTAAACGCCGGTTAAAAACTATAGATAAATGGGTACCCATTGCGGCACATAAAAACCCGCTTTTCTGCACGATCAGGCGTCCGCCAGTGGTTGCCAGGTCAATGGGAATAACAGTTCCCGGATAGGGTGCCGAAAAGGCAACCCTCGATTTGGAATATCCCTGATTGGTAAAATGTGTCATAAACAGCGATTCCCCAGCAATAACCCGGGAGCCAGCCGATAACAGTTTTCCGAGCAAGCCCTGGTTAGCCTCGCTTCCGTCGCCCATTTTAGTATCAAAATTGATACCCTCCTCCATATAAACCATTGCACCAGCCTCAGCAATGACCGTTTCCATAGGATCGAGCTCAATTTCAACAAGCTGAATATCGTCGCCGATAATTTTGTAATCAATCTGATGTGAGTTCATACTATTAATATTTAAAGTTCGTGACAGCTTCGATAATCAAACCAGCCGCATTTCTGATCTCCTCTTCGGTATTATAGCGACCGGTGGACAGGCGAATGGTTCCCCTGGCAACATCAACCGGAACCTCCATGGCCTTAAGAACACCGGAAACGTCAGTCTGGCCGGCATGGCAGGCAGCACCTGCCGAAGCGGCCACTCCGGGCAGCGAGCCAAGTAATGTGTTAGCCTCAATACCGGGGAATCCTATACTAAGGGTATTGGGGAGTCTTTTTTCCGGATGACCGTGAACCACTGCTCCCGGGTAGCCTTCAAGAAGGAGGGTTTCAAGCAGACCCCTCATTTTTTTCATATGGCTGGCATTTCCGGCCAGATTTTGCCCGGCCAATTCACCAGCCTTTCCCAGACCGGCTATCTCCAGAACATTTTCTGTTCCCGGCCGGCGATTTTGCTCATGATCGGCACCGTGAGTGATTTTATCCAGGTGGATACCCTGCCGGATATAGAGTGCCCCGATCCCTTTTGGTGCATAAAATTTATGACCGGCGACTGTCAAAAGATCAACATTAAGCACATTCACATCGACCGGAATTTTACCCACGCTCTGGGCAGCATCACAATGCATCAAGATGCCCTTTTCGCGTGCAAATTTTCCGATTTCAGCTACCGGTTGAATGGTTCCAACTTCATTATTGGCATGCATAACCGAAATCAGGATGGTATCGGATTGAACAAGCCGCAGTATCTCATCAGGATCAACCATACCATATTGATTCACCCCCACCCGGGAAATGCGGAAACCCTCTTTCTCTAAATACCCGCATACCTCGAGAACTGCAGGGTGTTCAATGGCTGTTGTGATGATATGATTGCCGAGATGGCGCCGGGCGCGCGCGGCACCCAGTAGGGCCATGTTATTGGATTCGGTTCCGCCGCTGGTAAAAACAATTTCGTAGGCTTCGGCGCCAAGAAGACTTGCGATATGCTTACGTGCCTTTTCCACAGCCAGACGGGTTTGAGAACCATAAAAATGGCTGCTGCTCGGATTGCCGAAAAACTCTCTCAGAAAGGGCTCCATGGTATTGGCTACCTCAGGATCTATGGGTGTGGTAGCATTATAATCGAGATAAATCGGACTGGTCATGATTTAGGTGGTTATCGGTATTTATTATTGACCCCTTCCATCATACCCAGATAATCCAGAAACCGCATCTCCGAGATCAGTCCGTTCTCGACAGCTTCGCGCACCGAGCAACCCGGCTCATGGGTGTGTGAGCAATTATAAAACTGGCATGAATCGGAGTGTTTGAAAATTTCCGGAAAGTAATGGTACAACTCGTTCTTATCGATCTCGAGCATCCCGAATCCCCTGATTCCGGGGGTATCAATGATATGCCCTCCCGAAGCAATTTCAACCATTTCCGGAAAGGTCGTGGTATGCTTTCCAGATTTATTGGAAACCGATATTTCGCTGGTTTTCATGTTCTTCAGCGGGTCAAGGGAATTAATCAGGGTTGACTTTCCCACACCGCTGTTACCGCTGACAAGCGTTATTTTACCGGGCAGGTAACTTCTTATTTCCTCCAGTCCCTTTCCATTTAGAAGAGAAAGGTTATGGCAAGGGTATCCGGCCAGAGTGTATGCGTTGGTCCAGTCGAAAAGGGCACCAAGTTCCTCAGGTCCATAAAGATCGGTCTTGTTGAAAATCATGACTACCGGCACACTGTATGCTTCGGCGGTAACCAGGAACCTGTCGGCAAACATGGAGAGGGTGACTGGTGATTTCAAGGTGATCATAAGGAAAGCCTGATCGATATTAGCCGCCAGGATATGTGATTCGCGTGCCAGGTTTATGGCTTTCCGGATAATGTAATTTTTTCGCGGATGGATATTTGTTATTATTCCCTTGCCTGGTTCTTCAGAGCTACCATCGACCTGATCGCCCACTGCCACAGGGTTGGTTGTGCGGATCCCTTTCATCCGGAAGCTCCCTTTGATGCCACAAATAATAACCTCACCACTGCCCGTTCTCACGGTATGATACGAGCCGGTCGTTTTTATTACGGTCCCTGAAAAGAAGGTAGCTGCCATATTTTGGCGAAATTACGAAAAAAGGTTCGCTAAAGCTCACTAATGGGCTCCGCTGCGCTCCGCTAAGAGGTCGCTTCGCTCCTAATAGGATCAGCTGCGCCTCCCTAAATGGTTCGCTTCGCTCACTAATTTTGCGCTGCGCGCTAATTCTCAATTATTTAGCGACCGCAGTGAGCATAGTTAGCGAACGAAGTGAGCATAATTAGTGAGCCGAAGGCGAACCTATTAGCTAAGCAAAGCGAAGCATAATCTACAATATGAATGAAAGGTCCCCCCCGGGGCTTACTTCCCTCGGGGCATCGCCTTTGCGGAAAATCCTGGCTGGCCGCGGGCCGATGAGTTTTATTGCACGGTTATGGATTTCGAGCATAGTGCCTTCGCGGAGTCCAACAACATAAATATCAGGATTGAGCTCGATGAATTCTTCGATCCGTTGTTCGCGGGTTTCTCCGGCATGGCCTTCGGGATGAGCATCGAGATAATGCGGATTGATCTGGAACGGTACGAGATTACAGGAATAAAGGCCCACCGGATCAACTACAGGCATGTCATTGGTGGTCCTGATTGTCGGGCAGGCGACATTTGCGCCGGCACTCCATCCAATAAATGGCGTTCCGGTGAGTACTTTTTCTCGAATGGCATCAATCAGGTTAAAATCATGCAGCATCCGTGTCAGCTGCCAGGTATTTCCGCCTCCGATTACAATGGCGGCTGCCGCTTCAACAGCCTGAACAGGTGATCCGTAATGGTGAATAGATTCCACACCGATACCGATCTCCCTGAACTTTTCCTGCACCTTTTTCTCATAAAGATCATAGGAAAAGGTTACTGCAGCATACGGAATGAAGAGAACCTCATTAACCGATGGTTTGAGAAACTCACCGATCTGTCCGATGGGGTGCTGAAGATAGCTTTCCCCGGCATTGGTTGAATTACTTATTAAAAGGAGTTTCATACTTTTTTTGCTTCCGTAAAACGTTTCATCAGGATTTCCCGGTTAAAATTTTCCGGGTTTCTTTGGATATCTAGATAAATAAATTCTGTGCTTAAAGCTTTATATATCATTAGCTTGCCGCTTAAAGTCTCTCCAGCTCCGGTGATAATCTTGAGTGCCTCATTCACCTGCATAAGTCCAATAATCCCAGGCAGTACACTATATATTCCCAGCACTGGTCTTGGAATCTGACTCGCAGGAATTGTTTCGGGGTGCAGGCAGCGGTAACTGGGGCCATTCCGATAATTGAATACCGACACCTGGCCTTCGTACTTATGAACTCCCCCATGCACCATAGGTTTATCAAGGAGAATACAGGCATCATTAATGACGTACCGTGCTTCCAGATTATCCGTACAATCGAGGATTAAATCGTAATTTTTTATGATTTCGAGGGCATTCTGAGCGTTCAGGCGGCGGTTAATCATGACCATTTCAACCAGGCTATTCATCTTCCTCATCCTGCTGCTTGCAACAATGGATTTTAACTTACCGATATCATCAAACCCATAAAAAACCTGGCGCTGCAAATTTGATGTTTCCACCTGATCATCGTCAAGTATCCCCAGCTTACCGACACCTGTTGCAGTAAGATACTGGATTACAGGACAACCCAGACCGCCGGCGCCGACCACCAGAATCCTGGCATTTCGGATCCTGGTTTGACCAGTTTCACCTATTCCATCAAGAATAAGATGACGGTGGTATCTGAGCTTTTCGGGATCGCTGAGTGGAATCATGGTCCGAAAGTAAAAAAAAGAAAAGAGCTGACAGCTTTTGAAAAGCTGTCAGCTCTAAAATTCGTTAGCTAATGTTCGAATCAGCCGCCGAAATGTATGCCAATTGTAACCGGATAGATCTCAGGTCCCTTGCAGTTTTCGAAAAGCGTTTGCGGATAGTAATTTGCAAACAACTGAACACCACCGTAACCAACACGGGCGGTAAAGCCGTAATTAAAGTCTCTCAGGTAAAAATCATCTTTGATCTTAATTTTTTGCTTTTCATCGTTGACCGTATATCTCTGAACCTGACGCGACCCGATTCGGAGTCCGCCGATAACACCAGCGGCCAGTTTAATTCGTTTATTTTCGCCGTAAACCGGGATCTGGAATTCCGCCATCAATGGGATATTCAGATGCCAGATGCTTAAGCGGTTCTTCGACAGGTCCATATCGACAGGCGCTGCCACGATACCGCCATCGGTTTTAGTCAGAGTGAAATCATTGGTAAAGCGATAGTTTTGATATTGCAATCCCATACCCGTGGTAATACCAACATAGTCCTTAATGATTCCAAGTGTTTTTTCCGCAAAATTGAAGTTGAATTCCAAGCTGTTGGCAACTTTCAGATCCATAAATTCAGCTCCGGCAGGCAATGCAACCTTGTAATCGTGATTGATGAAATTGGTTACGCCAATTCCAAATCCACCCCAGGTACCATCCATGTGCTTGGCATGGTGGTGCTCATGTTTTTCGCGCCCTTCGATATTTTCCTGAACAATAGAATCGCCGTCGGTAATGATTTTGATTTCCTTATCATTATCCACAATAACTGTATATTTCTTTTTTCCGATCCGGATTTTGGAAGTATCCGTTTCCTGTCCGTAAATATTAAGGCTGAAGAGGAGTATGGCTGCTGAGGCCAGTAAAAAGATTTTTTTCATGATGATTGGTTTAATCTGTTTTGATGATAGGACGATGAGGTCCCCAAAAAAGTTACAGGGGAAAAACAATTATTTGTTTTCCTGCACTCTGACGGGGGTATTTACATCAATAAGTTTTGAGTTGAACGATACGGCCAGGAGGTCGCCTTTTGAATCATACTTACGGTTCAACTTCATTTTTGTTCCTGCCACCGAATTTAATCTTTCAACTCCGGCTCCGGCGACTTCCCACATCGAGAAACGAGTTTTTTTAACCAGCTTACGATCTTCCCCAAGAATTCTTTCGCGGAAAAGCTGAAGGGCATATTGTGGCAGGGTGAGGACATTTTCGGTGACTGCCTGGCTCTTCATTACCGGTTGATAATTCGAAGCATAAAGGATCCTTGTACTTAGCGGATCGGGAATCTTGGGTCCCGCAATAGAGGTACGACGGACAAGTGAGTTCATAGGCATGGCTTCGCGTACAGAGGGTCCCGCCTTCGCGGGAATGACAGAAGAGGGCTCTCTAGTCTTTGAAGCATTCCGGAACTCCGCCTTGCGTAATTTCGCGGTTAGGGAGGGGGTTCCCGCCTTCGCGGGAATGACAACTTCATTAGCCGGCCTACTGTTCGTTGCCAACTGCTTACTGCCCACTGCCAACTGTTTTGAATCAGGCCAGAGGAGCAGGACCAGAACAGCAACAGCGGCAACTGAAAGGGCAGTAACAATCCATGATGTTATCGTACGGGTCTTTTTAATCAGACCCTTTTTATAGGGGTAGATCAGTTTATCATCAGGACTGAGACGGGTCGCCTGAAAAGCCGCATAATTTTTTTCCAGCCTGGCATCTTCATGCCGGCGGGCATCAAATTGCATAGCCTGTTCATCAGGCAGGTCATTTTCCATGCGGGCAATGCAGAACTGGTCAATAGTGGAAATACCCGGAATATCCGTTTTCGATTTCATCAGGAAATCCTTGCCGGTCATAATTTCCGGTCCAGCGGTCAGATTCACATCGGATAATCCACGAAGCTCCTCTTTCAGATCAGGATTTTGCTCCAGGAAATCCAAAAGGGAATTAAGCTGCTCATCGTTCAGCTGCCCATCGAGATAATCGAGGAACCAAATCTCATAATTATTTCTGCTCAGGTCTTCCATTTTATACCAACACTTCCATTGATCCGACAAATTCTTTTAAAAATACCCGTGCCCGGTAGATGTATACTTTTACCTGGGCCTCCGACAGACCGGTCATATCGGAAATCTCCTTATACGAATAGCCTTCATAATCTCTCAGCATGAGTACTGTACGCTGATCGGCCGGCAATCGGGAGACTCCGATCTCGAGTTTCTCGATTGCATCGGAATATTGTTCGCTATGTGAATACTCACTCATGTTTACTGTATCCCAATCTGCCATTCTTTTGTCCACTCTGGTTTGATCGATCAATTTATGATAAGCGGTCGTAAACAAATATGACTTCGCCTTTTCAGCTGAAACCTGCCCGACATTTATCCAAAGTTTCTCGAATGAATCCTGGACCAGATCCCTTGCCTTTTCCTTATCACGTATGTTCTTCAGCAGAAACCGGTACACGGCATCTGCATGCTGATTCACGCAATGGTTATAATCGGTTACAGTCATTTTTGGTTACAGGCGATTGTAGGACGAAGTTACGACAGAAAAAGTTACATTCTTTTTCGAAAAAAAATAGAAATTTGTTTCGAAGAAGAGTGACGAGTGAAGAGTGACGCAAAAATTAATTGTTATGAAAAGAAATACATTATCAAGAGTTCGCCTTTTATTCTTACTAATAATCCTGGCCCTGCCTTTCGCTCCGCAGGTCACTTTTGCACAGTCAAATCCAGACCAGAATGTAACGGCGGTGCTTTGGTTTCAACGGTCGGCAGAGTACCGGGCATTATGCTATCAGGCCTTTAATCTGGCGGAGCTCCGGATAAAGGAGTATCTTCCAAAATTCGACAGGGAGAAGCATCCCGTGGTGATATTCGATATCGATGAAACTCTGCTTGATAACAGTCCGGAGGAGGCACTCAATATAACAGAGGGTAAATCGTACAGTCAGGAAGCATGGACTGCATGGTCTGACAAGGCATCTGCAGAAGCAGTTCCGGGCGCTGTGGAATTTGTAAGGTTTCTTGCCCAAAATGAAATTGAGCCTATCTATTTGTCTAACCGCATGAACACTGAAGGCACGATGACCCTGCTAAACTTGCAGAATTGTAATTTTCCTTATGCTGACCGCAATCATCTGTACCTTAAATCTGAGACTTCAAGCAAGGAATTTCGTCGAAACATGGTTGAAAAACAGCATGAGGTTGTCATGCTGGTGGGAGATAACCTTTCGGATTTTAGCCAGATTTTCGAGGACCGGTCGGTGAATTTCGGATATAAAGCTGTGGATAGCCTGCGATCAGAGTTGGGGCATAGGTTCATTATCCTGCCAAATCCCATTTATGGCGATTGGACAAAACCGCTCACCGGCGACAGGAAGGGCTGGTTGCGGAAATAGGCTCGCTAAGAGGCTTCGCTGCGCTCAGGTAATAAGCTCGCTACCACTCGCTAATAAGTTCGCTTCGCTCACTAATAGGTTCGCCTGCGGCTCACTAAATATGCTATCTTCGATAGCTAAATGTTTCGCTTGGCTCACTAATTTTAGAATGAAGTATGAAAAAATTGCACTGTATATTGCTTGCCGGTGGCCTGATATTTTTAGCGATCAGTCCATTGCAATCAAAGGAAAGATTAAAAATTAAAGGTGAGATTCCGATCCTGGCATGGTATGGAGTGCCGGCTGACCAAACTTCTGTGAAGCGTTACCGGGAACTTAGAGAATCAGGAATAACCTGGAACCTGACTGTTTTTCCCGATGCCAATGCCGTGGAAAAAGCCCTCAAAATCGCCCGGAAAACCGGAATAAAAATGATTGTCGCCTGTCCGGAACTTAAAACCAATACTGAGGCAACCGTTAAGCGGTTCATGAGAGATCCGAATGTTGGCGCCTGGATGCTTCGCGATGAGCCTTGCAGGACGGATTTCCCTGATCTCAGTGAATGGGCAAAAAAAATCCGTGAGGTTGATGACTATAATTTTTGTTACCTGAACCTCTTTCCAAATTATGCCAATGAGCAGCAGCTTGGTAACAAAACCTATCAGGAGCATGTTGATCAGTTTGTTGCAGAGGTTCCGGTTCAGGTAATTTCGTTTGATCATTATCCGGTTATCGGCGATACCCTACGAGCTGGCTGGTACGATAATCTGGAAATAATATCAGCAGCAGCAAGAAAAGCAGGAAAGCCATTCTGGGCTTTTGCTCTTGCAGTTGCCCATGGACCTTACCCGATTGCCACGATTCCGCAACTCCGGCTGCAGGTTTACAGTGACCTGGCTTATGGCGCCCAGGGCATTCAGTATTTCACCTACTGGACTCCTGTTGATACCACGTGGAAATTCAATCATGGCCCGATCATGGCTGATGGAAAACGAACCGAAGTATACGACCGGATAAAATTAGTTAACAACGAGATCAGGAATCTTTCACCGGTTTTTCTGGGTGCAAAAGTCATCTCCGTTGGACATACCGGAAAAAATATTCCGATCGGGACAAAGCCTCTCCTAAATCTTCCTGCATCGATAAAAAGTCTTGAAACTGAAGGAACAGGAGCCATTGTATCGCAGCTTCAAAATGGACCGGACTCTTATCTGGTTATAGTAAACCGTGATTTTAAAAGGCCGATGAATCTGAAAATCGCGTGCGATCCGCAAGTCAAACGGGTTATGAAGGATGGCAGTCTGGTTCCGGCAAACACGTATATCGGAACTTTGGAGGTAGAGCCCGGGGATGTGTTTATTTTAAAGTCTAATTAATGAACCACCCCTACCGACTTACCATTCGCCTCCTCACCTTCTGCCTCCTCGCCATCTTGATTTCCTGCAGGACAAAGGAACCCGCCGGCATTGCCACCATTGATATTCTTAAAGGATTAAACAATGAAAAAGAGTTCCGGCTGAGTGAGTTTGTTGACGGAGTGGAATATGTAAAACTGGAAACCACCAAAGAATGCTTGTTTTCCAGTGCCATGTTTCAGATTGGTAAAAAATATATTGTTGCAGTACAACCTTATAGACCGGCACAGATTTTCCTTTTTGATCGTTCAGGAAAGTTTCTGCGCAAAATTGGTTGCGAAGGAAAAGGTCCGCTGGAATATATCAGTATTTCATCAGTGGTAACCGATCCGGAGGAAACATATATCCTCGTGAATGACTATCAGAGGTCTGTCATAATGAAATATGATTTCGAAGGTAAAGTGCTTTTCAATTTCAATTTTAAGGACAAGCTTGATGGCGATGTTGCCCGGATTGCAGTAAAGAGTTCCAATGAGGTTTATCTGAGGATGGAATATCCCCGGATGGAAAAGAAAAATTTTTACCTGATCCGTAAAATGGACGCGAATTTTCACAAGATCGATTCATTGTACCCCGTGACCACCTCATTGATTGCCGGCAACGGGTTCTACTGGGGCGGCAGCGACTTTTACGTCCACAACGGGGCCATTCAGTTCCGGCAATTTTCTTTTGATACGCTTTATGGTGAATCTCAAGGTAAGATGGTTCCCCGTTTTTATTTCCCGGTTGGAGCCGATCATTTGCCAGGACCATACCTGGTTTCAGGTTTGCATAAACAGATGGGCGATTATACAAGCACCCTGAATTTCACAGAAACATCAGGCTATTTGATCCTCAATACCCGTATCGTACCGGGTAAGGGCGGAATAATGTTGTACAACAAGTCGACGGGTGAAATCGCCCTGTTAAAAAAGTATCCTCCCTGCCCTCCTGATACCCTTGGCCGAAGGTTAATTCTGAATGATATCGATGGAATCGTAAATCCGCGAAGCATCACTGGAGATCAAGGAATATGTGTTATTGCCAATCAGGTTATCGACCTGAAAGACAATCTTTTGAAAAGTTGCCCGGAGGTTCAGGGGATCAAATTACCGACCAGGCGAGAAGAAATTATCGGGTTGATCAATGCCAGCAAAGATGATGACAATCCAATTCTGCAGATTTTCCATTTAAAACAGTAGTACACTATCTTACCAATGTCAGGAAGTTTAAAAAATAAAGCTGACAGCCTTTGAAAAGCTGTTAGCTTTTAGACAACTTTACGGGATTAAACCTAAATAATATGAGTCAACCGAAATTTATCAACCGCAGATCTTTCTTCGGGAAAGTTGCCGGAGCCGCCGGGGCCGCAATTGTATTGCCCTATATCATTCCCGGAACTGCTCTGGGAAAAGATGGCGCAACAGCCGCCAGCGACCGGATAGTTATGGGTGTCATTGGTGCCGGATCGATGGGTACCGGCGACATGAACGAATTTATGGGTAAAAAGGAAGTCCAGATGGTTGCAGCCTGCGATGTGGACAAATCGCATCGGGATAATGCAAAAACCACGATGGATAGTAAGTACGGCAATACTGATGCACGTCTTTACGGAGACTACCGCGAGTTTATTGCCAAAGAAAAGGTAGATGCTGTGATTTTGGCTTTGCCTGACCCCTGGCATGCCGTCATAGCTATCGCATGCGCAAATGCAAAATATGATATTTATGGTCAGAAGCCTCTGGCCCGCACCATTTGGGAAGGCCGCAAAATTATTGAAGCTGTTGAGAAGAATAAGGTAATCTGGCAGACAGGCAGCTGGCAGCGTTCGCAGGCTCATTTTCACCGTGCATGCGAGCTGGTCATCAACGGCCGTATCGGCAAAGTGACTCATGTAGATGTTGGATTGCCCGATGGCGGACCAACCAATAAACCATTCCCTGTACAACCCGTTCCTGAAGGCCTGGACTGGGATATGTGGCTCGGTACCTCACCAAAAGAACCCTATCGCGGTGTATGCCACTGGGATTGGAGATGGATTCTGGCTTATTCAGGAGGACAGCTTACCGACTGGGCCGGTCACCATATCGATATAGCCCATTGGGGCCTTGGCCTGGATCGTACAGGTCCTATCGAAATTGAAGGAAAAGGAGTTTACCCGCGTGAAGGTCTTTTTGATGTACCGGTGGAATATTCCATCCATGCAAAATACGCCACCGGCGTTGTCATGCATTATGCCAATGCCCGTGAGGTTCCCCATGGCATGGGCGTTTGCTGGTATGGCGAAGATGGCAGATGGATTCATGTCGACCGCGGCAACCGATTGTTTGCCAGTGATCCGAAAATCCTCGACGAAAAGATCGGTGACAACGAAACCAAATTGTACCAGAGCCTCGACCATGCTCAAAACCTTCTCGATTGTATCCGTACCCGCAAGGAAACCATCACCCCCTGCCAGGTTGCACACCGCTCCATCTCGGCAGCTCTTTTGGGTGAGATTGCGATGCTTACCGGCCGGAAACTGAAATGGAATCCTGATACACAGGAGTTTGTTGATGATCCGATTGCAACCCGCATGTTAAGGCGTCCGTTCAGGAGCCCATGGAAACTCGAAGGCAACTAACCCAAACTCTTAAAGCAATGAAAAAGTTTTTTCTATCATTCCTCATATTAACCGGGATATTCAGTTTTATCCTGCTGGCACCTTCCTGCACAAAATCACCAGGTTCCAACGCTCCAAACCGGGCGCTGATCGTTACCGGACAGAATAATCACAGCTGGAAAATCTCCTCACCGGCTATCAAGCAGATCCTCGAAAATACAGGACTCTTTTCTGTAGATATCGCACAAACCCCGGAGCAGGGCAAAGACATGTCGACGTTCAAGCCTGATTTCTCTAAATATCAGGTAGTTGTACTCGATTACAACGGTGATTCCTGGCCTGCAACAACCAAAACAGCCTTCGAAAATTATGTTTCTGGTGGCGGCGGAGTGGTCATATATCATGCTGCTGACAACTCATTTCCCGACTGGAAGGAATATAACAAGATGTGCGGTTTGGGCGGATGGGGCAATCGTAACGAAAAAGATGGTCCCTATGTAACCTGGAAAGATGGTCAGTTCGTTCGGGATAATACCCCGGGCGTTGGTGGCGCACACGGCAAACAGCATGCTTTCCGTGTAACCGTGCGCGACACAGTACATCCGATCACCAAAGGGTTGCCGGCAGCCTGGATTCATGGTCAGGATGAATTATACAGCCTTCTTCGCGGACCGGCTGAAAACATGACCATCCTGGCAACTGCTTTTGCTGATACTGCACAAAAAGGCACCGGCAAACATGAACCCATCCTTATGACAGTCAATTATGGCAAAGGCCGCGTATTCCATACCGTTCTTGGCCATGCCAGCGATGGCGACAATCCTGCCATGACCTGCGTTGGTTTTATTGTAACCCTCCAGAGAGGTGCCGAATGGGCAGCCACCGGAAAAGTTACCCAGGCAGTTCCGGAAGTGTTCCCGACTATTTCCACCGAGAGCAGATGGCCACTTTTCAGGCCTTTGACCCTCCAGGAAATACTGTCAAACCTTAAAAATTATAAGCCAGGTGACTCCCGGTCAAATCTTCAGGATCTGACTAATTATATCAGAGCCAATTACGATGGCGGCGAAAAATTTGCCAAAACCGAAAAAAGTCTGCTTGAGTTTCTTAGCGGAACCGGCACGGCAGAAGCCAAAAACTATATCTGCCACGAGTTGAGTATTTATGGAACTGATAAGGCTCTGCCAATACTCAAGACTTTGCAGAAAAATGAAGAAACCTCTGAGATGGCAAGATATGCTATCGAACGCATTACCGGTCAGTTCACCAATTAGGCAATGTGCTAATGTGCTAATGTGCTAATTATTAAAGAAAAGAATAATAAATAATGAGTTCAAGAAGAGATTTTGTTAAAACCAGCGCTACTGCAGCAGCGGTCGTGGCTACTGCAGCAATGATTCCTGGAGCCGTTGGTTGCGCCCCGAAGGATGATGGCAAACTGACCATCGGAGCCATCGGACTTAATGGTATGGGATTTTCCGATTTGCAGGCCTTCCTGCGCCAACCAAATGTTGAGTGTGTGGCACTCTGCGATGTGGATCAGGCTGTATTGAACAAACGGGCCGGGCAAGTTGAAGAAAAGACCGGTAAAAAACCTGAATTGTTTACCGATTTCAGAAAGCTCCTGGAAAGGAAAGATATCGAAGCCGTTATTATCGGGACTCCGGATCATTGGCATTCAGCCATCATGATTGAAGCCTGCAAGGCCGGTAAACATGTTTATGTTGAAAAACCAATGGCCCGAACGATCTATGAGGCTTTTCAGATGGAAAAAGCTGCCAGGAAATATGACCGGGTAGTTCAGGTTGGACAATGGCAGCGCAGCGATCCTCACTGGAATGATGCATTCGCTTTTGTACAATCAGGCAAGCTCGGCAAAGTGCGCACGGTAAAAGTGTGGTGCTACGAAAGCTGGCTGATGCCTCCCGGTCCAGTACCTGATGAGGCAACTCCGGATGGCGTGGATTATGAAATGTGGCTCGGACCGGCACCTGACCGAAAGTTCAACCGTAACCGTTTCCACTTCAATTTCCGCTGGTTCTGGGACTATGCAGGTGGGTTGATGACGGATTGGGGTGTACATCTTCTTGATATGGCGCTTGCCGGAATGAAGGCCGAATTTCCTAAATCAGCCATGAGTTCCGGAGGCAAACTGGCCTTCCTGGAAAGTCCGATCGAAACTCCTGATACACAACAGGTAATTTATGAATTCGAGGGATTTAATGTGATATGGGATCATGCCATGGGTATTGGTATGGGTGACTGGGGTCGCGATCATGGCGTTGCCTTCATTGGTAATAATGGAACCCTGGTCGCCGATCGCGGTGGTTGGGAAGTTCATCCTGAAGTATCGGACAAAGGACCATTGGTAGAGGAAGTTCCTCGCACAAAAGGTACTGGTCAGGGGCTTGATCTTAATGTCAAGAACTTTATTGAGTGCGTCAAGACAAATAACCGCAATACCAATGCCAGTCCAACAATCGGAAGGGCGGTGGCAACGATGGCTCACATGGGAAATATTGCTATCAGGACAGGAAGGAAAATCTATTGGGATTCTGCGACGGAAAGTTTCAAAAACGATCCGGATGCCAATCAGATGATTAAACCAAATTATCGCGCACCCTGGCAATTAACAGATTTCTGAAATGTCTCAAAGCCGGAGAGATTTTCTGGGTACCGGCCTTAGTCTGGCAGCCGGAATCAGTTTGGCGGGACTCGTTCCCGGTGGGCTGGGGCTTCAGTCCTGCACAACCAGAAAAGGGGCCAGCGACCGTATCAGGGTTGCCCTGATCGGATGCCGGAACATGGGATTTACCGATGCCTGCGCCTTTCTGGAACAACCTGATGTCGATCTGGTAGCGGTTTGCGATATCGATAAAAGCATCCGTGAATCGCGCATGACGGATATCCAGAAATATGCTTACGACAAAAAAATCATTGTTCCCAAACTCGATCAATACGAAGATTTCCGAAAGGTTCTCGAGCGAAAGGATATTGATGTTGTCATCATTGCCACGCCCGATCACTGGCATGCCCTGATAGCCATCATGGCCTGCGAAGCCGGCAAGGATGTTTACGTAGAAAAGCCCGTCGCAAATTCGATATACGAGGCAAATCAGATGGTCAATGCCGCCCGCCGCTATAATCGGGTGGTACAGGTGGGCCAATGGCAAAGAAGCGGTTTACACTGGCAGGAAATGGTCGATTATGTTCGCTCTGGAAAATTGGGCCCGATCAGTCATGTCGATGTATGGCGCCTTGGGGGAAATTCCGTGCCAAAAGTATCGGACAGCATGGTTCCTCCGGGAGTAAATTATGATATGTGGCTTGGTCCGGCACCACTTAGACCATTCAACCAGAACCGGTTCCATTATAATTTCAGATGGTTCTGGGAATATGCAGGAGGTAAAATGACCGACTGGGGGGTACACCTGCTGGATATGGCAATGTGGGCCCTTAAGCTGAATCAGCCTGATTCGATAACTGCCAAAGGCGGTAACCTGGCATTTCCAAATGATGCCATGGAAACACCCGACACCCTGACAGTGGATTATCAGTTTGATCAGGTAATTGTGACCTGGCAAAATAATTTTGCGCTAAAAACCAATGAATTCGGTTTCGATCATGGACTCTGCTTCCATGGAACCAATGGGGACTTGCGTGCCAACCGCAGTTTCTGGGAAATCGTGCCTGCCCAGTTAAACGGGGTTCCGGTAATTGAGCCGGTACCGCGGAACATGAATGCCGGTAACGACCTTGCTCTTCATGTACGCAATTTTCTTGATGCTATCAAAGTGCGCAATTTCAATACCGCAGCCAGCATTTTAATAGGACGCGACGTTGCAAGAGTGGCCCATCTGGGTAACATTGCTTACCGGAGCGGACAAAAATTGAACTGGAACGCTGAAACCGGCACTTTTAATGAAAAATCTGCAAATAATTATTTGGTGCCTTTGTACAGGAGGCCCTGGGAAATTCCTAAAATATCATGAAAAAGCTATTAATGTTACTGTTAGCCGGATGTCTATCCGGTGCATTTTCCTTCGCACAAGACCCGAAGGACACAGAAGATTGGTCAAAGAAGCCTGCGATTATCACTCCGGGATGTAATCATAACCCCCCTTCGGATGCCATCATTCTGTTTAGAAAAGCAAGTGACCTGTCAAACTGGACGAGCAGGTCAGGCGAAGCAAAATGGAAAACCGCCTGTAGAAAGATGACCGTTAACGGAACAGGAGATATCCTCACCAAGGAAAAATTCGGCAATTGCCAGTTGCACGTTGAATTCCGCACTCCTTCAAAAGTCAACGGCGATGGTCAGGGGCGTGGAAACAGCGGGGTATACATCCAATCGCTGTATGAAGTGCAGGTGCTTGATTCCTATATCAACGAAACCTATTACAACGGACAGGCCGGATCGGTGTATAAGCAATCACCACCACTGGTCAATGCATCGCGGAAACCCGGAAAATGGCAGGTTTACGACATTGTATTTCATGCTCCGAAATTTGCATCTGACGGCAGCGTGACCAAGCCAGCCTCGGTAACAGTTTTTCATAATGGTGTATTGATTCAGGATCATTTTGAGCTGAAGGGAGCTACTACTTATGCAGGGATTCCTAAATATCAGGCTCACGGTGACATGCCGCTGCTTTTACAGGATCATGGCAACCCGGTGTCGTACAGGAATGTGTGGATCAGGAAACTGTGACGGGTGACGGGGGACGAGGAAGAAGATCGAAACACGAAACGCGTGACGCGAAACGCGGAAGATAAGATATCAATAGCCCTTGGCTTCAGCCATGGGAATAAGGTTGGTAAACCAATAATCTAATTCGATGAAAAGGCGGGATTTTGTATTAAAATCAGGCATGGCAGCCGCAGGGTTGGCCGCGGCACCAACTTATTTAGCATCCTGCAGCTCAGGGCCAAGGTTTCAGATATCGTTGGCCGAGTGGTCACTGCACCGGGCATTGCAGGGTAAGATGCTGGATAACCTTGAGTTTCCGGTAAAAGCAAAGCGCGATTTTGGTATCACGGCAATTGAGTATGTGAGCACCTTTTTTTCCGATTATGTAGCCGATCCGAAATATGTAGCAGAATTGAAGCGTATCTCTGATTATCACGGAGTAAAAAACCTGCTGATCATGGTGGATGGTGAGGGCGACCTGGGTGAACCAACCAATGAGGGCAGGATCAAAGTAGCAGAAAATCATATTAAGTGGGTGGATGCCGCACAGGCTCTGGGCTGCCATTCGATCCGGGTAAATGCAGGCGGCGGGGGTACTCCGGAGGAACACTCGGCAAATGTTATACTGGGCCTGCGCCTGTTATGCGGATATGCCCAAACCAAGCATATCAATATCATCGTTGAAAACCACGGAGGGCATTCATCGAACGGAGTTTGGCTGAGCAATGTTATAAAATCGGTCAAAATGCCTAATATCGGCACCTTGCCAGATTTTGGCAATTTCAACATCAGTGAAACCGAGAAATACGATCGGTATAAAGGAGTACAGGAATTAATGCCCTTCGCAAAAGGAGTAAGTGGAAAATCATACGATTTCGATAAAGATGGCAACGAAACCACCATCGACTTTGTCCGGATGATAAAGATTGTAAAAAAATCGGGTTACCGTGGTTACATCGATGTGGAGTACGAAGGCAATAACTATACCGAAGAAGAAGGTATAATGCTGACTAAGAAGTTACTTGAGAGGCTGATCTAAGGGCAAAAGGGCAAAAAGGCAAAAAGTAAAGTAATAAGGGTCAAAATGAAAAGACTAAAGGGTGCATACCATAGCAGCATGCATCCTGCTGAACACTTGCAATATTTTTCTTAAAACTTGAAATTTTCCTTCCTGCCTTCCTGCCCTTTTGCCCTCTTGCCCTCACTTGTCGAATGCCGCGTCGAAAGCAATGTCCGACGACGGAAAATCAACACTGTTTACATAATCGCATGCTTCGGTAGCGCCATGCTCACGGTCCATCCCACTATCTTCCCATTCCACGGATAAAGGTCCGTTATATTTGATCCTGTTGAGTGCGCGGATAATCTCTTCGAACTCGATATTTCCGTGGCCCAGACTTCTGAAATCCCAGTAACGGCGGCGATCGCCAAAATCCAGGTTTCCTCCGAAAACTCCTGCTTCGGTGGGGTATGGCGACCAACCAACATCTTTCATGTGAACGTGGAAAATCCGATCGGCAAACTTGTATATAAACCCAACATAATCAACTCCCTGATATCCAAAGTGGCTCGGATCGAAATTAAAACCAAATGCGGGATGATAATCAATCGCTTGCAGCGCCCTTTCAGCAGTAGCAATATCGAAAGCGATCTCAGTGGGATGAACTTCCAGGGCAAATTTGATACCCAATTTCTGGTACTCATCGAGAATCGGCTTCCAACGTTCGGCAAAATCAGCAAATCCGGCATCGATCATGGAGGCAGGAACAGCGGGGAAGGAGTAATTCAGATGCCATATCGAACTTCCTGTAAAACCGCATACGACACCCACGCCAAGCCGTTTGGCTGCATGAGCGGTATTGATCATTTCCTGTGCTGCACGCTGGCGAACGCCCTCCGGCTCCCCATCACCCCAGATATAATCGGGCAAAATCGATTTGTGCCTCTCGTCGATACGGTCGCAAACTGCCTGTCCGACCAGGTGATTTGAAATTGCCCAGGTTTTCAGGTCATACTTAGCCAGGATCGCCCGACGGTTATCACAATAGGCCTGATCGGCCTTATCCACTTCAAAATGATCACCCCAGCATGCCAGTTCGAGTCCGTCGTAGCCAAAGCCGGTTGCTTTTTTACATAATGTTTCGAATGTAAGATCGGCCCACTGGCCGGTGAATAAAGTTACTGGGCGTCCCATAGAATCTGAGTTTTTAGTTGAATTAACCAAAAATACCTATTTTTAAATTCAAAATCTAAACCCACTCATTAAACTCTTATAAAATGACTGCAAAAGAATACAATGCCAATCGACTTTTTTGGATGAGTTGCGTGGCTCTGGTTACCACTGCTATGACCTTTGCCATCCGGGCACGTTTAGAGCTCGTTTGGGAAGGAGGATTCACCTTAAGCGCCAAAGAAATGGGACTTGCAATGGCCCCGGCTTTCTGGGGATTTACGTTAGCCCAGTTCATCGGCGGACCATTTGTCGACCTGATCGGTATGAAAAGGTTTGTCAGGCTTGCATTTTTCCTCCATGTCATCGGTATTATCGTCACTATTTTTGCGCGTGATTTCTGGACCCTCTTTATCGGTACTCTTTTCATCGGGATCGGTAACGGTTCGGTGGAAGCAGGATGTAACCCATTGGTCGCCTCCATTTTCCCGGATAAGAAAGTCAAGATGCTCAACAGGTTCCATGTTTGGTTCCCGGGAGGTATTGTTATCGGCAGTCTGCTCGGCTATTTAGTTATGGATATGCTGAAACTTCCCTGGCAGGTTTTGGTTGGAACACTTATTGTACCGCTGGTGAGCTATGGTGTGCTGATGTTCGGTCAGAAATTTCCCAAAACCGAAAGGGTTGAAATGGGCGTTTCGTATGGTTCCATGTGGAAAGCTATTTTAAAACCGCTTTTCCTGATCATGCTCTTCTGTATGCTGCTCAGCGCGGCGACGGAACTCACCACCGGACAGCGGATCAGCTCACTTCTCGAAGGTACCGGTGTGGCTCCTATCCTGGTGCTTGCATTCATCAACGGAATCATGGCTGTCGGAAGATCTTTTGCCGGTCCGATCGTTCACAAGATAAATACAACAGGTATGCTGTTCTTTTCGGCTATTGTAAGCATGATTGGTCTTTTGCTGATGAGCTATGTCAATGGTTCCTTCCTGACTTTTGCAGCAGCAGCCGTTTTTGCCATCGGAATTTGCTTTTTCTGGCCCACAATGCTTGGTTTCATATCAGAAAATGTACCGGAAAGCGGTGCACTCGGATTATCCATTTTCGGTGGCGCAGGGATGTTGTCCACCTCGATTTTCCTTCCGATTTCCGGATGGTTTACTGACAATCATGCTACCGGTCAGGAAATTCTTCGATATACGGCTGTTCTGCCAGCCATACTGATTGTGCTTTTCGCCATTGTTTTCACCACAATGAGAAAGAAAAAAACTGCTTAATATGAAAAGATTTCGCTGGGGAATGATCGGAGGCGGAAAAGGCGCCTTCATTGGCGGGGCCCACCGCATAGCAGCAAAAATTGCCAATTCCTACGAACTGATTGGAGGAGTTTTTGATGTAAATTTTGAACGAGCCAAAGAATTTGCTTTTGAAGAGGATATCGATTTAAAGCGGGTTTATCCTGATATCGATGCATTTATCACGTCAGAAAACAAAATGCCCTCTTCCGAGAGGATTCAGGTGGTTTCTATTGTTACGCCGAATTACCTTCATTTCGAACATGCAAAAAAACTGCTCAGTAACGGATACCATGTAATATGCGAAAAGCCGGTTACTCTTTCCTCCACTGAAGCTGTTGAACTAAAGGAAATTGCGATAAAAAAAGGCCTGGTGTTCTGTTTGACCCATACCTACACCGGCTATCCCATGGTGCGCGAAATGAAGCGGAGGATTGAAGCTGGCGACATTGGCGTAATTCAACGCGTTGATGCTCAATATCTTCAGGGATGGGTGAATCCGATTATCCATGGAGGAAATGCCAGGCTTTCAGTCTGGCGGCTCGATCCGAAAGTTGCCGGCATCAGCTCCTGCATGGGCGATATCGGTGTACATGCCTTTAACATGGTTGAATATGCCACCGGCCTGATGGTAAAAGAGGTACTGGCAGTATTAAGCACCCTGAAACCTGAAAACACACTTGATCTTGACGGTAACGTTTTACTCAGGTTCGATGAAAACCTCACTGGTGTGATCCGCTCATCGCAGATCGCAACCGGGGAAGAAAATAATATCCAGATCAGTGTTTACGGCACAAAAGGAGCCTTTCATTGGGAACAGGAAAATCCCAACATCCTGAAAATGATGCACGAAGGAGCTCCTTCGGAAATTATCACGCCAGGTTACGATTATCTGTCCAGCTTTGCACGCGACAGCCATGTATTGCCTCCCGGCCATCCGGAGGGGATTTATGAGGCATTCGGCAATTTGTATAAAGGAGCTGCAATGGCCATCAGGGGCGAGCAAACGGTTCCAGGGCAGTTCCCGGGGATCGACGAAGGCATCCGTGGCATGCAGTTTATTGAGGCAGCCGTGCGATCGAACAAAGAAGGAAATAGGTGGGTTTCAATTTAAAGTTGCCAACTTTAAGTTGGTTGGCAGCAGAAGTAATAAATTTATAAAGTTGGCAACTTTAAGCGTAGTAATACCTCTCTTCAACGAGGAAACCCTTGTTGACAACCTGGTTAGCCGGATAGTGCCAATATTGAAAGGAATCACTGCTGATTTTGAAATTATCTTCGTCGACGATGGCAGCAAGGATTCCACTTTGGCCAAACTCATTAGGGCCAGGGATAGCGAACCACGCATAAAAATTCTCGAGTTATCAAAGAATTTTGGCCATCAGGCTGCCTTTACCGCCGGCCTCTCTTGTGCAAAAGGTGAATACACAGTAATGATGGACGGTGACCTACAGGATCCGCCGGAGTTGATACCAGTGATGTGCAGGATGCTCCTCTCAGATGAATATGATGTTGTTTTTGGCAAGCGCACCAACAAGGCCAACCTGAACAGGCGCAACCTGCTCACCCTCTCTTTCCATAAAACCTTTAAGCGGTTTTCCGACCTGCCCGACATCGACAATATGGGCAATTTTTCAGCCATGAACCGCTTGGCGCTCAATGCCCTGCTGCAGTTTTCTGAATCGATACGTTATCTGCCCGGACTCAGGCATTTCATTGGTTTCAGGCAGGGCTATGTTGAATACCGGCGTGAGGAGCGCCATCAGGGGAAATCTAAAATGAACTATTTCAGGCTGTTATCTTTGAGTTCTGATGCCATATTTTCATTTTCGAAATTTCCGATTCGCCTTTGCCTCTTTCTTGGAATCATTGGAATCATCGTTTTCTTTTTGGCTGGATTGTACACGCTGATAGCCAAGATCGCCGGATTTGCCATCATCGGCTGGTCATCTACCCTGCTGAGCATCTATTTTCTGGGATCGATTCAGCTTACATTCCTGGGAGTTATCGGCGAATATATTTATCGTATTTATAAGGAAAGCCAGCACCGGCCATCATTTTTTATCAGGAAATTCCACGAATAATCCGGTGCAATGGAAAAGGTTCCTCTCCTCCGGACTTCTGCCCTGAAACTTCGAAGAATCTTCCTTTACTTCTGCCTTCTGCCCTTTGCCATCCTCCCTATTTTAAGCCTCGATGCCGGGATCTCCGGCGATGAACCTGTGCATTATGACCAGGCCAAAAATGTTTACAATTATTTCGCTACTGGCGGTAAGGACAATTCAGCAATCGATACGCCGATCACTTTTCTGAAATATTACGGACAATCAATTGACAATTTTAGTTTCCTGATCAACAAGGTTTTTGGATTTAAGGAGCCCTATGTTACCCGACACATTATCAATGCCCTTGCGGGTGCCCTTACTGTTCTTTTTTCTGGATTGTTGGCTGCGGAAATATCAGGTTACGGCGCTGGAATCCTGGCTATCCTATTTCTGCTCCTGTCACCGGTTTTTTTGGGCCATTCCTACAATAACCTGAAGGATATTCCTTTTGCACTCGGATACATAGTGTCAGTTTACTATCTCCTGAAATTTATCCGAAAGCTGCCGGTTATTCATAAGGGTTATCTCGCTGGGATAGCCGCCGGTACCGGGTTTGCGATTTCAGTACGGATCGGAGGCCTGGTTATTGTACCTGTCATCCTTGCTTTCACTGCCCTTCAAGCCTGGATAACCAAACCATATGAATCCCAGGCTATGTGGAGTTGGTTGATCAGGCTTGCCCTTTCGCTGTTTATCGCGATACTGGCTGCATGCATAGCCGGAATCATCGACTGGCCTTATGGTCTGCAGGACCCGCTAAGGCACCCTTATGAATCGCTTAACCAGATGACGCACTACATGATCAGTCTCAGGCAGCTTTTCGAGGGAAAACTATACTGGTCGGAGGAGCTGCCATGGTACTATGCCCCGAAATATTTCCTGATGGTTTCGCCGGTCATTATTCTGGCAGGAATTCCCCTCTTTACCGGACAGCTCAAGAAGATGGGCCCCATTACCTTTTCGATGTTGATTTTTTGTGCCTTTTTTCCCCTGATTTACGTTATTATCCTGCATTCCAACCTGTACGGGAATATCCGTCACCTCCTTTTCATATATCCTCTTTTCGTTGTTTTGTCTGCGGCCGGATGGACGTTTCTTTTTGGCCGTTTAAAAAGGGCCTCTATTCGGTGGGCCTTTGCCGGTATCATGGTCTTGGGCCTCTCAGATCCATTGGTTCATATCGTTCGCAACCATCCTGTGGAATATGTGTACTTCAACCGGCTATCAGGTGGTATAAAAATGGCTTACAATCGCTATGAAACAGATTACTATTTTCATTCTCTCGGGCCATCGGTGAAATGGCTGGAGAAAGAAGTACTGTCGAAACCAGGCGGTGATACGGTCGTTGTGGCTTCGAATTTCCCACTGGCTCCCTTTTTTACGAATAAATATCAAAAGATAAAAACCGTTTATACCACCTGGTACGATCGGGGTAAATATAACTGGGACTATGGCCTTTTTGTGAATGCCTACCTCGGGCCGGCCGGTCTTAAAGGGAAAAAGGTAAAGCCCGGGACAGTGGTTCACACTGTAAATGTTGATGGCTATCCGCAGTGCATGGTACTGCATCGTATCGATAAAAGGGACCTGACCGGATATCAGCTGTTTTCAGCCGGAAAGTTTAATGAATCAGCGATTTTACTGAATGAATTTGTTCGCGATGATCCGGGAAATGAAACCGGGTGGCTGTATCTCGGATGGAGTCTCCGTAAAATGCACGATTTTGAAGGATCCGACAAAGCTGCCAACAGGTTGTTGGAACTTTATCCGGAGAGTGAAACTGCTCGCGAGCTGAAAATTTGGAATTTCCTAGAGTCCAGGCGGTACCAAGAAGCATCGCAGCTGGCTGGCGATCTTTGGAAAATAAACCCAAGGTATGGTCCGGCTGCCAGTCTTCGGGCTGCTTCGCGCGATTCCCTTGCGCACCTGTCGAGGTGATGTCCTGCCGGGTTCTTAAAAAATGTTAAATCTGAGCCTCCCTTTGTAAATCCTTCTATTTTTAACACACTAAATCAACACTATATAAAAATGAAAAAGTACTTGCTGGTGATTGTTCTTGCTTTTGCCTGTTCGCTGACCTATGGGCAATACAAAGCTGACTTCAGGGCTGCCGAAAAGTATGGCAGTGAAAACCTGGCAAAAATGATGGGGAGCACCTCTGTCCAGGCCAACTGGCTTAAGAAATCGGACCTTTTCTGGTATTCTTACAAAACCGGCGACGGTAATTTTTGGTGGCTGGTTGATCCGGCAAAAAAATCCAAATCACCTTTGTTTGATGTTTACTATGTCGCCTCCAAGATTAACCAGCTCATCCAAAAGCCTGTTAACCACCTCGACCTGCCAATCAAAAACCTGAAATTCAAGGATGACAATAAGTCTTTCAATTTTGAAGTTGACAGTTTCAAGTTCGAGTATAAGCTAGCTAGTAAAGACATCATCATCGTTGATACTATCGAAAAGAAAAAGGAGAAGGACGACAAGTGGATGAATTACAATAAAGACTCAACCTGGATATTATTTGCCCGTAAGCACAATCTTTACCTAATGAAGGCAAAAGATAAAGATAGCGTTGAATATCAACTTACTACAGATGGTGAAAAATACTATTCGTGGCAGGCTGATGATGCTGATACCGTTACCACCAAACGCCTGCGTGCCTCAGGAAGATGGATGGAAGACAACAAGAAGTTTTATGTCGACCGCAATGATTCCCGCAAGGTTAAGGACCTCTGGGTTATCAATTCTCTGAAAGATCCCCGTCCTGAACTCGAAACCTACCGTTATGCCATGCCTGGTGATGAATTTGTGCCACAGAGCGAACTTTGGGTGTTTGATGTGAATAGTAAAAAGGGTGTGAAAATTAAAACTGAAAAGTGGAAGGATCAGACTTTTGGTGTTGATCTGATCAACAAAAGAACCGATGCCCTGATTTTCATCCGGAAGGACCGTACCTGTGCCAAAATAGATGTTTGCCTGGCCAATACGTCAACCGGGGAATCCAAGGTTTTATTTTCTGAGACCAGCGAGCCATATTTCAATAACGAATATACCAATCTTAGTGTTATTAATGATGGTAAAGACCTGATCTGGTGGTCGGAACGCACAGGTTTCGGGCAACTTTACCTCTACGACGGGGATGGTAACCTGAAAAACGCCATCACCTCCGGGAATTTCATTGTCGGCAGCGTCAGCCGCATCGATACACTCGGACGGGAAATCTATTTTGAAGGATATGATCACGAACCAGGAATCAACCCCAATTATGCCCTGATTTATAAAGCAAAACTCGACGGAACCGGATTCCAGCTGGTCACACCTGAAGATGCCACTCATACCATTAGCATGCCGGAATCCAGTAAATTTATGGTTGACAATTATTCCCGAGTTGATATGGCGCCAAGATCGGTGTTGCGCGATAGCAAGGGAACCGTTTTGCTCGATCTGGAAACCATGGATCTCCGGAGACTGATTGAAACTGGCTGGCAGATGCCGGAACGGTTTAAAGTTAAAGCCGTCGACGGCGTAACCGACTTGTATGGTGAGCTTTGGAAGCCTTTTAAAATGGAGAAAGACCGCAAATATCCGATCATCTCCTATGTTTATCCGGGACCCCAAACCGAGAGCGTTTCCATCAGGTTTACACCAACAGGCGGGAAAAACCAATCACTTGCCCAGCTTGGATTCGTGGTCATCTCTGTCGGCCATCGCGGCGGCAGTCCCAAGCGTTACAAGTATTACCATACCTACGGATACAATAACCTGCGTGATTATGCGCTGGCCGACGATAAATATGCATTGGAGCAGTTAGCCGACAAGTACAATTTCATTGATATCACAAAGGTTGGGATATACGGTCATTCAGGGGGTGGATTCATGTCGACCGCTGCCATTCTCACTTTTCCTGATTTTTATACTGCTGCCGTTTCTTCATCAGGGAACCACGATAACAACATTTACAACTTGTGGTGGGGTGAAACTCACAATGGAGTAAAAGAGGTTACCAAGCCGGTGAAGAAGACCGACAAGACGAAGGATAAAACCGATATGACGAAAGAAAAGACCGACAAGACGGATAAGACTGTAGAAAAAACTGACAAAAAGGAAGCCGGTGAAGAAATTGAAGTAACCGACACTGATGAAGATTCTTACTATCCGGCTGATTCGGTAAAAAAGGAAACTGTAACGAAATTTGAAGCCAAAGTCAATAAGAACCAGGATCTTGCAAATAACCTGAAAGGCCACCTGATGTTAGTAACCGGTGATATCGACAACAACGTTCATCCTGGTAACACCATCCGTGTAGCTGATGCTTTGATCAAGGCAGGCAAGCGTTTTGATTTCATGATTATGCCCGGACAGCGCCACGGTTATGGAAACTACACTAAATATTTCGACCATGCCATGTGGTACTACTTTGCAGAACATCTGCTCGGTGACTACCGGTCAAACATCGAAATTTATCTGCCCGACGAAAAATAACCGATCAATGTGCTAATATGCTAATATGCTAATGTGCCAATTTAAGAAATAGTTGGTTGGATGGTTTGGTAACCAAGATAAATGAAAAGGAGGTTAGGTGGCTTTGATACCCCTGACCTCTTTTTTTTATGCTGTCATTAGCACATTGTCTTATCCCCGGAAGCCTGATCCATGATGGCTGCCATCGCAGAATGGTTTGTTTTTGCTTGAACCGCAACGGCACAGGGCAACCTGTTCAGCCGTGGAGATCAATTCGCCGGAAGTTTTTTTCAAGCGAAACTTTCCCTGAATGAGAGCCGGGCCATTATCGATAATAGTGATTTCGGCTACCGGTGCAGGAACCATTTCATCGCCTGCAGGTTCGTTAGTCAGCACTTCCTTTTCATCTGCAGACAGATCGCGGTTCCATTTCCAGGTTAAGGCATCGGTCGGGCATTGATCAACGATATCAATAATTTCCTGGGTTGATGCCCCTTGCATGTTTACCCAGGGACGTTTGGTCGGATCAAAAACCTTACGAAGCTTCATAAAACAAATCGTTGCATGGATGCAAAGGTCCGGCTTCCAGAAAACGGTGATTTCCCCGTTCGAATATTCCCTATCGTTGGACTTCGCCATGCTTACAGTTTCCTGATTTTAATATTCCTGAAACTCGTTGAGCCGCCATGATCCTGAAGGGCGATGTATCCTTCCTTGAATTTTCCGTAGCCTTCGGCATCTTTCCATTTTGAGTTTTTCTTCAACTCGAGCCATTCCGGTGTCCACATATCATATTCAACCACTTTCCGGTCATTCAGCCAATGCTCAACGTGCGCACCTTTCACAACTATTTTTGATACATTCCATTGATCCAGGGTTTTAACCTGTGCATTTTTCGGAGCGTGCATATCATAGTTTGATGCGGTCAGATTCTTGGCATGCGATGTCGGATAACCAATATCATCAAGCAATTGATATTCCGGACCGGTCATATAAACAGTTTCATACTGGTCACCCTCGACAACATGAAAAAATATTCCGGAATTGCTGTTCTGTGAGATTTTCCACTCGAGTGACAGCTCAAAATCCTGGTATTTTTCCTTGGTTACAACGTCCCCGCCTTTACCATCGGGAAGTCCCAGCGCCGTCATTGCACCATCTTCGATTGCCCATCCCTGAACTTTATCCATCTTATAGCAACGCCACTTATCCATGGATTTACCATCAAACAGAAGTTGCCATCCCTCTTTCACCTCTTTCGGGGTCAATTTATTAAGCTCCTGACCGGATACTGATTTCCCGGCTAAAAGGACCATCAAAGCCAATGCGGCAGTTGAAACAAGTTTTTTCATTTTTTATTCGTTTTAAAAGGCTGAAATTACTTTCTTTCCCCGATTTTTCAAACTCATGAATTCATTACATGCTTAAGCCCCTATTAACTTCAGATATTATTCTCAGCCGAACATCCCGTCGAACCTACCGAACAGAACTTTTACCCGATAATCTGCTCGAAACAATACAGGAAAAGATTGCGGAAATTTCCATCGGTCCATTGGGTACACCCCTTAGTTTTTCACTGATCAACCTTCAGGAAGCCTCAAATCAGAAACTGAAACTCGGAACATACGGATTTATTCAGGGAGCACGCTATTTCATTGGTGGACAAATACTTCCATCCAAAATTGGTTTTATCGATTTTGGCTACGCTTTGGAAAAACTGATACTGGAACTTACCGGTATGGGGCTGGGAACCTGCTGGCTCGGCGGAACATTCGATCGCAGCGAATTTGCGAGAGCCATGGGTTTGAAAGAGGGTAACGTTATACCCGCGATAACACCGGTAGGATATGCCACCTCCACACGCGGTCTGGGTGAGCGCCTGATTCGACTGGGGGCAGGATCGAAAAATCGGTTGGCCCCTGAGCAGCTTTTTTTCGATGAGGAACCCTCAAAACCTTTGATCCTGCCAGTTGGCCATCCCTGGCAAATGCTTCTGGACGCCGTACGAATCGGTCCTTCAGCTTCCAACAACCAGCCATGGAGAATCGTGGCCGACCATGATCAGTTCCGGTTTTATATTTCACGTAAGCCGGGTTATCAAAAAGCTTTTAGACAAGTTGATATCCAGATGATCGACATGGGAATTGCCATGGCTCATTTCGACCTTGTTGCCAAAGAAAAGGGGGTCATTCCGAAGTGGGAAATTTCAGCAGGTGCTCCCTCATTTGGCGGATTGGAATATGTAATTTCAGTACTTTTACCGGAATAAATTACTAAATAAATGTCACTTTTTCGTGTCATTCTTTCGATCGTTTTCCCACCATTGGCGGTCATCGATCAGGGATGCGGTTCGATAGTGATTGTATTCATTCTCACCTGCTGCGGATGGGTGCCAGGGGTGATTGCCGCCTTGGTAATACTGAACAAAGGGAGTAGAAGATGAAGTTGAAATTCTAGTGTCTAAGAAGTTTTCATTTGATGCGTACGCTAATACAACGGGTGAGCGAAGCAAGCGTCACGATTGATGGAGCAGTAAAATCATCAATCGGCAAGGGGCTGTTGATTCTTGTCGGCATTGAGGCAGCCGACGAAACAGAGGATATAGACTGGTTGGCGAATAAAATTTCCGGATTGCGAATATTCGAGGATGCAGAGGGGGTTATGAACCTTTCGGTTAAGGATATTCAAGGGGAGTTGATGGTCGTTTCGCAGTTTACCCTGCATGCACGCGTAAAAAAGGGGTTTCGGCCTTCCTATATCGACTCTGCACCTCCGGCCGTGAGCATACCTTTATATGAACAATTCGTGGATACGCTTGTTCAAGAAATCGGAAAACCAGTTGCAACCGGTGAATTCGGTGCTATGATGCAAGTTGAATTGATTAACGACGGACCGGTGACTATCTGGATAGATTCAAAAAACAGGCAATGACAATACAAGAAGCTCAAGACACTGTTGACCAATGGATTAAAACCTACGGTGTTCGATACTTTTCTGAACTTACCAACCTGGCGATACTTACTGAAGAGGTTGGAGAACTGGCCAGGATCATTGCCAGACGATATGGCGATCAATCTGAGAAAGAAAGCGATAAAAACAGAAACATTGACGACGAAATGGCCGATGTACTGTGGGTTCTGATTTGCCTGGCCAATCAAACCGGCGTAAATCTCACCGATGCTTTAGAAAAGAATATCCAGAAAAAGACGGAGAGGGATTCCGGGAGGCATATTCAGAATCCGAAACTGAGATAGTACTCAGTAGGCAGTGGGCAATAGGCAGAATGACAATGCCTGAATAGGGTTGACCGTTTTATTACAAATTAAACATATTGATGATGATGTTGAACTGTTGAAGTTGGGAAATAACTCGGAGAGTTATTCTCAACTTCAATAGTTTCTCTTATTTTCTTGATAAACAAAGAT